>JAFUWN010000004.1 GCA_017483465.1 Oscillospiraceae bacterium
ACATCCACAAACACAACAACATCCACATCTGCTACAACTACCACAACAACGACATCTACAAGCACAACAACATCCACATCTGCTACAACAACTACAACTACGACATCCACAAACACAACAACATCCACATCTGCTACAACAACTACAACTACGACATCCACAAACACAACAACATCCACATCTGCTACAACAACTACAACCACAACATCCACAAGCACAACAACATCTACATCTACTACAACGACTACCACAACTACAACCACCACAACTGAAACCACAACGACAACAACACTGTTTGAAGCTGTACAGAGCGAGCATGAATCCAATACTGAAACGGATGATTACTACAGCCACAGCGAAACAGGGGAAACAACTACCGAAACAACAGATGATATGTCCTGGATTGTTGGCAGTGAAACCGAAACTGAAACAACAGACGATATGTCTTGGATCGTAGGCAGTGAAACAGAAGAATCTTCTGAATCTGTAATTTATACAGAAGAAACCGAAACTGAAACAGAAACTGTAGATACCGGCATTGCTGTAGAATCTGACACACAGACAGAACCTACAGAATCCGAAACAGAATCTGTAAGTGAAAGTGAATTTGTATCTGAATCTGAATCCGTATCCGAAAGCGAAACAGAATCTGAATCTGAATCAGTATCTGAATCCGAAACAGAATCTGAAAGCGAATCCGAATCCGAATCTGAATCAGAAAGCAAGACATCCGGTTCATCCGGCTCTTCCTCCGGTTCTTCTTCCGGATCTTCCGGCGGCTCGAACAATTCCAGAACGAGCACGACAGCTTACAAGAGAACTTCTTCTGCAAGCTCTACCACTACCAGCCGCAATAATACAACAAGTACCGCATCCAGCCCGAAGACAGGTTCGGAAGAAGGTATCATGTTAGTACTCGGACTGCTTGCAGTTTCCGGAGCAGCACTGGCAATCACACGCAAAAAAGATGACTGATACAGTAATCTGAAAAAGAAGTAGAAAAAATCAAGAAGAACGGCATTCTGAAATGCCGTTCTTCTTTTTATAATTAAATAATTAATAGGATAATAAAAATTAATTGATAATTGCCGGTGTCCAGTATTCCTGATGATACATATCTGTGAAACGATACATAATCCGGACTTCTCCTGTTCCGACATCGGTATTGCTGATTTCAAGATTTTTGGAGACGGTTACCGTATCACCAAGATAATAGCTGTTCTGATAATTTCCGTTATAAGAATAGTAATCACAAAGAAAATCAAGTTTATCGCCGTTTTTGACTTCGGTAAGGCTTTTCGGAACGGTATCTGTTTCGTTTGTGACGTAATTTGTGGAAGCTCCTGCAATATAGCCGGAGGGTGTTTCGTTATCAAAGACTAAAATTAAATTCACACGTTCGCCGTTGAGCATTGCCGGAACATAGCCTGTAATTGTATATTCATCGCCGTTTTCGACTGTATCGGTATGATAATAGGCAACCGGCTGGCCGTTGATAGAAAGCCATGTTCTGTCGGTATCAGCGACAAAATTTCCGTTTTCATCGAAACTGTAGAGATTATCAAGACCAAGATCGACATAGCCCATGCCGTCATCATAGAACATATTCAGATCTACCTGATGAATCATAGACCATTGAGAATCGGGAAGAGCCATGGTATAATTTCCGGCAGCATCCTGATTCCAGACAAGGTTAGAGGCATCGAAATAATTCATGGAAATATAATTGGCTGCCTGTGAGTCAGAAAGAGGATTTTCAGTCATGAAGCTGATATTGTTTTCATCCAGGCCGTCAATGCTGCGTCCGGAGCCGGAAGGACTCGCCACAAAGCTGGTGAGCAGGCTGCCGAGCATAGCCGCACCGCCGTTGGATAAGACCGAACTGCCCAGATCAAGAAGCGAGGAAACAGGAGAACCTGTGCCGCCTGCGGAAATCTGACCGCTGGTTTCGAGCTTGGCAAATTCCCGGATACAGTCGCTGTATTCGCTGTCCATGCCAATGTCGGTATAAGTCGAGCAGGCCTTGTCTACATAGGAAGTGCGTTTATAAGGGAAATAAATAGAAACGCCGTAAGCATTGGACATATTGGAAGAAGTCCGGTTGTATTTGACAGCTTTTTTGATGGCTTCGCTGAGATTTCTGCCCTCGGGAGTGTTCATGTTTTCAGCGAAATTCACCAGATCAATCTGGTCAATTTTGGAACTCTGGGCAAATTCTCTGGTTGTGTATCTGGCCTGGGAAACGTCCTGATATTCCTGATTTTTGATTTTCATGCTGATGGATTTCGAGAAAGCTGTCAGATTCTCCGGAATAGTATTGGAAAATTCTGCCAGATCAATAACAGAGAGCGTTGTTTTCTGCCCCTGACATTTTTCAGCACATTTGGAAACGAAATCATCTACGATTGTTTTGCCGATTTCGACAGTCGGCAGAGAAGTATTTTTTCCCAGAGTATTCAGCCAGTTGGTATAATACCAGCCGATACCGGGTTCAGTTTCTTCGGAAGCAATCAGATAATCAGCATAGTCATTGAGCATAAGTGCGGTTTCGGCTGTTGCCATCAGACACGCATCAAAGCCGATAAAATCAAATTTGACACCGCCGTTGCTCAGAGCCTGCCGGATGCCGGAAAGAGACATAGAACCGCTGGAACGGTATTTTTCATCATAGCCGTATCCGCTAACAGAACCGCCGCCGTGATCCCAGAGGATCAGAGCACGGCGATTTGACGGGAAATTGGAATTGCAGTACTGGATAAAATAAGAAAGTGTGCTTGGTTCTGTCATGGGCTTTGCACCGTTATCCATGACAAGCGGCTGAAGACCGCCGTTGATTACTTGATAAATCTGGTTTGTCGTACTGCTGATTTCTTTGGTTTTCCATCCGGTGCAGCCGCCTGTATAGACAATGATTCTGACATTATCGCCGTATTTGGCGTTTGCCATTTCCTGCAAATCCGAAGAAGCCATGCCGTATTTGGATTCCAGATCTGTGCCGCACATGTAGACCATCAGCGTGACAGTATCGGTATTATCGCCCTTGATGGATGTATATTTTTCCCGTGAACCTTCTGCGACAGAAGTATCTGCTGCTCCGCCGGAGCTGGCAAAGTAATTGCTTCCGGAAGCGGCAGAAAGAAAGTTTGCCGGAATCTGACTTCCGCCGCTGCCGGTACTGGAGATACTGGGAGTATTTTCTGCAGTATTGGAAGCCGGAGAAGGTTCGGTGGTTGTTTCCGTGCCGAAATTGCCGCCGAATAATAAGGCAATAATAATCGCAAGCAGAGTGATACCGCCTCCGCCTGCGGCTTTTTTTCCGATGCCGCCGGATGACGGGCGACCCTGACCTCCGGCACCGACCTGCCCTGTATTGAGACCGTCACCACGTTTATGAACGCCGCTTCCGCCGGATGTGACATTCTTTTCACGGGAGCGTGGTCTGTTGCTGTGATTGTCCATGTTGTAAAACCTCCGTTGTAATTTCAGTTAGGATAATTCTTTCTGTTTTACAGTATACATGATTTTTCGGCAATTGTCAAGGTTTGAACGAAAAAACAGATATGTTTTTAGCCTTTTGCATAGAAATTCGGTCAGGCAATTGACAAATCAAAGCCGATATGTTATAATAAAAGCTGATATTTGATCACGGGTTCAAACAAGAGAAAGACAAAAGGAGACTATGATAAATGAAACAGATCGTATCAGAACGATGCAGGGAATGGATTGATTTTTTTAAGTTTTTTATGAAAAAATGCGGTATTCCTGAAATGTTTATGTGCCGCTTCGTAGGTGTGTATTTTCTGATTTCCGGTGTAGTGTTCCAGATGAGAAAAACTGCCGGGCTGAATGCTGTGAATGACTGGAAAGATTATGTCAGGGAATTTCCGCTGTGGCATAGTGCTATGTGGATGATTTTCGGCTTTCTGGTACTGACAATCGTACATTGTCTTGTACCGCCGAAATGGAGGATATTTGATCAGATTGTACTGCTGATCGGAACAATGTTTCTGGCATGTTCTATTCTGTGGCGGAATGAGAATTATCATCTGGCTCTGGGTCTGTGCGGAATTGCTGTAGTATTTGTCAGTCATCTGATAGGGAAATTTTCAGAAGAACAGTTTGAAGCACTTCCGGAAAAAGCCGGGATTGGAATCATTGCAGTGATGGCCTGTGCAGTCATGGTGTTTGTCAGTGTGACTTCTGTTATGCATCATAAGATTTTCGGAACGTCCTGTTATGATTTCGGCATTTTCGCTCAGATGTTCTATTCGCTCAGAACTAATCTGACAGCAGTAACAACCTGTGAAAGAGATGTGTTCCTGTCACATTTCAATGTTCATGCGTCGTTTATTTATTATCTGCTTGTGCCTCTGGGATGGCTGATTAAAGACGAATGCGTGCTGTTTATCGTGCAGGCAGTCACGGTCATGGGAGGAATTATCCCGCTGTATCTGATCGCAAAACAGCATAATTACAAAGGCTTTGCCCGGCTGGCTCTGTGTCTGATGTATATTTTCTGCTGTGAACTGATTCTGCCTTGTTATTATGATTATCATGAAAATGCATTTCTGCCGACACTCCTGATGTGGCTGCTGTATGCCATTGATCAGAAAAAAATGATCCTGATGTATATTATGGCGGCTCTGACTTGTATTGTAAAAGAAGATGCTCCGTTATATGTGATCTGTATCGGTATGTATTTCTTTTTTGACGAACAAAGCCGGAAAAAATGGCACGGAGCAGTTATGACAGTCGTTTCGGGAATTTATTTTATTGCCATCAATCACTGGCTCGGAGAATACGGCGATGGTGAAATGATGGCTTCCAGCCGTTTCGGAAATCTGGTGCTGGAACCGGGTGACAGTCTGATGAGTATTGTCGGGAATGTACTGAAAAATCCGGGATATTTTTTCAGTATGTTCGTCAAGGAAAATACAGTGCTGTTTCTGGTGCAGATGTTCCTGCCCCTGGTGTTCCTGCCGTTTATGACAAATAAAATCCGGCGGTTTTTGCTGATCATTCCGTTTGTGATTATGAATCTTGTTGTCGGTGTCAGCTATGCTTATGCGGCAAGTATTGCGTATCAATATATTTTCGGCCCTGTCTGCCTGCTGCTGTATATGGCTGTGCTGAATGCCGATGATCTGGAAATTAAAAAACGCAATAGCTTTATTACCGTTGCGGCTTGTATCAGTATGATTATGGCGGTATGCTGTGCTTCAGGGAAGCTCGGCTTTTTGAAGAGCTATCAGGACAGAAAAGAATTTTTCCAGCATATGGAAACTTGCTTTGATACCGTTCCGGAAGACGGCAGAGTCATTGCAAACGGCTGGTTTCTGCCGCATCTGGCAGACAGACCTGAAATTTATCTGTTTGACAGAAATGATTTTGAAACTGATCCCAGTCTTGCCAAAGAGGGAGAAGATAATTTTGAAGAAACTGTAACAGGCCTGAAAGATATTCAGCGTTATGATTTCTATGTCATGAGCCACGGAGACGGAAATACTGCCATTGCTGTTCCGTATCTCGAAGAAGCCGGCTTTGTGCCGTTTGCAACTACAGAAAATTATGTGATTATTTATGTCAGTCAGAAATATCTGGACAGTCATGACATGAACCCGTTCAGTGTGATAGAAATATCTTAAAATAATAAAGCAGGAGAATAGTTGCTATGAGAGATTTTTTAATCGCCAGTGCCCCTGTCATGATCTGGGTGCTGACAATTGCAGAAGTAATTATATTGATTTTATTATTAAAAATTTATCGGGAAAAGAAACATAAAATGCCGCTGTTCATGGCTCTGGTCTGCCTCGGACTGGTTTATGATGCGTTTGTGATGGCCATTGGCAGCTGGATTCCGGAAAGTCTGCTGTTCGGCATCAGCCGGATTCGCTTTATCAGTCATGGGGTACTCGTACCATTGAATTTACTGATCGGCGGCTATGCTCTGAAATGGGACGGCTTGAAATTCAAGATTTTAGCCGGAATTACGGGCTTGATCAGTCTTGCCGGACTCGCCGCCGGAATCGCACGTAAATTAGAGATTCAGGAAATGGCCGGGATTATCCGGTGTAAATCTTCCGAAGCTTCTCCGGCATGGGCAGAGGGCATTAACAGTCTGCTGTCTTACGGAACTGTGATTCCTTTGATTATTTTCGGCATTATCGTCTTGGTAAAACAGAAAACACCGTTTATCTTCCTGTCCGGTCTGCTGATGTTCGTCTTTGCGGCTTTAGGCCCTGCAACCGGAAATTTCGATCTGATTTTCTATATCAGCATGTTCGGGGAATTGTGCATGGTTCTGTTCTTCTGGCTTTATGCAAGAAAATATACTGACCAAAAATCTTAAATATAGAAAGAATTTCCGGTCAGGACTTTACAAAACTGAATTTTTAGTGTATAATAAATAAGGGAAAATTCCCGTAATATTTATTTTTATCAATCAGGAGGAATTTTATTATGATGACAATTACTTGTCTTGATCTCGAAGGCGTACTCGTACCGGAAATCTGGATTGCATTTGCCGAAGCAAGCGGCATTCCGGAACTCAGAAAAACTACCCGTGACGAGCCGGATTATAACAAGCTCATGAATTACAGACTTGCAATCCTGAAAGAACACGGCCTCGGCCTGAAAGAAATTCAGGAAACAATTGCTAAAATCGATCCCATGCCCGGTGCAAAGGAATTTCTGGATGAACTCCGCTCTCTGTGTCAGGTGATTATTATCAGTGATACATTTACACAGTTTGCCGCTCCTCTGATGAAGAAACTCGGCTGGCCGACTATTTTCTGCAATACACTCGAAGTTGCTGAAAACGGTGAAATTACCGGCTTTAAGATGAGATGTGAAAAATCCAAGCTGACAACCGTAAAAGCCCTCCAGTCCATCGGTTTTGAAACCATCGCAAGCGGCGACAGCTATAACGACTTAGGCATGATTCAGGCAAGCAAAGCAGGCTTTTTATTCAAGAGTACCGAACAGATCAAGGCAGATCATCCGGAACTTCCGGCATTTGAAACCTATGATGAACTGCTGAATGCAATCAAAGCAAATTTATAATAATATTATAATAAATTTAATCTGTAAAGAATAACGGCATTGTATTTCTGTGCAGTGCCGTTTTTATTTTCAGAAAGGAGCGGACTATGCTGAAAAAAATTTTTGAATATGCTGAAAATACATATCAGTCCGAACCGGAATATCTCTGGAAACGGCTCCCTGAAGCCGCTGTGTTCCGGAATAAAAGCAATCAAAAATGGTATGCCTTATGTATGAAAATCGGCCGGGATAAGCTCGGCCTGAAAGAAAAAGCTTCTGTCTGGATATTGAATCTCAAATGTGATCCGCTGTTTATCGGTTCACTTCTGGAAATGGACGGTTATTATCCGGCCTATCATATGAATAAAAACCACTGGATTACCATTCTGCTCGACGGAACTGTCGAGGAAAAACAAATTCTGGAACTTCTGGATTTCAGCTATCATCTTACAGAAAAGAGGAAAAAACATGAATCAGCTTGAAAAAGTAAAGAAACTGAATCGTATGCTTCTGGCAGAAATGCCCGAATATCGCTTACAGGCCAACAGACTGGATGCGGATGACTATAAAGAACAGAGAATGCTGTTAAGAAGCCTGATGAATCTGAGAAATCCGATGCCGGTTTCACAATATTTTCTGGATTTGCAGGATGAATTTCTGAAAGCTGAAGCCGAGGAAAAAGGGATTGTGGATGTGAAGCAGATTCCGGGCAGTCAGAAAGATGACCGGCTTTGTCTCTGGCAGGGCGATATTACGAAATTAAATGCCGATGCGATTGTCAATGCAGCAAATGCGGCTTTGTTAGGATGTTTTATTCCGTGTCACAGATGTATTGACAATGCCATCCATTCTGCCGCAGGTGTTCAGCTCCGTGATGTATGTTTCCAGATGATACAGGAACAGGGGCATGAAGAAGCAACAGGTTCAGCCAAAATTACAAAAGGCTATAATCTTCCGGCAAAATATGTGATTCATACCGTAGGGCCTATTATCTATGATGAAGTTACGGCAGAAGATAAGATCATGCTCGCTTCGTGTTATGCATCCTGTTTGCAGGTCTCCGCTGAGAAAAATTTAGAGAGCATTGCTTTCTGCTGTATCTCGACCGGAGAATTTCATTTTCCGAATGATTTAGCTGCTGAAATCGCAGTCGATACGGTTCAGACCTATCTGAAACAGAATCCTGATACCAGTCTGAAAAAGATTATTTTCAATGTCTTCAAAGATCTTGATAAAGAAATCTATGAAGAAATCCTGAAAGGCTGATATTTATGCTGTTTATACAAATCATTCATATTACTTATACTAAAAATTCCCGTTCCGGAGAAAAAATGCATCAGATTAATCATATCCGATTTAAAGAAATTCCGGCTCTGAAAAAAGATCTCTCTGCCGGAGAAATCTGTATCTGCAATAACAGCAATACAAGAACCTCTGTGAATATTTTTCCCTATCAGGAAAATTTTAACGCTTCTGGTGCGTTAGGCAGAGCGTTTGTTCATAAGCAGGATGAAAATTATCAGATTTTCTATTCCGATCGTCCGGCTCTGCCGTTTTCCAAGCCTGTCTTCACACTCGCAAAAAATCAGTACGGCAGAATCATCTATAATGAACGATATGTTACTTATGACAGTGAATGGTATTATACTCGGACGATTCTGAATTTTCTTCATGCGGATAGTTCAGCATATAAAACAAAATTATTCTTCCGGAAAGAACCAGATTTCCTGTTTCAGGATTTAAAATGGCTCCGCTACTGCGGAACGTATCATAAAAGGAGAATCACAAATGCACGGTAAAATTATCATCATCGAAGGTCTTGACGGATGCGGAAAATCTACTCAGGTTGATCTGCTGAAAAATCATTTCACAGGCGAAAAATACAGATTTCTGACGTTTCCGGATTATCAGTCACTTGCCGGAGAAATTATTCTTGAATATCTGCATAAAAAAATCCCTGAAACGGATTCTGAAAGAAGTGCCTATTCTGCAAGCAGTTTCTATGCAATTGACAGATATATCAGCTATCGCAGAGACTGGCGAGTTGATTATGCTCAGGGAAAAACGATCATCTCAGCTCGATATACGACTTCTAATGCCATCTATCAGATGACAAAGCTCCCTCGTGAAAAATGGGAGGATTATCGCAACTGGCTCTATGATTATGAATATCAGAAATTAGGCATTCCGCAGCCGGATGAAGTCATTTTCCTGGATGTCCCTGTCGAAGTTTCACAGAAATTATTATCCGAACGCTATCAGGGCGAAGAATCGAAAAAAGATGCTCATGAATCAGATATTGCATATCTCAGGCATTGTCATGATGCCGCTCTTTATGCCGGAACAGTCGGAAAACCCTGGAGATTTCTCCAGTGCTGTGAAGAGCATCAGATGAAATCCATCGAAACGATTCAAAATGAATTGATTGCTCAGATTGAGGAGATTATAAACTCATGTCCAGAGAAGCAAGCATAACTCTCCGGATTCATAATGCACCGGAACGGATTACGGAGATTATTAAAATTTTTCAGCGAATCGGCTGGAATTTCCATCCTGAAATTGAATATCTGCCTTTGCATGATGAGGATGATTATAATTGGCAGAAAGAAAAAATATCTCCTGAAGAACTGTTTTCGATCATAGACGAAGAACAGAAGAATCAGGAGATAATCGGCTTGATTCTGTATTATCTGAATACGGATATTGGAATTACTCTGCTGATAAAAAATCATGATGAAATAATTATCATGCTGAATATCAACAGAAAAACACTGAAAAATTCTGAAATCACAGATATTTCTTTTTATATAGAGAAAATCGCTGTAAAATTAGAAGAATCGGGGTATCTTATCACAAGAATCGAAACTGATGAGATGATCTGAAACAAAGCCATAAAATTCCATAGATCACAGGCTGATGCAGAACATAAATTTCAAGGGCATGTCTGCCGATCAGATTCAGAATGCCGATGCCCTGCCATTTGCTATTTAAAATTTTCTCACCGAACTGCTGATAGATAAAAAATCCGGTCAAGAATAAGAACAGCCATGGAAGCAAAGAAAAATAATCTGTCGAATAAAATCCGATCTGCGGAAAGCCGAAATATGCAGTAAAATAATTCTGATAAAGAATCTCCGGAAGATGAAAAAATTCTTTCCGGAAAAATCCTAAGAATCCGCTGTTGATGTGCTTGGTAAAGGCGAATAAGAAAAAGCTGATCAGGATTCCGATCACAGACGGAATTTTTTGTAACAGTTTCCGGCAGAGTGCCATAATCAGCATACAAGAGCCGATTAGTGTCAGAACGCCGAATATAATTAAATCTTCCGGCATGAACAGAGCCGTAAAGAGCGTAATCCCCGCACCTAAGCCGAATACGGTCAGACCTCTCCGGAGCAGATGTCTGCTCATTCCGGAACAGAATCCGGATAATAAAATAAAACTCCAGCAGATACCCTGCTGCCAGATGTAAGCCCCCTGACCGTGATACCATGTCCAGTTGATTCCGAAAATATAGACTAAATCCCAGATGGCATGAAATGCGGTCATATTTAAGACCGTCAGTCCCCGGAGACAGTCCAGTAAATGACATCGGTCAGCAGTCGGCTTGGATTGCAGAAAATTTTTAAAATTCATGAAATACGCTCCTTTCTGATTTTTATGATAGCATATCCTGAATTTTCTGTCAAGCGGAAATAATAAAACTGTTCTGAATCCGGATTTTTGTTTGTTATGACTATAATTTTGAACTAAATTTTGTGATATTTTACAAATCTGGTATAAATTTCAAAAAAATACTTGACATTCCGGAATTTTGTGCTATAATAGATATTGTTGAGGAGATGCACCTCAGCAATACAGAAGCGACAGTTGTGGAATGTTGTTTCGTTGTGATAGTTCCAAGATTAATATTTGTCAGTGTACGCCGTGATTACTTTAAGACTTTCAGATTTTCAGAACAGTTTTTGTATGAATTTTTATTAAAGTAAAATCAGGGCTTCGTTTTTTTCTCTTTATTCGGACAGGAGGCAAATATGAGCAGAATTTCCAAAGAAGTTTCCCTTATGCAGGAAGAAAAAAGACTCAGACGGGAAGAAACTGTCGTCAATTTTATGGGCGGTGATTCTTATCTGATCAATCCGCTCGATACGCTTAAAATGATCGCCGCTTCTTCTATTTTCGGAGAGGCTTCTTATTACCGGAATAACGTCCGTGACGGCCGGTTCCGTTTTGATGAAAAATTCAGCGATGAATTCGCTAAAAAAATTTTCAGACTCTATGACGGAAAGTCTACTACTGAAATCTTCCAGGAGGCCATTGATCAGGCACTCTCCTATGATTTCAGAGGAACGCTGGAACTCGCCGCAGAACTCCGGAATATTTACAATATGCGGCTGAATCCGCAGGTGATTATGGTCAGAGCGGCCATGCATCCGGACAGAATCGCTTTCACAAAAAAAAATCCGAACGAGTTTCACCGGATAAATCAGCTGGTTATGAAACGCCCGGATGAACCTGTCACACAGCTGACATATTATCTGTATCTGTGTGAGGGAAAGAAAAATAAAATTCCTTCGCTTCTGAAAAGAAGTACTGCTAAAAAGCTTTCTTCTCTGTCGGCATATGCCGTCAATAAATATAAAAATGCAGAGATCGGCATGATCAATGCGGTTCGCATTACACATGCAAACAGTAAGGTCATTGACGAGCTTATGAAAACAGGTGCCGTTACGGTTTCCGAACAGGAACAGACCTGGGAGCAGAAACGCTCTGCTGGGATGGACTGGCGTGAAATCGTCAATACGACCGATATGGGGCACATGGCTATGCTCCGGAATCTCCGGAATATCTTCACAGAAATTGAAGATCTTCAATTCTGTATGGGATTTCTGGACAAGCTCAAAGCCGGTGTGCTGACCGGAAAGCAGTTTCCGTTCCGGTATTATTCGGCATATAATGCCGTAAAAACAGCACACGATCTGCACCACAGAAACGAGATTCTCCAGGCTCTCGAAGAATGTATGGAAATTTCCATACAGAATATGCCGAAGCTCAAAGGCCGGACAATGTGCCTGTCAGATAATTCCGGTTCTGCATGGGGGTGTATTACTTCTGAGTATGGTACTGTGACAATCGCTGAGATTGATAATCTCTCTGCTGTGATCGCAGCAAAATGCTCAGAAGAAGGCGAAGTCGGAAAGTTCGGCGACAAGCTGATCAAATTTAATGTCAAAAAACCCGTCCTTCAGCAGACAGAAGCCATCACAGCAAAAAGAAGCTCCGATGTCGGAGCGGCTACCGAAGGCGGTATCTGGAAATTCTTCCGTGATGCAATTAAAAATAAAATATTCTATGATAATATTTTTATCTTCTCCGATCAGCAGGCCGGCACAGGCGGTCTGTACGGAACAGATCAGGATATGAGTGAATATAAGAAAGCAGGCTTTGCCTGCCGCAGCAGTTATGTCAATGTCTATAAGCTGGTGCTGGACTACCGGAATCAGGTGAATCCGAAAGTCAATGTATTCAGCATTCAGACAGCCGGCTATAACAATATTCTGCTTCCGCAGATGTCCTATCGGTGTGCAATGCTCACAGGCTGGACGGGAAAAGAAATCCAGTTCGCTGCCGAGTATATCCGTCAGTGGGATGCACTGGAACAGAAACAGCTTGAAAATTAAATAAAATGCAGTCATGAAGCAGATTCAGGAGTTACTTCTATTTTGTGATTATGAAAAAATGATTTGATGAAAAACACTCCTGATAAAATTCTCATGACTGCTGTAAAAAAGATTTGCCTCCGGTGTGATGCAGAGCGTTACAGTTACTTCTATAGTATTTTGGAACTATATCTGATCTTTTTACACTGTCGCTGAGATTCTCACACCGGATTGATAAAATCAATATACAGTCATGAAGCAGTCATATCAGTTACTTCTAAATCTTGGATATTTATTTTTAAAAGCGGCTTAGTGAAGTCCGAATGGAAGAAAACCATGTAAAAAAATTGAAAGAATGGACTCAACCATCTTAAAAAAGAGATGTCGCAGAGCATTGAAAAAACTGCTGCGGAGCGTTCGCATAAAAAAGCAGAATGCAACAGGACATTCTGAAAAACCTGTCATGAGGCCGTTCATGTAAAAAAAAGACACTGGAAAATAACCAGGTAAAAAATTAATAATTGAATAAATTTAAATAGTATGTATTGCTGATATAAAAATTCTCATGACTGTTTTTTTATTGAAAAAAATCTGCTCCAGCAGAAAATGAAATAACAAGGAGGAAAAATAATGCCCGATGTTAATATTAAAGGAATTACTGATACCCATGGCATTAAAATTGAAAAATTGAAACATATTTTTCTGGGGTGTGTTGATATTAAAAATAAAAGAATACTAGGCTATCATTGTGATAATGCCGAAGCCAGGGACGATCCGGATGTTTTGTGCAGAGTGGAAAAGAAAGAAATACTTGAACCCGCAGCGATCCGTTTGAAAGAAAACTGCAATCTGGGGATTGAAAAAGGAACGGTCATGGCAAAACAGCAAGGCGTACTTATAAGAGGAGAAAAAGAAATTACAAAATTTTCTACTTTTTTTAATCATAACTGGACAAGACAACAAATTGTTGATGGAATTGCAAAGCTGAAAAAAAGTGCTCCGGAACAGAAATTAACAGCAGACTATCTGGAAAAAAATCCCCAATACGCTGAACCGGAAAAAAAGACAGGCATTTATGTAATGGATTGTGCAGATCATAACGTCATTGTTGTGGACTGCATTTCGTCAACATACCCTATTATAAGAATATAAAAAGGAAAGATGAGATATGGAAAATTTTAGCTATGAAGTGTGGTATATTAATCATAATAATAACAGAATGTTTTTCTCAAAAGAGAATACTTCAGCTAAAAAAA
Source organism: Oscillospiraceae bacterium (assembly GCA_017483465.1). Classification (GTDB taxonomy): domain Bacteria; phylum Bacillota; class Clostridia; order Oscillospirales; family Ruminococcaceae; genus UBA3855. The sequence continues at coordinate 13,958 of JAFUWN010000004.1, forward strand.
ATAATCAGCTGCTGATGATGTGTTCCGGAGAAAATGCTTCTCCGGAAGAAAAAGCAATCGCACAGGCATTCTCTTACGATATCCGTGGCGAGTACGGAAATTTGATTCTTGAGGCTAGAAAAAAGAAATCGGAACAGAATTCCAGTGAACCGTTTGTCTGGCAGGGAAATCTTTTCTGCATTACCATTGAAAAGAACGAAGTTATTTTTGAAAGACCGGAACTGAAAAAAACGGGCTTCAAAGCTTTTGTGCCGCCCGGTGCTAAGATGAAAACAGAAAATCCGGAAGAAATAATAGAAATTAAAGTTCCTACTTTTTTTAAAGAAAGATGTGAAATTGTCTTTAAAGAAGCAGCTCGGATTAATATTGAAACATGGCTGGAGATTCTGTCAGAATGGAAAAAATTTTATCTTGAAAATCTGGGATTTAATTTATATCCTCTTGCCTGTGACAGCCATTTTTTCGGAGTTCTGATTATGATTAATGAGAGAATTGTCCGCCCGTCAGAGGAAATTTCAGATGACAGCATCAGAACAGCAATGCAGGAATGTGCTTCAAGATATGGTCTCACAGCCGATACCATAGGAAAACATTGCAAAAAAGCTCTTGCGAAATATATTCCTGAATCGGCCTGGGGTACAGACAGAAAAACAATGCCTGTCAACCTGGTTTATGATTTTATCAGAACATTCTTTTCCGGTGCAGATTCCGGAAAAATCAGTTCAGATAACCCTGTAATTGTAAAGGCTGTGGAAACTTATCTTTCTGAAAAAGAAGTCCGTAAAAACTGTTTTGCTTATCTTTTCGGCTTTGAATGGCTTTAATCAAAATCCCTGCTCCGGCAGGGATTTTTAGTTTTCTGTTTACAATTCTGAATTATTATGCTATAATAAAACAGAGGTGATGTCATGCAGACACTTGAAGAATTGCACCCGATGACAATTCTGCTTTATTTTCTGGCTGTGACCGGAATTACCATGTTCAGTATGCATCCGGCAGTATTAGGCTGTTCTCTGTTCGGAGCAGTATTATATTTTATTGTCCGGAACGGCAGAAAGCATTTTAAAAGACATATTTTCTCAGGAATTTTATTTTTGATGTTAACTCTGATTAATCCGCTTGTTTCGCATAATGGTGTTACTGTATTATTTGTCCTGAATGATAACCCCATTACACTCGAAGCCTTATTATATGGTGCGGATTCTGCCTTGATGATCACAGCGGTTCTGTACTGGATCGGCTCTTTCTCGCAGATTATGACCAGTGAAAAAATATTATGCATTTTCGGGAAATTTTCTCCGAAAATTGCTCTTATGCTTTCAATGACACTCCGGTTTGTTCCGCTTCTGAACCGGCAAAGTAAGAATATCAGCGATACACAGAAAGCTCTTGGATATTATCAGAGTGATAATATCATAGACAGTATCAGAGAAAAAGCAAAAATTTTTGATATTGTCATCACATGGGCACTCGAAAACGGAATTATTACAGCAGAATCTATGGATGCAAGAGGTGCAAATCTCGGCAGAAGAACAAGCTTTTCGATTCATCATATCAGGAAAGAAGATGTATTTTTTATTATTATTTTAGCATTATTGACAGGTATTACTGTGAGTGTGCTGCTCCTGCACATGCTGTCAGCAGAATTCTATCCGTCTGTTTCCCTGCCGGAATATCGTATAGAAAATCTGACCGGAATCCTGACTTTTCTCGGACTGGCTCTGATGCCGTCCATCCTGCAAGCGGAGGTTTCTTTGAAATGGAAATACTTACAGTCGAAAATCTGAATTTTATCTATCCGCTTTGTCAGGAACCGGCAATTCAGGAGATTTCTTTCAGCATTCAGAAAGGAGAATTTATCGTTCTGTGTGGTGCGACCGGATGCGGAAAATCTACACTGCTCCGGATGTGTAAGCCGGAACTGACTCCCAACGGGCAGAAATCAGGGGAAATTTTTTTGAATCACAAAAAAATTTCTGAACTCTCTCCGGAAGAATCGGCCGTTAAAATCGGCTATGTTATGCAGAATCCGGAACAGCAAATTGTAACTGACAAAGTATGGCATGAACTGGCTTATGGTCTGGAAAATCTGCATCTGTCACAGGAGAGCATTGCCCGGAGAGTCGCAGAAATGGCAAGCTATTTCGGGATTGGTGCATGGTATGAAAAATCTACAGCAGAACTATCCGGCGGACAGAAACAGCTTCTGAATCTGGCTTCTGTGATGGTCATGCAGCCGGAAATTTTGATTCTTGATGAACCTACTGCTCAGCTCGATCCGATTGCCGCTTCTGATTTTTTATCTGTGATCAGAAAGCTGAATCAGGATTTCGGCCTGACTGTATTTCTGACAGAACATCGGCTGGAAGAAGCTATTCCGCTCTGTGACAGGCTGATGATCATGCAGTCCGGCAGACTGCTGAATTTTGATACGCCCAGAAAAGCAGTCAGTTCTGTGAAAGATCATGCTGATCTGTTATGTGCTATGCCTGCGGCAGCGAGAATCTCTCTGAATTTGCAGCCGGAAAGCGATTTCTGTCCTCTGACTGTCAGAGAAGGAAAAAATCTGCTTGAAAAATATATGCAGAAAAAGAAAATTCCGGATAAAAAATATCAGCATTCTGAGAAAAAAGCTCTGGAAATGAAAGAAGTGTATTTCCGGTATGAACGGCATTCACCGGATATTCTTCAGGGCGTGAATCTGACTGTCTATGAAAATGAAATTTTCTGCATTCTAGGGGAAAATGGCAGCGGAAAATCTACTTGTCTGAAAGCAGCGGCAAATTTACTGAAAATCTACAGCGGAGAAATTAAAATTTTTGATAAGAAATTGAAATATTATAAAAATAATATGCTATATCAGAACTGTCTTGCCCTGCTTCCGCAGGATGTCCGGACGGTATTTCTCCGGAATACTGTCCGGAAAGAACTCGAAGAAGCCGGAACAAAACTCGCTCTTCTGCCGTTTGATGCCGAAAAATTATTAGATCATCATCCTTATGATCTTTCCGGCGGAGAACAGCAGCTCGCCGCCCTCGCCAGAGTGCTCGCCTCAGAACCGAAACTTCTGCTTCTGGATGAACCGACAAAGGGGATTGATGCCTGCTCGAAACAGAAAATCATACAAGTGCTCCGGAATCTGAAAAAATCCGGCATGACGATCATCGCCGTTACACATGATGTCGAATTTGCCGCTGAATGTGCCGATCGCTGTGCTATGTTTTTCCGTGGGAGAGTCATGGCTTGTGAAACTCCGGAACATTTCTTTTCTGAGAACAGTTTCTATACCACATCTGTCAGCCGCATGACAAGAGATTTCTGCAAAAATATCGTAACTACAGAAGAAGCTGTCCGCTTATGCCGGAATTGATCAGTATGCGGACGGCTTTTCTCTGCGGTTTTTAATAAAACAAAAAAGAGCGGTCAACGCTCTTTTTCACTAAATTTTACAACTTTCAGTAATATTCAGGAAATGGCGATAAATCAAGAAAATACAGCAAGTTACAAAAAGCTGTTTCCTCCGGTTTTTTATTAACTTTATGCAGGATTAACGGACAATTAACGGACAACTTTTTTGATATATCCTCGTACAACATTATTTGTTCGTTACTTGACTATTATGGTATAATAGAATTAACTGCTGACAAATAACTTTTCAAGCAAAGTCCGATGCAGACTTTGCTTTTTATTTTAATTGTGAACTTTTTGTAAACTTTCAGAATCATGCGACAGATTTTAAGCATTTTTGGACGGGTATAGACAGAGAGGAGTAAAAGTACATGTACAATAAAATTCTGAGTACGCACTACACAGAAATCCTTCTCTATTGCTGTGTCCGGCTGAATGGTGACAGATTCGCAGCAGAGGACTGTACACAAGAAATATTCCTGACATTATACAGAAAACAGGAAACAATTGATTTTTCAAAAGAAATCCGTCCGTGGCTCTATGCGGCGGCAGACAGGGAAATCAAAGCATATCGGCGGAAAAATCCAGAGTCTGTTGATATTGAAACGATTCCCGAACCCTCTGCCGAACCGGAATTCACACAGGCACAGGCAGAAAGTATTCTCGATACACTCAATTCCAGAGAACGGAAACTGATAGAAAATTATTATTCACAGGCTGACCGGGAAACACTGGCAAAAAATATGGGTATCAGCATGAATGCCCTGTACCTGAAAATCAAGAGAATCCGTCAGAAACTCAGCAAGCTGTACCACACAGACAAAGGAGAGAAGCATCATGAAACATAACAGCCGTCTGCTGACGGAAATTTTACAGGATACGCAGTTTGAGCAGAATGCTGTCCGGCATATCCGGCAGATGATGGAACAGGAACTTTCTCTGCCGGAATCAGAAAGAGATTATCAGAAAATTGCTGAATTATCCCGTGATGCCTGTGAACTGCTCGGCATCCGTCAGGAACTCGAACAGGCTTCATCAGTCGGAATCAGCAGGATTCAGCAGAAAATTCATCAGCAGGAAGAACCGGAAGAAGCTTTTATTCCGGAAACGGACGAAATACCCGAAATCAGGAATACAGGGATTTATAAAACAATTCTGTCGGCAGCCGCTTGTCTGCTCGTCTGCCTCGGAAGCGTTGCCGGAGCTTATGTTCTGGAACGGAAACTTCAGCCGGAATCCGCACAGCCAGAAATTTCCACAGAAGCCACTTCTCTGCCGGAATCAGAATTATCTGAAATTACAACACAGAGTTATCCGGCAATTCGGGAAAAAGAAACGGCTGTGCAAAGCAGTACTGTGACAACTTCTGTACAGTCCGGTGCTGCGGTGACTGAGTCCGAAAAACTCAACCTTTCTGTTTCAAGTGAAACCGCTGTCACGGAACTGCCTGCTGTTATGACTGAGAGGGAAGCGGCAGTTTCCACAGCGGCACTTTCACAAACGGAATCCGGTACAGAACGTATCTTTTCCGGAACTTCCACAGCAGAAACTTCAAACCGGAAATCAGAAACATCTTCCACAACGGTTATGACAACAAGTACATCTGCCACAACGACATCTACGACAACAACTACAGTCATCACAACAATAACAACAACGACAACCGCAACTACTACATCAACTACTGTCACAACACCAGAACCGGAAACCATCCCCACTGAACCTGAAACAACTGTTCCGCCGCTTCCGGCAGAAGATTCCATTCCAGGCTATTTCTATCAGACATGGACAAGTCAGGATATTTCTTACGGAAAGCTGATTCCCATTCTGAACGATACTCCGCCAAGCCGGATAGTTCAGAAATATACTCTTGATGCACCGGATTATCAGACATTCTATATCAGAACAGATAATTTCAAACTATGGCAGCTGTATACAAGTTCTGTTACATTCAGTCAGAGAATTTCATCATTGCAGTCAGAATCCGCACTGGAAACACAGTTCTGCATAGAGGATTACTGGCTTGAACCTGTTACCATTGCCGATTGTTCCGGCTATATCGCTATGAAGAAAAATAATATCCGTGAGGTATATATCGGCTGGCAGAACGGCGAATACGCTTTCACGCTGTTCGCTTCTACAGACGATGCCGAACAGATCATTCAACTCGCACAGACTTTTCATATCTATGAAGAATAAATTACTAACTGAAAGGAGAATTTCTTATGAAAAAATTAGTATCCTGTCTGCTGACTGCTTCTCTGGCTGTGATAATTCTGCCTATACAGGCTTATGCTGAAAATCCCATTCGTTCCGAAAACCCTATTCGTTCCGCTATAATCAATCATCTGGAATATTGGGAATATGAAACATATTATGCTTTGGAGGGTGTTGAAGAAGATGCCGTTTCTGTTGTCATTCCGACAGAAATTGACGGGAAACCTGTGATTCTGGCTGAAACACATAGTGACAGCGAAGTTTATCATCTTAATGTATTCCAGTATTCCAATCTGAAAGAAATTCTTACAGAAGAGGATAATCCCTACTATACAAGCATTGACGGCGTTTTATTCTATACGCCGGAAGAAGGTGTTCAGCAGTTACTGGCTTATCCATGTGCAAAAGAAGATACTGTCTATACTGTTCCGGAAGGTACAACAGACATTCTTTCAAAAGCTTTCTGCGACTGTCAGAATCTGGAATCTGTTTCTTTTTCAGATTCTGTCGATACCAACCACGCCGGAATGTTTTGCAGATGTCCGGCTTTACGGGAAATTCATGGAACTATCAGCCATGTGGGAAGTGATGCTCTCTGGGAATGCCCTGAAATCTGTTATCTGCATTTTGGCAAAGAAAATCTGAATCTGTCCTCTTTTGAACTGAATTTTCCGTCTTTGAAAACTGTCCTGATAGATGAAGATACTGTCACGAAAAATTTTGTATCCTCAGAAAATGCTTTAAAAGAACTTTCTGTTCCTAAAGCAGATACTGTTGAAATCAGCCATTGTCAGAACCTTGAAATCCTGCATCTGCGAAATGATTCTCCGAAACAAACTATTCAGATTATGGATTGTCCAGTTTTGAAAGAAATTATTTTTGAAGACGGAAAAACAGCAGATTCTGTTTCCACTCTGAAGCTCACAGGGCTTCCCTCTCTGGAAAAGATTACCTATTACGGAACGGAAGCCTATCGAGCAGAAATTAAAATGCCGTTATTCTGCAATCATTTTACAGTCTATTGCAGTAATGAGAACACTGTCCTGAAAAATTCCTGTGAAAAATATCAGATTCCATTTCAAATTCTTTCTGATGAATACAGCATCGGCGATGTTACCGGAGATTCTAAAGCTGACATTCTGGATGTAATTGCAATCAATAAAGCCGTTCTCGGAAAAGAAAACCTCACCAGCGAACAGGTAAAGGCAATTGATTTCAACGGCGATGGCAAGCCGGATGCTTCGGATTCTCTCACACTGATGAAATACATTGTCGGCTTAATCGAAACACTCACCTGAAAGGAGAATTTTTCATGAAAAAATTAGTATCTTGTCTGCTGACTGCTTCTATGACTGTGATGATGCTCCCTGTACAGGCTCACACCGAAACGCTTACGGATAATATTCTGATATATCAGTATGATGAAAATACAGATTGTTATCTTATCACAGGCGTGGAAGATAAGACAATTACTTCTGTCACAATTCCGGCTGAATATCACGGTGCATCTGTGAAAGTGGAAAGCAATATCTTTGCAGATTGTCCAAATCTGACAGAAATCAATGTTGAAAAAGAAAATACTTATCATACAAGCATTGACGGCGTTCTGCTGGACAGTCAGCAGAATTTAATCGCCTATCCCTGCAATAAACCCGATATTGCCTATACTGTGCCGAATACGGTGCAGGCACTTGAAATCAGAAGCTTCCAGAATTGTGCTAATCTTGTATCTGTAACATTTTCGGATTCTGTTAAAGCCGAAACAGGACATATCTTTGAAAACTGTCCGAATCTGGAAGAAATCAATGGAATTATTACAGTTTCCGGAACTTATGCAGTTCAGAACTGTCACAATATTCGCTATCTGCATTTCAGCGGCGGAATTCATACCAATCTGCCGCCTTTTGAAAAACTCGAAAAAGTAGAATTTGAACCGGATAATCCTCTGACTAAGGTAACAGTCAGCAATCCGGAACTGAAGGAACTGATTCTTCCTGTGAAATGCAAAACAATTCAGATTGCAGGCTGCCAAAAAATCGAGAAAATCAGACTGCTGAATTCGTCTCTGGATGATGCACAGAATACGATTGAAATTACAAACTGTCCTAATCTGAAAGAAATCATAATTGACAGTCAGGAAGGATATTCTTCCTATAGTATGCTGAAATTAACAGGGCTTTCCTCTCTGGAATCTGTTATTTACTACGAACCGCAAAGTTATGAATCAGAAAGGCAAAGTCGGTTAGAAGCATTGGAAGAACATTCGCTTGAAGAAGTTTCTGTTCCAAAATTGATAAGTTCTATTTTCTGTGGAAATTATACAGTCTATGGCTGGCAGGAAAATGATATTCTCCGGCTGTTCTGTGAAAAATATAATCATCCGTTTGAGGCTCTGGACGATACTGCTGTCTATGAAACAGGCGATATCACTGGAGATTCTAAAATTGACATTCTAGATGTGGTGACAATCAATAAAGCGGTTCTCGGAAAAGAAAATCTCACCAGCGAACAGGTAAAGGCAATTGATTTCAACGGCGATGGCAAGCCGGATGCTTCGGATTCTCTCACACTGATGAAATATATTGTCGGCTTAATCGAAACGCTTGTCTGAAAAACTCACCAGACAGCAGAACAGTATATTGAACAGCACATCAAGATGTTTCTGGATTTCAACTTCAAATAGATATGATATAACATAAAAATGAGGATATGCTCAGAGTGACAAGAACCAAATTCGGCGAATACAAGATCGAGGGGAAATATCAGGACAGGTCAGTTTCGGCAACGGAAATGTTCGGTACAAACCGGATGAGCAGTTATCATATTTTTGAAAATCCGCTGAATCAGCGTGATGTTATCGTCCGTGACCGTGTGGAAGATGAGGAAGGCAGGCATCATTATGAAATCAATCCTAAAGAAACACAGCTTGCCAAAGAAAAAGCCCGTCAGATGAAAGAAAAATTTAAAAGCTGGATTTGGGATGATATTGAACAGCGTGAAAAGTATGTAGAAAGATATAACTATCTGTTCAATGCAATTCGTGGCAGAGAATATGACGGCAGTCATCAGAGTTTTCCGGGCATGAATCCGGCAATCCGGCTCAGACCGCATCAGCAGAATGCTGTACTCCGTACGAAACTCGGCGGCAATACGCTTCTGGCTCATTGTGTGGGTGCAGGCAAAAGTTTTGAAATGATTGCGGCGACTATGGAACAGGCGATTATGATGCTGTTATCATGAGTTTTACGCAGTTTGAACGGATTCCCATGTCTGACGAATATCGCAGACAGTTTATGGAACACGAACTGGATGAAATTATAGATGCTCTGGAAGATGTGGATTCAGGTGACAGAATTTCCGTCAAGGCTCTGGAATTGCAGAAAACCAAAATTGCGGAAAAACTCAAGAAATTATTGGATTCTCCGAAAGACAATTCGCTTTGTTTTGAAAAGCTCGGCTTTGATTATCTCGTATGCGATGAGGCTCATTACTATAAGAACTGCTTCGTTTCAACAAATGTCCACACCATTTATCGCAAATTTTACTTTCTTTGTAATGCCCCCGATTATTCGAGGGCATTATGTTTGTTGGTCAGCGGTTTGTCTATGAGCTTGTAAAAGACCTCAATGGTTCTCGGTGCTTTGTGCTTGCCTGGGTGTGTATCGACCTTGACATACTCAATCAGCGTGAGAGCCATTTCACGGGTGAGTTTCTCTGCTCCTGCATAGGACTTCATACGGCGGATATATTCGTCAACATCTTGTTCGTCCTGAGATGCATCATCGGTACGCTTCACAAGCTCGTCACGCTCTGCCCTCAGTCCGTCCTTTTCGGTCTGATAATCACTGAGGAGTCCGGCACATACCTTGTCCTCATACACGCTCTTAATCAGACGGTCAGGCTCTCTGATGTGCTTTTCAATATCGTGAAGCCTTTTCTTGGCGGCGGTATTACGCTCTGTCTGATCGCCCTGCTTGTAAGCGAGGAGCTTCTCACGAATAATCAGGCTCGTTCATTACAATGTCAATCTGTCTCTGAATATCCGCAAGCACAAGGCTTTCAAGAAGTGGTTGCCTGATCGTATGCGTGGTGCAGTAGTTTTTTCCGTATTTGGAGTATCTGCTGCATACATAGACAGATGCGGTATAATTACTTTTGCAGCCGCCGTTGTGTCGCATTTTACTTCCACAGTCTGCACAGTAGCACAGCCCTGAAAGTGGGCGTAACTTCTGCCCCTTTGTATGCCGTCCCGTAGCAACCGAAGCATTCATAAGCTGAACTTTGTCACACAACTTTTGAGAAATAATAGGCTCATGATTATTTTCGATCACTGCCCATTCGGATTCGTCCTTCTGAATGACCTTGTGTTTTTTATAGCTCACAGTTTTTGTGCGGAGCTGTGTCGGCCTGCCGAGATAGATCGGATTATTCAGAATACGGGTAACAGAAGATATACATCCCAATTTTATATTCAGTCTGCTTTGGCAACATCATAACTCCTTTCTATTCCAAAGCATCCTTTTCCGATATGAGTCTATTATAAGTCAGCTTACGGCTTGAAATATAATAATGCCATTCACTCGAAATCCCCTTTTTTGTCTGAAATTCGGTGTGTATTGCACCAATACAGCAGAGATTTGTCCATTCCTCTCCGTCCAGAGCAATTGTCATCTGTGCATTTGGGGGCATAAACGAATACACCCAATCCTTGAAACACTGACGATGCCCACTGATGTATCTGCTTTATATTTTTCAGTCCGCACATACATCCCAGTATTACAATTGTGATGACTTCGGGTATTCTGCAAAAGTATCCATTGGATTCCTCTTCTGTTTCGACTTCTTCAAAGTACTCCATAATTCCGTTATTTTTCATAATTCTATTATACCATACCCTGTCAAGTTTTAAGAATTGATTTGCATGATTTTTTGTAAATAGCTATTGATTTTTTGACGGATATATAGTATAATAATAAGTAGGTAACTGCATATATTGAATGCGAATAGGGGGTGTCGGAATGAATAAAGGAAAAATCAGAATGTTGGCTATATCCTTAGCTTCTTTCACGGTCATATCCGGACTTGCTGCTTATTTCACAAGTGAGGATAATGTAACAAACGCATTCAAGTCTGCAACTCTTCAAATCAAGGTAGTCGAGCCAAACTGGAAACCGGACCCGACAATTGTTCCTGAACAGAAAATAGACAAAGACCCGTCAATCGTGAACATTGACGATACTCCGGCGTATGTTTTCATGGAGGTAACAGTTCCGGCAGATGAAGTGACTGTTGAAAAGGTAGATGGAGAAAACAAAGGCGAACTGAATTCCACACAGAATGTTCCGATGTTTCGTTTCATAAATAGTGATACGACCGATAACTATACATCTGATCAGTTTAGCACAGCACAAAAAGTCAACGCCGGCTGGTATGCTATGTCAGGCTATCCGAAAGCAAACAAAGATAGTTCGGAAGAAACTGTAAGCTATACCTATCTGTATGCCTATACAGGCACAAATAATGATGATACAATGGTCGCACTCAATCCAAATGAAACAACTCTTAATCCGCTTTTCAAACAGGTTTTGTTCTGTAATGCAAGAGAAGATGATTCTATTTCTGCAAGCCGGCTGAACATAAAAATAAAGGCATACGGGATACAGGAAAAGTATCTGAAATCTTCCAACGAAACCGAAACAAAGGCTGAATTGGTATGGCAGTATCTTTCAAAATAAGCGGTAAGTCTGTACTTCGTTCAATTTGGAAGTGTCTTAAAGGGATAGGTTCTTTTCTTACTTCGTTGGTAATACTGACCGCAGTTATCGTTGTGGCTCTTTATGCCTTGAAAGTTAAGCCGTATATTGTTACAAGCGGCTCAATGGAACCGGCTATACCTGTTAAAAGCGTTTGCTTTGTGAATGAAAAAGCTCCGCTTGACGATATAAAGGTCGGAGAGGTCATTTCTTTCCGCAAGGGTGAAATGCTTGTAACTCACCGTGTAATGGAAATACAAGACGGTGAATATGTCACGAAAGGCGATGCTAACAATACCGAGGATTCAGGCACAGTTACGGAAGATAATTATGTTGGAAAAACTATTGTTGTGATACCAAAAGTCGGTGTGTTTTTGGCGTTTCTGCACAGCCGCTGGGGTAAAATCATTGCTTGTGCGGTTATTGTACTCTTGATCGCTGTCAGCTTTATTCCTGACAAAAAGAAAGATGAACAGGAAAAAAGTGAGGAGAGGAGGATTTGATGAATAAAGCAAAAATCAAAAAGGGAGCTTTTATAGCAAGTCTTGTTGCTCTTGTATTGGTCGGCTCAACTGCTGCATTTCTGACGAGTACAGATATTGCCGATAACTGGTTTACTGTCGGAAAGGTAGATCTTGACATTACAGAAACCTTTGAGGAGGGCAAGACCTTAGCTGCCGGAGAGATAATCACAAAGCAGCCGTCTGTAAAGAACGAAGGTACTGTCAATCAATTGTTTTTCGCTGAGGTGTGTGTTCCGGTAATGAAAACAACTCTTGTCGGCACGGACGGACAAAGGATCATTCCTAACGGCGTAACAATGCCTGCATCAGCTGACGATTACAGACAGCCTGCGGAGATATATAACCTGCTGGCAAATACCAATACATCACCTCTAAGCGTTACACATACGCCTGCCGATTCAAAGTTCGGGACGATCTCATACAATAATGCTTCTGATACTGTCAAGGGCTGGTATTTTATTAAGCAGGGTACTTCTTTCACCGTTGATACCGAACACAAGCTCCAGGGCTTTAATGACGGAACTTATAATACTTACCTGTTCGGATATAATGCCTGGGTCGCTCCAAATAACAGCACGATACCGATATTTGATGAATTGCAGCTCCGCAGTATGGTGGACGGCGATATAGAGGGCGGTACGATAGGTCAGGTCACCATCAGAGCCTGTACTATTCAGGCGGATTCGCTTGAAATCAGCGGACTAAGCGGAAACGGCAGTACGTCGCTGTATACAAAAACAGACCTTGAAAAGATATACAAGGTCTGTGAAAACAAGGAAAATACTGTGCAGGAGGGTAACTGACTATGACAAAGAAAAAGCCCCCCCTGCTTGCCGCTGTCTCAGCTGCTGTCGTTGCTGCACTTGTCGGCATCGTATGGGCTTATTTCGGAGCTAAAGATCAAGAACCGAACCTTGTTGGCGTAGGCGAGGACGATATAAGCGTAGTCGAGACATTTACACCGCCGGAGCAGACGGACGATCCGTTCAAATACCGCAAGCTCGTAAAGATCGAGAACACCGGCAGTATTCCATGTTATGTGCGTGTGCGGCTGGAATTCTCCAACTCAGATGTGCAGTCCTACGCTTCATTCTCGGCAGATGAAACGGACACGCCTGCCGACGATACTTTTTACAGTGCGGATATAAACGCATCTGACCCCTATATTTCACATCTTCCCAAAGATTGGGTCTATGTGAAAGAGCAAGGCACGAACGAGCCGACCGCAGGCTATTATTACTACACAAGCCCTGTCGCCCCCGAAAGCTCGACTGACGTGCTGATCTCATGGGTGAAAATGAACTATAACGGAAATGAAATACAGGCACACGACATTTATGTGTATTCCGAAAGCGTGCAGACGATCGACCCGACTACGGGAACAGCTTATGCGGACTGGAAGGCTGCATGGCGTAATTTTGAAGGATAATTGAATATAGAAAAAAGCCCCCACAGGTTTGTGCCTGTGGGGGTGTTTGATTGTGTATGGTCACTTACTCATTATTCATCAGGTGTGTATCCGTTTATTTGTAAGTTATTACCAATTGTCAGTTTTCCACCGTTACAATCGTATGTTCCAGCAGGAAAACCATTTTTATTCATATTTCTATTGGATGCAGCCAATGACAAGAAACTTGCATTTTCGTCACAAGTCCATGTTTCTATCATTTTAATAATTTTTTCATTTGAAATATTTGAAGATGCAGCACCGCCAAACGTATTCCACGAATTTGTAATATTAGAAATGTTTAATCCAACAAAGAACGTACTAATATCCGTTAGACTTGAGCAATTACTAAATGTGTTATTTGTGGTTACTATTTGTGCCAAATTACTATTCATATCATTTGAGACTGTTTTCAAAGATGTGCAGCTATTAAATGTACCTGCACTCATGGAGCCAGTGTATCGTCCTTGGAAATACTTTAGTTTTTCAAATGATGAATTAAATCTAATTTCTTCTATATACTTGTTATTACTAAATGCAGAAACAAGAGCTGTAACTCCCGAAAAATCAAAATCGTAAAGACCAGATACATCATTAAGATAGTTTTGGAAAGACCAATAGAACATTCCGGAATAGTCACCTTCAAGATATACTCTATCAGCTTTACTGAACCAATAAATAGTATATCCGTTCGTATCATCTCCAACTGCATACGCATAAACTGTATCTGGATATGCAGGATCGTAATTCGCATCTCCAATCACTGGTGAAAGGATTAACTTTCTGTTATTAGGAGAGCTGTCATACAAACTTTGTGCAATTTGAAGATTTGTTTCTCGTTTAAACGCTACCAACTTATTGCTTGTAATAATACTGCTTATTGCAGCTCTAAAAGAAAGACCTGCCGACCCATTTGTTTCTCCATTAGAATTAACAGTTCCAGATATATTATTATATTTCAGCATTGCCGTCGGGCCGCTTTTTGCTGCAACCTCCGCCTGGAACGTAAACCCATTGATCTTAGCTACATTTTCAAGATACTTGTCAGCATCATTAAATGCCACTCCCGTGGGAAGAGTACCGTTAAAGATGTAGTTCTGAATAGCCGTGTAGTCCGCAAACTGCATGACCTCGCCGGTATTCCTGTCAAGTATCGGTCTGCCGTCTGTGCCGAGCAGATACCAGTATTTGAACTCATAGCCATTCTCAACAGAAAGTGCTGTAATAGTCGCAGGATCGGAAGTGATCGAGCCGTCCGCCGCCGACTTGATAAAGGCAAGCGAAATGGAAGTCTTTCCGTTTGTCGGATCATCACCAAACCACGAGCTGTTGCCTGCATCGTTCTTCAATATCAGGCGTTTGCGTGAATCCGCCTGCACCTCACTAAATGTCAGATTCAGCGTACCGCGCACCATGCTTGTGTTGTTGATGTCGTATTCTGTCAAACCCTCCTTTGCATAACCGACATCAAGCGAAATGGACTGTCCTGCCAAAGAAACAGGGTTTTCAACGGTTACTTTCAAAGTAGTTCCGTCTAATATCACACTCTTGATCGGCGTACTGTCGGTATTGTTGAACGCTATGTTGCTTGTCAAGTCAGCTGAGGTCAATTTCTTGGTTTTGCCCGTGTTATAAGTCAGAATGCCCTCGAAATTTCCGTTTGCAAGTGCCGCAGCAAGATCAATCTGATAAGTATAATCTGCTGTGCCGCTGTTGACCGTAACGAGCGGAGTGTATATCGGCTTAAACGCTGTTACATATTCCTGCCCCGGTATGCGGTTGTCAGCAAATGTGACCTCGCTAAAGCTGTCATAACGCTTGATCCTATTTTCATACTTTACACGGAATACAAGCACTTCTTCCGAAGCAGCAGCTCCCGTCAGATCGCAGAACGCTTTATATGTCGTACTGTTCAGTTCATACTTACTGTTATCGAATATGAACTTTGAAGTTTTGGTGTCGGAAGCCGCACTCTTGACCTTAACATTGTCCGCTGCCGTACCAACGACCTCGATACCATAGCACTCATATCTTGAAACAGGCATTTCCTCGATCAGATACTGTCCGACGGGAACATTTACCATAGCACTGCCCGTCGTATCGCTCATGTGTATTGCAAGAGTGTATTCCTTGCCGGTTTTCTCGTATTTAGTTGTATTTCTTGTGTAGTCGGCATCATTTCCATCTGTTTCTCTCAGCTGATAAACCTTAAACATAAATGTAGGCTCACCATAAGCATTGAAATACTCGGTGTTGGGTATCTCCTTGTCAATGATGATTGTCGCTGTTGCTGCAGGATCTTCACATTTAAGGAATTGGTTATCACAGTTATATGCGTTTATTGTGAAGATAACGTCCTCTGCAATTCCATATCCCTCCGGCGGTACTGTTTCACGGAAATAATATGAATCCCAATCCAGTCCGCGCACGTTCAGTCGCCCGCCTTCATCAGCAGTAATATAGCTTGTTGTAATGCGGGCTGATTCACTTGATGTGATCGCACGGTATTTTTTCGTGTTATCGTCATAAATTTGACTTTCATCATCTGTCACAGCATAATACGCAAGACGAAGATCACCTCTTGTATCGGTGGTGTTGTAGCCCGTACCGTATTTGGAAGCAAATTCACTTTCGCTGACCGAAACTCCGGTTATTTTCCCGTCTACGGTCATCTCGTAATCAGCCGTTACTGTGTATGCAGTATTATCGTCATCAAGAATTGAAAAAACGATTTGTGTAGAACTGCTCACAGTAACTGACGTAACAAGGAATTCCTTGCGGTTCTTACTGTCCACACCATTATCTGCCGTTTTTGTCAGTCCTCCGAGACGAAGCCGAGGTACGGCTTTAACCTTTACATTATCTTCCGTAAATAGATCAAACTGCGCCCCAAATAGTTTTTTGTGAGCTGAGTCTTTTTCCTGCTTATACAGCCATATTTCACCGTATGTCTTATCATCGGTCATGTTGACCTCTATTGTTGTTCCAACGCTGCCGGAATTCACATTGAAAAGTTTAGGTGTCGTATCCTGCTGATAGCCAGAAGGTGCTTTTACCTCATAGAAGTAATACACACCCCAATCAAGACCGCTGACCGTTTCAGTTGCACCTATCGTCGGATCATCACTTGTTGCAAGTCCCTGCTTAATAACAGTATCGAGGTTTGCTTTAGGTTTATTGTTTTCAAAATGCTCGCTCTGAATAAAATCCGCATCTGTCAGCGTTATTTTTTCAAGAGCTTCATCGAGCTGTGCTGAGGGCATTGCATTTGCTTCGTTCTCGGTCTTACCGCAGTATTTGACAACCGCAGCTTTCTTCTCATTATCTGTAAAATTCACTTGATAGAGTGAGAAGTTACCATCTGTCAGCGGTTTGCTGTCAGTACTGCTTTTTAGCAACCGAGCTTCTCCTGTCTGACGATCATCAAGATGGTTGGAGTAAAAAGCATAGTATTCTGTCTGCTCATAAGCGTAATCATTTCCGTTCTCATCTGTCCCAATCAAGGTTCGTGTATCAGAATTACGATAAATCGTGTCGGCAGACAATTCGATGATTTGGCTCTCAATCTTTGTCTTATTTTTTGTTGTCCATGTTGTCCACTTATCGGCATCATTGTTCCAAGTATAGCCAATGGGTGCACGGTATTCGTAGACAAGATAAGTACCAAACGGCATATTGCTGAAAGTAGCAGAACCAGTCGTGTCAGTTTGCTCCTGCTTTACATAATTGTAACCCCAGTATTTTTGGAAATCAATATTATCAGTATTGCCTTTGGCATTAGTTGCAGCCGCCTGTGCTGCGGTGAGATAATCAGCAGCTGTAACAGACTCATCTGTATTCGGCTGTAAACGATATATATTGTACCATGCCCCCTTCAGATAATCAGAGGTATCTCTATAATCATTCTTTGTCAGAATAATTTGGCTCAGTACCTCATAATCGCTAAGGGTCATTGTATCGTTACTTGCAGAAGAAGTTCCTGTTTCGGCGGAAGAGCTTTCATCTTCGCTCTCGCTCCCTTGACTTTCACCGCTGTTTTCATCACTTTCGGTACTATCCGAATCTGATGAATCATCAGAGAATATAAGATTGCCGTTCACATCAATCGTAGTAGCCGATACTCGAAAATATTTTTTTTCGCTGTTCAGTTGATAACCTATTGGTGCTTTGGTCTCTTGCAGGAAGTATGTTCCGTAAGGCAAGCCGGTCACTTCTATCATGCCCGTTCCATTATTTGTAACTCCGCTCACCAGAGTATCTGTAAATGCGGAATTACCTGACGTTCCTGAGAATAGATACTGCTTAGTTTCAGTATTATACTCGAAATACAACTTTGTATCAGAACCGTCGCTTTCAACTAAATACATACTGTATTCAGCACCGTTAAGCAGTGTACCATAATTATCTCCGGCGGTTGCATCAATTTTTTTGAATTTAGCACTTGCAACCTCTATGGGATCATCTTCAACAATAATACGCCCTGTGTATTCGAGCTGTTCAGCCGCATAGAGATCAATGCCGCTTTGGTTTACTATGTTCAAAACCGATTTATTTGATTTTTTGAAACCGCTTGGGGATTCTTTTATTGTGAAGTAGTATTGCTTTAATGGGTCAAGACCGGTTATCACGACTCTACCATCAGACTTTGGTGTAATGCCGGAAGCAGCACCATTTGTTTCAGACGATGATAATGAATAAGAACCATCTGTATTCTTTATAAAGCAGCATAACTGGTCGTTTGCCGCAATATCACTGCCCGATTTTTCATAGATATTGTACACTAATCCGCTGCTGAGTGTACTTTTTTGGATAACTTTAAGTTTAATCGAGCTGTTGTCAGCAACAGAGAAATAGTAGCTGTCCGCATCATTTGGGCTTTTGCCAAAGAAGTATGTACCAGCTTCAAGATTGCTGATCGTGATAGTACCGTCAGCCTCACAATTTAGATCTGAAATTGGTGATGTGAGTTCAGTTTCATCATAGACATAAGAGTTGCTTGATGAATCCCATCTAAATTGTCCGACCTGATTTTTATTGCCGTCATAGACATGGAACACTGATGATGTTAGAACATTGTCCTTACCACTGTATACAGTATCCTTATATTTGTAATACTCGTCATAGTTTATGACAAGGTACTCATCTCTTAATTCATCAGACGTTTTCAGATCTGCCGTATAATAATATACAGCATTGGAATCTGCAACAACCCTAAATTGGTAGAGTGAGGGATCTGCTTTAAATCCGGCAGGTGCTTTGGTTTCTTGATAGTAATATATGCCAGGTGCGAGATTTAAAATCAAAGAACCGCCGAGATCAACCGGCATTTCCTTCATTTCATGCTGTTCATTTTTGTTCCTTTTCTTATCAAACGTATAATATCTAACGTAGTCCGCAGGGTCAGTTGAATTTAGTACAGAAAACTCAGCTCCTGTCAATCTTCTGCTGTCCTTTGCACTAACCTTTACTAATTCTACGGAATGTCTCAGGATCACAAGTGTTTTATTGCTGACAGAATACATCGGAAAATTCTTTCCCGTATTATCCATACCCTTTGCAAACACATGTGCTTCATTGTATGAGGCTCTGTTATTATTCGTAGAATTGGTATCATTTTCAAGTGCAGGTGCTCTCATGTTAAGATCAGCCCATAACTGAAGATAACCATCAGCTTCCTGATGACTTCCCGTAAAAATAATTGCAACCGCATACACGTTATCACGGTTGATTTCCCATTCGCCCTTAGAATTTAGTGTTGCTTTTGTCCAGCCGTTTTGCTGACCTTCAATTTCTGTTTTTAGAGCCGAGTATGTGTTCAAATCAGCTGTTATTTGAGCTTCGGGAATAGTATCGTCTATCTCCGTTTTGTTACCATACTGCTGAAATTGATCTATTGCCGTCATAATATTAGCGTTTGTTTTCTTATATTCTGCATTTGGTGAGTCTAAAACGCTTGACGAGCTTTCAAGCAGATAATACACGACAGGTTCATATCCGTCTCCCTCATTTAAAGCAGGATAATAGTCCGACTTAAACGATACATTCTTAACATAGCCTTTCCATACAGAATCATTTAATCCTTCAATAATATCAAGTATCATAGGATCGCTTATGACTTCATTGTCAGTCGTGATTCTATGGAATCCCAGCTCATAAGTGTATTCAGAAGTCATTCTACGGGAATCAGTATCAAGAAAATCTGTATTATTACCGTCTACTTCCGCAGTATTATCAAATGACCACTCATTATAATAGCTCGCTACTTGCTTTTCGGAATAGTTATTTTTCTGTGAGCCAAGAGCGGTAATAGATGTATCGTCAGTCCACATTGAAGCCTGTGTATCAGAAAATGGATTTTCAATGGCTTCGATTAGTGATTTCCCATTGAGAGAACTAAGCTTAACATCTTTATCAAGAACTGTGGCATAAGTGTTCGTAACGAACTGACTTTGTGTCATTCCCATTGCTTTTACTTTGCCTAATGTGATAGAAGCCGGGTAAGTATACTTTACAGTAGTCAGTTCATCACCCTTAAGTGAATAGCCGTCAAAGTTGAATTCCGTAACGATCAGACCCTTTTCGCTGTCATAATAAATTGATACAGCATCATGATCTAAAACGTATTTCGCATCTATCGGTTCATTTGTACCCTGAATTACACCGAAAAACTCAAAATTATCCTTTAATTGATTCAGCCACCCTTCCGAGGGAGTTACGCCGGCTGGCAATTCTGAGACCACTACAAAGTGATTTAAGGCCTTTTCGGTATCAGACTGAAACGTACTTTTGGAGGTAATGTTTGTTGTGTAGTAATCACTTGGACGGAAAGAACCTGCTTCGGTCTTTTCTTCTTCACTAAGCTCCGACCATGCATCATGGTATTTAAAGTCCTCAATTTCAGTATAAGAATCTATTGTTGTCGTGGATTCTCTTAACCATGAGAGAGAATATGTGCTGTCGCCGTAATTTGTACTTGTCGGATTTTCATACGTTCCAACGTACTGTGTTCTTGTAAATGTATTTTTTAAGCGTGTACTTGTATTGGTATCAATAAAAACCTTATTATCGGCCGTCTTAATGTTCGCATTATCAATATTGATGTAAGGATACAGTGAACCATCAATGTTGTACCTGACATCAACTTCTGCTGTGATATTAGCACGTATAGTGAGCTTACGCACAACAAGCCGGATCTCGTCAATACCATCAGGCAGAAACACCTCTGAATCCTTAGCAGTATTATCGCTGCCGCATAATGTCCACTGACCACCTTTGCTTCTGCCGTATACATCGTAATTGAAGCCAATTGGGTCTTTGTAGACTATTGTCCCGTCAGGTTCGGTATGATCCACAATTCCAACTGTATTACCATCGATCAGTTTTTT
Source organism: Oscillospiraceae bacterium (assembly GCA_017483465.1). GTDB lineage: Bacteria > Bacillota > Clostridia > Oscillospirales > Ruminococcaceae > UBA3855. The sequence goes on from JAFUWN010000004.1 coordinate 34,692, forward strand.
TACTTTCACACGAGTAAAATCGTATTCAGCAGAGAAAAGAGAACGTGCAGTATATCCAAGATCGTAGCTATTACCGTCAGAATCTGTATAGCTACTATTCAAATGCTCGATTGTAGGAGCAGTATCTTCATACACAAGATCGTATTCAGCTACGATAGCACTATCACCTTCACCAACTTTTGCCTGATTCGTGTCTGCATAGAGATAGTATGTTACTACTTTATCATTAAAAATGGAATCATAAAGAAGTCGATTGACAGGAGAAGCAGGTCTTGCGTGTTCCTCATACCAGATACCATTACTTGCTGTTCCGGCACGGTTTACCTCATAGGTGTTATGCTTATAAAACTGACTGCCGCCGCTGACACCCTGAGTGTCATCTGTATGGAGAGTGTGTGCAGCAGAGTTTGTAAAATCATGAATGGCTGTTTCATCATCATACGTTACAACATAGTGACCTGTCAATTTTATTTCTTTGTTTGAAAGTCCATCGTCTGCTACTTTAGTATTAAGCACACCGACACGATATACCGTGTTGTAGCTTATACCGGGTTTATAGTTTCCACGACCGATGAAATCATAGAAACCATAATAAGTGTGACCATCAATTTCAACTGTTTCAAGGGTAACACGATCACCATTGGCATTTACGATAAGAATATCATTCTTGTCGAAACCGCCGGTGTCAACCTCAATAAAATAATCTGAGGTTTTGATTCCTCTTGATTTCAGACTACCTTCCTGTGTGGCTTTGCTTTGTCCAACATAGTGGGCATCATAAATGTCATCAGTGGGGTTTGTCTGATTGTTTTGATCTTGTTCTGTTGCATACTCTGAAATGCCTTTCAGACCAAGCATTGAACGATAACTCCGCCAGTCATAATCCTTGTTTAGATTGTTTACATCTAATTTATCAATATCCTCACAAACAATCTTGACTTCATTTTCATCAGCAACAGACTGATACTTGAAAGTAATAGGATTTGTATCAAGCGGTATAGTGGTTGTTGATATGATTTCTCCGGTATCCGGGTCGGTTTCAATTTCTTTTACTGTACAGCTTGTTTCAAGAGTAATATTAGAATCATTAACGGCACTTCGTGAATTGAATTGCCATGTAAAAGTAGTCTGATTATTAGATGTTACCCTTACGAGATTTGTAAACTTGTATTTATCTTCACCAGGTACCTTTTCGATTTTCCATGTTTTTACCAGATTAGGATCGTTCATATTTAATGTGAGTGTACCATTTCTGATTAGCTCATCCAATCCCGTAATAGTGAATTCCATGTTGCCGGGATCAATGCTCTTTTTAAGGTTAAAAGAGAAGGTGGTTTTTAATACGGGATTTTCATCTTTATACTCTTTTAATAAAAGTGTGGTTTTACTTGCATCAAGTGTAACATCTCTCAGTTCCGAATTAGCGGAATCAAATATAGTGGTTGTATCTCCGCTTACACTTGACGAACCCTCATCAGGTATTTGTGTGAGTTCAGATATATCCCATAAAAAGCCTACGGAATAATCCGTTGCAGCAGCATAAGCACGTAACGTATTAAAAGTTTCCTTTAGCAAACCTGGATCTATCAAATTTATCATAAATACAACAGCAAGCAGACCCGAAATAAATCTGTGCTTTTTATGTTTCATCATAACAGCTCCTCTCTAAGATTGGAATTGTATGTTATTATCCTATTCAATAACTCCCGCCAGCACTCCCCTTGCCGCCCAATACTCATAAGTACAGGTAGATAGCAGGAGCAGGCGGAGATCTTCATCTTCTTTCAACTCGTCAGAGTTGAAATTCATCGTATAATTCGCTTTATCAAATAAATAATCAAGATATTCCTCTTTTTCAGAAGCGGTATCGAAATCCACATGATACACATAATCATCGCTCGATACCGTCATATAAGCAAAAAAGCGGACAGTATACTGCCCGTTTTCCGTCAACAAAGTCCCTGTCGGGCAGCTCATCATGAAATTGCTGTCTTTAAATAAGGATATATCGGCGAACATTCGCCTTCCTGTCATGTGATGACCGTATACAATGGAATTGAATCCATTGAAACCGTCCTTACAGCGGTAATCGAGAAATGGACAGCCAAGTTCATAATTATATGTTTTGTCGAAGCCGTTATGCAGATAAAAATCATTATCTGCTGCCTGTGCTATGGCGAAATCTATATTTGTACCCGGCACCGTGATCCACCCGACAGCTTCATCATTGACCGCAAGCAGATCGGCAAGGGGATTGGGTGTCGTTTCTTCTGCTTCTGCTGTTTCATCGGCTGAATCAGTATCAGCCGTATGCTCCGTTTTCGGCTGTGTTTCCGTGAGATCAGGCTTAATGCGGTCGAACAGTTCTCTTTGGGAACTGTCAGCATCGGCGATCTGCTTTTCGGGCAGATATGTTTCGCTGTAGTACCGATAACCGCAGTAGCCTCCCACCGCTGTCAGCAGTACTACAAGTGCCCACAGGATTTGCCGTTTCATTTGTCTTTATCCTTATCTTTTTTCTTCTGTTTAGCGATAAGCACAAGCAATACGGCGATCATCACACCGATAACGCCCATACTCACGAGCCAAAATGTCCCGTTTTTCAGAAGAAAGCCTGTGTATGGAGGGAAGAAACTCTCGCTTTTGCTGCTGTCCGGCGTAGATGTATTTTCGTCTGTTGACGAATCGCCGGAAGTCGTTGTCGTGGTTTGCGAGTCGGTGGAAGATGAATCGTTAGTCGGGGTACTGCTCGTATCTGTTGAGCTTTTAGTGTTAGCGTCGATCTGAGCATAGAATATCCACTTAAACTCTATCTCACCTTCAACATGCCCCTCCTCGTCCGGACCCACAAGAACGTGTGTGCCGTCCTTATCAACGAGCCTATGCCCGTTGTCGACATTTTTCAGCACATCAAGATCGTCCCAGATGATCTCACAGCGGAGCGTGTGCGAATCGCCCGGGGCATAATAGCCGCAGTCGAAATGCTGTGTTGTCAGGTCGATATTGCCGTGACCGTTGACATCGCCATTATAAATTTCGCTGCCGTCAAGGTAGAATCGGCAGGTACAGCCTTCTTCGAGGTCGATCTCGCCGTCCTTAAAGAGCGGTTCGGTGTAGAAATAGATGTGATAGCTTGCATCCTCACGCAGATTGATAAGCTGTATATTTTTAGTATATGTCTCGCCGTACTCCATATCCTCAACACGGAAGAAATATTCTCCTGTTGCGGAATTGACGGCGTTGCCCTCGTCATCGAGAGCCGCCAGCCGCTCCGGAAGCCCCTTCACCGCACCGTCGGGCAAAGAGGTCTCCGCAAAGGCTGGGAATGCCAATGCGTTAGAGAAAATAAGGAGACTGCCAAGTGCTGAAATGATAGTTTGCTTGATATTCATTTTGACAGCCTCCTTTCTTTGTTGTTAGAATTTGTTGGAATTAGATGTGAGAGTTAAGACCATGCAATCAGTTCAATCTCGCCGTTGGTGACTGTACCTGTAGCACCTGTTGCATCGCTATAGGTTGTGCCCGTAGCAACGCTCCAAGGAGCAACAGAAGTGTAGCTTTCATTGCCATCATTATCAATCGTAACCTGAACAGAATCCATGAATACATTAAGGTCGAAATCAAAAGCTATATAGTCATTTTGTGTGACCGTGCTGTCCATTGTCAGACTATCAACAAGCTGAGAAGTAGTTGCGCCCTCTTCAACATCATTGTTATAGTAGAATGTTGTGGTCTTGCCAGTGTCAGTGATCGCCGTCCACTCTTCAACATCTTCGCCCAGATTAGAAAGTGCAATATTGATCAGAACGCCAGCACCGCCGCCTGTTGTACGCTTAACTTGGAACATATCCACAGCATCATCAATATCCAAAGAAGCCGCTGTAACCTCGGCCGCTGTTAATGCAGTAGCACCCTTCATCCATGTTGTACCATCATCTGCGGTTGTGTAAGTTACGCCGTCCTTCGTGATACCCTTCAGGAGTGTCCATGTCAGACCACTATTTTCAACAGTATCCTGAGTTGCTGTGAACATCTTAATACCATTATTTGCAACTGTATAAGTATTGTTCGTAGCAAGAGTAACTTTCACTACGCTGTCCGGCAGCACATAATCAGAACGCTGAGAACTGGTGTTGTCATACTCCAATGCGAAGTAATGCTGTGTACCGCTGATTGTCTTAACATAGTAGCCGCTGAACTCATAATCATCTTCGCTTCCCTCAGCAGGAGAACCGGCGGTCAGGTCAACATTTCTTCTGAAAATGTACAAGCCGTCAGTAACAGGTGCAAACGTATTGGAGTCAATTGTGCGGAACTTAGAAACATCTTGAATTGTAATAGTTGTACCAGAAACAGCAATATCCTTATCAGCAGAACTGTTTACAGTAACCGTGTATTCTGTACCCTTTGCGAGCTGGTACTGCTTTCCGTCCTCATCCACTACATTGATTGCCTGATTAGGGGTGAACTTATATGAGGCATTGCCAGTAGCAGGAGCTACTAATGCCAATTCACCACCAGCCTGAACAGACATAACCTCAGAGTATGCTGCCGGAGAAGTGGCATTCTGTGTCTGGGTTGCGGGGTTCTGAATCGTGTCTGTTGACAGTTCCTTCAGGTAAACATTATTGCCAACCTTATAATTCAAATTTGCATCAAGCAGTTGCTGGTCTGTAACAGCAGTAGGAGTTGTAGAAGCCATTGATGCCGCAGCTGTCGCAGAGGTGCTCTGTGCGATCATGCGCATCTCGCCCTCAAGCCAAACTCTTACAAACGCATCAACGTTACCAGTATTTACAACGCCAACGTTCTTATCAACGGTCTGACCGGGAACCCAGTCCTCGGGCGGGGTGAAGTCCTCGGTGATGGTTACGTTGTAATCAGCACTTGCCGACAGACGGTTAGTAACCTCGTCCTTGCTCGTGAACCAAGCGAACGTAGACCCGCCGACCATGACCGCAGCTACGATCAGAGAAGCGACAAGGACACGCTTTTCACGTGCGGACTTTTTCTTCTTAGTGTTAGTAGTCATAATGACCCTCCTAATCATAATTCGTTTTGTGCCGTGGATTCTTCCGATTGATCTTCATCATCTTCGCCGTTTTTGAGTTCAAAATACCGTTTCAGCAACTCCATGAAAACAAACAGCAGTACGACCAAAGGTGCGATAAAATACCACCTGAGCTGTACAAACCGTAGAATAAACCCAAGTTTCGGCAAATGAAACTGAACAGTACCTATCACTCTGTTTTCATCTATCAGAAAAGAATCCTCTGAATCATTGGCATCACCCTTCGTTTTGAAGCAGGTAACGCCGGTACCCTCATAATCGGGGATTTTCTCAACGACTCTGTGTGTCAGATAAGCTTCGCTGCTTGATGACGGGTTGAACGTGATAATATCCCCATTCTCGATTTTGTCAGCTCCCATGATCTTTACAAAGACCATATCACCGCTTCTGAAAGCCGGTACCATTGAATCTGTCAGAACGGTGTAGTAACGGAAGCCGAAAAGTGATTTGTTTGGGCTTCGGTCAGCCGCAAAGAAAGCCGCTGCTACGACGATCGCCAACGCCAGCAGATATACCAAAACCGTCCGCACAATCGAGAAAATGCGGTATCCGCCGCTCGGCGCTGTATCATGCTCTTCTGTTGTTTTGCTCACTCTTAGGCAACTCCCCCTTCACTGCTAATTGTTGGTGTATGCAATCCTGCAAATGCAGTTTGCAGCCTTTACATTGGTTCAGGAGCTATCCTGAAACTTGCACTCATCGGTGTCAATTGCTGTATAGTCGTGGTTGCCAATGTATCCAATATCTAACTGCATATTATGCCATTTCATGATTTTTCAACCCCCTCCGTCAAACATGATTCTTGTATTGTATGTCCTTATCGGATCATATAACCGGAACAACAAAATACCACCTGTCGCTCTAAAAGAGAATTGAAGCCCTCACGGGACATTCTTGCTGTTTCACCGTGTATGCTTTCACGGCTTTCACCGCTACTCATAAGTTCAAGTACACTCCACAGCCGTAGATTCCCGCCTGACCGGCGGTAATTGTATTTTCTGATTATCCTGTTGTGTATATGAGCATATCTCTCAGATTATAGCTTGCGTTCAAAGACCTGTCCCCGGAATAACCGCACGAACACTTGAACTTATCAGAAGAAATAGAAGTGCTCCTATTCAGCTTTCCACATGAACTGCAAATACTCGCTGAGCGGAAGCTTTTTTCTGCTATATCCGAAATAGTGATATCAAAGATGGCTTGGTTTTCACTATCTCTGCTATTGTCTGGTCGATATAATTGTCACGGATATTGCTGATCTTGCGGTATATCCGCTGTAGCTTCAGCTTTTGCTTTTCAATGTTTCTGCCCAGCGTTGCACCGCTGTGCTTTTCATTTTCCAGTTTCCTTGAAAACCGTCTATGCTCACGGCACAGCCGCTTTTCAAGCTTTCTGACCGCTTCGGTCTTGTTGATATTCTCATAACTGACTCCCGTACTTGTAAGAGCCAACTCACGGATACCGGGGTGAAGCCCAATACCGTCCGTCATATCGGTGGTAACAGGTTCGGTATCCTCTTGTGTATCAAGCAGAACGGAAACAAAGCAACGCCCTGCACGTTTGGAGATCCTGCCGCTTTTTACCCATACTCCCGAAGCTGTTGTCGGTATGTAGCCCTTTTCTTTAAGCCACACCCAGCCGAGAGGCGGGATTTTGAGCCTGTGCCGTTCACATTCGCAGTCACAGCTGCCCTTCCTGTAAAAATACATCTTCACATCGGAGTCCTTTTTCTTTTTGAATTGCGGAAATCCGCCTTTCTTCTTAAAGAACTTCTGAAATGCGTGATCGGCATCGTCAATACTGCACTTGACAGCACTGGTGTTTACATCTTTTATCCACATATATTCAGGATTGTTTGGCAGAAAATCATGATTCATCCACACGTTGAAAGCATGACCTCTCATGAACGGCTCACCGTTATCGTACCATTCCTTGTTCTGTGAACTTGTTCTGTGAGATAAACAGATTGTAGATAAATCTGCATACGCCTATTGTTTTGTTGATTTTTATGATCTGTTCAGGTGTTGGGTCTATTTCGACTTTATAGCTCCTGTACATTTCGCCTCACCTCCAAATCACAAAAATCATTCTTAAAAATGGAAAGAGCATTCAAACTGTCAAATCCCTATCTGTAATATGAAAATACTGTATAATGAGATAGGGACGGTATAACATGCGGAAGTGTATGCCGTATTCTCAAAATAAACAAATTAACGAAATGCGTAGCAACACTTCAAAATCGGCGATCGCCGACAACTATATATAATTATATTATACAAGATTTTCGGTGATATTTCAAGATGTTTTCCCAAAAACGAGGAAATTTGTTATTATCGTCATCAATTTAACAAATGATTTATGCAATATGCACAAATCGCAAATATCAAAGGAGTGAAACATGACGTTTCATTTTTTTGTCGAATGGTTCACCGTTATCTTCCTGCTCCTCAATGCCAACATATCGCCCTGGAGTTAGGTGCGACCGAGCAAATCTTTACTATCCTCAGTATCGGTCATATCCATATTGGTGAACAGATCGACCACATCACCAAGCACACGCTTGTCAAGGTCTGGACTTGCGTAATTCTTAGGCAGAACATTCTTCAAAGTCTTGTTCTCGTCCTCGATAGCTCTCATAGCATCATCAATGACCGAGCCAATTTCAGGCGTATGGGCGGCAGCGGACACCACCGAGCCTTTTCAGGTACAAAGAAGATATTGTCCATAAGGTAGGCATCAGGCTCGTCCTCAAATCCGTCACCCTCAGCCACAAGCTTATTATAACGCTTCTCAAATGCACTCGATATGTACCGCAGGAAGATAAGTCCCACGATCACTTTTCTATATTCGGCAGCAGGAATATGCCCCATAACACACAGGCAGCATCCCAAATCTGCTTTTCAAATCCAAATGGCAGACATTACAATCTGTTTCATATCAATGCAATGTACGACCTCGTCCGACATACATATACAGACACTGTTATCCAGAAAAAACGTACAGCCAAAGAAATCACCGCATTTATTGATATGATAAAAAAGCATTGCGGCGACACCGTTCCCATCATTTTTACTGCTGACCGTGGTTATGAATGTTACAATGACATGGCTCATATTACAGAATGCGGACACAAATTCGTGCTTCGTGTAAAGGATATCGACGATCAGGGTATCCTGTCTGGTCTGGGATTGCCCGATACCTTACAATTTCTGTCAGCTGACAACAAACAGTGCCGATGTCAAGCCATCCAAATCGAGAAAAGGCAGAAAATTCGCATATAAAATCAATTTTTCACAAGCCGTACAGATATGCCGGGAATTTCTGCGGAATAAAATCAGGTGCAAAGATGCTTTAGCACTGATTGAAAAATATATTCTTCCAATACGGAGTGGAAAAACTCACCCAAGGACAAATTCTCCTCGACGTGAGATATATTTCAATTTCCGATTAGCCTGAGTTATGTGAATCGATACTTTTTAGGCAGCTTTTGTAAGCTGCCAGCTTTGCTGTACCCTGTTGTACATGGTGCATTGCTGATTTGTCAAGTAATTTTCGCTAAAATTTACATTATGATCCAGTGCTCCGAGGTCGGCAAGCGATGCCGTGAATACTTCAGTCTTGGACATAAAAATAACTGACAGACGATGTACGCTGACCGTCAAGGTCGGCAGCAGTATCTTGACAACTTAATATGAAAGTAAGCGTAAAATAAAATAGCGACTTTCCAAGAATAAAAATCTCGTGTATAATAAAGGCTAAGCAGCTCCATAGAGCAGATGAGAAAATGCAATTTAGTCTATGGAGTAAGCTGGAGTAAATGAGACACGGGAGGAAAAG
>JAFUWN010000074.1 GCA_017483465.1 Oscillospiraceae bacterium
ATATTTATATAAGAATTATATATTTAAATATTTCCGTTCCTCGTTAAAGAAAAAACAGTATTCCAGCATGGACTTGCTGGAATACTGTCGGTATAGTATACTCATCACTCTTTTGTGACAAGTGTATATCTGTTTTTATCGGCTAAAATATTACTGCTGCTGTCGGTCAGCGTGTGTGTCGCAATAGAACTGATTTTCCCTTTGAGGAAAATTTCGGCCGGCTGAATTTCTGTTCCTGCCGAGAGAATATCTGTTCCGGAAAGTGCCGGAAGAGCCGGAAGCGGAACAGGCGGGTCAGACGGTGTTAAAATATCGCTGACATTACGATAGATTTTCTGTTCTGAAAAACTGATATATTCGTCTGCATACAGCGGTTCAGAGCCGATATAAACGGAAATGGTGACCGATTCCGTTCCGTTTGTTACAGTCACCGGAATTTTATAGCCGTTTAGTTCCGAATCGTATTCTCCGACCCCCGCAGCAGAAACTGTGCTGCCGTAAATGCGGTAATCTTTCAGATTCTGCCCATAGCCCCTGAACGTTATCGGCACACTGCCGTAAATCTCCTGCTCCTGCTCCCGCTCTCCGCAGAGCCTCGTTCCCCAGAGCTGGGCATAAGGATTCTGCACATGACTGCCGTGAAGTGCCGATAAGATTTCATGATAAGCTATCATGAGGCTTCACCTGTCTGGTTCACCCATTCGCCGGAGCTGTTTAGCTCGTAGAAATCGCCTGTACTGATGACATGGGCAATGCTTCCCATCAGCCAGCCGGCTCTCGGCTGAGGCAGATCCGCCGGGGTATCGCAGTCGATTTCGGCGATATATTTTGAATTATCGTTTTCAAATCGGATGAATCTTTCATTTCTGATATTGCTTGCCATAGCAATCACTCCTTTTCCTATAGTCTGTCATCACTGCGGATGACATGACACGGCAGAACCCCGTTTTTCTTACGAACCCCACGTCTTTTCAGGCGGGGGCGGGTTCAGCAAAATTCTAATTTGTTTCAGGTACAGAAACTGCTTGTAATGTTAATTTATACCATACTGACCAGCTGTCTGTTGAAACAGCATAAGTCCGGTGATAGATATTGCTGTCCGTTCCCAGCTGGTTGGGCTGGACGATTTGTTTCACAAAATTTACTGAGGATGTCTGGAGCACATCCAGCCGGAAGCCGGAACCTGTATAGGGACAGTTGATCAGAGATGATGCAACCGCACCGGAAGTGCATGCATAAGTTCCGGCAGTTGTGTATGTGTTCAGATCATCACCATTTGCAAGAGAGGTTCCGAAAATATTATAATTCTGAAGCCCTGCGAGCTTTGTTTTTTCGGCAGTTGTGAAATCTTCTGTAGAAAGCTGTTTGCCTGTGACTTTATCGACTTTATTTGACAAAGCTGTATAAATAACGCTGTTTCTGACCGGATTTACGCTTGTACTGTTCAGAGAAGAATCAACAGTAATTTTATTTGCACCTGTTTCGATTCCGGCAAGTTTTGTCTTGTCTTCGTCAGTATAGTTATTCTTAGATAAGCCCATGCCTGCTTGTCTGGGCTGGGCATTCTGTGCGAGTTCAACAGCAGCATCGACCTGACTGCCTGTGTGTGTTAACTGATAATTTGCCATCAGAATTGCTCCTTTACTGGTTATTTGTCATTTTATTCTAACGTTTCCGGGGGTGGAATGAAATGACATTGTTTTAACAAAAGTCAGCAGGAATTCCCTCTCTTCTTATAGGCAGGGGAGAACGTCACAGCCAAACCGTATTAAAAATATTTGCAAGAAAAATGCTTGACATTTTATCTACAATGTAGTATAATGTAATCATGAAAGGGGTGTTATACTTATGGCACAGACAAATATTAGTGTCCGTATGGATGAAGAACTGAAAACAGAATTTGAAGATTTTTGCAAAAGTATTGGCCTGACGATGTCAGCCGCTATCTGTGTGTTTGCCAAACGGGTTGTCGCAGAACAGAAAATTCCCTTTGAACTGGTCGCACCTGACAAAAAATCAGGCTTGAGGGCTGAAAAAAGTCGTATTTGATATCGTGACTAAGGCTTCCCTTTCCAATTTGCTAAATCATCATCATAATAACTATGCAAACTTGTTGTGAAAAGTTTTTAAATTTATTAAAAATAACTGAAAAGTACTGGAAGTTTCCGTAAACTATCAAAAATACATTGACATTGTCTTTATTTTATGTTACAATGAAGTAGTAATTGAGGCAAAGTCAATGCTTTATTTTTATTTATCAGCAGAAAGGAATATCCTGAAAAATGAGAGAATTTAAGGATTTGAAAATTGCAGTTGCCGGTACAGGCTATGTCGGTCTGTCTCTGGCGGTTCTTCTGGCACAGCACCATCAGGTGACGGCTGTGGATATTGTGCCGGAAAAAGTAGAGCTTATTAATAAAAAAAAGTCTCCGATTCAGGATGACTATATTGAAAAATATCTGGCTGAAAAGGAACTGCATCTGACCGCTGTCACAGACGGCAAAGCGGCATATGCAGATGCGGATATTGTCATTATTGCCGCTCCGACCAATTATGACTCTCAGAAGAATTTCTTCGATACGTCTGCGGTTGAAGCGGTGATCAGTCTTGTTTTGGAAAGCAGCCCCAGTGCAATGATGATTATCAAAAGCACCATTCCAGTGGGCTATACTGAAAATATCAGAAAGAAATTCGGCACGGATAGGATTATTTTCAGTCCGGAGTTCCTGCGGGAAAGCAAGGCACTCTATGATAATCTTTATCCGAGCCGTATTATTGTCGGCTGTGATGAAAAAAGCCGTGAAACTGCTCAGATTTTCGCAAAGCTCCTTCAGGAAGGTGCAGAAAAACCGGATATTGACACACTGTTTATGGGCTTTACAGAAGCTGAGGCGGTTAAACTGTTTGCCAATACTTATCTTGCATTGCGGGTTTCTTATTTCAATGAACTTGATACTTATGCCGAGATGAAAGGGCTTGATACACAGGCAATTATCAACGGCGTGTGCCTTGACCCCAGAATCGGCAGCCATTATAATAATCCAAGCTTCGGTTACGGCGGTTACTGTCTGCCGAAAGATACGAAACAGCTCCTTGCCAATTATGCCGATGTACCTCAGAATCTCATTCAGGCAATTGTGGAGAGCAACAGAACCAGAAAAGACTTCATCGCAGACCGTGTGCTTCAGACAGCAGGCGGCAACAGCTACAGCGGTGCCTATGTCGGAGAAAAACAAGTTGTTGTCGGTGTTTATCGTCTGACAATGAAATCCAATTCCGATAACTTCCGTCAAAGCAGCATTCAGGGCGTTATGAAGCGTATCAAAGCAAAGGGCGTAACTGTTGTGATTTATGAACCGACTCTGAAAGACGGCGATACGTTCTTCGGCAGTCTGGTCGTCAATGACCTTGAGAAATTCAAGAGCATGAGTCAGGCGATTATTGCAAACAGATATGACAGCTGTCTGGATGACGTGGCAGATAAAGTCTATACACGGGATTTGTTCAAAAGAGACTAACAGGAGGCCCATATGAAAGGAATCATTCTTGCCGGAGGTTCCGGCACAAGACTTTATCCTCTGACAATGGTCACATCGAAGCAGCTGCTTCCGGTGTATGATAAGCCTATGATATACTATCCTCTGTCAACGCTTATGCTGGCAGGAATCAGGGATATTCTGATTATTTCCACACCGGCCGACCTGCCGAATTTTGAGAGGCTTCTCGGTGACGGCTCTCAGTACGGAGTGCATTTGCATTATAAAGTTCAGCCCAGTCCGGACGGACTTGCACAGGCATTTATCCTCGGCGAGCAATTTATCGGCGAGGATGCCTGCACTATGGTGCTGGGAGATAATATTTTCTATGGAAATGGCTTAGGTACAATTCTTCGGAATGCCAGAAAGAACGCAGAGGAAAATTTCAGAGCAACCGTATTCGGTTACTATGTTCCCAATCCGGAGCGTTTTGGTGTGGTGGATTTTGACAAGGACGGCCATGCCCTCTCTATCGAGGAAAAGCCCGCAAATCCGAAAAGCAATTATGCTGTAACAGGGCTGTATTTCTATCCGGCCGGCGTGTCGGCAAAGGCTAACCAGGTGAAACCCTCTGCAAGAGGTGAACTCGAAATCACGACACTGAACGAAATGTATCTGCATGACAGAAATCTTGATGTACAGCTGCTCGGCAGAGGCTTTGCCTGGCTCGATACCGGAACAATGGACAGTCTTGCAGAGGCGACAAATTTCGTACAGATGGTGCAGAACCGTCAGGGCATTGAAATTTCCGCTCCGGAAGAGATTGCATTCATCAACGGCTGGATTGACAGTGACGAATTAATGAAATCTGCTGAAAAATATGGAAAATCACCTTACGGCGTACATCTGAAACAGGTCGCAGAAGGAAAAATCAAGTATTAAGGAGAAAAAACATGACTGTTATTGTGACAGGCGGAGCCGGCTTTATCGGTTCCAACTTTGTATTTCATATGCTGTATGCCTATCCGGATTATCGCATTGTATGTCTGGATAAGCTTACTTATGCCGGCAATCTTTCGACACTCGAACCTGTGATGAACCATCCGAATTTTCGTTTTGTGAAGCTCGATATCTGCGACCGTGAGGGCGTTTACAAGCTTTTTGAAGAAGAAAAGCCGGATATTGTTGTCAACTTTGCAGCAGAATCCCATGTTGACCGCTCTATCGAAAATCCGGAAATCTTTTTGCAGACTAACATTCTCGGTACACAGGTGCTTATGGATGCATGCAGAAAATACGGCATTCAGCGTTATCATCAGGTTTCTACGGATGAAGTTTACGGCGATCTGCCGCTTGACCGTCCTGATCTGTTCTTTACGGAAGAAACGCCGATTCATACGAGCAGTCCTTATTCCAGCTCCAAAGCCGGTGCAGATCTGCTTGTGATGGCATATCACAGAACTTACGGCCTGCCGGTGACCATTTCCAGATGTTCCAACAACTATGGACCTTATCACTTCCCGGAAAAGCTGATTCCTCTGATGATTGCAAATGCACTCGCAGACAAGCCGCTTCCCGTTTACGGCGAAGGTCTGAACGTCCGTGACTGGCTCTATGTGGAAGACCACTGCCGGGCTATCGATCTGATTATTCATAAAGGCAGAGTCGGCGAAGTCTACAATGTCGGCGGTCATAACGAAATGAAAAATATCGACATTGTCAAGCTGATCTGCAAGAAACTCGGCAAACCGGAAAGCCTGATTACTCATGTAGAAGACAGAAAGGGCCATGACATGCGTTATGCGATCGACCCCACTAAGATTCATAACGAACTGGGCTGGCTTCCGGAAACCAAATTTGAAGACGGCATTGAAAAAACAATTCAATGGTATCTTGATCATAAAACATGGTGGGAAACTATCATCTCCGGCGAGTATCAGCATTATTATGAAAAAATGTACGGAAACCGTGCAGAGGTGTAATGCGTCAACTACCCCCACTTACGCTCACTTCGTTCGTTAAGAAGTGGGGGCTTGTCACTATCCGGTAGTGAAAACGATTTTTTTAAATCTCCTACCTCTTTAAGAATGCCATAAGGCAAACTGACGTAACACCGTGGGACGGTTGACAACGCCCCTTGCATACAAGATATACTCATACACAACTGCTTTTTGCAGAAATATTTTATCATTACGCTTAAGATTTTACATACTGTACGATTAGAC
>JAFUWN010000075.1 GCA_017483465.1 Oscillospiraceae bacterium
AACAATTTTCAGCGTTTCGATCATCCGGAATTTCGTCAGAGAAGCAAAAGCCGCCTGGAATATCCAGCTTGAGGCCGAAACCAAACTCGAAACCATTTTAAGCCGGAATATCGGAGCGACAAAAGCTCAGATTCAGGCCACAAAAGAATGGGCTTCGGAATTGCAGAGCGTCGGCGTTATCGGCGACGAAGTGCAGCTTTCAGGGTTACAGGAACTTTCGACATATATCGAAAACGCCGATTCTCTGAGGAAAATGAATGTTGTTCTGAATGATATGCTAGCACAGCAGTACGGTCTGAACGCAACGGCAGAATCAGCCGTGACGATCTCGACCATGCTCGGAAAGGTTCTACAGGGACAGACAGCGGCACTCTCCCGATATGGCTATTCTTTTACAGAGGCTCAGGAAAAATTGCTGAAATACGGCACCGAAGAACAGCGGGTTGCAACGCTTGCCGCCGTCGTAGAAGAATCCGTCGGCGGTATGAACGAGGCTCTTGCGAGTACTCCGGCTGGGAAACTCAAACAGCTTGAAAATTATCTCGGCGATATTAAGGAAGAGTTCGGCAGAGCCGCCACGAATCTGCAAACGATTTTTCTGCCGGCACTCCAGAATTTTGCCGATCTTCTGAATGCGATCGCTCTGAAAGCAATCGAGATTTCCGAAACGCTTGCGAATCTGTTCGGTGTGGATTTATCCAGTAACTTCACCGGAGCGGTCTCCGCAGCCGTGACCGAAGCTGATGATCTGACCGAATCAGCCGAAAATACGCAGAAAGTCATTGAAGATACGATCGACAAGCTGGGGGCGGCTAGTTTTGATGATTTCAATATCATCGGCGTTCAGACTGATTCTGATGAAGATTCAGCTTCTGAATCAGAAACGGAAATCACGCCGGTTCTGAATCCGTCCGGATTGCAGTCCGGACTTTCTGAGATCGAGAATCAGTTTTCAGAGCGTTTGCAGAATTTATTCCAGCCGATACAGAATGCCTGGAATACCTATGGTCAGCCGCTTCTGGATTCTATCCGGAATGCCGGAGAGCAGATAAAAAATCTGTTTTCAGAGATCGGACAAAGTTTCGCAGAAGTCTGGACAAACGGCACGGGAGAAGAAATTCTCAATTCGATTCTGAAAATCTTCACGAATATTTATGGCACGATCGGCAATATTGCGGAGCGTTTCGCTCTGGCGTGGAGCGACGGCACGGGAACAAGCATTATCCAGCATATCGCCGATATTTTTCAGAATGTTCTGAATACGATTCAAAATATTTCAGAAGCTACGGCCGACTGGTCAGAAACGCTTGATTTTTCGCCGCTTCTGGATTCTGTAGATCATCTTCTTGAAAATCTCGAACCGCTGACCGATCACATCGGAGAGGGTCTGGAATGGTTCTGGAAAAACGTTCTTCTGCCGATCGCCGGATTTACGATCGAAAATTTAATTCCGGATTTTCTGAATCTTTTATCCGGAGCGGTTGACGTTTTAGATGCTTCGATCGAAGCTCTGAAGCCGTTCGGACTCTGGCTGTGGGATGAGTTCATCAAGCCTCTGGCCGACTGGACGGGCGACATCATCACGACAGGGCTTGAAAATCTTGCTGATGTTCTGCATAAAATCGGAGACTGGATTCGGGAGAATCCGGATTCTGCCGTTTTTATCGGCGGGGTCACGGCGGCGATAATCGGGCTGAGTCAGGCCGTCACCGGCGGAACATTCGCAGCAATGGCCGGGAAAATCGCCGCATTTGCCGGGAAACTGGCGACTCTGAATGTGTTCACCGGAGTTCTGATCGCCGGATTCGTATCATGGGGCTATGTGATCACAGAGTTGTCCAAAAACTGGACGGATATCTGTGATGTCTTCGAGGATTCCGGCGGAGCATTCGGATTTATATCCGGCTGGCTGGAATACGTCAGAGAGGATGTCGAGGAATTTTTCAATTTCGGTGATTTCGGTCAGATATGGTACAAGCTCTGGAGTGGTCTTGGTGAAACGCTCTACACGATTACACATGAAATGTGGGATGGATTCAAAAAGGGCATTCAGGAAAAATGGGCAGCGATCAAGACGAATATTAAAGAATGGATTTTTGATCCGTTTATGGATTCAGTCCGGACGTTGTTCGGGATTCACTCGCCGTCCACCGTGATGGCAGAACTCGGCGGATTCCTGATGGATGGATTATATAACGGTATATCGGCAGGGATTCAGAAAATCAAAGAAGTTTTTGAGAATCTTCCGGACTGGTTTTCTGAAAAATTCGATCAGGCAAGAGAGAATATCCAGAATATTTTTCAGGATATCGGTGAATATTTTTCCCACCGCTGGGATGATATTACAGAAATTTTCCGGTATGCTGATGACTGGTTTTCTGAAAAATTCGATCAGGCAAAAGAAAATATTCAGAATATTTTTCAGGACATCGGCGATTATTTTTCCGATCGCTGGGATGACATTACAGAAATTTTTCTGGATTCTGACAGCTGGTTTTCGGATAAATTCACAGAAGCCTTTGAAAAAATCAGAGATATTTTTTCTGAGGCCGGAGCGTTATTCTCACAGATCTGGAGTGCAATTCAGTCGCCGTTTGCGAAGACTGCCGACTGGTTCCGGGAAATTTTCTCCGGAGCATGGGAATCCGTCAAACAGGTATTCTCATCGGGCGGAACGGTCTTTCAGGGGATTCAGACGGGGATTTCCGACACGTTCCGGAGTGTCGTCAACAGTCTGATTGATGGTATCAACAGTGTGATTGCCTCGCCGTTCCGGTCGATCAATGATCTGTTATGGTCGATTCGCTATTTCGAGATCGGCGGCTGGTATCCGTTCTGGGAACTGCCTGAAATCGGCATTCCGGAGATTCCTCATCTGGCGAAAGGCGGTCTTGTCCGTCAGCCGACTCTGGCGATGATCGGTGATAATCCGAATGCTCAGAGCGACCCGGAAATTGTTTCACCGCTGTCGAAATTAAAAAATCTGCTTCCGGAGCAGAATCAGAACCGTGATTTCATGCTGGAATCGAAATTAGATACGCTGATTCAGCTGACGGAAGTATTAATCAGCACGATCGAGGAGAATCAGCCTGTGATCAGAATCGGCGATACGGAAATTTATACGGCTTCGGAGCGGGGCAGGAGAAAGTTCAATCACATGAAAGGAGTACGCTAATGCTGGAAAAATCGAACTATTTTTTTATCAACGGCACGCCGATCTACACACCGGACGCACCGTTCCCGTTTGCATTCGGACATTTGCAGGCGAGTGCCGGCAGAGCGTTATCCGGCCGGACAAGGAAAAAAACGGCTCGCTGGGGAGTCCGGAGTTTTCAGAATGTGCTGTATTCCAACATGACGATTCAGGAGTTTTACGAGATGTATCAGCTGTTCATGCAGGAGTCGGAATTTTTTAATTTTACGTTTTATGACCCGTCTGTCAAACTGCTGAATACAGTCTCCTGCTATTGCAATCACGTAGACGGAAAACTGATGGAAATCGAGGGAGACGGCCTGATTAAGAACGTATCGTTCACGCTGGTTGAGGAGTGAGATATATGCAGGCAGATGATTTTCTGGATGATCAGAAACGAAGATATTTCCGGCTTAATTTTCCGGATTTTTTTATTGACAGTGAAAATTCGTTTTTACTGGATGTGAAATTTCATGAGGTGATCAGCGAGAGTCCGGATATCGAAATCGGCAATCTGACGATTCCGGAGCTGTATTTGCAGACAGGCTATGCCGATCTGAAAACGCTTGCCGGCTGTGAGATACAGGCAGAATCCGGAATCGAACAGAGCCGTGAAGATGTCACGGAAGCAGTGCTGATCATACAGGAATATTTTTCGGATTCCGGAAACGAATTGTTATTACTCCGGACAGTGACGGGAGTCTGGCTGGCAGTGCAGGGAAATAAAATCTACTCTGTCAGAATTATCAATCATCAGGCAGATGTTGTCTATACTTACGCATTCACGAGCAATCGGGAGATCACCGGAATCTGGCTCGAAGAAAATGACGTGCAGATCAACAGTCAGAATCAGATCATCAGCTCAATCGGAAAGGCATATCTTCTGCATTCTCATGAACCTTATCTGACCTGTGCCGTGTTTCAGACGGACGGCCTTTCCGGACAGAAACCCTATCTGCATTTTGATGAGCAGGAATATGCTCCGAACCTGCCGGAAGAGCTGATTCGGAAAATTCTACAGTCCGGCGATCTGACCGGAACTGATCATATCGGCTATGGCTATGCCGGCTATTCCACGCCGTTTGAATCGCATGTACAGAAATTATATCTCCGGTCTGTCCGGAATTATGATGATTCCCAGGTACTCCGTAAAAATATCCTGTCCGGCGAAATTCTGGATTTTGAAATGAAATCCTACGGCAAATACACGCTGAAAGAAATTTCCACACAGGACGAGGAAACACTTGATTTATATTGTTACGGTATTCTGGATAAGCTTGAAAATCTCAGTGCAGAGCCGTTTTTCACACGGACTTCGTTTTTTCATGCCGATTATTTTTCTGATCTGTATCAGAATTTTATTGCATGGCTGAATCAGAACGGCATAGAAATTCAGACCGCTGAACAGGAATTTCTGAATCTGGGAACGCTTCCTCTGATGGAACCGGACTGGAATACGGCTGATTTTTCCGGTATCACTGCCGCTCAGGTGCTGAAAGAATTTGCCATTTTAGAAGCCGGAAATGCCCGGCTGAATCATGATAATCTGCTGGAACTCGGCCGGAACTATGCGGCTCCGGTTCTGACGGTCACGGCCGAAGTGCTGGAATCCGTCCGGCTCGGAACGGAGAAGCCTGCGGCAGCACAGGGGCTTGAAATTCTGAATCAGGATGTCCGGAATCTGATCAGAACGTCTCTGAAACGGGAAGACCTCTGTCTGGAATCCCTGACAGATCAGGAAAATTTTTTACAGGCTTGTTCAAAAATAATTCATAAATTTTATGATGATTTTTATCTGCCGTTTTCGGCCTCGGTACTGGTCGGAGCGAGTCCGTTTCTGCGGGCAGGGGACTGCATTCGCATTGTCAGCAAAAACCGGATTTCTGTGACTGTTCCGGTGATTATGCAGGAGCTTACAGAATTTCCGTTTCTGAAAAGCCGGGTCTCTCTTTCCGACGGTACGTCATGGGAGACAGTTCCGGTAAATTTTTCAGGCATGGTCGTCAACGGCATAGCCGCCGAAAACTGGCCGTCCAATGTTCTTGTCGGAGAAGTGCCGGATTTCTCTGATATGATCATTACGGCTCTGCGTGCGGACGGTCAGAATTTTCAGGTAAATACCAGGCTCTGTGAATTTGAAATCACAATGAAAACAGAAACTTACGCCTTTTTTACCGTCTGTTTTGCCGGAGTGAGCAGCGGAACTTACAGTAATCTGCTTTATGCTCTGCGGACGGCTTCCGGCGAAAAACTGCTTACAACTGACGGTCATCCGCTTGCTTCAAAGGAGTCGAATTGATATGAGTATGATCGGATATAACACGAGGCTGAACGGTCTTCAGCTGGTCAGCCGCAGTATATTTGATACGATGACAAAAGACAGCGGTACGCTGTATATTATTCAGGATACAGATAAAATTTCCATTGCTCTGGGAAATCTGAGAATTCCGTTTTTCAGCATTCTGACACAGGCTGAGTATGATTCTATAGAAACACCGGATGAAAATACACTGTATTTGATTCGGGAGGCACAGACATGATTTTAAATCAGGCCAAAAATATCATGCTCGGCAGAACAGAGATTCAGAAAGCTTATCTCGGAACTCAGCTTGTCTGGGAGCGGCATACGGGCTATGATGAAACCAAAGTAGCCGTTGTGATTTTGGATGAACATATGCAAAAAACA
>JAFUWN010000076.1 GCA_017483465.1 Oscillospiraceae bacterium
CGGAAGAATTCTCGAGGCTCGGGTTACAACCTGTGACAGCAATCATAATATGTGGGTCAATCTGCCCTGTATGCGGGGCATAATCCCCCGTGAAGAAGGTGCTGTCGGCATTGCAGAAGGCGAACTGCGTGATATTGCTCTGATCGCCAGAGTCGGAAAGCCTGTCTGCTTTAAAGTCATCCGTTTTGATACGGATGAGTACGGCGAGGAAATCGCTGTATTATCCCGCCGTGCTGTTCAGGAACAGTGCATGGCACAGTTTCTCAGTCAGCTCTGTCCCGGAGATATTATCGATGCCAGAGTGACACATCTGGAGCCGTTCGGAGCTTTTGTGGATATTGGCTCGGGAATTGCCTCTATGGTACCAATCGACGCAATTTCTGTCTCCAGGATTTCACATCCGTCTGACAGATTTACAGTCGGTCAGAATATCCGGGTAATCATCAAGGGCAGACAGGACAGGAGAATTTTGCTTTCTCACAAAGAACTGCTCGGCACATGGGAGGAGAATGCGGCATTATTCCACGTCGGTGAGACGACATGCGGCATTGTGCGTTCTGTCGAGAAATACGGCGTATTTATTGAATTAATGCCTAATCTGGCAGGCCTTGCGGAACTTCGTCAGCCTGTCGAGGTCGGTCAGCGTACCAGTGTTTACATCAAAGCCCTGATTCCTGAAAAACTCAAAGTCAAGCTGATTCTGGTAGATGTCTGTGAAGACAATGCCAAGCCTGAACCTCTGCGGTATTTCTATCATGAAGATCATATTGATCACTGGATTTATACTCCCAAAGGTTCCGGAAAATATATTGATACCGTATTTGACGGCAATCTGACAGGCATTTTATAATGCAGGTTCCGTATCCGGTTCTCTTCGGAGAACCGGACTTTTTTTATAATATTTTTTTAATTTCTTCGACAGAAATATTTAATTCAAATTTCCTGAAAATTTCAGCATTTTTGAATACGATCACAGTCGGCAGATTCCTGATCTGATAACGCTCTGCAAGATGTTTTTCTGTATCTGTATTGACAGAATATGCAGAAAGCTGATTTTCATAATCATCAGAAAGCTGATCGAGTTCCGGTGCGAGTACTCTGCACGGAGCACACCATGAAGCATAGAAATCCACCAGCACCGGATGGAGCTTGCTTTCTTCCAGAATTTCATCAAAATATTTTTCCGAAGTCTGATACAGCATAATAAATCCCTTCTTTCTGATTGTTATCATAGCACATTTTTGTGATACCTGTCAAGTATTTTATTTGATATTTATGCATTCTGACGAATTTTCAGAAACTTCCATAAAATCAGCATTCTCAGAACGTATGATAAATAAAGCAAACAGAAAGGAGCTTTTTCTTATGAAAATCAAAAAAATCATCAGCGTTCTGACAGCATGTATGTTACTCTCCGGATGCGGTGCCGTTCAGGAGGAGCCTGCTCAGAAGTTAGTCTCTGAAATTCCTGCTCAGTCCGTCAGCGTTACAGATTCAGATCAGAATTTTCATGATTCTCAAATGCAGTTCGCCCTGAAACTCTTTCAGCAGAATGTCACAGAAAATCCGGAGCAGAATATATTAGTTTCTCCCTTGTCTGTCATGCTGGCTCTCTCCATGACTGCCAACGGTGCAGAAAATCAGACTCGTTCCGAAATGGAACAGGTGCTCGGCAGTCCTCTTTCTGATCTGAATCAGGATTTATACAGCTATATCCAGAAACTTCCGTCAAGCGAAAATGCGAAACTCTCGATTGCAAATTCTGTCTGGTTCAGAGACAGGGAGAATTTTACTGTCAATGCCGATTTTCTTCAGAAAAATGAAACTTACTATCAGGCTGATATTTATCAGGAAGCTTTTGATCAGAAAACTTGTGATCAAATTAACAATTGGGTCGATGAAAAGACAGATCATATGATTTCTAAGATCATCAATGAAATCGACAGCAATACAATGATGTATCTGATCAATGCTCTCGCATTCGATGCCGAATGGCAGCATATCTATGAAGAAACTGATATCCGTGAGGGCAGAGCGTTTAAAAATATCTCCGGTGTCAAGCAGACTGTTACAATGATGCATTCCAGCGAATATAACTACCTGGAATCCGAACAGGCGACAGGCTTTCTCAAATTCTATCAGGACGGCTACAGCTTTGCCGCTATCCTGCCGGATGAATCAATCCCGATTGATGAGTATATTTCTAATCTGACAGCAGAAGATCTTTCTGCTATGCTCAAAAATGTTCAGAATACGGAAGTCAGTGCAGAAATGCCGAAATTCAAAAGCGAATATGATACTTCTCTTGTAAATACGCTCCGGAATATGGGAATGCAGAATGCTTTCACAGAATCAGCCGATTTCTCCGGAATCAGTTCAGATACATATTTATATATCAGTGATGTGCTTCATAAGACTTTTATTCAGGTCGATGAAAGAGGCACAAAAGCCGGTGCTGTGACGGCCGTTGCTATGGAGAGAAACGGCTTGTCTGTCGAGCATGAACCGAAATTTGTCATTCTCGACAGACCTTTTGTCTATATGATTATTGATAATGCGAATCAATTACCTGTGTTTATTGGAACATTAAAAGAAATACAGGATTGAAAGGGGATTCCCATGAAATATAAAAAAATTATATGCTGTCTGCTGCTGATGCTGACTCTCTCCGGATGTTCCGGAACTGCCAGTCTGAATGCCGGTGCTCAGAAACAGAAAATCGAAATTCAGGAACTGACGGACGATTTCAAAAAGAATCAAATGCAATTCGCTGTCAATCTGTTTCAGGAAACTGCCTTGCAGAATCCGGACGGAAATTTATTAATTTCTCCCTTGTCTGTCATGACAGCACTTTCTATGACGGCAAACGGTGCTAAAAATCAGACTCTTTCTGAAATAGAACAGGTGCTCGGCAGTGATATTTCTGATCTGAATCAGAATTTATACAGCTATCTCCAGACTCTGCCGTCAAGCGGAAAAACAAAATTTTCGATTGCAAATTCTATCTGGTTCAGAGATACAGAGGCTCTGAAAGTCAATCCGGAGTTTATTCAGAATAATGTCAATTATTATGACTGTGATCTCTATCAGGAAGCCTTTACACCGGAAACATGCGATAAAATTAATCAATGGGTTGATAAAAATACAGATCATCAGATTAATCATGTTATTGATCATATGAATCCTGAAGATATGCTGTATCTGATCAATGCTCTTTCTTTTGACGGCAAATGGCTCGAACCTTATGAAAAAGATAAGATTGAAAAGCAGAGATTTGAAAATTTCGATCATCAGGGCACAACCGTCAGCATGATGAAGTCAGAAGAAATTTATTATATCAGCTCAGACCATGCAGAAGGCTTTTTAAAGCCTTATCAGGACGGGTACAGTTTTGCGGCGATTCTTCCGGATGAAGAGATTTCTGTCAATGAGTATATCGCTTCTCTGGATTCTGAAACGCTCTCCGATATGCTGAATCATCCTGATACAAATGCAGAAATTATCGCCGGTATTCCGAAATTCAGCAGTGATTTCAATATTTCAGCAAAAGAAATTCTGTTTGAAATGGGAATCCAGACCGCTTTCACAGATGATGCCGATTTTTCTGACATGGCAGAATATCAGAATCAGAAAGATGCCCTGAAAATCGGAGAAGTTCTGCATAAAACACATATCGAAGTGGATGAGCAGGGAACAAAAGCTTCTGCTGTGACGGCCGTCATCATGATGAATAAAGCAGAAGCAATGCAAAAATCTGTCATTCTGAACAGGCCTTTTGTCTATCTGATTATTGATGATGCCAATAAACTGCCTGTCTTTATCGGCACAGTCAGAGAAATACGGGATTGATTTTTTAAATAAAATATGTTATAATAAAAATAACAGTTCTGAAAAGGAGAATGAAACATATGAAACATAAAAAAATAATATCTGTACTGCTGTTATGCAGCTTCCTGCTCGCCGGATGCGGAGCACAGTCCGAAGTCAGTGATTCTAACAGTTCGGTAAAAATGGAAGAAACCTCTGCTCCGACAGAAGCACAGACCACAGAACCTGAAACAGAAGCCGTTTCTGAAACCTCTCCGGAAACGGAAACGGATTCGGAATCAGAAACCCACGAGGAAACGCCAGAAGAAACCGTCCCGGAAACAGAGGAAAGTACTGCTTCTGTGGAAATCACATCATTAATAGGAGAAAATGATATAAGTGCAGAGTTTCAGGAAAATCAAATGAATCTGGCCGTTACACTCCTGCGAAGAAGAGCCGAACAGGATGATAATAAAAATATTCTGATTTCTCCGCTTTCTGTCTCGACTGCCCTCGCTATGACGGCAAACGGTGCGGACGGCTCTACTAAAACGCAGATGGAACAGTTTTTCAATCAGGATATTGATACACTCAATACAGATCTGAAAAATTATACAGATTCCCTGACATCTTCAGAAAAAGCGAAATTCGTTTCGGCAAATTCTGTCTGGATTAAACAGACAAATGATATTACTGTCAAAGAAGATTTTCTTAAAACAGCGGATGAAGTCTATCAGGCCGAAGTCTTTGAAGAACCTTTTACACCTGATACAAAAGAGAAAATCAATCACTGGGTGGATGAAAATACAGATCATATGATTGATGAAATTATTGATGATATTAATAAAGATGCTGTGATGTATCTGATTAACGCCCTGACATTCGATGCCCAGTGGTCAGATCAGTATGATGACTATCAGGTCGAAGACGGTATTTTTACATCTGCTGACGGCACGGAACGGACAGTTTCTATGATGAGTTCCAGAGAATCCGGCTATCTTGATGACGGCAATGCAACAGGCTTTACGAAGTACTATAAAGGCGGTTATGAATTTGTTGCTTTGCTTCCCAATGAAAATACAGACATCCGGAATTATTTAAATACGCTCGATTCTGAAAAAATCCTGGATTTATTGCAGCACCCGCAGGATTTCGATGTTGATGCCAAACTTCCGGCTTTCGAGAGCGAATATGAAGCAAATCTGAACGATACTCTCAAAAATATGGGCATAGTGGATGCATTTTCCCATGAAAATGCGGATTTCTCTAAAATGGCAGATGTCAGCGGCCCTGGTGAAAAGCTTTGTATCAGTAATGTACTGCATAAAACTTATATTTCCGTAGATAAGAACGGTACAAAAGCCGCTGCTGTAACATCTGTTGAAATGATGGCAACAGGTTCGGCCCCCAGGAAAGAACGGGAAGTCAAAGAAGTCATCCTCGACAGACCGTTTGTCTATATGATCGTAGATACCAGAAATTACCTTCCGTTATTTATGGGATTCGTCACAGATATTGAATCATAACATGATTTTATATGAGCATGTATATCAGTCATACATGCTCATGATTTTTTACACAGATTGCTTGACTTTTCAGAAAATCTGCTATATAATAATATTATGAAAATTTTCAGGAAAGGAACCTATTCCAATGACCGAATCAGATGTAATTAAAAATGCAAAACGCTGTCTGGAACTGCTTGCAAAAGGCATCGACCCTCTCACGGGGGAACCCGTTCCGGAAAATGATGTTGTCAGAAAGCCCGCTCTGATCAAATATCTGAATTTTACTGCTGATCTTCTGGAAAAAAATTTCTCTGAAATACAGAATCCTGAACGCTTCTTTGTTTCCGAAGAAAGAAAAGCACAATTTCAGGCTGTAAACGATATGATAACAATTTCCAATATTTCAAAAGTCATCAATGCCGGAGTTTCTTTTGATGAAAACGGTTTTATTCCGACACAAGGCATTTCTGAATGGCTCGAAAACAAAGGCCTGCTCGAAAAAAAGGAAATTCCAAACGGAAGTTACCGCAGAATGGCAACAGAGCAAGCCGCTGATTTCGGAATCACAAATCTGTATAATTCTAATCATAATTTTAAGAGCGTTATGTTTAACAGGCAGGCTCAGCAGTGGATTTATGATTCTATTGATGAAATTTCAGAATTCTGTACGCAGAATGAACAGAAATTTTCCAGAATTAAGATATATCCGTAATACTTAGATTATGATTTCCGGCTGTATATAAAACGGCTCGAAAATTAAAATAAATTTTAAAGGGGAAATTTTGTATGAAAAAATCAAGACTCACCGCAGGTATCATGACCGCCGCTATGCTGATTTCAGCTCTGCCCGTCATGAATGCCTATGCCGAAGATGTCGAACTTGTCAATGATACGTTTGAAGACAGTTTCGGCACATGGAAAGCCCGTACCTCCGGAAGTACGGAATTAAGCCTTTCTGATACATATGCAAATTCCGGAAGCAAGTCGCTCTATGTCACCGGCAGAACTGTCAGCTGGAACGGTGCCGGAGCTTCCATGATCGGTACTATGTATGCAGGAAAGCAGTATACACTCAGTGTCGCTGTCATGTATGATGACGAAACAGTCGGCGGTCAGAATCAGCAGTTTAATCTGCAATGCTTATACACAGATGCCAACGGCAAGGAAAATTATAAATATATCAGCAGTGTCAATGCCAGGGCAGGAGAATGGAGTGTCATCAACGGAACTTATACTGTTCCGGAAGATGCCAAAAATATTGTTGTCTATGTCGAAGCCGCTACACTCAGTGATTTCTATATGGATGATTTTACTGTCAAAGGTGAGAAAATCGAGAATACTGATAAAACAGACGGTTTCTCTGATAATTTCGATGACGGAACTGTCATGGAATGGCAGGGGAGAGGTTCACAGACAACTCTGCAAGTAACGGATAAATACGCTCACAGCGGAACGTATTCGCTCTATACAGACGGCCGTCAGCAGCTCTGGAACGGTGCAACCTGCAATAAAGCCTTAGTCCTCGAAGCAGGAGGCTATTACAGATTCGGCTGCTATGTCCTCTATGACGGTGATGATTATACAGATACACAGAAATTTTCGATCAATCTGCAATATGATCTGAACGGTAAGGAAAATTACTATACAATCTATACAGAGACAGCGAACAAAGGCGAATGGACTTATATCGGCACAGAATGCACCATCCCGGAAGGGGCTTCTAACATGTATGTCTATGTCCAGACAGCCTATAAGCCGGAATCTGCCGTAACCAGTCAGGATTTAATGGGCTTCTATCTCGATGATATCACCGGAGAAAGACTCCCTGATCCTGCCATTCAGGAGGATATTGCCTCTCTGAAAGATATTTATGCCGATGATTTCAAAATCGGCTGTGCTGTCGCTGGTGCGGAATTTACACAGGGTGCGACTAAAGATTTGATTCTGAAGCATTATAACAGCGTGACCATCGGAAACGAACTCAAACCCGAAGCCGTTCTTGATCAGAGTGCAACTCTCGCTTATATGGAATCCAATAACGGAGATCAGACCAATCCGCAGATTTCTCTGAAACAAGCCTCTGCTATGCTCAAATTCTGTGAGGATAATAATCTTGATTTAAGAGGTCATGTCTTAGTATGGCACAGTCAGACTCCGGACTGGTTCTTTAAAGAAAATTATGATGCTAACGCTGATTTCGTCTCTCCCGAAATCATGGACAAGCGTATGGAAAATTATATCAAGAATGTCATGAATGCCATCAAGACAGAATATCCGAAGCTGAATGTTTATTCCTGGGATGTCGTGAACGAAGCCGCTTCCGATTCCGGTACTATGAGAAATGCCGGTGCCTACTCTCAGGGCGACGGCTCTTCCGGATGGGTCAGTGTCTACGGCGATCAGAGCTATATCAAGAAAGCTTTCACCTATGCGAGAAAATACGCTCCGGAGGGCTGTAAGCTGTTCTATAATGATTATAACGAATACAGTGAGAATAAATTAAAATATATCCAGTCGGATATTCTGAAAGATTTAATCGATGCGAAATTAATTGACGGTATGGGTATGCAGTCGCATATCGGTATGAGTTCTCCTTCAATCGCTCAGTATGAAGCCGCTTTAAGAAGCTATGCCGATTTAGGCCTTGAAATTCAGGTCACGGAACTTGATGTATCTCTGAGATCAAATTCTGATGAAGATCTGCTCGCCTTAGCTGAAAGATACCGTCAGTGCTTCGATATGTATAAGAGAGTCAAGGCAGACGGTGTAAATCTGTCAGCAGTCGTACTCTGGGGCATTACGGATTCTACCAGCTGGATCGGCGGCTATCCGTTGTTATTCGATAAAGATTATCAGGCCAAAGCCGCTTATTATGCCGTTGCTGATACCACCGCAGAAGTACAGACCATCCAGACAGCAAGAGCTTATCTTTATGACGGTTCTGAACAACAACGGCTTCTTGCATTCGATGCACAGACTGAAAATGCAATTGGTAATGCAGGAACATTTAAAGCGGCATGGAGTACAAAAAATAATTATCTGACACTCTGTGTAAATGCAAAGAAAGCCGGAACTCTTACCGTTTCAGGAGAAATGATCGAAAACGGAGCGGCTTCTATCGAACTTCAGACAGGAGAAAATATTTTCCAAGTTGCAATAAAAGATAAAAAATCTCTTGGCGATTCTCTCCGTATTGATCTGACTCTGAACGGCGAAAACTGGAATTCACTGGGTGAACCTGTTCCATCAAGCTATGGGAAAATTATGATTGCAGAAATTCCAGCGATCGCCGAAGCCGTACAGGGAACACCTAAAATCGATGGCGAAATTGATGACATCTGGAAGACTGCGAAAACAATTCAGATAGATAATTATTCTATGGGTAACGGTGCGACCGGAACTGCTAAAATTTTATGGGATAACAAGAATATCTATGTTCTGGCAGAAGTCAAAGACCCTGTACTCAGCAAGGCAAGCAATAACAGCTATGAACAGGATACTGTTGAAATTTTCTTAGATGAGAATAATCATAAATCGACTGCTTATGAAGCGGATGATATTCAGGTCAGAACGAATTTCGATAACGAAAAAACTGTCACTGACGGTCTTTCTACAGACAGATTCACATCAGCGACTGCAAAGACTGCTGACGGCTATCTGGTAGAATTTGCAATTCCGTCTACTCTGGGCGGATTCAAAGCAAATCAGATTGTCGGCTTCGATGCTCAGGTCAATGATGACGGTACAGGCGACGGAAAAAGAACTTCTATTGCAAACTGGTATGATCTTTCCGGTATGGGCTATACAGATGTCTCCGGTCTCGGACTGCTGAAACTCACCGGAGAAACAGAAACCATGCTCGGTGATGTCGATGAAAACGGTACGATTAATATTCTGGATGTCATCACGCTGAATAAGGCTGTTCTCGGTAAAGAATCGCTCAGTAAACAGGCGGAAATCAATGCTGATGTCGATCTGAACGGAACACCGGATTCTACTGACTCGCTGACGATTCTGAAATATATTGTCGGGCTGGTGACTTCATTCTGATGAAACCAAAATACAAAGGCATTGTATTGATTATCTGTTCGGCATTCTGTTTTGCATTCATGAACGCATTTGTAAGATTATCGGGAGATCTGCCGTCGATTCAGAAAAGTTTCTTCCGGAATTTTGTAGCATTGCTGATCGCCGTGGGAGCATGTTATCAAGACAGAAAAAATATTAAAATACCTGAAAAAAGCTGGGGCTGGCTCGTACTGCGGGCCGGCTTCGGTACGATCGGAATCTTATGCAATTTTTATGCGATTGATCATCTTGTCTTGTCTGATGCCTCTATGCTGAATAAGATGTCGCCGTTTTTCACAATCTTGTTTTCCTGGTTATTGCTGAAAGAAAAACTCCGTCCGGCACAAGCCGGAGCGGTACTGACTGCTTTTTTAGGGAGTCTGCTGATCATCAAGCCGAGTCTGGATTTTACGGATTTCAGAGCTTCTCTGACGGGTCTGACGGGCGGAATCTGTGCAGGAGCGGCCTATGCAGTCGTCAGAATCTTAGGACAAAAGGGAGTCAATAAAAATTTTATTGTTTTATTTTTCTCCGGATTTTCCTGTCTGGTCACTCTGCCGTGGCTGATATTTGATTTTCATCCGATGACTCTGAAACAAATCTTAATTCTGATCGGAGCGGGAACAGCCGCCGCCGGAGGACAGTTCTCCATCACAGCGGCGTACTGTTATGCCCCGGCAAAGGAAATTTCTGTCTATGACTATTCGCAGATTATTTTTGCTACGTCTTTAGGATTCCTGTTTTTCAGGGAAATTCCGGATATCTACAGTTTTATCGGCTATGCGGTTATTATTTTTGCTGCCGGTGCGATGTTCTGGTATAATAATTATTATCTTACAAAAAAGCAGTCTGAAAGCTGAACTTTCAGACTGCTGATTTTTTGATATTCACTTAGCTTTTTTTCTTTTTCGCAGCAATATCATTAAGGGCTTCTTTTCTGGAGAGATTGATTCTGCCCTGTTTGTCGATTTCCGTTACTTTTACGACAATTTCATCACCGATCTGAACGACATCTTCGACGTTTTCAACACGATGATTTTCCAGCTGAGAGATATGCACAAGACCGTCCTTGCCGGGAGCAATTTCTACAAATGCACCGAAATTCATGATTCTGACAACTTTGCCTTTATAGATTGCACCGACTTCGGGATCATTGGCGATTGTTTCAACAATCTGAATGGCTTTCTTAGCATTGGCCATATCCAGACCGCTGACAAATACACCGCCGTCCTCGTTGATATCAATCTTGACATCGCATTCCGCACAGATTTTCTGGATGACCTTACCGCCCTGACCGATGACTTCACGGATTTTATCAACCGGCACTTTGGTCTGGAGCATCTTAGGAGCATACGCACCGACTTCCGGACGGGGTTCCGGAATTGCTTTCAGCATGATTTCATCAAGAATATATAATCTTGCTTTTCTGGTTTTTTCAAAAGCCTGTTCGATAATGGCAGGAGTCAGACCGTCAACTTTAATATCCACCTGAATAGCGGTGATACCCTTGTGCGTACCGCCGACTTTGAAGTCCATATCACCGAAGAAGTCTTCCAGACCCTGAATATCGACCATAGTCATGAAATCATCACTGTCAGGCAGAGTGATCAGACCGCAGGAGATACCGGCAACCGGAGCTTTAATCGGAACACCTGCATCCATCAGAGCCAGAGTTGAACCGCAGATAGAACCCTGCGAAGTAGAGCCGTTGGAGCTTAATACTTCAGAAACTAATCTCATAGAATAGGGGAATTCTTCTACAGACGGCAGAACCGGAACAAGAGCCTTTTCAGCCAGGGCACCATGACCGATTTCACGTCTGCCGGGGCCTCTGGAGGGCTTTGTTTCACCAACAGAATAAGACGGGAAATTATACTGATGCATATATCTCTTGGAAGTTTCTTCATCGAGGCCGTCAATTTTCTGTGCATCGCTGACAGGTCCCAGTGTTGCAACTGTCATAACCTGTGTCTGACCTCTGGTGAACAGACCGGAGCCATGTACTCTCGGCAGAACACCGACTTCGGCAGCCAGCGGACGGATTTCATCAATTCCACGGCCGTCCACACGCTTGCCGTTATAAAGCCAGTTGCGGACAATCTTCTTCTGAAGCTTATAAATGCATTCGTCAATCTTAGCAGCAGTTGCTTCGCCGAACTGTTCAGCAAGTTTTTCATCAAAAGCCGCATGTACTTCATCAATAATCGGCTGCATTCTTTCGTCACGGACATTCTTGTCATTGGTATCAAGAGCGACCTTGACTTTCTCACCGACAAGAGCTTCTACCGCATCGAATACATCATGCGGAATTTCCTGAGATTCAAAGGCAAATTTCGGCTTGCCGATTTCTTTCTGAATTTCAGAAATAAAAGCAACCATTTTTTTGATTTCTTCATGACCGGTCAGAATGGCACTGAGCATGGTCTTTTCATCGACTTCATTTGCCCCTGCTTCGATCATGACGATTTTTTCGGCACTTCCGGCAACGGTCAGAACCAGATCGTTATTTTCTCTTTCGTCTTTGGTCGGGTTGAGTACAATCTTTCCGTCCACAAGACCGACACTGATACCGGCAATCGGGCCGTTCCACGGAATATCAGAAATAGAAATCGCAATGGAAGTGGCAATCATACCGGTGATTTCCGGAGAGCAGTCCGGATCTACCGAAAGCACGGTCATGACAACAGAGACATCATTTCTCATATCTTTCGGGAAAAGCGGTCTGATCGGTCTGTCAACCATACGGGAGGTTAAAATTGCCTTTTCAGAGGGCTTGCCTTCACGCTTGGTAAAAGAACCCGGAATTTTGCCGACAGCATATAATCTTTCTTCATAATCTACAGAAAGCGGGAAGAAATCCACACCTTCACGGGGTTTCGGGCTTGCGGTCACGTTGGCCATGACAACCGTATCACCATAGCGAACCCAGCAGGAACCGTTTGACAGAGCACAGGTCTTTCCTGTTTCGACTTTGAGCGGTCTGCCTGCATAGGTAGTTTCAAAAGTTCTGTAATTTTCAAACATAAAAAATCCTCGCTTTGTGCATAATTTTTTGTGTCAGGCAGCGTTTTTAGCAAAAAACCCTGCTCCGGAATGACGTTCCGGAGTACGGCAGAATGCTAATAAGCCGCTGCTGACAACATGCACAGAAAGGCAGACGACATAAAGCCGCTGCCTTCTGTATGTGTTTCTTACTTACGGATGCCGAGCTTTGCAATAATAGCACGGTATCTTTCGATATCTTTCTTCTTGAGATAAGCAAGAAGATTTCTTCTGCGGCCGATCATCTTGAGCATACCTCTTCTGGAATGATGGTCATTCTTGTGAACTTTCAGATGTTCTGTCAGGTCGTTGATACGACGGGTCAGGATAGCGATCTGAACTTCAGGAGAGCCGGTATCTGTTTCGCTGAGGCGGTTTGCTTCGATGACAGCAGTCTTTTCTTCCTTACGCAGCATGATAGTTTCACCCCTTTATAATAAAATTCTGATTCTCCGTGAACGCAGTGGAGGGCAGGTGAAATCCCGGAAAGGGCTTAACCCCAGAACCGAGTACACGGAACAATAAGTATTATAACATATTTTTCAGAATTTGTAAAGTCTTTTTTCAAAATTTTTTTAAAAAAATTCTGATTTTATTTTCCGATATGATGGATTGTGATGACACCGGGGCCGGTATGTGCTCCGATGATAGGGGACAATGTTTTGATTTTGATCACAGTGCCGGGGTCTTCTGACAGAATCATGCTTTTGAGGCGTGATGCACTTTCTGCATCATCCGAATGGGTGATATAGACAACAGGATTATAAGAAGTATTTTTATGTTCCATATATAAATCTTTCAGCAGTTCACAGGCTTTCTTGCTGCCTAATTTTTTGCTGATCTGCCGGAGCACGCCGTCACTGGAGATTTCAAGAATCGGCTTGACACCGAGCAGAGTGCCGATAAAAGATTTGCTTGCGGTAGTTTTTCCGTCACGGCGGAGATAATCCAGATCATTGACATAAAACCAGCTGCGGATTTTTCCGCACAGACCGGTAAGCCGCTGAACATTCGCATCCAGCAGATAGCCGTTTCGTTTATTATTGACAGCTTCTTCGGCCAGTACGCCGACACCGCCGGTTGCCGAACGGGAATTTAAAATATAAATCGGCAGTTTGCCGTATCTTGCCTCTAAAGCCAGTTTAGCGGCGACAGCAGAATTATAGGACGGTGACAGTTCACTGGAGAAGCAGAGATACAACACACCGACACCATGTCTTACCAGCGGTTCAAAGATACCTTCGTAATATTCCTGTGGCATGGGTCTGGTTTCTGTCGTTTCACCGTTACGCTGATTGTCATAGAAATTTTTCATGTACGAATCGGTTTCCAGTCCGGTGCAGTCAATTACTTTAAAATTATTGGTATACTGCATAGAGAGCACTGTAATTATATTTTCCCTGATATAATTCACATCCACGTCTGCGGCAGCATCGACAAAAATTTTATAATCATTCATAAAAATATCACTCCTGATTCAGAATTTAAAACAGTCTCTTGTCCGGCTGCGGCGGACAGGAGCTGTCAGTTGATTATAATTCAGAAAAATATACAAAATATATTTTCTTGTTTGATATTATATCATAAATTTAAACAAATGTCAAGAGTGTTTTATTAATTTTGTGTAAATCTGTTTTCCGCTTGCACTTTTTGTAAAATCATGCTATAATAAAAACTGTATGCTACTTATTTCAGCCAGACCAGGAAAGGATTTTGATTATGACAAAGCTGAATTACAGGACCAAAGGAAACAGCTCTCCGGAAGATAAGCCAAAAGTTTATTTTTCCTGCCATCCGGATGATTTTGAAATGACATTTGAGACAGTCTGCGAAGATATTTTCAAAACACATGACTGTGTGATTTTCTATAAAGAAGACATGGCCGACACTCTGCCGGAAGAAACCAGAGAAATTGACCTGGGCCGTATGAACCTGTTTGTTTTTCCGGTCACATACCGGTTTCTGAGAGAAAAAAACCGTGCTGCCGAGGAAGACCTTGCTTTTGCGAAACAGCAGCTGAAACCGATTCTGCCTGTTTTATTTGAATATCGCACAGAAAGTATTCTTGATTTTTACAGCAGACCGGAAATGTTCGGTGAACGGCAGTTCCTCAAAAAATACAGCAGTGACCTCACAGAAATCGGCTTCGGGGAAAAATTGAAAAAATATCTGGATCATACTCTGATCGACAGCGATACAGCCGAAAAAATCCGAAAAGCATTCGATGCCTATATTTTTCTCAGTTATCGTAAAAAAGACAGAAAATATGCCAATGAACTGATGCAGCTCATTCACAGAAATCCTTTGTGCCGAAATATTGCTATCTGGTTTGACGAATTTCTGACACCCGGTGAAAGCTTCAATGCTTCCATCGAAAAAGCCATGCAGGACAGTCAGCTGGTGACACTGCTGGTGACACCCAGTCTTCTCGAAACACCAAACTATGTTCAGGAAATCGAATACCCTGCGGCCGTGCAGTCCGGCAAGCCTGTCTTTCCGGCCGAAAAAGTAGAAACCAATATCGAAAAACTGAAAGAAAATTATAAATCCCTTCCGCAGCTGATCAATGCCAATGACGAAACCGCATTCCATCAGGCATTTCTGGAAGCCGTAAAAGATATTGTAAGGCATGAAGCCGAACAGGATCCTATGCATAATTATCTGATCGGCCTTGCCTATCTGGACGGCATTGATGTGGAAATCAATCCCGCATACGGCATAGAGCTGATCACCAAAGCCGCTGAAGCCGATCTCCCGGAAGCCCTGGAGCAAATCTATGACATGTATGCCAACGGCAATTATGTTTCCCTGGATTATCAGAAAGCTCTGTACTGGGCAGAAAAAGCCTATCATTATGCCCTCCGTACCTACGGTGAAACGGATGAAGATACGATGTTTGCCCTGCTGATTCTGGCAACTGCTTACAGAGATGTGGGCGATTATGAAAAAGAACTGGAATTGAACCAGAAATGCTATGAAATTCAATGTCAGGAACTGGGAGAAGATGATTTTTCTACCCTGCTTTCCCTGAATAATCTGGCACTGGCTTATAATAATCTTGGCGATTATGAAAAAGCTCTGGAATTAAATAAAAAATGCTATGAAATTGAATGCCGGGAATTCGGGGAAGATTCTTCCGAAACATTGGTTTCACTGGGAAATCTTGCCCTGAGCTATAACAATCTGGGCGATTATGAAAAATCTCTGGAATTAAACGAAAAATGCTATGAAATTGAATGCCGGGAATTCGGGGAAGAAAACGAACAGACATTGTTGGTCTTAAATAATCTTGCCGTTGCACATGTTAATCTCGGCAGTTATGAAAAAGCTCTGGAATTAAACGAAAAATGCTATGAAACCGATTGCAGGACACTCGGAGAAAATCACCCTACCACACTGCTTTGTCTGAATAATACTGCCTATTCTTATGCCAGACTCGGAGATTATCCAAAAGCACTGGAACTCGGTGAACAATGCTATCAGGCATACTGCGAAGTACTCGGAGAAGAACACCCTTCCACTTTGCTGCCGCTGTCCAATCTTGCCGATTATTACAGAAATATGGGCGATTATCAAAAATCTCTGGAATTGAATCAGAACAGCTATGCCGCCAACTGCAAAGTACTCGGAGAAAAACATCCTTCTGCACTTGCAGCACTGAATGCTCTGACTATGTCTTATTATTATGTCGGGAATTTTGAAAAAGCGATTTTGCTCGGTCAGAACTGCTATGATCTGCAATGTGAAGTGCTCGGTGAAAAACATCCCCATACCCTGCTGACATTAAATAATCTTGCTCTGGCTTACAGCGATTCCGGAGAATATGAAAAAGGCCTTGCACTTCATGAAAAAGCTTATCAAATGCAGTACGAAGCTTTCGGAGAAGAACACCCCACAAGTCTGACACTGCTCGGAAACCTTGCACTTGCCTATGACAATACCGGCCGGTTTGAAACTTCACTGGAACTTCATAAAAAATGCTATGACATCAGCTGCAGGGTACTCGGTGAGGATCATCCCAATACTTTACTGGAAATGATTAATCTTTCCTCTGCTTACAGCAATATTGACGAGATGGAAAAAGCTCTTTCCATTGCTGAAGAAGCTTACAGAATCGGCTGTGAGAAACTCGGTGAGGAACATCCGATTATTCTGACAATCCTGAATAATCTCGCCGGCCTGCGAGATGTTTACGATGGCAGTGAAGATATACTCGCTCTTTACGAAAAAAACTATGAACTGCATTGTAAAGTCCTCGGTGAAGAACACCCCGAAACATTGACTGCACTGGATAATCTGGCTGTCAGCTATATCCAAGCCGGCAATTTTGAAAAAGCGATGCCATTGCAGGAAAAAAGCTATGAACTGCATTGTGAAATCCTCGGTGAAGAACATCCCAACACATTGAATGCTCTGGATAATCTGGCAAGTGCCTGTGATACAGCAGGGGAAAGCGAAAAAGCACATGAACTTTATGAAACCTGCTATGAATTACGCTGTAAAATACTGGGAGAAGAACACCCCAGTACGTTAGGCTCACTGCATACGCTGGCTGTTAATTACACTGATCTGGGAGATTATGAAAATGCCCTTGCCCTTCATCAGAAAAGCTATGACCTGCACTGTGAAATACATGGCGAAAAACATCCTGATACGCTGAGAGCCTTGAATTTCCTGGCTCTTGCATATGAAAATCTTGAAGATCATGAAAATGCAATTGCTGCTCATGAAACATGCTATGCCCTGCGATGTGAAGTCCTGGGAGAAGAAGACCCTGATACACTGATTTCTTTAAGCAATCTTGCCATCACTTACGGAAATAGCAATCAATTTGACAAATCACAGGAGCTTCTGGAAAAATGCTATGCTCTCCGGTGCAAAACACTGGGAGAAGATGACTCCGATACTCTCGAAACTCTGGAAGGCCTTGCGATCTCTTACAGAATTCTCGGAGATTTGGAAACCTCTCTGGAACTGCATAAAAAATGCTATGCTCTGCAATGCGAAGTGCTGGGTGAACATCATCCCGGTACACTGGCAATACTCAACAATTTTGCCCTGTGTTATCAAGGCCTTGGCGAATCTGAAAAAGCACTTGAATTTTATGAAACATGCTATCAGTTACGCTGTGAAGTCCTGGGAGAACAAGACCCGGATACCCTGTTATCTTTAAGCAATCTCGGTCTGATGTACCAGAGTCTGGAACAATATGAAAAAGCAAGGGAACTTCTGGAAAAATGCTATGATCTCTGGTGCGAAGCACAGGGCGAAATGCATCCTGATACCATCGATGCACTGGACAGTATTGCCGGCTGTTACAGAGCAGCCGGAGAGTTTGAAACCGCATGGGAACTTTATGAAAAATGCTATGCCCTGGAATGTGAAGTGTTCGGCAAGGAACATCCTAATACACTGATTACACAGAATAATATTGCCGTGTGCTGTGAAAATCTGGGAGATTATGAAAATGCAATTGCACTGTATCAAGAATGCTATGCATCATGCTGTCAGGTACTGGGAGAAGAAAACCCCGATACTTTGCAGTTATTAAGCAATCTTGCTGTAGCTTACGGAAATACAGACAGATATGAAGAAGCTCTGGAATTATTGGAAAAATGCTATGCTCTGCGGTGTGAAGCTCTGGGAGAAACCGACATCAATACGCTGGATACTCTGCATAATCTCGGTGTTTGTCACAGACTGACCGGCAATTTTGAAACCGCACGGGAACTTCTGGAAAAATGCTATCAGTCACGCTGTGAAGCATTGGGGAAAGAACATCCTGATACACTGCTGTCATTAAATCAGCTTGCTATTGCCTGTCAAAATGCAGAAGACTATACAACAGCACTGAAACTGTTCCAGACATGCTATCAGCTGCAATGTCAGCAATTCGGTGAAGATCATCCTGATACAAAAGAAACTGCCGAAAATATTCAGTACTGCAAAGAACACTCCAAAAAAGAAGGGCTTCTCTCAAAATTGAAGCACCTGTTTGAAAAATAAAATGCAATAGGAGGAATCTTCATGTTTTCATGGATTATCTGTATTATTTTATCACTGCTGTGTCTGATCATGACACTGTACTGGCTGTTCTTTGCCAAAAAACAGCAGCTCGCAGCAGCATTCTGGTTTCTGATGCTGACAGGCTTTTTCTCGTATTTTCCTACTTATATTGAAAAATATGATCTGATCAATGCCGCTGTCTGCGATGCGGTCAACCTGATGCAGATTGTCACACTGAATTCCAATACTTACGAAACCTATCAGCCGCAGATTGCAAGCAAACTGGTATTTTACCTGTGTATTTCTGTCAGAGGCTGTGTACATCTTGCCGCTCCGCCTCTGTTTGCCTTTGCTACCTATACGTTTATACGCAAGTATCTTGAAAAATGGAAGGCTGAAAAAATCGTCAAAAAGAAAAAAAGAATCTATGTCTTTTCCTGTATGAATCTCCAGGCTCAGAAAATCGCTCTCAGCCTTGCCGCAAATTCGGATAAGTCAACCGCAGTGATTTTCTATGAAACAAGTACCATCTGTGAGGAACTGGAAGAACAGTTCGGTGCAAAAGAAGTTTCCCATATCAGTCATAAAATGAAACTGGATGTACAGACCAATAAACTCCCGGACATTGATCTGGAAACCTGTGAACTGTATTTCATTCTGCTGAATAATTCGGATGAAAATATTGAACTGGGTCTCAGACTGGAGGCATATTATAAAAATAAAATCCGGTTCTGCAATCATATTCATATTATTGCCTTTTCCGAAAACAGCGATTCTGATGAAACCATTATTGATTCGATCAATACTTCGCTGGATTTGCGTGTAATCAATGCCGACCGGATCTTTTCTTATCGCCTGATGACAGAAACACCGCTGTATCATGCCATTCATCACCAGAAACTTTCTGTTCTGATTTCGGGAGATACTGCTTTAGCAAAAGAGCTTTTGTCAGCCGTCCTGCTGTGCGGACAGCTGCCGGATATTACCCTGAAAATTCATCTGATTACAGAACATGCCGAAGCTTTCCGGGAATATCTTGCACTGTATTTCCCGGAAATTCTCTGCTCAGACTATCAGATACAGATCTCAGAGGGAACACCGGATAATCCCGCTTATCTGGAGACCATCCGTTCTTATGATGCCGATGTGGATTATGTCATTCTGTGCGATCAAGACGACAGTCAGAACGTCCGGACAGCTGTCATGTTAAGACGCTTTTTCCTGACAGATAACAAACAGTTCACACATAAGCCGATTATTGCAGCAAGAATTAAAAATACAAAAAAAGCCAATATTATCCGGAAATCCAAATTTGAAATCGAACCGTTCGGAAGTGATGCCCTGCTGTATTCCTATCAGGAAATTACAAACTCTGAACTGGAAGCCCTCGCTAAACGAGTACATTTTGCATACTGTGGCATTCCGGAAAATCCGGACGAAACGGCCTGCCTTGAGGCGATACAGTCTTATTATGAACTGGAATATAACAGAAAATCCAGTGTAGCCATGGCATTGAGCATTTCTTATAAACTCTGGCAGATGGGATTCAGCATGAAACCCTCTGCTGTGCCGGATGTTACTGTACTGAAACAGTATCTTGCAGATACGGACTTAACCCGCTGTGCAGAGGCAGAACATCAGAGATGGCTTGCCTATGTCCGGTCTGAAGGCAGCCGCAGAATGTCAGTGGAAGATGCCGAGATCATTGCCGGGAATGCTCCTCAGCTCATGAAAAAACTGGGCAACTCCGTTTATCTGGGAATGCATATGGATATGATTCCGCTTCAGGAGATTTCTGCTGCAACAGCGGAAATTAACCGGAGATGTGCTGAAAATACCAGTTTTGCCCCTAAGAAAGATACTACACACACAGATGAATTTATTCTCAGAGCTTTGCCGGATATTCTTGGAAATGCAAACTGGCAGCGTTATACAGGCGGATATGTCTATAAAATAGAACAGCAAGATCATCCGTTGCTTCTGGAATCCTGACAAACCCTCCCTGTATGCCGTATTACGCCATACAGGGAGGGTTTCTGCGTTCCGGACGGAGCAGGAGAAATAAAAATACTATATTTTAATCTGTTTTTGTTGTTTCAATCCACACCATAACCCTGATGATGTCAAAAAATATAAGCCATGGTGGTTCTGTTATTGATAGTATAGCCTATATTTTTGATGCTGTCAAGTGGATTGCTTCATGTCAGTGGGAGATACCAATTCTTTCCGCTCCCACTGCCGTTTCATAATGTCCACCGCTTAAAGAAGCGGGGGATTCAAAATTTTGTTGAAAAAATCTATATTTTATGTTATAATAATAAAAACAATCCATGAAAGGAAGAAGTTATCATGAAATTTTTTCAAAAAAGCATATCATTTCTCCTGACAGCAGGACTGCTGACAGCCGGCATGACCGGCAGTCTCTGCACAGAAGCCGTACAGACAGTCACACTTTCCCCGATCAGTACTTACGAAATCAATGACGGTGTTTTTGAAGGCTGGGGAACTTCTCTTTGCTGGTGGGCTAACCGTCTGGGCTATTCCGATTCGCTGGCACAGCAGGCAGCAGATGTCTTCTACGGAGATGACGGCCTCCGGCTGAATATTGCAAGATTCAATATCGGCGGCGGTGATGACCCGTCACATACCCATATTACAAGAACAGATTCCAATATGCCCGGCTATACTGTCTATCAGAACAACAGCGTTTCTTATGACTGGAATGCAGATTATAATCAGAGAAATGTTCTGCTCCGGTCAATCGAAGCCGCCGGAGAGGATATGATTGTTGAAATGTTCTCCAATTCACCGCCTTATTATATGACGAAATCCGGCTGTTCCAGCGGCGGATTTGATCCCAATGCCAATAATCTGAAAGATGACTGCTATGATGATTTTGCTGAATATCTGGCCGAAGTCTGTGAGCATTACGAAACAGAATGGGGCGTTTCTATTCAGAGCATTGATGCCATGAATGAACCGTATACCAATTACTGGAGTGCAAACAGTCCGAAACAGGAAGGCTGTCATTTCGATCAGGGGGATTCGCAGTCTTCTGTCATTACAGAACTGCGGAAATCTTTGAATTCCAGAGGCCTGAATGATATTATGATTTCCGGTACAGATGAAACCTCTATTGATACACAGATTACTTCTTATAATCTGCTTTCCGAAGAAGCTAAAAATGCAGTATCCCGTATTGATACGCATACCTATTCCGGAAGCAAGCGTTCAGCTCTGAAAGATACTGCTCTCTCTGCCGGAAAAAATCTCTGGATGAGCGAAGTAGACGGCGGTGCAACTGCCGGAACCAATGCCGGAGAAATGGGGGCTGCCCTCTGGCTTGCCGGCAGAATTACAACAGACCTGAATGATCTGAATGCTTCTGCATGGATTATGTGGCAGGTGATTGATAATCATATTTCTAAAACCGGCTATAACGGCAATCAGGACAAGGGCATGGTAGATACTTCCGGCGGTTACTGGGGTGTTGCAGTTGCCGATCATGATAATAATACAATCATCCTGACAAAGAAATATTATGCGTTCGGACAATATACAAGATATATCCGCCCCGGCATGGTTATGCTGAATTCTTCCGGCTCGACAGTAGCGGCCTATGATCCGGACAGCGGACAGCTTGTCATTGTTGCCTATAATACTTCTGCTTCTGCGAGCGATATGAATTTTGATCTTTCCGGTTTTGCTCAGACCGGCACATCCGCACAGGCCATCCGGACAAGCAGTACGGAAAACTGGAAAAATATCGGAAATATCGCACTTTCAGGCGATATGCTCCGAACCTCTCTTGCACCCAATTCCGTTACGACTTTTATTATCGAAAACTGTTCCGGCAGTATCAGCCTGGAAAATCAGATTGCTCTGACAGAAGACAGGCTTTCCGGCACAAATTCATGGAAAAATACAGAATCTGCCAATTATCAGAAAGTATTTGATAATAATAACTTCACTTATTTTGACGGAGTCGGCGGCGGATGGGTGCAGGCTGACCTCGGAGCTGTTTACGATCTGACAGCAATCGGCTATTGTCCCAGACAGGGCTATGAATACCGCATGGCTGACAGTATGTTTGAAATTTCTCAGGACGGCGAAAACTGGCATACGGTTTACACCGTTTCCGGACAGCCCAGTTTCGGTATGCATTATATTACCCGCTTTTCCGGCGGAAATACGGCAAGATATGTCCGCTATGCCGTACCCGAGGGAAAGCCCGAAAATGACTATAATCATGATGATGTCTATTGCTGCAATATCGCTGAAATCAAAATTTACGGCGATCTGAACCCGGCAGAACAGTATGAAAAACTGCTCCCTGTGCAGACTTCCGGTTCGGATTCCTGGCATAGTATTGAAGCCTATGATTATCGGAAAGTCTTTGACGGCGATACCGGAACTTATTTTGACGGAGTCGGTGCCGGATGGGTGCAGGCTGATCTGGAAACGCTCTGCGATCTGAAAGCAATTGGCTTCTGTCCACGGAAAGGCTATGAATACCGTATGCCTGACAGTATGTTTGAAATTTCTCAGGACGGCGAAACATGGACGGCTGTTTATACTGTACCGGATAAACCCGATTTTTCCATGCATTATATTCATCTGCCTGAAAATACCACAGCAAACTATGTCCGCTTCCGTGTTCCGGAAGGCAGTCCGTCCAATATCTGGAATCAGGATGATGTTTATTGCTGTAATATCGCTGAAATTGAATTATACGGCTCTCCGCTGGAACAGCCTGTCATAAAAGGCGATATTGACGGCAACGGAAAAAAAGAAACTGCTGATCTGATTCTGCTTCAGAAATATCTGCATAAGAAAGGCCATCTGCCTGAAAACAGTTCTGCCGATCTCACAGAAGACGGAATCGTTAATATTTTTGATCTGATTCTGCTCAAACGTCTCTTACTGCATTCCTGATTTTTATAAATCCCCCTGTATTGCCTCAGATAAGGCAGTACAGGGGG
Organism: Oscillospiraceae bacterium; assembly: GCA_017483465.1. Taxonomy (GTDB): domain Bacteria; phylum Bacillota; class Clostridia; order Oscillospirales; family Ruminococcaceae; genus UBA3855. The sequence goes on from JAFUWN010000076.1 coordinate 23,414, forward strand.
ATTTTTTTATTGCATATATAGAAAAAATATCTAAAAACAGAATAGTATTTTAATAAAAATTTGTAAAATATTTATTTCAGCGAAACATTGACATTGACGTAACGTCAAGTGCTATAATAAAACTGGTGATGACAATGGAAGAACTGAAAACCATAAACGAAGTATGCAAACTGCTGGATATGACTTCACGTACAATACGCTATTATGAACAGTGCGGCTTGATAAAAACAGTGCGTGAAAGCAAAACCGCTCCCCGCAGACTGGATCAAATAAATATCGAACGTCTGTGGAGAATACGGTTTCTCAGAAAACTGGGTCTTGCTCTGGATGAAATCTCAAATGTGATCGACAGCGACCAAAAGGCAGCAGAGCTGATTCACAGCAAAACCGCAGAATTAAAAGCAGAAATAGACTCTCTGACGGATCGTATCGGACTGCTGGAAAAAGTGCTTATGCTCGCACAGGACGGCAAAAATATTTATGCAGTCGAATTAAAATCGGATCAGCCACTGAATCCCGAAGAAAATTTAAAAATAGCCGCTGCCTGTACAAAGCTTCTGCTTGAATGCAGATTCTCGGAATTAAAAACATATTTGAATTATGATATGAAAACAATGCCGCCTGAATTCTTTGCGGCAAGCTGGAACGCACATATTAAACCCTGCGGAAATTTTCTCTCTGTAGGAGAACAAATTATTGACGGCAATGCCGTGATTAACAAACTGCATTATGAAAAACTTGGCGTAGCTGTCAGAATTACAATAAGCAGCGGAATTGTAATTGGTCTGCTGCTGCAATATTTTAAGGAGAAGAATTTATGAGTATCATCAAAAAAATATTAAAAATTATCAGTATCCTGTTATCAGTTATTATTATACTGACACTTCTGATATTTGCAGGCTTATTCATCAATCATTGTATCAGACTGTCCGGAAATAAAAAATTTTTAGAAGAAAAAGGCTATTATCATCTTGTTTCTGCCGGAGATCATAATCTGAATCTGATCACATACGGCGGTGCAGAGGAAAAACACAGAATCATTGCACTCGGCGGCAATGGTGCCGGCTTTCCGGTTGAGCTTCAGAAACTGGCTGACGAACTGTCGGAGGATGGTGCTGTCTATTATCTGGCTCGCCCCGGCTATGACGGCAGTGATGATGTAAAAGAAGATATGACTGTTGATTTTGTCGTGGAAGATTACCGCTCGGCACTCCGAAATGCTGGGATTGAAGCTCCTTATGTACTAATGCCGCATTCTTATGCCAGCATTCTTGCGACGTATTGGGAGAGCCGATATCCTGATGAAATCGAAGCTATGATTGATCTGGACGGCGTTGTTGCACGGACTTTTACAGATGAGGAAATGGAAAAAATGCAGGAAGAAGATAACGAAGCCGCTATGAGATCGCTCAGAGTCGTCATGAATACTGGCATTGGAGATGCAGCAATCCGGGTTTTCAATCCGGAAAAACCGGAATATTCAGAAGACGAACAGCGTATCTCTGATGCCATGACACTCATGACAATGGGAAGCCGGGCATTTAGCTCAGAAATCCGCTGTGTGACGGATAATATCCTGACAACATGGGAGATGATGCAGCCGAATGATGTACCGAAACTTTATATCAATGCTGAAAACGGCTATCATACACTGGAAGAATTGAAAGCCGCTGATGTACTCTCAGAATACAGAATCAACGAACTGACACCCGATTTTGAAGGCAGTCCGGAAGAACGCAGAAAAAAAGCCTACGAAATGGAATGGGAATTGACACAGGAATATAAAAAAGAAAAAATACAGCCGTTTGTAGAAAAACTCGGCAACTGTCAGATTGCAGATCTGCCCGGCAGTCACTTTATTCACTGGGAAAAACCAGAGGAATGCGGAGAGATCATCAGAGATTTTCTCAATAATTTAAACTGATCAGCTTATTTTATTTATGAATATATAAATCAAAGCACAGCTTCCGGAAGAAGCTGTGCTGAAATCAGTTATGCTTTCTGAAGAGAAGCTTCAATTTCAGAAGCCCGAATCAGTGCAGTATCAATATGTGTGCAGAAATTTTCCTTTCCGACACGTTCCAGAAACCCTGCTTTTTCCATAACATGAAGCGGCTGTTCGTTCACATGGGAGAAAACAGCTCTGATATGATGACGCTCACATCTGTCAATGATATGCGACAGAGATTCCACTCCGGCGGCATCCATGGCCGGAACATTCCGCATTCTGATAATTAAAACATCAATATTGGTATCATCCAGCAGATATTTGTATTTATCCGCAGCAGCAAAAAACATGGGGCCGTTGATTTCATAAACACGGGTTCTTGCCGGAATCTTCTTGAGCAGAATGTTATCAGGGTCAGTGTCTTCGTCATCCACATCCACCCATGCATGAGCTTCGGTCACATCAGCCATACGCTTCATGAACAGCAGAGCCGCCAGCACCAGACCTGCTCCGATCGCAACAACCAGATCAAAAACAACGGTCAGAATCAATGTTATAAATAAAACCGCAATATCACTCTTCGGAGCAGTTTTCACCATGTTCCGGATGTTTCGCCATCCGCACATATTGTAGGCTACAATGAACAGAATCGCCGCAATTGTCGGCATCGGAATCATGGAAGCATATGGCATCAGAACTAACAGAATCAGCAGAACAACGACAGAATGTACCATGCCTGCTACCGGAGTCCGGCCGCCGTTCTTGACATTGGCCGCTGTCCGGGCGATTGCACCTGTAGCAGGAATGCCGCCGAACAGGGCAGAACCGATATTCGCCGCACCCTGTGCGATAAGTTCCATATTGGAACGGTGCTTCGAACCGATCATGCCATCAGATACAACACAAGAAAGCAGAGATTCTACAGCGGCAAGCACGGCAATCGTAAACGCATTCGGAAGAAGAGACTTGATTCTGCTCAGTGATACCGCCGGAAGTGTGAAATGCGGCGGTGCTGAAGAGATTGTATATAAATCTCCGATGGTATTGACTTTCATGCCTGTGAGCTTCACTACAGCTGAACATACCAGTACGGCAATCAGAGAAGCCGGAATCTTTTCGAGCTTCTTCGGCCACAGAATCAGTATCGCAAGTGACAGCAAACCAATCAGAAACGCCTGTAAATGAAACGTATCCAGACAAAATATTACTTCTTTGAGTTTATCCATCGTTTCGACAGGAGATCCACGGAATGTCAGGCCGAGAAAATCCTTGATCTGTCCGATCACGATAGTCACGGCAATTCCGAATGTGAACCCTGAAGTGATCGTCCCCGGAATGTATTTGATCAGCCCGCCGAACCGGCAGAATCCCATAATCATCATCATGATTCCGGCAAGTACGGTGGAAATTACAAGACCGTCCATGCCTTCCGAAGCAACAATCCCGGCGACAATGGTCGCAAATGCAGCAGTAGGGCCTGCAATCTGAACACGGCTTCCGCCCAGAAACGATACGATAAATCCGGCGACAATCGCAGTATACAAGCCCTGTTCCGGATTGACTCCCGAAGCCAGTGCAAGTGCAATCGACAGCGGAAGTGCGATCACGGCGACAATGATACCTGCTACTACATCATTTATGAACTGTGTACCGGAATATTGCTTTATGACCGAAAATAATTTCGGCTTGAGTTTTTCTTCCGGCTTTTTTTTGACTGTTTCTTCCATAAAAGCACTCCTTTTTCATCTTCTCAACAATATAAAAATTTCAGAAACGTATATTATTATACAACAAAATCTGTAAAATTGCAAGATGTTTCTGAATATTTTCTGTATTTTGTAGAATTGTCCATTTTTGTGCTTTAAGTTCATAAAATATAGTATAACAGGTCTTTTGCGAAACTGTCAGCAGACTTTTTCAGGCTTGTTTTTAGTCAGCGGACAAAGATTGATCGCCGGTTTTTCCTGATAATTGGGGCCAAGATAATAATTGTATTCAGCCAGTGCATTTTTCAGTTTGGCAAAATAATCGCTTTCACGGGAATTCGGCAGTACGTTTATGCCCCGTATGAATTCAGGCATATCCTGAGTCATTTCCACATACCAATAGGGGAACAGCGGCTTTTCACTGCTCTTTTCCTGCTCTGCCTTTGCAAGAATATCTTTCCAGCTATTTATATTATTATATTTCTGCACCAGTCTTTTTCTGACCAGATGTGACAGATATCTGTCTATTCTGCCCTCCCGCTGTTCATAGGCTGCAGGAGTTCTGGGAATACTCCAGTGCAGTATCTGATGACAGTAGTTATGGAAATCAAGTCCCTCCTGTGCTACCGAAGTGGTAGAGATAATAAAGGGATAAAAAGGAGAATTGAACATGAACTGCAGATTTTTCTGATGTGTATCACGGTGTGCTCCCTGATCGCTGTCATCATCGGTGAATCTCTCTGCAAAGCCGCAGGAATATGAAAATTTTTCTTTCAGGCTGCTGCTGTCCGAAATGTCTGAAATATACTTGTCATAGCATATCACCCTTGTGGGAGAAAGCTGGATATTTCCGGTTTTTTCTCCTGTCAGACAGGCATACATCCGTTCAAACTTGTTTTTAAGCTCTTTCAGTTTATTATCATTGGCATCTTCTTTCAGACCGATCAGCAAAGAGTATTCTTCAAGCACACTTTTAAGACCGCCCATAGCGGCATATATTTTGACAGCTTTCTTAAGATCAGAAGTTTCTGCTGCATAGCAGATCACATGGCGATAATGATAGAGATACTGTCGTATAACTTTTGCAAGTGCCTCTCTTGCAGCATTATATGCTTGGTTTCCGTTTGCTTCAGGCAGATACGGATTGATGTCTATCTCCTCCGGGGTGCCTGATATGTCGCCTTTTAATTTTTCTAATTCTTTCTGCCGTTCACGATTTATTTTAGAGAAATAGTATGCTGAACAGGCTGTTGACATTCTGTAATTTCCGAATACCAGCGTTTTGGAATAATTCCTGTTTGTCCAGAAAGGATTATTACAGTTTCGATAATCAGCAGGGATATTCGTGCTGATTGCTGGCGGAATCCACAGCATAAGGCTCAGACTGTCACTCTGATAGGCCATTTTTTTCAGCAGTGAAATACCGCTGTGTTCCTCAGGCGAGAGAGATTCTTTAAAAAGCCCACTGTGATTATAATAGAACGTATGTTCATTCTTGTTCTTATCATTGCCCTTTATAGAAGTATATCTTGTACAGAATTTTGCAAAGGACGGACATTCCTTGACCAGTGCAATAAACTTGTTTATTTCTTCTGTCAGTTTCCATTCAGGACAGCTGTTTTTATAATGCTGATAAAGTTTTTTTGTATAATCAGTATGCTTCACAGCTTCTCCGGGGGTGATATACAGTTCGGTCACTTCGTCATTCTTGTTCTGGTTTGGATAGAACATAGCCCTTTCAGATCGGCACAGAATGTTATCATACAGAAAATTTTCATCATCCAGTTTAATGCCGTTGAGGTTTTTATTATAAATAAATTTCACCAGCTTTTCAAATTCCTCATTAGGATTTTTGGCAGCAGCCTCAGCCAGAGTGTTATCTTCGCTTTCTTCAGCGTTATCGTTATTCTTAGCCGCAAGCCCTGTATCATCTTTATAGGGTTGGGAATTCATTTTCCGGACATCATCGGCGGGCATTTCGTAGGGAGTCGCTGAAAGCATGAGAGTGTAAGAGGCCTTATTCAGCATTTTTATAAAAAGCTCATGTCCGTCTATGTCATCATACAGCAGTCTGGCATAGTTCTGAAATTCATCAAGTATCACCATATCAGGCGGCAGGGTATTGCATATCCTATCTGTGATGATATATTTTCTGATAATCTCGAACCATTGTTCTTTTTCTTCAATCTCGATCCATTTTTCTTTTGTCATAGGCAAAGAGTATTTTTTAGATGTATCCAGTTCGGACAGCAGTTTATCTCTTATTTGATAGTGAGTAAAGCCTTTTCCATAGGCGGCTTCTTCCTGATTGAAATGACTGCCTGCATTGGTAAAAGTAGTGGCAGGTGTAACAGAATAAATAAATATGCCGTTCTGATTTCCGGGGGGTATCTGCATTGAGAGTCTTTCCGTGCTTGTTTCCTGTGCATTCTGGATATTTGATTTCAGACTGTCCATATTCTGACCGGTGATTCTCAGGTTACCGCAAACATAGTATACAATAAACTGATTACCCTTTTTATGTTTTGCAAGCTCCTCTATCACTTTGGCAGCTACTACAGTTTTGCCAAGTCCTACCTCGTCAGCCAGCAGATACCTCTTTACAGGATTCTCTTTACGGGTGAATACATGTACGATATGCTCTGCTGTTGATTTTTGTAAATTCGTCAGGTTCATTTTTCACTTGTCTCCTTTATTTTTTCAAGATACTTAATAAGATTGTCTGTTTCCTTACTGTAAGTCTTGAACAGATAATTCAGCCAGACAAGCATATCATCAATAGTATCATCATTGCTGAGTTTTTCTGCCGCTTCTTTTTTTGCGTTGATGGCGTGCAGAGAGTCTTTGACAAATTTAATGAAATCCTCATCGGACAGCAGCATTTTGCATTTTGTGATTTTTTCAAATGCCTTGTCTTTTTCATCAAAGTGAACGCCCTCAGGTTCGGGGATAAGATCGTCTATTGATCTTATTTCATCTTCGGGGAGAGCTTTTTTCAGTTCTTCATATGCCTTGCCATGCCAGCCGCAGCTGATACCTTCCGGAGATTTCAGAGCAAGACGATAACTGCAATTCTGGTTTCCGTCTGTTATGAGAATCAGATCTGTAAAATTATTTTTTGTGATGTCTTTAAATATTATTATTTGATTTGATTTTTCCGGCACTGTTACACCGCTGTCAAGAGTTGCAAGGCTTACCGTCAGCGGAACATCTTCCTTGTTAGTGATCTGAAAGCTGATACTGTTCGATTGGTATTCAGCATTTTCTATCTCCACTTTAAAACTGAATACTGTTTCTTCATCACAGTCTTCAATTTCAACATTCCCATCTTCCGGGAGAGTTTTGTAGCCACAGTAGATCTGATCACTGAACTTTGCCACACCGTCCGAAGGATCAGAATAAAACCAGCCTTGTGAGCTTTTTTCTGCCGTGAATTTGACCAGCACTTCTTCATTTATTCCGTTAAGAGCTGCATTGGAGCAATTGGCTGAACCGATAAATGTCAGTATCGTATCATCATTATCATTCCAGAACGTATAGGATTTGATATGCAGAGCTTTAGGATATTTCTTATTTTTATAAGGAGCTAAATAGAAATAATTGTCTTTGCATTCCTCTTTTTTCGTCCATGTTCCGGAATTATTTTTATCTTCATACATATCCTTGAAATTGCAGAGATACTGCACTTTGCATTCCGGATTGCTGTTTATCAGCCCCGCCGTAGGATTCATGGAACAGATACGCAGATGATCGTAATTCTCAGCGGCAGTATTCAGCATTTGTTGAAAATTTGTATTCTTGCCGAAAAAAATCTCCGGTACGGCACTACAGCCCTTAACTCTGAGGCAAGTATTTCCCAGTTCTGTAAGCATAGCACTGACTTTTTCATTTTTTTTCAGAACTTCTTCTCCGTAATATTCCCTGAAAAAATCGCTCAGAGCCTGACCAGCCTGATGAAAATCCTCTTTTTCATTACTGCTTTCCAGTATGACTCCGGCTTCGATATAATTACTCCAGGTCAGGTTCTTACTGGAAATACATACCCTGAAAAAGCTCTTTCCCTCATGATTCCTGAACTGTATCAGTATAATTTTCGGGTGGAAAAGTCCGCCTTTCACCTCGACGGGAGTGCAGTATTTATGGAATATATACATAGCATAATTGCCGTTTTGGGTTCTGAAATAGGAGGGTTCTTCATACTCACGCTTGTTTTTGCCGTCATAAAAAATATGAAAGGGAAGTTCCTCTTGATTGTCTTTGATATACCTGTTAGGATTTTTCAGTGTACCAGACACCAGCTCTGATTTGTTGACGGCCAGTATCATGGCAGGAATCAGCCGAAGCATATCCTTAGCAAGCGACCATGTGACAAGTTCGGCATGAGCGATTGTAAAGCCTTTAGGGGGATAGAAAATATCCCTATAAAGATTTATCTGCGAATGATACATGATTTTACTAAGGGTCATATGCTGTTATCTCCTGTTATTATTTTCAAAATTTTATTCAGGTCTTCAGAACACCCTGGAATGTTGACTTTATCTTTTTCAGATGAAGCAGAAAGTTTACCGTTATTTTCTGTAAATACCACTCTCTTGCCGTTCAGTTCCTGATTGATCTCGATCAGCCAGTAATGCTCTTGCTTCTGGCCTTTATCAGAAGCATACAGTATTACATATACGGGAGTATGCGTATTTTCCAGACATTTATTAACAGCAGAAACAGATATGCCCCACCAGACAGTGCTTCCTACATAGTATACAGCTTTGCCGTTTATCAGCACGATCTGTGCAGGAGTATAGTTCGGTATCTCGTATGATGGATTACTTTTCCTGAGATAGTTTTTAAAATCTTCAAAATACTGACGGCTTGTTTTGGTATGATGCAGCTGCTGTATATCATTATAAAAAGTACTTCCGATAGAATGATTCATACTATTCTCCTTTGCATACAATCTTTTTATAAATATTATTATAGCATAACAGGCCGGAAAAATCAAGAAAAAATTCAGCTCCGGAGCAGTCACAGGGCTTTTATGAATAATTTGCAGAGTTTGTTAACTAAAGAATATAAAAATAATAACAATCCGATTATATACAAATAGTATTATAATTAGGCGTGATAAACAAAGAAATTATCCATAAATTAGACAATAGGTATATTTTATCGGCTGTCTATTGACAAAATGCGGTATTTATGCTGTAATTTTATCACAGCGAAACCAAAAACTGTACAAAATCACAAGTCAGGAGGCGGAACAATGACAGATAAACAACTCCGTCAGCTGAAACGGTCTGACCTGATTGAAATCCTGTATTATATGCGAACAGAACTGGATGAACTCCGTGCTGAAAATGAACAGCTCAAAGCCCGGCTGGATGCCCTGGTCGGTGAGGCAATCCGCCAGAAACAAGACAGAGAACAGACAGTTCATGAATAACCTGAAAACAACAAAGCGATTTTAGAGATCAGAAAAAACAAACTTCATAATGGTGACATCATGGCATTCTGCTATAACAATAAGATACTTTCAAAAAGAGTAATCGGCGTTACGGGGGATGTCATTGATATTTCTGAAACCGTAATCGCATTTCAATGACTTCTGAGAGAATATGATAGAAAAAGAAAAAAAGACAGATCTTCCGACAGCTGAACAGTTTGAAGCGGAACTAAAAAGACTGCGATACCGGGAACGTTTCATAAAGACATTATGGAACACAGTATCAAGCCTGATCGTAGTCGCAGCAATCACGGTTATTATTTCTACAATGCTGCTCCCCGTATTACGAGTAACCGGAACAAGCATGACCCCTGCTTTACAGAATGATGAAATTTTGCTCTGCAATAAACTGGGTGATATTGAACAGGGGGATATCATCGCTTTTTATTATAATAATAAGATATTGATCAAAAGAGTGATTGCTGTAAGCGGTATGACCGTGAATATCGACCAGAACGGTAAAATCTATGTGGACGGAGAAGCACTTGACGAACCCTATGTCAGTGAACCCGCTTTCGGGGAATGTGATATTGATTTGCCGTATCAGGTCCCGGAAGGAAGAATTTTTGTCCTCGGAGATCACCGGGCCGTCAGCATTGACAGCAGATCAACAGCTGTTGGCTGTATCGCAGAAGAAAATATTATCGGAAAAGTAGTTCTGAGAGTCCTGCCGTTCAGCAGATTCGGCAGAGTAGCATAGCTAAAAAAACTATCTGGAAAGGAGAGTGCCGGCAAGATGAATGCGGATAAGAAAATTCAGGAAAAACTGAATGAACATAAATGGTATCATCGAATGACTGCCATCACATTGGTATTGAGTCTGCTGTGTGCTTTCTTGATTCCGCTTGATCTGATTCAGCCCGGATTTGCAGAAACATCCGGCTGGGATGGAGAATATTCTGATACTCCGGCAGATACCATACCCGCAGGAGCAACCAATGTGTACAGTGCCTTGACAAAAGTTGTTTCCAGTCCGGAAGTGCTTTATGGCGGCAGTTCTTCACAGGTAATCGCTAAGTTTTATCTTGACTATAATTTTGATTCCGGCAGCGGTGTAAGTACAACTCAGCCATATGTATATTATGATCTGCCTGCAAATCTGATCGCAAAAGAAGACCTTTGCGGCAGTGACCGGTATTCAACAGATACAAGTGATACCTGGAAAGAATGGTATAATAAAAAATATCCCGATGCTGAATCTGTTCCGACAAAAATCGGCTACTACACAATATGTAAAAAAAGTACAACAGGAAAAAGCCTGCTTGTTCTTAAATTTACTGACGATTATGCAGAGTATGTGGCCTCAAATAACGGCCAGCTAAAAGGTTCTGTCACTTTTGATGGTGTGATAGACCGTGCTCAGACAGAGGACGGAACACAAACTGTATATTTTAATAACGATATTGTAAAAAATGTGACATTTGATAACAAGGTATTGAGTGTATCGAAATCCGCAAATAAACTTAGTGCAGATAATGAAACTCCTAAAATTGAATGGACAATTACAGTAAACAATCCGGACGGTTTCTTTAATCCGGCGGGATATTACCTTGAAGATACCGATATGGAAAGGGCAATCAACGGCTTTACAGTTTCTCCCGCAGGAACCGGCTCGTATAATGCAACTGAAAAACGGTTTTATCTTTCCGGTACACCTGATGAAGACGGAAAATATCCGACATCATTTACAATTACTTATCAGACGTATTCTACTTTAGAAGATATTCAAAATAAAAAAGATACCAATACCGCATTCTTAAAAAACAAGAATGACAGTACCTATCAAAAGACATCCAGCGAAGAAGTCAGTCTTTCATATGGTGCGAATGCTGTCTTAACGAAATCCGGTGAACCGTCATATACAATTGACGGCTCCACGGGAACAAATGGCTATATCGAATGGACAATCAGATTAACCAGACCTTATGGCCTGTCACTCGAAAACTATGTGATTACAGACAGTGCATGGAACGGTACATACACAGATTTTACATGTACCGGCGGAACTGTAACAGGCCCTGTCAATGGTGCGGTTACTGTAACTTCAGCCAGTGCAGACGGGCTGACTATTACTTACAGAGTTCCTAAAGACAATACCTGGAATGACAGTTCTGTGTATTCCGGCTATATGCATGAAAACCCTGTTTCTGTCACGCCTCCGGACGGCGATCCTCCGCCTGTTGTTCCGGATACTCCGACAACAAAGTATGATGACTCCGATCTTGCTAAAGTACAAAAGACAGGTGACTTTGACCCGGAAACAAACACAATAACCTGGAGAATCGAAGTAGCAGCATATTATAATAATAATGCAAAGCCTATCAGTAACTATATCATTGAGGATGATGCCTTTGCAAATCTTTCTGATTCTCTTTCTGAGATTAGTGTGTTTATGGCTTTACGTAATTATAGTATTGTAGATTCTTCTGCTGTCAGCTTTGAAAGAGTGAGCGGAACTACAAATCAAATCAAGATTAACAGTACAGAAGCTAACTGGGTGATATTTCAATACACTGTACATCTTACAGAGGCAGAAATTGAGCAGTTTACAAAAACAGACAATTCGGAAAGCGAGCACTATGCTGTTAATACAGTAAAGCTGAAAGACCCGGATAACCCCTCTGCTGATGACACTACAGAAGGAAAAAGTAATAACCCGATTTATCTGACCGACTCCATGACCAAAACGCTGGAAGAAAATGAAAAATCTTTTGAGCTGATCGGCACACAGGACGGAGATGAAACATCCAGAACACTTCACTGGAAAACAAGTTTTGAGTATTACGGCACACTTGGAACAGATGTGACAGCTGTCGTGGATCAGGTTTCGGCTGATCATAACGGTGTTCATTATATTAGTGCAGATAATCTGGATTCGATTGTACTGAAAGCACGGTCGAAAAAGACAGATACTCCCATCACACTCATCAAAGGCACGCATTATACTGTAACAGCAGAAAGTACAAATAATAACGAAAAAAACGATAAGTTTACAATTACATTTACAGAGCAAGCAGCTCCCTATCATTTTGTGGATATTGAATATAATACAACTGCTGATTTTGAAAATGTCGGAGAAAACGGAACGGAAACAAGTACGTTTTCAAATACCGCTTCCGGTATCGGTATCGGAGCAGCAGATCAGTTTACTTTTACCCGGAAAGCCCCTGAGGATGTTCCTGAAATTGAGATCACTGCCAATAAACAGTGGCAGGAAGACGGCGGTGATCACCATGTTCCTGTGACCGTTCATCTTGAACGGAAAACAGGAGAAAACGGTACATTTGCCCCTTATCCGAATGCTGATACTCCCTATACAGCCGAACTGAACGGAACTAACAACTGGTCTTGTGTATGGAGCAATCTGCCGAAACATACTCCGGATCGTGCGAAAACTTTGTATTATTACCGCATTGTGGAAGATACTGATGTATCCGGATACAGTAAATCTTATAGCTCCAATAATACAGACGGCATTAACGAAACAGGAACGCTGACGGCAATTAATACCTATACAAAAGTATGCATTACAGCTAAGAAAAACTGGACAGATGAAACAACAGATTCAGTTACCGTACAGCTTCAAAGAAGAACCAATGCTCAGAGCAATTGGCAGAATGTCGGAGAGGCTCAGACACTCAGCACGGAAAATTCATGGCAGTATACCTGGCATGATCAGGAGAAAGGCTATGAATATCAGGTTGTAGAAGCAAATGTGAAAAACGGCTATCGTGTTTCGTATTCAGGTACACTGCAAAATACCGGTACTATCACAATTACGAATGAACCCGATGTCCTTAGTATCCGAACCTGGAAAAACTGGACAAGTGAAAACGGATATACCAAAGACCGAAAACCTGTGACTTTAACATTACAACAGAAAATCGGTGACGGTGAATGGACAGATCACAAAAGTGATACTGTTACATCAGAAAATTGGTCGAAACAAATCATATGGGCTGATCTTCCGGCTCACGATTATGAAAACAATCAGCCGACTGTACCTGTTTATTACCGTGTAGTGGAAAAAACAGAGAATGTCCCGGAGGGCTATATTGCTTCTTATAATGAAGAGGGAGTAAACTATAGTGCGGATTTGCCTGTCACAAATACGTATGACAGACTGCATATCACAGGTCATAAAGAATGGAAAAATGACAACAGTACTACAGAAGATCGTCCAGGCTCCATTGATTTCATACTGGAACGCCGTCCTGTCAGATCGACTGTATGGGAAAAAGTCGGCCAGCAAACCGTAACTGCTGATCAGAATTATTATTATGCAGATTTTTCATGGGACGGTCTGGATAAGAAAAATGAAGCCGGCTATACCTATACTTATCGTGTAAGAGAAGCTGTCATTCCTGACGGGTATCTCGAGGAATATCTCAGCCTTTGTCAGCAGACAGTACGACTGACAATACACTGTATTTAACAGTTACCAATACATCTGTCAAATACAGTCTTACTGCTAATAAGCAATGGCAGCATGATACTTTTGCTGATCGTCCTGCAAGTGTCCGGTTTAAACTTCAGCGGAAAACAGGCACTAACGGCGTTTGGGAAGATTATGGCAATGTTCAGAAACTGGAAGTCCAGAGCTGGGGAACGAAGGGTTATACATGGAACGGATTGGCACCATATGCTAATGATGCAGAACGTACTCCGTATTATTACCGGGTTGTGGAAGTAAATCCGCCAAGTAAATATCAGGTTTCTTATACCAGCAATAAAGATGAAAACTATAGCTTTGAAGATGGTACCAATATTCCGAACAGTACAATTACCGTAATCAATGATGCCGCACTGGTATATACTAAAACTGCCATTGATCAAAACGGCAAGCCGTATACGTATATCCGCAATGATGAACTGACACCCGTTAGTATAAAACTAACCAGTGAAGCAGAACCAATTGATGTATATATTTTTAAGTATAAAGTAACCGTTACCGGTGACGGAATACTTGAAGATACGCTTCCGGCAGGTTTTCAGCTTTTGCGTGATCCTTATATGTATAATGCATCCTCCGGATCATATGAAAAAAATTCATCGTACAATCCAAGATATAAATATATTAACAATCAGAATCAGGAAGGGGAATCTGATCTATATTATGTAGAAACCCAATCATCAATGAGTACAGATTATAGATGTTACTACGATGCAGCCTCTGGAAAGTTTTACATGGGTGCACAAATAGATTATCGTACTCCTGAATATTTCACGTATCATATCTATATTCCGGCAGAAGACCTGGATGCATTGACTGTCAGAGATTATGTTTTATCTAATACAGTAAAATCCATCGAAACAGGCAGTGAGGAAGTAACAGCAACTATTACTATCACGAATGAAGATAATTATATCACAAAAGATTATCGTAAGCCGACAGATAATGCTGATGCGGATGTAATTGATTTCGCTACTACTTATACTCTGCATGTGAATCCGGAAAAGCGTACTCTCTCTAATACAGGAGAACTGATGATCATCGACAAGCTCAGAATCAAGAGCTACAATGGAACTGCACTGACAGATGATCAGTCTGTTTTGGATGCATTGCTTGATTCCATCAGTATTATTGATGCAGAAACCCATCAGAAACTAAGTACAAGTGAATACAGCTATGAGATTTCGTATAATCCCTATACGGACACGGATGTGGAACTTGCAGACCAGATGAACTTTTATCCAAATTATAATAAAAGTGAATGGACACTAAGTTTAAAAGATGGTTCTAATATTCCGGCCGGAACAAAACTGGTATTTCAATTTGTTGGAGAGCCTAGAAAGAAAATAACAGGAGAATTGAAAAGTCCGACAGGAACACTTTCTAATTTAGCTGATGAGTCTATCTTCTTCAATAACACAGGAAGAGCATCCTATGTCTATACTACTACAGCGGAAAACAAGCAGTATACACTTAGCTTAAAAATTTATGACTATGTAAAGGCTGATAAAATTGTGTTGAAATCTGTAGTAGATGAAAACGGTCAGGATATTACATCTACAATAAATTCAAGCTTTAATAGCGGAAGTATTACGATTTCAAATTATGGTGAATCTCAGATTCCGGCTAATTCAACAATTACGTATGAATTTGAGGGAGAACCAGGACTCAAAATAGGCGGCATCTATACGATGGGGCAGGGTGAAACCGAAAATTTGGAGGATCTCAATCTTTATTTTGACAATGATGGAAAGATTACCTTACAATATACAACTAATGAAAAACGAAATAGTTATACAATTATAACAAAGGATAACGATGTCATTTATGAAGAGACAGATACTTCGATTTATTCTGCCATCTACACAGATCGTTCTTATGAAGCCGATGCAGTTTTGACAATCTATGTTCCCGATGAACGCACTGTGAAATTATACCGGCGTATCATATCCGGTGAAAACTATCAACATATTGACAAGCTGCCTGATGATTTCAATGAATCGGACTATCAGTTTGTACAGGATGTGACTCTCTCAAAACCCGGCTGGCAGGCAAGTTTCCGTGATCTGGAAGCTGATGACGGAAACGGCAATAATTATGTCTATTTCGTGAAAGAGCCTGAAAATGCAGCATATACAATCTCGTATCAAAATAATGGCCTCATGACATCCGACGGACAGACAGTCACCGTTACAAATACGCTGAAAAATATAAACCTGAAAATCTCTAAGCTATGGTCCGATGGAAACGAAAATCATACCGATGGCAGCGTAACAGTTAAAATTCACCGTGAAACAGCAGGCGATTCCGCCGTTGCTCAAAATAATCCTCTGACATTAAGTGTCACACCAACCGAAATTTCTGTACCAATCGGAAGTGACGTATCTCCGTAACCGCCAATCAGTCTGTTAAAGTACGGAGCGGCTATGCTTCCTGTATTCTCGCTCCTTCCCTGACAAATAACGATATGACCGTCAAAATCATTCCAAGCAGTACGGCTTCAGCCGGTGATACAACAGATGTAGTCCTCGAAACCCTGGACGGAAAACAAAGTGCTGTCATACATGTCACACTGCTGAACAGTCCAACATTGTCCCTTACACTTAGCAAAAGTACAATCAAGGCCGATCAGACAGTGACTGTGAATAGTGTAACATTCACTCCGCCGGGCGGTACTCCGCAGGATGTGAAATCCAGTGTCAGCTATGAAAGTCTGACTCCTGATGTACTTACCATCGATGCAAACGGCAATATGACAGTAACAGGTCTCGGCACGGCATCCATCCAGGCAAAGTATTACTATAACGGCAAAGAAGTTTATGATACAAAAAACGTTACGGTTACACTTTCGGATGATTTCACCGTACAGGATGTGACAGTCAACAAGGACGGTACTGCTCAGATTTCAATATCACCGCCGGGCGGTACATTCACGTTTACATCAGCTGATCCGACTATTGCAACAGTCAGCGACAGCGGTGCTGTGACCGGTGCGGCTGTCGGAAACACAACAATTACAGTAGTCAGAAACAACGATACAAATAATAGTAAAACTGTGAATGTTACTGTTAATGGTGGATTAATTTCAGGAACAATTGCAAATAAACAAGGGGGAAACGATCTCAGTTATACTTATGATGTCTCTAATCACACTATAACAATTGAAGCATTTTTTGATCATAATGGCAGTGTAGAACCTGATTTTTCAAATAGTAGTTTACTCAAAAACCTTATTCCAATAAAATATGAAGCACTTAACCATGTAGAGGGCGGTCAGTGGCAGTGGCATATGTCTAATTTTGGCGGATATTTGATAGAAAGTTATATAGAAAATACCAGTAATACAAAATCATTTTCTGAAATGACAGGAGATAATTATTGGTATGTTGGACATGGCGGAACTGATAAAGTTGTTATTACAGTTAAACTGACAGCAACAATCCCGGCCGATTCTGACTTGACTGCTTATGACACCTACAAGTTGGTATTCCATGATACAATGTCCGCAGGTGTGACGTTTGACCGGATTGATAGTGTTACTGTTGGCGAAACACCCATTGAAGCAACTCACTACACAGAAACCGCAACAACTGCAGATACCAAAGCCGGTCTTACATGGGCACTGACGATTAATGATGTAATAGCTTTGGTGCCAAATGCTCTTACATGGGGAACAGATGAAATTGTTGTAGAAGTAACCTATACTGCACATCTGAATAATAATGCAATTGTAAGTAACGCCGGCACTACAGCAGATAATACCATCAATAATAATAGAGTAAAGCTTGAATATTCCAATAATCCTGACAGCCTCGGAACCGGCGGAAATGATAAGACCGGTGAAACACCGGAAGATTACGTTTGGGTGTTCACCTACAAGGTAGATAATACCAAGTATAAGATCAATAGCAGTACAGGCAATGAACTGAATGGTGCAGCATTTACACTCCATAAGGATACGGATGACGGCACTGTTGTTGGCGTTACATGGGATGCTACAGCCGCTGGAGGAGTCGGTGCTTATGTTGTGAACGGCACCACTTCCGGCAGCATGGTTTCCGGTCAGGGCGATGCAACAGGAACGACAAGTGGTAAGTTTAATATCATTGGTCTTGATGCTGGTAAGTATTTCCTTGTTGAGGATGCTGCACCTACGGGCTATAATCCGGTAGAACCTGTGGAGTTTACAATCACAGCAGCACATTCTGAAAATACTGCCAAAAATAGTGCAGATTTGACTCTTAGCCAGACAAATAACGGTACTAATATACCAAGAACTCCACCCTCCCCAGCACCGGCGGCATGGGCACAACCCTGTTCATAGTCGGCGGCGGTCTCACAGCAGCGGCAGCAGGTATTTATCTCGTATCCAGAAAGAGAGCAAAAGACACTGAATAAAATATACTTCCCACGTCTCCGGAGTGTTCCGGAGACGGTCAGGGAGAAACCCACAAGGAGCAAGCCATGCAGAAAAAACGTGATCTCATAACCAATGTGATTTTTTCGGTGATATTCTTTGTGGGTCTCTCCGTGATGTTGTATCCGGCATTCTCCAACTGGTGGAATCAGAATATGGCCTCGCATACCGTCGCAAGCTATCAGGAAGCCGTGGCTCAGCTGGATGACGGCCAGACCGAACGTCTCCTGAATGAAGCCCGTGCGTATAATGCAAAGCTCGCCGGACTTACGGCACCGTTTTTGAATTTTGATTCGATTCCCGGCTATGATGAGATTCTGAATATCTCCGGCACGGGAATCATGGGCTATGTGA
This sequence comes from Oscillospiraceae bacterium, assembly GCA_017483465.1. Classification (GTDB taxonomy): domain Bacteria; phylum Bacillota; class Clostridia; order Oscillospirales; family Ruminococcaceae; genus UBA3855. Next base: position 41,789 of record JAFUWN010000076.1, read on the forward strand.
GCATTCCCAATATCAATGTTGAACTGCCGATCTATCACGGCACCAGTGAAGGGGTATTGCAGATTGCTTCCGGGCATATTCAGGGGAGCAGTTTTCCGGTGGGCGGAAGTTCGGCTATGCCTGTGATCTGACATTGTGTTTCACAGAAGCCGGACTGATCGGCCTGAATTATCATGATGTTGAAAAAAATCAGAATTATCGGGAGTGGTTTTCCGTGCTGGAAAGCGAATACGGTCTGCCTGACGAACAGGGGAGCGGTCTGTCTTCCTGGTATGGGAATCCGGCCGGAAAAAATACGGCTGTCTACCTGTTCAATCTCGAAGAGGGCGTGCAGATTTCCGTCTATGCAACAAGCGATTCTCCTGACAGGTCTTATGAAAAGCCGGAAACAGGGCAGATTCCGTCACAGAACTGTTACAGGAAGAAACTGTACAGGATTCTCTGCTCAACGGCCTGGAATTCTATGGCAGTCCCGACCAGGAACGCAGAAAAATGCGTGATATACCGCTCTATGAATACCGTACCGAAGAACCCGGCCAGCCCTGGGAATATATCCTGGAATATGAAAATATCTCCTGTGCCGGGGAAATCTGTAACTGTGTCCTGTGCTTCACCAGTCTGGGACTTGTCGGGATTAATTATTTTGATTCTGATCTGAAATCTTATGATGACTGGTCAGCCAGACTAACAGAATTATACGGCAGACCTGACGAAGTGCAGCAGAAATATTCCGTCTGGGAGCAGAACCCTGCCGGTGAGGGAACTGTGATTTATATCTTTGCTCTCGAAGACGGCGTGCAGATTTCGTTCTTTGCGGATGATACCGGCTCGGAACTCTCGTGATATCCGGCTTTCTTTCAAAAATAGAAATAATCAGCATTGTTTTTTATTATGGCAGATTTTACAAACAGCCGGATTCAGGTTTGTGAGATTTGCTGATTTTTGGCATTTTCATCTGCAAATCATGAAAAAACTATTGCAATTTTACTGCTTTTGTGTTAAAATAGTACCAGAATTATATTAACAGCGTATAGAGGTAATCTAATCTATGAAAATAAAATTAGGAATCCTGACAAAAGATACCGGATATTCCAGCCGGCTCATCTCTGCCCTGACTTCCCGCCATGCCGAGGAATTTGAAATGTTTTCCTTTACAGAGGCCGGAATTGCTTTCAAAGAAAGCAGATCGCAGAGACTGGATGTTCTTCTCGTGGAAGAACAGGATGCTTTTGATGTGTCAAGTGCTCCTGATCATTTATATATTGTCTATCTCGTGGAAAGCCGTGATATTGAAACTGTCGGACAGTCTCCGGTAATTTTTAAATATCAGAAAACGGAACTGATCGTCAAGCAGATCTGGAGTCTCTATGCCGAAGTGATCGACAGTTCCAGAAGCGTAAACAAAAAATCAGACTCCGACTGTAAAATTATCGGCTTTGCTTCTCCGTGCGGCGGGTGCGGTTCTTCTACAATGGCGGCCGTCTGTGCGGTGGATCTTGCCAAGCATAACAAAAGAGTCATGTATCTCAATCTGGAAAAAATCAGTTCTGCTGATGTTTGCTTCCGGGGAGACGGTATGCAGAATCTGAGTGATATTATCCTGACACTCAAAGGCAAAAAAGCAAATCTTGCTATGAAAATAGAAGCCTGTCTCCGGCAGGATTCCCACGGTGTCGCATTCTTTTCAGAATCCAATCAGATTCTCGATATGTACGAAATGAGTACAGACGAACAGGTCGAGCTGATTCAGGCTCTTCTGGATTCCGGCATGTTTGACTATCTGATTCTTGATCTGGATTTCGATCTCACAGAGGCACAGCGGAAAATTTATTTCTTGCCGATACGTTTGTGATCACCGCAGGCTGTACCGCAGCAAGTGACGAAAAACTGAAACGTGCTTATCAGGCTATGAAAATTCAGGAGCAGAACCAGCCCGTTTCTCTGCTGAATCACGCAGTACTTGTGTATAACCAGTGCAGTAATCCTGCAAAAGCAATGCCTGATCTGCCGCTGAAAGTGCTGTGCAATGTACCGTATTTCCATCAAATGCCGGAGATACAGATTCTGGAACAAGTTTCGGCTTATGATTTCTTTGGTAATTTATAATCAGAAAAGGACTGATCGTACATGACACAGGAACAGGAACAGGAATTTGTAGCACAAATCAGAAATTATATTACCGAACATCTGCCGCTCAATCAGCTCTCTGATGAAGAACTGGACGAGAAAATCGGCATGATTGTACAGGATAAACTGAAAGGACAGTACTGTCCGATTAATCAGAGAGTCTCCCTGCAGGAGCAGATTTATGGTTCTATCCGAGGATTCGGCATTCTGGATTCGATTTTGAAAGATGAAACGATTACAGAAGTCATGATCAACGGACCTGATCATATTTTCGTGGAAAAAAGCGGTAAACTGACCCAGCTGAACAAGCGTTTCGAGAGTGAAAGAAGCCTCGAAGATGTCATTCAGCGAATTGTCGGTCTGGCCGGACGTGAAGTCCATCAGGCTTCACCGATCTGCGATGCTCGTCTGCCTGACGGCTCCCGTGTAAATGTCGTGCTTTCTCCGATTGCCCTGAGCGGTCATACGGTTACGATTCGTAAGTTCTCCAAAGACCCCATGACGATCGAAAAACTGATTCAGTACGGCTCTCTGACACAGGAAATTGCTGATAATCTGGAACGGCTGGTAAAAGCCAAATACAATATTTTCATCAGCGGCGGTACCGGATCTGGCAAAACGACATTTCTGAACGCTTTGTCGAATTATATTCCCAAAGATGAACGAGTGATTACAATCGAGGACTCTGCCGAACTCCAGATCAAGGGCGTGGAAAACCTGGTCAGTCTGGAAACCAGAAACGCCAATGCTTCCGGTGTCGGAGCGATTACTATCCGTGATCTGATCAAGTCTTCTCTGCGTATGCGTCCGGAGCGGATTGTTGTCGGGGAAGTCCGTGGGGGAGAGGCTCTGGACATGCTTCAGGCGATGAATACCGGTCATGACGGTTCACTTTCAACCGGTCATGCCAATTCTACCCATGATATGCTCAGCCGTCTGGAAACAATGGTACTGCAGGGTGCGGCAGGTCTGCCGCTGGAAGCGATTCGCCAGCAGATCGCCTCGGCCGTGGATATTATCATCCATCTTTCCAGAATGCGTGACAAAACCAGAAAAACTCTGGAGATCACCGAAGTGGTCGGCTATGAAAACGGTCAGATTATTCTGAATCCGTTATATGTCTTCAAAGAAGATGAAAAATCCACAGCTCAGAAAGTTTCCGGCAGTTTGCAGAGGACGGAAAATCCGCTTCAGAATATCCTGAAATTACAGGCGGCCGGTCTGGATACTAAAATTTAAATTTCTTATGAGGGAAACAGCATGAAAAAAAATACCGAACCGGAATTTATTAATTCTCCGCTGAATAACCCTATGCCGAATTACAGCGTTTACCGCATGGGCAAGGCAGAGAGTGTCCTTGCCTGGCTGGTGGCCTTTCTCCTCGGCGGGCTGACAGGCCTCGTCTTTTACGGCGATCTGTTCAAGGCGGACGGGGAAAAAACCATTGCAACATATATTTCCAATATTGTTGTGTTTGTGATTGTCGGCATTCTCGCCGCAAAGTTTCTTGTCCCCATGTATGTCCAGAGCAAGCTGGAACAGCAGAAAAACAAGATCAAATCGCAGTTCTGTGATATGCTCGAATCTCTGACTTCGTCGTTCTCATCCGGCAGCAATGTCATCAAGGCATTTGAGTCGGCTGCGAACGATCTCAGAATGCAGTACAGCGAAAACGATTTCATCATCCGGGAAATGGACGAAATCCTTGCTGGTGTGGCACAGAATATCAGCATTGAAGAAATGCTCAAGAATTTCGGAGACCGCAGCGGAAATGAAGATATTTCCAGCTTTGCAGATATTTTTGAAATCTGCTATCGGAAAGGCAGCGACATGCAGTCGGCTATCTACAGAACACACAGTGTGATTACTGAAAAAATCGCCATTTCTGACGAAATTGAAACCAAACTGACTTCCAATAAAATGCAGCATAATGTCATGAGCCTCATGCCGATTGCTCTTGTGGCCATGCTGCGTGCGACAAATGATTCTTTTGCCGAGAGCTTTACTTCTCCGGCCGGGGTCGTAGTGAATACGATTGCAATCGGAATCTTCATCGGTGCGTATAAATACGGACTGAAAATCGTCAATATCAAGGGGTGAGAAAGCCATAATGATCATTCGGCTTATCTTTTTAATACTGGCAACGGTCTGTATCCTCCTGCTGATTCTTGCCCTGGGCAAGGGAAAGGCCTATCAGCCGATGGTGGAGAATCTGGACAGTGATCAGTATTTTATGAAAGACTGGTATACGATCGGGTTTTATCTGAATACGCTCGAGCCGTTCCGTCTGCGGGGCAAGCTGGAGGGCGATCTGAAAACCAGTGCCCGTCTGGTGTTCGGCAATGTCTATTTTGAGTATTATGCCAGTCTTGCATGGGCACAGTTTTTGACATTTGCTTTGCTGGTTCTTGCAATCGGGTTTACGTTTTGCAGTTTTCTCGGCACAACGGGAGCACTGTTCTTTCTGGTGATTATCTGCCTTTTTGTCGCAGCTCTCTGGAATCTCTGTGTTTCCAAAATGAAAGAGACTGTCACCGCAAGAAGAGAGGCCTGTGAAGATGAATTTCCGAACATGGTTTCCAAACTTTGTCTGCTGATCAATTCCGGCATGACTTTGCATGAAGCATGGTATGTCGTCGCTGAAGGCAAAAACGGCGTTCTGTATGAACTCATGCGGACTGCTTGTCAGGATATGGACAACGGCGATTCGGACAGAGCAGCAATTTATAAATTCGGTGTTCTGACCGACTCGGCAGATATCAAGAAATTTACAGGCAATGTCATTTCAGGTATTGAAAAAGGCCCGAAAGAACTTGCCGATATGCTGCTTTCACAGACTTCTGATCTGTGGGCACATAAAAGACAGGTCGCTTTGCAGAAAGGTGAAATCGCCGCCGGAAAGCTGATCATTCCGCTGGGGATTACATTTGCCGGAATTATCATGATTATCGTTTCCGGTGCCATGCAGAGCATGTCATTCTAAATTTCGTTTTATCACAGAACAGCCGGCGTTCTGTTGGTAGATATGAATTTTCCAGATGAAAGGAGGGAAATATGATGAACAATGCTGCTTTAATGCTGTACGTCAAGGCACAGAATAAGCTGAACAATGCCCAGGAACAGGCTAAGGCTTTCCTGAACGACGAAGAAGGTGACACCAACTTCCTGTCTGTTATCATCCTGTTAGGTATTGCTCTGGCACTGGCTGCTGTATTCATTGGCTTCAAGGATCAGATTCTTGGCTGGTTCCATACCAATGCAGACGGCTTCTTCAGCACATCTGCTGGTGAATAATCTGTCCGTGACGGTAAAAAAGCAGGAAACACTGTTCGTGCAGTGTTTCCTGCACAGCTTATTAAAAAAGAGAGGTTGTGTATTTTTGTATTCCGTAATTACAGTGATTCTATGGGAGGTTTTCTCCCTGCTTGTGACGTTTCTGATGGTAAAGGAAACCAATACACGGATTGCCGCTGCCGCACAGCAGCAGGAACCGGAAACCACAGCCGTTCCGTACTGCTGGAATACAGAAAACAGAATCCTGCTGGGGCTGGTGGTTCTGCTGACGGGACTGTGTGCTTATTTTGTGTCGCAAAGTGTGGTTTCTGTCTGGTTCTGCATAGAAATGGGACTTTGTTACATAACTTTGCTCGGTGCAGCCGCTGTGGACAGAAAATTAAAGAAAATCCCGAATGTTCTGCCGTTTTTTCTGATGATCGGCGGCATTGCCGTACTGATTCTGCAAAGCTTTTCCAGTGAAATCGAACAGCCTGCGGCTTATATTCTCAGTTCGCTGCTCGGCTGTTTTCTGGCATTTGTGATTCTCATGATCGCCGGAAAGTTCTCCAGAGGCGGCATTGGCATGGGAGATGTCAAAATTTTGTGTGCTGTGGGGCTGGCAGGTCTGATGGTGGTGTTTTCCACGCTGATGATTGCCCTGTTCTATTGCCTGATCGTCATGATTTTTTATAAGCTCATGATTCGTTTCGGCAAGATCAGTCAGGAACAGTTTGCAGGGAATCTGGCGTTTGCACCTTTCCTGTATCTGGGATTTGTCACAATGAGTATTTTGAAAATATATTAATAACAGAAAAGGTGATCGGATGAGTGCTTTGAAAATTGTGCTTCCTGTAATTCTGGCCGGGGCGGTTTCGCTCTCTTGGTTTCAGCTGGTCAGTTCCGTGGTTTCGGAACAGAACAGCTACCGGCAGTGCATTCAGAAAGCAAAAGAAAGCGAACAGAACGGCTTGTATGAACAGGCAATTGAATATTATAAAAAATCGCTGAATTATAAAGAGGATACGAAAGTTTATGCCGAAATCAGCCGGATTTGCAGTGAGTTCTATGCAGAAGAAGATACTTCGCATGTCCGGAAGGTGTATATTGACAACATGCTGGAGGCCGCCGAGGCCGTGCCGGAAGAGCCTTCTTACTGGATTACGGCGATTAAGTTATATATGGACAGGAAAGACTATTCTTCGGCATATTCTACCGTGAAGAAAGCCAGAAACCGGAGCGAGGCAAATGAAGAAATCGAAAGCCTGTATCAGGAACTGCGGTATATGACTCTGACAGATTCCAGCAGATTTTCTGATTTCAAGACGGCTCTGAACGGGTATATCAGCATTTATGACGGTGAAAACTGGAAAGTGACCAACAGTGTCGGAAAAGTGCTCAGTTCCGGCAAATATCAGATGATCGGGCTTCTGGATGAAAGCGGCACGGGAATTTATATCGGTGATATGGGCATGAGAATGCTGGATAAACATGAAATCGTCCGTGCGAGGTTTGATTTTACCGTGGATGATGCCGGGATTTATTCTGCCGAAACAGACTGCCTGCCTGTTCTCAGAAACGGAAACTGGCAGTATGTCGGCCTTGACGGAAGTTATCTTTCCGGAAGATATGACGAGGCCGGCCGTTTCGCTAACGGAAGAGCCGCTGTCAAAGAAGACGGGGTCTGGTATCTGATTAATCAGAATGAAGAAAAAATATCCAGCGACTATGAAGACATCAAACTGGATTTGTCCGGCTCGTATCTCCAGAACGGCGTGTTTATTGCCAAAACAGACGGAAAATACCGGATTTATAATGCAAGCGGTCAGCAGGCCGGCAGTCTCGTATGTGAAGATATTGACATCTGCCTGAAAGATAAGCTGATTGCCTATGAAGACGGCGGTCTGTGGGGCTTTGCTGATACCGAAGGCAATACGGTCATCGAACCGCAGTATCAGAAGGCAAAAAGCTTTTCCAACGGCCTCGCAGCCGTGTGTGACGGCAAGGAATGGGGCTTTATTGACCCGGAAAATAATTTAGTCGTGGATTATCAGTTCCTGGATGCATTTTATTTCAATGCCAAGCATTACTGCATTGTCAGCTGTGAAGAAAATTCCTATCAGTTCATGCATTTGATGTTTGATTGATTCACAGTCTGGTATTATTTTAATATGCGATTATGAAAGTATGGTGAGAACCCCGTGAAAAATCTGAAAAACTATCTGAAACAGGAATCCGGTATGATTATGCTGGAATCCCTGATTGTGTACATGATCACGCTGGTGCTGCTGTTTTTTATTCTGGCTGTGTTCTCTGTCTTTTTCCAGAGATGGAATATTCAGGTTATTGCCAATGAAACGGCTATGCGTGTCGCACAGACCTACCGTGTCACAACGGCGGAAACCATGAGCGGCTATGTCTCGGAAGATGATCTGAAAAAAAGCTGGGATAAACTGGCTCTGTTCCGCTATCAGTTCTCCAATGACGCTGTTATGGATAACAAGGCCGGCTCCCGTGCCAGGAAATACGCCGCCGACCGCCTTTCCCGGACAACGTATACTCATGATGTCACAGAACCACAGATTGAAGTTTCCGTGGAAGATGACTGCATCCCCAGAAGACATGTCAACGTCACGATCAAGGGCGAATATGCCGTGCCGTTCGGAGCAATTCTGAGCAGTCTGGGCTTTGAAAGCACCACAAAATATGAAGTGACTTCTTCGGCAGAGTGCCTCGATCTGATGGAATATCTGACACTGACAGATTATGAAACTGCCCTGCTGGAACGCAAGTTCTTCGGAGATAATATCGTCACCAAGACACTCGACTGTGTGGATTCGTTCATGAATCTGATTCATCATTTCATAGAAGGTCCCGAAGAGGACTAAGGAGGCGTGACCTGTGAAAAGCAAGAAAAACTGGAAGTATTATCTGAAAAAAACCGCAAACGGTACTATTTCGCTGTTTCTGATCGTACTGCTGACACCGTTCCTGACAGTGGCCGCACTTCTGCTGGAAGCCCAGCATTATAACAGCTCTGTGGCGCTTCTGGACGAAGCAATGGCTTCTTCCTCGGTTTCCGTGCTTGCGGATTATGACAGCTATCTGAAAGACCGCTGGGGTCTGGTGGCCGCCGGTCAGAAAAAAGACCTGAACGATTCGTTCAGTACCTATCTGGAATCCAATGTCAAGATTGTCGGCAATACACTCCAGGTCAACGGCACGGCCGTCACAGGCTGCTATGCCCTGACCGAAAAAGACGTTCTGGCAAATCAGATTCTGGAATATTCAAAATATAATATTACTTCCAATGCCGTCAAAGATGCTGTGGAAGGCGTGCTGAACCTGTTTGATATTTCCGATAAGCTGTCAGGCCTCGAAGATGTCGGCAAACTGCTGGATTTTGCGAAAGACGGTGCCGATACCGCAGAATCTATGCTGGATGTGATCGATGCTTCTGATGAACTCAAGAAATCTGCCAACGAGCTGAAAAAGAAAATCGAAGCTTGTGAAAAAAAATACGGCGACGGCAACGGCTGCTTTGAAAGCAGAATGAACAAGCTGACCGAAAAATTAAAAGAAGACCGCCCTTCTGATGCAAAAGAAGCTGAAAAATATGATAAAGAAGTCAACTCCCGCAGAAATGACTATGAAAATGCGAAAAATGCTTACAGCAATGCAATCGGCGATCTTGTTTCGGAAATGAAAACTTATGAATCTGCTATGGAGAAACTCTCCAAAGCTCTGGATTCTGTCGAAAGCAGTGCAAAATCTATGGGTTCTGCTGTCGTGGATGAGGTTTTTGACGAAGCTTCTGAAAAATATGACGAGGCTAAAAAGAAAGTTGATGACTATAAAGGCGACAAAAACAGCGATGAGTATAAAAAGCTTGTCAAAGACAAGGATGCCGCCGAAGTGGAAAAACAAAACGCAGAAATTGAGAAAAAAGGTGTCAAAGCTGCCGATAAAGGCGTTTCTGAACTGGAAGATGCCTATAAAGAAGCTGTCAGTGGCTATTCCAAAGAAGTTATGGATGCCAAGATCGGTGAGCTGGAATCGCTCAAGACTTCTCTGCCCGGCAAAAATTCTATCGGTAAAGATGATATCGCTGACGGCTATCAGATCGGTTCTGTAGTCTATGCCAGTGCGGATGATATTGTCAAGCTGATCGCTGAAATGGAAGCCAAGAAAAACGATGCCAGCCTTTCCGGTTTCGTCAAAGGCATGGTGGCAGCGTATAATTCTCTGATGAGTTTCAGTACAATCTATGAACCGTCTCTCTGTGCTCTCGTAGACAGTGCCAAACTGGAAAGAACAACTGCTACCGAGGCCATCGATGGTGTCGCACAGGCTCTCAAAGGTGCCAAGAAATTCAAAGATGCCGATTCTCTCAGAAAATACTGGGAGGCCATCAAAGATGTCTGCGAAGGTGTTGCTACTGCAATTACCAAGACACAGCAGTTTATTACCGAAACTGTAGCAAGTATTCCGTCCAATGTCGGAACTCTGCTCACAACAGACCGTCTCTGGTATGTCACATATTGTTATTATATGCTCACCTGCCGGACGGACTTCAACCGGGTCAGCCAGAAGACAGGCAGCCCGGCAATGGTAGCACTCGGCACATCGCCTGACCTGCCGGAACCGGCTATCATGTCAAGCAATGCGTTCGGCGGTACGGACAGTCTGCTGGCAGTGCTCAGTACGTTTACCAATCTCTACAACGGCACGACAGAACCTGCGTTCTACGGTGCCGAGGCGGAATACATGCTTCTGGGCAGCAACAGCGAACTGATCAATCAGATCTATGCATTTATTCTGACTTATATGGTTCGTTTTCTGATCGACATTCCGGCAGTGGCATTCAATAGTGAAGTTGCTGAAATTGCCGATGCTGCCGGTGCTGCTACTTTCGGTATCGGCACGGTGATCGTCTATGCTCTGGAACTGTTCCTGGAACCGCTCGTTGATACGCTCATACTGGTAAACAGAGGCACAGTGCCGCTGTATGAAACCACAATTTTCCTGACTCCGTCCGGTGCTCCGAAGCTGTTCGGAAAACTCGTGCAGGCCGTCAAGCTGACAGATACCCAGAAAAAAGAAATGCAGAATAATCTGAAAAAAGCCTATAAAAAAGATGTTTCGGATAAGGTGGATCTTTCCAAAGAAACAGCCGACAAGGGCACAACCAGCGGCGGCGGCTTTGATTTTACCAAGCTTATCCCTGAAATTGACTACCGGCAGCAATGCATGATTCTGACGATTCTGACCGTCAGCAATGATGAACTTCTCAAACGTCTGGGAAATATCATTCAGCTGGAAACGGCATATCATTATAAAGATGACTGCACGTTCGAGCTTTCCAAAAGCTATACATTCCTCGAAACCAGTGCAGATGTCAAAATCGGACAGATTGCCCCGTCCCTGACCGATCAGTCTATTTTTGAAGTCAACCGCACACTGTACAGGGGGTATTGATATGAAACTGCAAAAAGATCAAGAAAACGGCATGGTGACTCTGGAAGCCTGCGTTTCTGTCCTGTTTTTCATGATTATCATGTTCCTGCTCTGGGGAATGTTTCTCATGTATATGGCACAGAATGCCACCGCTCACGCACTTTTGCAGACTTCCCAGAGCCTTGCACTGGATAATTATTCCGCCCAGAAACTGGAAGCCGGTACCGGCTTCCCGGCAAATACCAGCCAGCTGACGGTCAGACTGCTCCAGCGTGCCGATATTCTTCCGAACGGAACTTCTTATTTCGTACTGAATGAAGATTTAACCAAGAGTTCGGCAGATATTCCGGCGATCGCCAAAAAACGCTTTATCGGCTATCTTGCCAACGGCGATGAAGACAAGGCTGATACTATGCTCAAACAGATGAAAGTGGAAAACGGTCTGGACGGTCTGAATTTTTCAGAATCCGAAGTCGACGGCGACAATCTGAAAATTATTGTGACATATCAGCTGAATTATGCGTTCCAGATCGCTTCGTGGGGAAAAACCAACGTCAGACAGGAAACCCTTGCACGGCTGTGGACGGAATAAACGGAGGAAACTATCATGCAATTTGAATTTGAAACCAAAGGAAGTCACACGTATCTGGTCTATGAAGTTCCTGAAACCGAACAGCTGGATACGTTTGTGAAGGGAATGCTGACGAATAATAAAATCCCGGGGCTGGCCAATACGGTCATCACACAGATGAACCGGACTTATTCTGTCAGATATGAAGTGTCTTCTATGATTTCGGCTTCTCAGCTCTTTGCAGGAACGGTGAACAAAAAAAGAATGCTCGGTTTTTTCCGGGGGATTACAGAGGCATTTATCTCGGCAGAAGAATATATGCTGGATGAACCGCTGCTGCTGCTGGACTGTGAGTATATTTTTGTCAATGTGGTAACAGGCAAGACGGTCATGATCTGTCTGCCGGTACATCAGCTGATTGAAGAAAAAAGAGATGTCAGCAGTTTTCTGAAACAGATTCTGTATCATGTCAAATTCGATCCGGATGACGATACCAGTTATGTCGCTCTGCTGATGAATTATTTTAACAGCAATCTGCGTTTTTCGGCAGAGACATTCAAAGATTTGCTGGACGAGATCGAGGGCGTGAAACTTCAGGTACAGGAGCCTGCTGCCGCACCTGTACAGCCGGAACCCGTACCGGCTCCGGTGCCTCCGGCTGCTCCGGTTCCGCCGCCTGTTTCGGTTCCGCACGTTTCTGTTCCGCCTTATGTGCCGCCTAAGGCTCCTGCTCCCGCTCCCGTGCCCGAACAGACCAAAGTCAAAATGCCGGGCGGCGGTTCTATCGCCATTCCCGGCAAAGACAGCCATATTCCGCATATTCCTACGGGCGGAACTGACAATAAAAAAACCGAGACTCCTGCTCCGGCTTCTGATGAGGAAGAAATCACCTGGCTGTATTTAATGCAGCATTATAATAAAGAAAATGCCGAAAAATACAAAAAGCAGAAAGAGGCTAAAAAAGCCGGAAAAAACAAGAACAAAACTCCTGCTGCTCCGCCTCCTGCTGCTCCGGTTCTGCCGCAGAATACTCCGGTGAATCAGCCCTATCCTGTTCCGCCGCAGAATACTCCGGTGAATCAGCCTTATTCTGCTCCGCCGCAGAATGCTCCGGTGAATCAGCCTTACTCTGCTCCGCCGCAGAGTACTCCGACAAAGAATTATACGCCGATACCGCCGGCTCCGGCCGTACAGCAGCCCGTACCGCCGCAGAATACACCCTATCAGGGTACTACTGTGCTGAATCCCAGTGCTCTTGCCGGGGGGACAACTGTACTCAATCCGGCTCAGAAGCAGAAGCCGCCGCAGAAAAAGGCTTTTCTGCACAGAATCAAGAACGGCGAAAAGGTCGAAGTCAGGGGCGATATGTTCCGTATCGGCCGGGAACAGTCTTATGTGGATTACTGCATTGCCGATAATACGGCCATCAGCAGCAGTCATGCGTATATCACGCATAAGGCCGGAAAATATTTTATTACAGATACAAATTCTACGAATAATACTTATGTGAATACCGTCATGCTCCCCAGCAGTACGGAAAAGGAAATTGTCAGCGGTGATAAAATCAGTTTCGCAAATGAAGAATTTGAATTTGAAATCGCATAACGGAGATGAAGCAGAACTTGAATTTTATTGCATCGGGTGAAACGGACATCGGTCTTGTCAAAGAGACCAATCAGGACAGCTACGGCGTGAGAATCGCAGAGACCAGCTACGGCACAATGGCTCTGGCGATTCTGTGCGACGGCATGGGCGGCTATTCCAAAGGCGAAGTCGCCAGTGCTACGGTCGTGAAAGAGTTTTTCAAGTGGTTTGATACCCGTCTGCCGCTGCTGTGTCATGCAGTCAGTCAGGACAGTATTTTCAGCGAATGGAATCAGCTTGCTCTGCAATGCAACCAGAAAATCAGCAGTTACGGAAGCTCGATCGGCATTACGCTGGGAACAACGCTGACGGCTATGCTCCTGACGGAACAACAGTATTTTATGATTCATGTGGGCGATTCCCGGTGTTATGAAATTGCAGACAGTCTCACGGTTCTGACAAAAGATCAGACACTCGTTTCCCGGGAAGTCGAAGCTGGTGTTCTCACGGAAGAAGCCGCTAAAACCGACCCCCGCCGGAGTGTTCTGCTCCAGTGTATCGGAGCTTCCGAACAGGTTGTGCCGGATTTCCTCTCCGGAGAAGTGAAGCCCAATGCCGTCTATCTCCTGTGCAGTGACGGGTTTTATCATGAAATCACACCGGAGGAAATTTACGGCTATCTCAGCCCTGACAGGATGTATCAGACAGATCTGATGTCGGCCAATATGCGGGCATTGATCGAACTCGACAAGCAAAGACAGGAACGGGATAATATTTCTGTCGTCTGTGTGAAGACCTGCTGAACCGGAAGGAGATGTTCTTATGCTGACAATGAATATGGTCGTGGATAACAGATATAAAATCCTCGACGAAATCGGCCGGGGCGGCATGAGTATTGTCTATCGTGCAACGGTAGAGCGTTCCGGCAAAATCTGGGCGGTCAAGGAAGTCCGCAAAGACGGCAGAAATGATTATAATGTCGTGAAACAGAATCTGATTGCCGAAATCGAAACGCTCAAAGAAGTCAAACATCCGAAACTGCCGGAAATTGCCGATGTCATTGATAATGAAGACAGTTTTATTATTGTCATGGATTATATCGAAGGCGTTTCGCTGGATAAGATTCTTGCCAGAAAAGGCCCGCAGCCTGAAGAAAAAGTCGTCAGCTGGGCAAAACAGCTCTGTGAAGTGCTAGGGTATCTGCATTCGAGAAAAATTATTTACCGTGATATGAAGCCTTCTAATGTCATGCTCAAGAAAAACGGCGAAATTACGATTATTGATTTCGGTACGGCAAAGAAGTATGAATATAATTCCGGCGAGACAACCGGCCTCGGGACGGCAGGCTTTGCCGCTCCCGAACAGTACGGCGGTCACGGCAGAACCGACGCCAGAACTGATATTTTCTGCCTCGGTATGACCATGTATTCGCTCCTCACAGGCGTTGACCCTCAGAAAGATTTTATTCCTGATACTTCGATCAGGAAAGTCAATCCGTCATTCTCGGCCGGCCTGGATTATATTATCCGGAAATGTACGGCCAAAAATCCGGATGAAAGATATCAGTCCTGCGAAGAACTGATGTATTATCTCGAAAATTATAAAATGATCGACAAAGGCAGCCGCAAAAAGAAAGTCATCAAGATGAGCCTTTTTGTGACTTGTTTTCTGATTTCGATCGTCTCCGGAATTTGCAGTTATCTGCTGAATTTGCAGGCTAAGGCTCAGGCTTCGGATAATTATCAGGAACTGATGAAACAGGCCGATATGATTATGATCGATTCTGAAAATGATCCCGATCATGCTCAGGAACAGTATCAGCAGAAAACAGAACTCTATACACAGGCAATCGCCGTACCCGAAAAAGCCGGAGAAAAACAGGCTTATCTGAATCTGATCGAGACATATAAAGAAAATGATGATCTCTTCACAGAAGAAGAACTCACACAGCTGAATTATCTGATTACCCAGAATGAAGCCGCTTTGCAGGCCAATCCCGATACGTATATTGATATCTGCTATGAAACCGGAAATCTGCTGTGGTATTATTATAACGATGCCAATCAGATGACCAAATCCAAACGGGCTGTCAAGTGGTTCAATCTTATGCTGAATTATATTGCTCAGCATGAAGCAGACGAACGGGTGCAGACCTATCAGGCTGACCCCGAAAATGCCAAGAAAATCGGCCTTGCCGAATCTTATAAGGAAATCGGAACGTTCTATGACGAAATCGCCGGACAGATCAAACAGGGCAAAGATGACGGAGAATATAAAAAATTATTCTGGAATCTTCAGAATCTGCTGGATCAGCTGACGGTTTCGGATAAGGATAAAACTACAATCGTCCGGCTGGAATTACTGGAAATGACCAGATATTCTATTCACAGATATGCCGCCGATTTCAGGCGCGACGGTATCGAGGAAAACGGCATTATGGCTCTGTATAAACGCATTCAGAATGTTCTGAATACCATCACGCTGGATGAAAGTCATCCGCTGTATGCCAAAAAAGCAGAAATCGAATCCAATATGCCCGATACCCTTACGGCAATCGAAACCGCCTACGGGATTACCAGAAAGGAAACGAAAACATCATGAATGTAGAAAATCTGCAGTTTCTGTCAAGAATTGCCCTGATCGTCTCGATTGCGGCTCTGCTGCTTTCCGTGCTGATGTTTTTCCTGTTTCATATTCCCCGGCTGTTCAATGAACTCACCGGACGGGCGGAAAAGAAATTCATTGCCGAAGCCCAGAAGAAAAATGAAGCCCCCAATGAAGAAGCTTCTCCCGGTACCAGCGGTGCTCTGCTGTCTTCCGAGCTGATTTCCGAATCTCTGAACGGTACGGTGCAGAAAGTCTCTACGACTACCAAGCTGACCCCCACTGAAGGCACGGCAAGACTGAATATCCCTGCTCCGATTCAGGAAGAACAGCTCCGGAGCTTACAGCCTGACCCTGCTTTCCGGATTGTGACCGAATTTGCTTTTACAAGCAGTACGGAATTAATTGAATAATCATCATAACTCTGCCGTGTTCGCACGGCAGTTTTTTGCTTTGTGATAGATTTTTCTGATAACCCGTACTAAAAAAGCAGAATTGGACAAATCCTGTTTCCGGGAGTATAATATATATTATAATATATTTTATGCTAGTAATAAGGAGCTGTGACACTATGAACCAGACACTTGATCAGGCAGTTTATCAGAAATATATTCAGCCAACCGAACGGATTCCCGGCGATTTCGTCGGCGTGGAATTTGAATTCCCTCTCCTGAATCTCGAGAAAAAACCTGTCAATCTTCCTGAAGTTCAGAAAGTTGTACGTGATTTTGCCCTGAAATTCCGGTTTTCAAACCAGAAATCAGATGACAATCAGAATCTGTATTCCCTTACGAATCCCGATAACGGCGATAATCTTTCTTTTGACTGCAGTTATAATACGCTCGAATTGTCTTTCGGCAAAGAAAGCAACATCCATGTGCTGAACCAGCGTTTTCTGACGTATTTTCAGGATTTGCAGGAAAATCTGCTGAAAATCCGCCATCAGCTGACAGGCATGGGAATCAATCCGTATCATGACTATGAAATCTTTGAACCGGTCGCTAACGACAGATACAGAATGCTGTATCATCATCTGCATTCGTATCAGAACTACGGCGATGTGTTTTATCATGATTTCCCGCAGTTCAGCATGATCGCCGCCGCTTCACAAGTCCAGCTGGATGTTCAGAAAGAGCAGATTCTTTCCTGGATTCATGTCTATAATCTTCTTGAACCTTATAAGGCGATTCTGTTCGCCAATTCCTATTTAGACCAGCTTCCGGAGCGTGTTATTTCCCGGGATTATCTGTGGAGATACAGTTCGCAGGGCTATAATCCTCATAATCTGGACATGTATGAAACGGATTTCCAGAATCTTGACGAATATATCAGCTATATCCGTTCACAAAGTATCTATTGTGTACAAAAAGGGGACAAGTATCTGCATTTCAAGCCGATTCCTCTGGAGCATTATATACATCTGGATTCCGTCAAGGGTGTGTATTTCTCTGAAAATCAATGGAAAGAATTTGACTTTAAGCCGGAAATTTCCGATATTGCCGATCATCGCACGTTCAAATTTACCGACCTGACCTATAGAGGTACTATGGAGTTTCGGAGTGCCTGTGAACAGCCTGTCAGTGAAATTTTCGCTCATGCGGCCTTTCATGCCGGACTTGCCCGGAAAACTCCCGAACTTGCCGAAATTCTGGATTCTGATTCTGTTCTGTATCAGCACGGCTATACAGCCCCAGAGTTAAGAAACCTGTTCACGTTAAGGAATTTCCCGGATTTTGCCGATCAGAAACGGATTTCCCTGCAATTGCTGAAAATTCTGGAACTCGCCCGTGACGGTCTCTCTGAACGGGGCTATCAGGAAGAAAGTTTTCTGGAACCCTTGTTCCGCAGAGCAGAAACCCTCCTCAGTCCTGCCCGTGAAATGCTCGCAGGCCTGGAGAAAGGCGATCAGATCGAATTCTGGATTGATCAGTACAGCAAAACAGAATAAGCAAAAAATTTCAGACCGCTCCGGCGGTCTTTTTTTATGAATATTTTATTAATATTATGTAAATTTTCTGTGAAATCCGGAAATCTTAACAAAATACAAACATCTGTATGCTATCATTTTCCTAAAAGGAGGGAATTATTTATGTTTAAAATTCTGGTTCTCGAAGATGACAAAGATCTGAATCGTACTGTCTGCATGTATCTCAATAAAAACGGCTATGAAGCAACCGGCTGTCTGAATGCGAATGAGGCCTATAACGAAATGTACGGCAATTTATTTGATCTGATTATCTCAGATATTATGATGCCGAAAATTGACGGCTTTGAATTCGCTGAAACTGTCCGGAATCTCAATCAGGATATTCCGATTCTGTTCATGACTGCAAAAGATGATTTTGCCTCGAAACAGAGAGGCTATCGCCTCGGCATTGATGATTATTTAGTCAAGCCCGTTCAGCTCGAAGAATTGTTATTAAAAATCGGTGCTCTGCTCCGGAGAGCAAAAATCAACAGCTCCAGAATGCTCACAATCGGGAATTTCAGCATGAATGCTGACGAACGAACGGCCGTTCTCAACGGCGAGGAAATCCCTCTGACTGTGAGAGAATTTAATTTATTATATAAATTATTATCCTATCCGAAAAAGACGTTTACCAGATCGGCTTTAATGGACGAATTCTGGGATGTCGAGAGCACTTCCGGATTAAGAACCGTTGATGTCTATATGAGAAAACTCCGTGAAAAATTGCAGAACTGTGAGGATTTCGAGATTGTTACCGTTCACGGGCTGGGCTATAAGGCGGTACTGAAATGAAACATAAGAAATTACTGGGCGTTTATAAATTCGTGATTTTCTTTCTGCTGATCGCCTTTGTTGTCAGCTGTTCGTTTATTTTATTCCTGCATTTTCTGGATTTCTCCAAAGAAGAAATTATGGCCGCTGCTCCGGTGACGTTCGGAAATGTCCTGCTGATCACGTTTCTGTTCTGGATTCTTGATACGGTCAGAACACATGTGTTTCAGGATAAGCCCGTCAGGATGATCACCGAAGGCCTTGCAAAAATCACAGCCGGAGATTTTAAAACCAGAATCGAACCCATCTCAGAAATCTCCGGTATGGGGGAATATAATGAAATTATCACATATATTAATCAGATGACAGAAGAACTCTCCGGAGTCGAAACCCTCCGGACGGATTTTGTTTCCAATGTCTCCCATGAGATGAAAACACCTCTGGCCGTGATTCAGAATTATGCACAGCTTCTGCAGTGTCCGGATATTACCGATCAGGAAAGATTGGAATATGCTTCGGCGATTTCTGACGCTTCTCAGAGATTATCAGAATTGATTATGAATATCCTGAAATTAAACAAGCTCGAAAATCAGCAGATTTATCCGGATCGGAAAAAATTCAATCTGTCCGAACAGCTCTGTGAATGTCTGCTTGATTTCGAGTCCGAATGGGAAAAGAAAGAAATTCAGATCGAAACAGAAATTCAGGAGGATGTCATGCTGTATTCCGACCCGGATTTGTTAAGCCTGGTCTGGCATAATCTGATTTCAAATGCGATCAAGTTTACAGAGCCTTCCGGAACGGTTTCCGTCACGCTGAAAAAACTGGAAACACAGGTGCTTGTTTCGGTCGAAGATACCGGATGCGGAATCTCTCCGGAAACCGGGAAACATATTTTTGATAAATTCTATCAGGGCGATACTTCCCATGCCTCGAAAGGCAACGGCTTAGGCCTCGCACTGGTCAAGAGAATTATTGATATTACCGGTTCTGAAATCTCCGTACAGAGCGAACCGGAAAAAGGCAGTATCTTTACCGTCACACTCGATCAGGAGGGGGATTCTCATGCAGGAAAAATTTAATTATACTTATTCGGCCAAAGAACAGGCAGAATTAGAAGCCATCCGGAAAAAATATCTTGCTCCCGAACAGAAGCCCGATAAGCTGGAAGCTATCCGGAAACTGGACAGAAAAGCCGAACTGACTGCGACTCTGACTGCAATCGGCATTGGTCTGACCGGTACGCTGATTCTGGGAACGGGTCTTTCTCTGGTTTTAAAATTCGCATTATTTCTTCCGGGGATTCTCATCGGCATGACCGGACTTGTGATCATGGCTCTTGCTCCGGCAGTTTTCAGGAAAACCGGAGAAATCCAGAGAAAAAAAGTCGCTCCGGAGATTCTCCGGCTCAGTGAGGAGATCGAGAAACATCTCTGAATGCTTTAACAAAACAGAAACATTTCACAAATATTTTAAAAATATCTCTCCTATATAATCAGAACATAAATTAAAAAACAAGTTCTTCATACAGGAGGTAATTTTATGAAATTCCCGAACATAAAAAATTTTGCAGGCTTTATGGCGGTACTGCTTTCCGCAGGTGCTTTGCTGATTCCTTATGCTCAAGAGCAGAAGCGAGATAACATTCAGGCCGCTGAACTTCCCGAAATCACACAGAATACTATTTCTGATGATTATCAAAATTCCGGACTCTTCGACAGTCAGAATATGCATGTAATCAATTTTCAGATCAGTCAGGAAAACTGGGACGCTATGATTTCCCATGCCACGGAAGAAAAATATGTCAGCTGTGATGTCGAAATTGACGGCGAGGTAATTAAAAATATCGCTCTCCGGCCGAAAGGCAATTCTTCCCTGACTTCGATCAGTCAGCAGGGAAGCGAGCATTTCAGTTTCAAGATCGAGTTTGATCATTATGATCAGACAGTCACTTATCACGGTCTTGATAAATTATGTCTGAATAATCTCGGTCAGGACCCCAGCTGTATGAAAGATTTTATGGCGTATCATCTTATGAATGATATGGGTGTTGCTGCTCCGCTTTCAAGTTATGCTCTCATGCAGGTCAACGGTCAGGATTTCGGCTTGTATCTGGCTGTGGAAGCCGTGGAAGACAGCTTCTGTTATCGTAATTACGGAGAAAATGCCAGTATCCAGTTATACAAGCCGGACTGCTTCTCGATGGACAGTCTCGATATCAGTGCGATGATGGACTATGAAGAAGGCTCTTCGCTCTGGAAGACAGAACAGATTATGGACGGCTCTTTCTATGCGGATTCTGAATCCGGCGACCGTGCCGATATTCTAGGAGAAATGCTCAAAAGCGTATTCACACCCGAACAGACTGCTGTTGCCGCTCTGCAATATGTCGGCGAAGAACCTGAAAATTATGAAGCTCTCTGGAATACTGCTGTATGCAAGCCCAAAAAAGCTGACAGAACAAGGCTGATCAATTCTGTTAAAATTTTAAATTCTGACAATCCGGAACCGGTTCTGGATTCTGATTCGCTTCTGCGTTATTTCGCTGTTCATAATTTCGTGAATAACTATGACGGCTATACCAGCATGTTCGTGCATAATTTCTATCTTTGCGAACAGGACGGGAAATTTTCCATGATTCCATGGGATTATAATTTAGCATTCGGCTCGTTTACTTACGAGTCAGCCGTTTCGAGCATTCTGAATCCGGAGGAGTTCAATCCCGTTCCCGATACCGGAAATGCCATGAGTCCTGAAATCAGCATGATCAACTACCCGATTGATACTCCTGTCTACAGTGTTGCATTATCTGACAGGCCTCTGCTGAATGCTCTGCTTTCCAATCCGGAATATCTGGAAGAATATCATAAAATCTATGACGAATTATTAAAAAAATATTTCGAGAACGGAGCGTATCAGAAGCTATACACACAGATTCATGCTATGCTCCAGCCGTATGTTGAAAAAAATCTGACATTCTATCGTCCTGAACAGTTTGAAAACGGTGCAGAAGCTATGCGGAATTATCTGAACTATCGTTCTGAAAGCATTCGCAGACAGCTTGAAGGCGATCTGCCGTCCACGCTCGAGGGGCAGAAACAGCATTCTGAAAATCTGGTGATTCCTGAAAATCTGAATCTCTCTGATCTTGCCGATTTTGCCGCACTTCTGCCGGAGCTGAATTCTGATCTGATTATGAATATTCTCCATGTGTTCTTACAGGATGATTATGCCTATACTGCCAAAGGTGCTGTCAGTGCCGTGCATGATTATCTTGCTCATCCGTTACAGCTCGCCGGAAGAATCCCCCCGCTGATGAAAATTCCGTATATCCGGAATCTGGTGATACAGAAAGCCGCTCCGTTTCTGATTGGTATGGCTCTGCTGACTGCCGGAATTGCCGTAACTGTGAGTATCATTAAAAAACGGCGATATTCAGACGATTATCAATAAAATCGCACAAAGGCAGATTTTACAAACCGTTTCCGCCGGATTTGTGAAATCTGCTGATTTTTTTGGTTGAGATTCCAAATTTTTCAAAAAAGTATTGAATTGTTTTCATTTTCATGCTATAATGTGGAAAAGTGAAGCGGTGCGAAAACGTTTTCTGCTTATCTCTATTTTCAATCGCAAGGAGAGAATTTCATGAAAAAAAAGAAACATACAGCCGGCCGTGTCCTGGCGGCTGCCCTTTCTACTGCTTTTGCCGTGATTGCTGTCCCCGTGCAGGCATTCGCAGAACAGATTCCGCCGACGGAAGAATCTGCCCTCGTGACAGAATCTGAAACAACTGCTGTAACTGTTATAACAGAAGAAACCTCCGAAACAGAGTCTCTTCCTTCGGAAACGCAGGAAACTCAGCCTTTTGTACAGGAACAGTTCCCGGCTCCGGAAGAAGAACCCCCTGCTCCTGCTCCGCAGGAAGAACCGGAAATTCCGCAGGAATATCAGCTTTCTGTCAATATGCCCGAAGCCTATCAGGATCTTTGTCAGATGACCGTCAACGGCTCTGCCGAACCTTTTACGGTCAGAGTCGGTGATACTGTATGGGTGAAACTGCATATCAACGACAGGGAAGACTGTCATTATGTACTCCAGACACTGAAATTCGGCTCTGTTTCCATCGGAAGCGAATCCGCCGGCCAGACCGATCTGGAAACCAGTGTGCAGATTACAGAAGCTATGCTCAATGAGCAGAATATCATCAGCGTGACTCCCGAACTGACACAGTATTATATTGTTAAATTTTCTTATGACCCTACAAAAGGCAATGCCGGTCTTGACAGAAATTATACCGTCTCTGATGAAAGTACAGAAACCAATACTGTCGGCAGTGTGCGTCTGAATCAGGACGAACAAACCGGCCTGACTGCGATTCCGGCGGAAAATTACCGTGTGGCCGCTGTGACAATTGACGGCTATACTTCTAAATTCAACGAAAATAATTATATCTATGCCAGAACGCTGGAAGCGAATCAGAATCATGATGTTACTGTGATGTTTGCCCTGAATCAGTACCAAATCAGCGGCGGCCGGGTGGATGATACCGCAAGTGTGACGTTCTGTATTCATGACGGCAGTGAGAATTTCAATCCCGCCAGCAAAGGCTATGGCCGTGAAAATGCCCTGATTGATTACGGCCGGACAGCAGTCTGCTGTATCAAGCCGGAACGGGGCTATGTCATCCGCAGTGTAACCGTCAACGGCGTACCCAGAGAAACCGCCATGAAACGCAATTCCGACGGCTATTATCTGTTTTCGCTCGAGAATATCACACAGGATACCAGAGTAGAGGTCGAAGTTGCACAGCAGCAGGCAGTTTCCCTCACACTTCCGGAACTTCCGGCCGGAACATCCTGCTATGCTTCGGATGTGACTCTGACTCTGAACAGTCCTGACGGAACAGAGAAATTTATTTCCGGTGAATACTGGCTGGAAGGTTCGCAGGAACGTCAGCCGATTGATATGACCACAAAGACAATCACCATTCCGAAAGAACATAACGCCAGCGGAATTGTCGTCCATGCCGAAATACAAGATCAGCTCGGTCAGACTGTCCGTGCCGACAGTGAACCGTTCAGCATTAATTCCGTCACACCGCAGATCGGCATTACCATCAGCGGTGACCGGCTCGAAAATTCTGAATCTATGTATTATGCCGATGAAAGAACGGCTGTGATTCAGATTGATGACCGCAAAGATACGCTGCCGGCTCTGGAAGAGCTTGTGAAATGCTTCAGAATTACTAAAAATCAGCAGGAGCTTTCCGATCAGGAAAAAATATTCATGCTCCAGTATCAGAAAGAAAAAGTCAGCCGTCTGACTGTGGACGGCCAGACCTATGACAGAGCCGAAGTCATTCTGCATTTCACGGAAGAAGCAGAATATGACTGGTCGTTTGATTATACCAATCTTGCCGGAATGCATGGTATCATACAGGCAGAAAACGGCGAAGATCTCAGAAAATTCGTAATCGACAGAACCGCTCCGGACGGCGTGGTGAAAGTCTCCGGACGGGAATGGTATCAGACTCTGTTTGAAAAACTCACATTCGGTCTGTACAGCAATACCAATCTGACCGTTACAGCCGAAATTTCTGATCTCTATCCGCAGAAAATCGAAATCTATCAGAGCCGCAGCAAAGAACTGCTCTCATGGGAGGCTTTGCAGAGCGTTCAGGACTGGACTGCCTATGAAACGGCAATGACTCTGGAAAATCCGGATTATTATATTATTTATGCCCGTCTGACCGACAAGGCCGGAAATCAGACATATCTGTCCTCTAACGGCCTGATTATTGATCAGCCCCGTGAAGACGGCTTTACCTTCCGGGTGACCGATACCGACGGCAATCCGTTTACAGAAAACCGCCTCTGCACCGGAGATCTGCCCGTTCATGCCGAAGTGCAGGAAAACGGTGTGACTTCCGGTCTGTCAAAGATCGAATATCAGATTTTCTCCGAAACAGAACAGGCCGAAACCAGCGAAAAATTCTTAGTATGGCAGTTTACAAACGAAACACCGGAATTTTCACAGCTCGTCTTCCGGCAGGATGTCAATTTCACCATTCCGGCCGAAGAATACGAGGGAATGCATTTGATACTCCGGGTCATCGCAACGGATAACGCCGGAAATACAGAATATCAGGATCAGGTTTTGAATCTGGATTCCCATGCTCCGGAAATTTCTTTCCGGTATCTGGATTCTGACGGCAATGCCGTACAGCCCCGGCATGAACTGTATTTCAATCAGGATGTCAGAGCCGTTCTGCATGTCGAAGAACAGAATTTCAATCAGGAGAAATTTATTGATTCTGTCCGAATCAATCAGCAGCCGCTCCGGGAATTCGCTCCGGACGGGTTCAGCTGGGTGACGGAAGATCATGAAAATCATGTCTATGAACTGAGTATCCCGTTTTCCGAAGAAAATCATTATCAGATCGATGTGGATTATACAGATAATGCCGAAAATAACGCACAGGCTCAGAAAGAATTTGTGATTGATAAAACCAATCCTTCCGGTACGGCCAGAGTCAAGGGCAATCTGCTCGGCTGGCTGCTGGAGAAAATTTCGTTCGGTGTGTTCAGCAATCATGATTTGTCTGTCGAGATGAACGGCAGCGATACCGGCAGCGGTCTGGAGAAAATGGAATATTATCTCTGGAATACTCCCGAAGTTCAGGACGAAACTGCCGCTTCTCTGGAAGAAATCAAAGCACAGCAGCTCGAATGGCTGAAAGCTCTTCCGGAATCTGACTGGACTCTTTATGAATCTCCGGTTTCTGTGGCACAGCTCTCCGGCATGACACAGGGTCTGTTTATCCGTGTGACCGATCAGGCCGGCAATCAGACCTATATTCAGTACCGGACAGAAAAGGAGATTCAGGAAAGCGGTCTCGAAGATTATTATATTTTTGATAATAATCAGTGCAATATTGCCTTCACGGTCAATGATGTCGCAAGAGCTGCCGATGCGAATATGATCTATAATGATGATGTTAATATTGAAATCAAAATCACTGACCCGAAACCGTATTCCGGTATCAGAAGTGTCAAATATGAAGTCAGAGTCGCCGGCGAGCCTGCTGATATTCAGGGCTTCTATGAATCCGGTGCAGGTTTGCAGACGGAAGTTTCCGAAGATTCTGAAATCTGGACAGGTAATATTCTGCTCCCCAAAGATGACGAGCGTTTCAATTCCAGTGATGTCACTGTCTTTGTCGAAGCTGTCGATTATACCGGAAATGTCTCACAGGAAACTTTGAAACTGGATATTGATACCACTGCTCCGGAAATCGAAATCAGATTTGATAATAACAACGGTACTGAAGACCCGAACGATACCGATCAGCACAGATGGTATTTCCATGATAACAGAACGGCTTATATCACGTTCAAGGAAAGAAATAATCATTTCAGCAAAGAAGCCGCCCTCAACAGCATTCATATTCAGGATGTTGTCTATGAAGGCGATACCGGTAATCATGTGAATCTGCATGAGGCTCAGTGGACGGAAAATCTGTCCGGCGGTGATGAAGATACCCATACCCTCATGATCGAATTCAAGGACGAGGCAAATTATATTCTTGATCTCGCTGGTTTTGCCGATCTTGCCGGAAATGCTGCCGTCACCACAGTTGAGGAAAATACCAAAGGCTGGCAGTTTTTCACCATCGACAGAACCGCTCCCGAAGGCTATGTCGCTGCTGCTTCCGCAGAGGGCAGGGAAGAACTCTGGAGAGGCATTGTCAATCCGCTGCATTTCGGTTTCTGGTCGAAATCAAATATTCATATCAGCTGCGGCTGCGGTGACTATACTTCTCACGGTACGATCAGACAGGAATATTACAGATCTTCCTCGACAACGGCTCTCACAGAAGCTGATCTGCAAAATATCACAAACTGGACTTCTTTCAGCACGCTGGATTTAAATTCCAACGGCTATTGCACAGTTTATGTCAGACTGACCGACCTCGCCGGAAACCGTTCCTATCTGAGCACGGACGCTCTGATTGTTGATGATACGGCTCCGTATGATGAAATGATGCCGCCGGAAATCTCTCTTGTGGCTGACCAGATTCAGAGCAATATCTATAACGGTGATGTCAGTGTCAAAGTTACCGTTGATGACCCGGCGATCAATGATGCCTATTCCGGTCTCAGTACTGTGACTTACCGGATTATTACCGACGGTATCGAAACCGACAACGGTTCGCTGTATCAGTTCGATGCGGTTGCTCCCCAGCATGAAGACCTCCTGAAAACATGGGATGGTACTGTCAGTATCAGCAGTGCAAATCATAACAGCAATAACATTGTCCTTGAAGTCTACGCTCAGGATAATGCCCGGAATGCAACTGTTCAGTATCTCGATCTGAGTATTGATGCGACTGCTCCGCAGATTGCAGTTGCTTTCGATAATAACAGCCCCAGAAATGAACTGTTCAAAAACGGCCGTACTGCCAGAATCAATATCGCTGAACGCAATTTCAATAAAGATCTGGTCACACTTACGGCTTCCCATAACGGCACGGAGTATCAGCCTGCTGTTGTCTGGAGACAGGGCGGCGGCTCCGGTGACGGTACTGTCTGGACAGCAGATGTTCCGTTCTCTGATGACGGTGATTATACATTCAGTATCAGCTGTACCGATCTGGCCGGCAATCAGAACGGAGAAATTCAGTTCGCTGCCGGAACGGTTTCCCCCGGCAGTTTCACAGTCGATGCCACTGCTCCGAAAATTACGGTTGATTTCTCCGATACGGATGAGAATCCTGAAAATAATTATTATAAATCTTCCCGTACTGCCAGAATTACCATTGATGAACTGAATTTCAATCCGGAAACTGCCGCCTCCGGTATCACCGTCAGAGGCACTGACGACGGCGAGCCGGTGAATCTCTCCGTTGGTCAGTGGCAGGATAACGGCACGCAGCATACGGCTCAGATCGCCTTTACACAGGATGCCGAATATCATCTTTCTGTTGCCTATACCGATCAGGCCGGCAATGCCGGGAACGGCTATTCTTCTGATTTTTATCTTGATACGATCGACCCGGCCGTAAATCTTACCGTCAACGGCGAGTCCGGCTTCAATGCCTACGGCAAGGAAGAAACCATTCTGCCCGTGCTCCAGTGGCAGGATACCAATCTGGATTCTTCTCTGACTTCCATTTCGCTGTCCGGTATCAATGTCGAAGTCTCCGAACCGGAATATGAGAAAGATACTGTCTCTTTCGAGCTGACTGCTCCGTCCGGTGAGGTCAGAATCTGGAAAGCCAAAACCGAAGATATTCTGAATCATTCCGGTCAGGTCTGCGGAAAAATCATGACGTTTGAAGATTTCCCATCAGATTCCGGAAAAGACAGCGACAAGATTTTTGATGATATTTATACATTCAGCGTTACCGCTCAGGATAAAGCCGGACGGATTGCCGATAATCCGGAAAAAACCACGCAGACTTTCTCTGTCAACCGTTTCGGCTCTACTTACAATACGGTTCAGGTCAAGCCGATTCTGGGACAGTATAACCAGGAAGCCAAGGAAATTGTCGTTTCTGAAATCAATCCCAATGCCCTGAAAGAATATTCTGTTACGCTGTTCAAGAATAACGAGACAATCACACTCGAGAAAGAAAAAGACTATGATGTCGAAACTGTCGGCACGGAGAAAGAATGGCATGAATATACGTATCATCTGCATAAAGACCTGTTTGAAGATGACGGCTCATATGAAATCCAGTTCCATTCTGTCGATAAGGCCGGCAATGCTTCCAGCAATGCCAATGATGAAAAAGACAGTGTTATGAATTTCATGATTGATAAAACGCCTCCGACTGCGTTTACGGCCAATCTCGAAGAAAAGCGTTCGTATTATATTGATGAGAATCAGCTTGCCGTGCTGATCATGGCAAATGATAACCTGAAACTTACCGAAGTCAGTGCTTCTCTCGACGGGGAAAACAAATGGCACTGGAATGAACAGGAGATCGAAAGCGAATTTTCTGACGGAGAATTTACCGTCGAAGTCGAGGCCGAACCGCTGTTCTCCAGCAAATCCCATGAACTGAAAGTCATCTGCAAAGACGCTTCCGGCAGAGAAACCGAACTTGTTGTTGATGATTTCAAAGTCATCAAGAATGACCCGAACAGATTCTTATATCTGGGTGTCGGTGTCGGCGGTGTCGCAGCAGCCGCAGCAGTTGTGGCAGTCGTCAGAAGAAGAAAGAAATCCAATGCAGATCAAGGATGATCTGTGACAGTCAAAAAGCCGTTCTCATACAGGGAACGGCTTTTTCTCCGGAAAGGACAGCAGTATTATCATGAATACTTCCAAACAGCAAAAAAATAAAAACTACGGCAGAACTGTATTATTGCTCCTGCTCCTGACGGCCGTGATTCTGTGTCTGATTCTCGGTCTTATGCTGATCAGAATGCGGTCAGGTACATCCTCGGCAGAGACGGAACAGAATCTTACAGAAACACAGCCGGAATCAGAATCTATATCAGAATCAGAATCAGAAACAGAAACAGAATCTGAAACCCTTCCGCCCGGTATGGTCTCCGGAATGACTCTGAGTTTTTATCATGCGTTTCTGCATGTTTCGGATTCGGCCGTCATGCCTGTCGTCCGGATGTCTCCGGAAAATGCGGTGGATACTTCCAGAATCTGGTCTTCTTCGGATTTGCAGATTGCCTCTGTCAATGAAACCGGTATGATCAACCCCGTCAGCCCCGGGGAATGTACGATCTATGTCACTTCCGTCAGCAATCCGGATGTCTTTGCTGAAATCTCCGTTACAGTCTATCCTGATGAAGAACCCCTCCCGAACCCCGGGGAAATCGTCTGCTCCGGCAGTCCGAGGGATGATATTCAGGTGATCGGCGGGATTACTTATGTCAACGGCATTATGATTGTGAATAAAACCTACCCTCTGCCGGATTCCTACAATCCGCAGGGCATGACTCCCGAAACCGCCCAGGCTTTTGCAGAACTCCGGCAGGCGGCTTCCGATGAGGCAGGTTTGTATTTATTCTCACATTCGGATTTCCGGTCTTATCAGACACAGGTCTATGTCTACGGCGATTATGCAAATCAGTACGGCAGTGAGGCCGCTGACACGTTCTCCGCAAGAGCCGGCTATTCTGAGCACCAGTCCGGATTGTGTATTGATGTCAACTGGCCGGGCGATGATTTCAACGATACCCCCGAAGCCGTCTGGCTCGAGCAGAACTGTGCCCGGTTCGGCTTTGTGATCCGGTTTCCCAGAGACAAAGAGGCACTCACAGGCTATAAATACGAATCCTGGCATATCCGCTATGTCGGTCAGGAGATCGCTCAGGAAATTATGCAGAACGGATTATGCCTCGAAGAATATCTGCATGTGGATTCAGAATATCCGTGATTAAAACACCAGTTTTTTCAGGACAGATTCCAGTTTCTGATAATTGGATACAATACCGTCATCCGGGTGCAGAATCAGCCCGGATGAAAATTTTTTCAGTCTGTGATGATACTCATCAAGTTCTTCCAGCAGAGCGGTATATTTTTTCTTTTCCCGGGGAGAACCGGCCTGTGCAAGCCGAAGCTGATAAAATTTCCGGCACTCCGGCAGACAGACCGTCCGGATATGCTCCGGCAAATCGGGCTGCCAGCGGTGAATGTAGAAAAAGGCCTGGAATGCGTGTTTTTTTCCGGAATCGAACAGCCAGTAAACCGGCCTCCGGCGATAAAATTTATGATGATCGGCATAAAAATCATGCTGAAGATATTTCCGGAGAATTTCTTCCGGCTCGCCCTCGCCTTGCAGAGCCGAGGCCAGAAAGGTCAGATTTTCCTGAAAAGTATCTTCTCCGCAGACCGTGCGGAGAAATGTCTTGATCTCCGTCAGCAGACAGCATTCCGGGAAAATTTCTTCGGAAAGAAAAAGCAGATTCTCCGGCACGGGTGTGACGGTCTGATAATATTCCGGGTGCCAGTCTCCGCCGGCATAGCACAGACCCTCATGATCAGGACTATATCTGCCGAACAGACAGCCGACTGCATAATTGAGCAGGCTTCTGCATTCTTTCCGGACATCTGCCGAACGTACAGAAAGGCTTTTTTCCGGCACTTCCGGAGAAAGCAATGCTTCCATGCCATAGGCAGAAATAAAAATCCGGTTCAGTTCTTCTTCATTGGCTCTGAGCTTCTGCCGGCGGAGTTCGCATTCTTCCGCCCAGGCCTGATATTGTTCGGATAATAAGATACTCATAGGAAAATCCCCGCTGTTCTGTAAAATTATTTTTTATTATAGCATGTTTTATCAAATTTGTCAAGAAATCCGCTTTTTGATAAAAAAATTCTGGACAAATCACAGATTTTGTGTTATAATAATAATATCAAAACTGTCCGATCAGAAATATCCTGAACATAAAAGGAGATGATTTGCGATGGGCAATATCAGAATGAGTGAAAGTGAATTATTGATCGGCTTTGAAGAAGCCCTCGAAAAAGATTATATTTTTGTCTGCTATCAGCCGAAAATCAATCATACGACAGGCCGTATGATCGGTGCAGAAGCCCTCATGCGTTGGAAAGACCCTGAAAACGGTATGCAGTACCCCTCGGATTTTATTCCGGTGCTGGAGAAAAATACCCTGATTCCGAAGGCCGATCTGCATGTCTTTGAAGATGTCTGCAAATTCCAGAGAAAATGTCTGGATGAAAATATCCCGGCTGTGCCGATTTCGTTCAATATGTCCAGATATGATATTTTTCACAGTGATTATGTCGGCAAGATCGAGAAAATCCGTCAGCAATATCAGATTCCGGTCAAGCTTCTGCATATCGAGATCACAGAATCTTCGGCAATCGGCGGAAGCGAGCTGGTATCTAAAGTATTAAATCATCTGCATGTGCTGGGCTATGTTGTCGAAATGGATGACTTCGGAAGCGGTTATTCTTCTCTGAATGTCCTCAAAGACCTGGACGTGGATGTGATTAAATTAGATATGCGGTTTTTAAGCGGCGGTATCGGCGGCCGTGGCGGTATGATCATCAGTTCTGTAATTCAGATGAGTAAATGGCTTGATACACCCGTGATTGCTGAGGGTGTCGAAACTGCCGAACAGGCCGATTTTATGAAAAGTATCGGCTGCACGTATATTCAGGGCTATCTATACTCGAAACCCCTTCCGGAACAGGAATTTATTGAGAAATTAAGACAGATTCAGCATGAACCTGTCTCCAAAGCCATTAATCTCATAGAAAGCATGGACGCAGGCAGATTCTGGAATCCGCAGTCTCTCGAAACGCTGATTTTTAATCACTATGTCGGCGGTGCGGCTATCTTTACTTATCAGGACGGAAAATTAACAATTCTGCGAGTCAATCAGAAATATCAGACAGAACTCGGCATGAATCTATGCGAAAAAGAAATTCTCAAAGCCGACCCGTGGGACGGTTTTGATGAACATAATAAAGCTGTCTATGAAAAGACAATCAAAAAAGCCATCCAGTCGCATGACGAGGAATCCTGCGAAACCTGGAGAACAGTTTGTTCCAAAATCTGCGGAGAAGACAGGATTTGTATCCGGACTGATCTCCGGCTGATCGGCCGTGCCGGTGAGGAGTATATTTTTTATGCGATGGTCAGAAATATTACTTCCGAGAAAAAACGCTATGCCGAACTTGCTGAAAGTGAAAGAAGATTTAGATTTGCAAGCGAACAGGTGAATATTTATGCCTGGGAATATGAATTTTCAAGCCGGATTATGCACCCTTGCTTCCGGTGTATGCGTGATCTGAATGTTCCGCCGGTAGTCGAGAATTATCCCGAACCTCTGTTTGATTCCGGTCTGTTCCCCATGGATTATTATGACAGCTATCATGAAATGCTCCGTAAAATCGAAACAGGGGAAGTCGATTCGATCGAAGCCGTCATCCCCTTGTCTGTCGCAAGAATCCCGTTCCATGTACGCTATACACTCGAACGTGACGAGAACGGCAAGCCCCTCAAAGCTTACGGTTCGGCGGCTATGGTCGTTGATACTCCCGAACATTCAGAGAATCAAGAAAAATAATAAGAAAGTCAGGGTTATTATGTCAGATCAATTTCATCAGCAGGATGATTCCGGACGTTCCGGCTCTCATGCACCGGCAACCAATTTCCTGATCATCCTGATTATCGCCTTGCTGATTCTGATTCTGTTTCTGATCGGAAATTTTATTGTGATTCCCGTCTTGAATCAGAGAAACATCAATATTGCTGAAAATCAGAATACCGCTCCGGCGGCGGCCGTTACTGAGATGATTACGGAAACCATTCCGGTTCAGGTGAATACCGCTCCGGAAACGGAGACGATTCCGATTCAAACAACTGTTCCGGAAACCACTACACAAGCTCCCGAAACAGAACCGGAAATCATCCGGACAACTACCGTTCCGGAGACGACTCAGCCCCCGGAAACACAGCCCCCTGTGCAGAAGATTACTAGCGTTCCGGCTCCCTCTACCTGCCTCTGGATGGGTACAGGCACACCGGCTTCCGGTGACGGCTTCCTGAATCTCCGAAGCTCGAAAAGTACTTCTTCCGACAGTAATATTATTACGGCTATTCCGAACGGTGCCGAAATTTCTATGTTCTGGATTGATGACGACAGCTGGATTTATGTCGAATACGGCAGTTTTTCCGGCTATGTCAAAGAATCCTATACGGTTCTGACCGACCCGCAGGGCTTATGGGCTGACGGCCCCGGCGATGACGAACCAGACGCTTATGTCGATGACTGCTATCGGACAGGACAGATCAACGGCAAGGGTGTAGCCGGGTTTACTTCTGATTATGTCGTTCATCACGGGGCAAAGACTACCGTCAGGGAAACCCTCGGCGATACCTGGCATGTCACTGCAAAGCATTCCTGCTATTCTATGGGGATTCAGTGGTATGAACTCTGGGATACGGATGACGGCGATTATTACGGCTGGGTGGATGATACGTATATCTGGTTCTATTCAATCGGCTATGATGACAGCAATGATAATGATTTCAATGACTATAACGAAGTAGAAACATATTCCTGCTGGATGACCGGAGAAATCAACGGCACGGGAGTCACGGGCTATTCTTCGGAATATGTCGTCAAATGCGGAAACCGTTCTGTAATCCGTGATACACTCGGCAATCACTGGCATGTGACGGCAAAGAATTACTGCTATTCTCAGGGCGTGACCTGGTATGAACTCTGGGATACGGATGACGGTGATTATTATGGCTGGGTGGATTCTGACTATATCTGGTTCTATTAATATGAAATTAAAATATTTCTATTATCTGATATTATATCTGTTTCTGCTGACTGCCTGCGGAACACAGGAGACTACTGTTTCAGAAATTCCCGAAGCTCCGGAAACGGAACTGCTGACAGAAACAGAATCAGAATCAGAATCGGAAATTTTTACAGAATCCGAATCAGAAAGCCTCACGGAATCAGAATCCGAAACAGAAAATCTTCTCGCTCCGTATCTCGGATATGCAGGAATCACCCCCGATCAGCTTCAGAATTGTCAGCAGCTGATTGTTGTACAGTCTTCCGGTACGGACGCTGATGTCTTCCTGTTTGAACATACAGAATCCGGCTGGTCGGAATCGCTCTGTACTTCCGGTGTGGTCGGAAAATACGGTGTCAGTCAGAAAAGCCGTGAGGGTGAGCCGTATACTCCCAAAGGCCTCTTTGCTCTCGGAATTGCCTTCGGTACGGAATTTCTTGATGATCTCCGGATTTCCTACCGGCAGATAACACAGAATTCCTACTGGGTCGATGACCCGGAATCGGAATTCTATAACCAATGGGTCGAAAGCAATGACATCCGCTGGAACAGTGCCGAACATCTGATTGATTATCCCTCGGCCTATCATTACGGGATTTCGATTGAATATAACCGAAATCCGGTGATTCCCTATGCCGGTTCTGCGATCTTCCTGCACTGCCGGACGGGAGCGTATACAGCCGGATGTGTAGCGATTCCGGAAGCGGATATGCTGAATATTCTGTATCGGCTCGACAGCACAAAACATCCGATGATTTTAATTAATTAATCAAGAAAAGCACTTCCGGAATTTCTCCGGAGTGCTTTTTTGTAACTTTTTCATGAATTTTTCTCAGAAATTGTACGGTTCCGTACATGCAGACCGCTTTTTTCCGCTGTTTATGAAAGGGAGTGTCATGCAATGGCAAAAAAGAAAAGTTTTATTTTATTTATCGACAGGAAAAAAGAACTTGCTATGCTCAATAACGAACAGGCCGGTATTTTATTCAAAGCAGTCATGGAGTATGCGGACACCGGAGAAGAACTGGTTTCTGATGATCTCGGTGTCAGAATGCTGTTCAGCGTGTTTCAGAGTCAGATTGACTCTACTATGGAGAAATACGAGGAAAAATGTCAGAGAAACAAACAGATTGCAATAGAAAGAGAAGCAAGGAAAAAAGAAGCACGAAACAGCACGGACGTGCACGAACGTGATCAAACGTACACGAAAAGCACCTATACTGATACTGAAACTGAAACTGATACTTTTACTGATACTGTCACTCATACTGATATCGATACTGATACTGATACTATTTCCGGACTGACTGACAAACCTATAAAAAACGAAAAGGTTCAGAGTCCTTTTTCAAAGCCTATGCTCTTTCCCGTGGTTCTGTATCATATGCAAAGTCCTCTCTGCGAGGACGGCTATGATTCAGAAGAAGAACTCTCCGGCTATGACTGCGAAGACAGATGTTGTGCAAGCTGTGCCATTCCACAGAATTTTAAACATCATGTCGGTACTATGGAACAGGCTCTGCAATATCTCACAGGATTCAGCAATATCAAAGATCAGGATTTTAAACAAATCGTCTCCGGTGTGATTACCGCTCTTTCAGAGACCATCTGCACGGGTATGAGCAGTATGCAGACAGCGGTAGATTCTGATCTGCTGATCAGCCGTCTGAATCAGATCATTGCTCAGGATGATAACGCTCTGCTTGTCTGGGTTCAGGATTTTTCCTATCATTATCAGAAGAAACTACAGGAGAAAATTTCTCTCGGACAGGAGATCAGAAATCGCTATGGCTTCCTGAAAGCCTGTGCCGTCAGCTTTCTGACCGAGTACAAAGCCGGAGATTTTATCCCCAGAGCTTAATTATTTCCGCATGGCATTGAGCAGATTCAGAAAATCCTGTTCTTTGATCAGAGCCAGACCCTGTGTATCATCACCGAGAATAAACAGGTTATCGCCCGGCTGAATGTGGAATACTTTCCGTGCCTGTGCCGGGATGACGATCTGACCTTTTTCACCGACTTTCACGACTCCGAACGCATGTTTCCCTTTGGGAGCGACCGGCAGACCTGCCGGCTGTTCGTGATAGGATAATAATTCATCAAGGGAGACTTCCAGAATATCGGCCAGAAGTTTGGCTTTTTCGATATCGGGGAGAGATTCTCCGGTTTCCCATTTGGAGAGGGTCTGCCGGGAAACGCCGATCTGTCCGGCGAGGTCTTCCTGTGATAATTTTTTGAATTTTCTTAATAAGATTAAATTTTCATGAAACATGTGTTTTGCTCCTTTCAGATTTTTCAGATTTTTCAGATTTTATTCCCAGTACGCAGAAGCGTAATACCGGGATTCTTGAGATGATTTCAAATACGGCATAGCCGATCGCAAACGAGGCGGGCAGAGTAATCAGAATTTGGACAGTCTCCGGCAGATTGGTATATTGATTCAAGAGATAAGCCGTCAGGGACATGCCCAGATAATGAAACATGTATAAGCCGAAGCTTTTTTCAGAAAGCCAGTCTGTTACGGAATTATGAAACGCAAGATATTTTTTCGGGATTCCCAGAACCGCAAGGCACATCAGCCAGCCGTATGCGACAGAAATCGGATGATTTACAGCGGAATATTCTGCATAGTTCCGACCCCAGAAATATACTGTACAGCCGATTCCGGCAAGAACCGAGACGATCAGCAGGGGAATGCTGTATCTGCTGAGTTTCTCCGGAATTTCTTCATGAGCGAAAATATAATAACCGCTGAAGAATGCAAAGCCGTAAATCCCTAATCTATAAGTTTCAATCACAGGAATGTTCAGAATCTGAGCGAAAAGAACCGCCGGCAGAATCGTCAGCAGAATTGCCCATACCGGAAGATTTCCGGTTTTCTGGTATAACTTCTCCTGTTTTTTCGTGAGTTTCCGGATGATGACTAAAATCAGAGAATACAGCCATAATACTTGCAGATACCAGAGTACACCCGTTCCGGATAAGCTCATGATCATCCAGAGGACAAATTTCGGCGTTGTGTCCGGAATCGTAGCGAACGAATCGGAAATTTTCATGCTGAGACAGCCTTGAATCCACTGGAAGACAAATAAGCCCAGAGTCGAGGGAATTAAATATCTGACCGTTCTTTTTTTCAGAAACTGCTTTCCGGACGGATTCCGTTCCAGACTGATTCTCGCACTGATTCCGGAGATGATAAATAAAATACTCATAAACCACGGATAGACAAAATATAAATAGCTGTCACGCAGATGTATTGTCCCTTCCGGTACGACAGTCCTGATTCCGGTCAGGCCGTTGTACATCATGAGCGTATGATAGATCACAACCAGAATCACAGTGATAAAACGGATGTTGTCCAATTCATATCTTCTGTGAAATTTCTGATCATTCATAAAAAATCATTCCTTTGCTATATTTTTTAACATTATAGCATAAAATCTTCCGGCTGTCTACCAACTGGAGATAACATTTTCAGAGCATTTCTGTTAAATTCCGTTGCAGAATTCTGAATTTGTGAAACCTGCACAAATTACAGTTTCAGGATCTGTGCCAAATCATGATTTTTTTACAAAGCCCTTGCTTTTTGTTTGGAAATATGCTATAATAAATCTATCATCAGGGAAGGGGTTTTATTTATGACTGCAAAAGAAGAATTTATTCAGATCTATCAGGAGAAAATCACCCGCCGGGGTGCTGATAAGCTTCTGGAATATCTGACCAGCGATCAGAGCGATTTCTTTACTGCTCCGTCAAGCACCCGCTTTCACGGTGCGTATGAGGGTGGTCTTGTACAGCACAGTCTGAATGTCTATCACTGTCTTGTGGATTATCTCTCAAGACCACGGACAAAAGAATTGTATCATATGGATTATTCAGACGAGACAGTGGCTCTGGTTTCGCTCCTGCATGATATCTGCAAGCTGAATTTCTATGTTGTCGATTATCGCAATGCCAAAAATGACAAGGGTGTCTGGGAGAAAGTGCCGTATTACAGAATAGAAGATCCTCTCCCTTACGGCCACGGAGAAAAATCTGTGTATATCATCTCCAGCTATATGAGACTCTCCAGAGAAGAAAGCTTCGCTATCCGGTATCATATGGGATTTTCCAATGCAGCCAACTCCGAACAGATCAGCAATGTCGGCAAGGCATTTGAAATGTTTCCGCTTTCACTTGCCCTGAATGTCGCTGACATGGAAGCAAGTTATTATCTGGAAGGAGTTATTAATAAAAAATAAGAGAAGGAGTTATTTTTTCATGAGTTGGTACGAGAATGCAATTATTTATCATATTTATCCGATGGGGTTCTGCGGTGCTCCTAAGATGAACGAGGGCGGTGAGCCTGTCAACCGTCTGGAGAAAGTCCTTGACTGGATTCCTCATCTGCTGGAAATGAACGTTGACGCTGTGTATTTCAGCCCGATTTTTGAATCTGTCGAGCATGGCTATGATACTACGGATTATAAAATGATTGACAGAAGACTCGGCACAAATGAGATGTTTAAAACGATCTGCGAAAAGCTTCACGAGAACGGCATTCATGTGATTCTGGATGGTGTGTTCAATCATGTGGGGAGAAAATTCTTTGCTTTTACGGATATTCAGGAAAAAGGACAGAATTCCCGTTACTGCGGATGGTTTCAGAACCTGAACTTCGGCGGACAGTCGCCCTGCGGTGACCCGTTCTGGTATGAGGGCTGGAACGGACATTATAATTTAGTAAAATTAAATCTCCAGAATCCGGAAGTCTGTGATTATTTATTAGACGCTGTCGGCTACTGGATGGATGAATTTAAAATTGACGGTATCAGATTCGATGCCGCTGACTGTATTGATTTTAATTTCTTTAAGAGAATCCGGAGCTTCTGCAAGGGTAAAAATCCGGAATTCTGGCTGATGGGTGAGATCATCCACGGAGACTATAACAGATGGGCCAATCCGGAAATGCTCGATTCTGTGACGAATTACGAGTGCTTTAAGGGTATCTGGTCTTCTCATAATTCTAAGAATTATTTCGAGATTGATTATTCGATCAACCGGCAGTCCGGTGCAAACGGCGGTATTTACAGAAATCTGAAATTATATAATTTCGTGGATAATCACGATGTCGACCGTCTTGCAAGCAAGCTGGAAACTCCGGCCTATTTAAATACCTGCTATACGCTGTTATATGCAATGCCCGGCATTCCGTCCATCTACTACGGAAGTGAATACGGAATTAAGGGTGCAAAGCGTGACGGCTGGGATGATTCCCCTATGCGGCCTTGTCTTGATCTCGAAGAACTCAAAAACGAAAATACGGAACTCTATCAGCATATCGTCAAGCTGGGCAGAATCTACAGAGCTTACCCGGCTATGAGAACCGGCAATTATAACCGCTATCAGATTACGAACAGGCAGTTACTGTTTGCCAAAGAACTGGGCGATCAGGTTGTTTATGTCGCTCTGAATCTGGACGACAATCCGTATGATATGCAGTTCGGCACACATTATGACGGCCTTGTGGATATCCTCAACGGAAAGCCCGTAGAAGTGCAGAACGGTCAGGCAAGAATCCATGTCGAACCGCATTCTTCTATGATTCTTGTGCATGATGATATTGTCAATATCGAACCCGAAGTCAAGCCCGAACCTGTACAGACACCGACAGAAATCAGAGTCGGCTGCAAGTACAAGCATTTCAAGGGCGGTATCTATACCGTGACGGCAGTCGCCACACACAGCGAAACCCTCGAAGAACTCGTGATCTATCAGAGTGACGAGGACGGAAAAATCTGGGCAAGACCGAAATCTATGTTTATAGATTCTGTGGGCGATAAAAAACGCTTTTCTCTTTATCTGAATCTGAAGCATAAGCTGGAAGATCAGGATGAAAAATAAAAGTCAATTTCTCATTTTTCCTCTACCTTTCTGAACTATCCCCCTGTATTGCTACAGGGGGATGTTCGTTTGTTATTCCGCCGGATTCTGTTCGTTCTTGTTTTCGGGAGCGGATTTTTTATTTTTCTTGTTCTTGCTCATGATAATTCTCCTGTTCTGACAGAAAATTTCTGTCAGGAATAGCATTGCCGGATATTTCAGAATTATTCAGATCAGATTCTGTTTCGGTTGTTTCTTCGGTGACTTCGACCGGAACCGTTGCCGAAGGCTGTAAGACTTCACTGCTTTGCCGGGCAAGCATACTCTGCACGGAAATGCCGATCACCAGACCCATCACAGCCGCCGCAGCCACAAAGCCTCCGTACCGCCGGAAACCTGTTTCCTGCCGGAACGGTTCATGATGAGAAGAATCATGTTCATGCGTTTCATAATGATCATAAATATCTTTCTGATACAGCTCCTGACGGATTTTTTCAGCAGTATCTTCCGGAGCATGTACAGAATCATAGGCTTGTTTGATTTCTTTTCTGAGATTCATCAGAATTCCCCCTTTTCCAGAATTTTCCGGAGTTTGTTCCGGCCTCTGACCAGATGTTGTGCGACTGCGGCTTCTGAACGGCCTGTGATTCCGGCAATTTCTTTGATCGAATACTCTTCATAATAATATAAATACACGGCAATCCTGTATTTTTCCGGCAATTGCAGAACCGCCTGCAAAACACCGGAATTTTTTTGTGATCCGGCTTGTTTCTGCGGAAAATCGGCCGGATCGAGATCAGTCCGCCGGCTTTTCCAGAAGCTTTTCAACAAATTCCTGCTCTCGTTGATCGTCACACGCAGAAGCCAGGCTTTCCGGTGTTCTTCGCTTGCAAACTCCGGAGCATAGCGAAAATATTTCAGAAACACTTCCTGCATAATATCTTCGGCATCGGCGTGACTGCGTGTCATGGTCAGAGCCGTCCGGTAGAGCATGTCCTTATACTGCTCCACGACCCGGAACGAAATCCCTGTCATGGAAATGCGTTCCCGTTCGGGTTCCTGATACTGTTCTGAGACTGTCAGCATGGAATATCACCTTTCTTTCTGTATTTTATTTTCTATACAAGTCAGAAACCGGATTTATGACAGTTTTTTTAAAATTCAGCATTTTGAATAAAAATTAAGTTCAAATTTTTATATTACAGAAAAATATGCATAAACCGATTGACTTTCTATGTAATTCATGTTATAATAATACCAGAATATTTTTTTAATATATCTGTGATTTTTATAAGGACGTGACAGTATGAAGCAGTTTCAGTTTATCTATCAGAATCAGAATCAGCTCCGGAATGAACTGACCAAAATCCGCCAGTGGGAAAAAAGCAGAATTACTTCCAGTGTGGTTTTCTGCATTTTTTCCGAAGTTCTGGAGAAAGAAACACTGGATAATATCTGCCTGACCATCCGGCAGGAACTCCCGGACGCTCTGT
Source organism: Oscillospiraceae bacterium (assembly GCA_017483465.1). Taxonomy (GTDB): domain Bacteria; phylum Bacillota; class Clostridia; order Oscillospirales; family Ruminococcaceae; genus UBA3855. Next base: position 82,809 of record JAFUWN010000076.1, read on the forward strand.
ATATGGGCAGTTCCACCAACGGCAATATCATGAACGGCCATGTGGAAACAGAGATTGTAATTGTCTGCACGGTTATGGAATATCCGTCCACCCGTGCCGAACTGCTGCAAATGCCCCTGAATGCCGAAAATGCAATCCAGACGGTTCATCAGCTTTCTGATTATATTGCTGAAAATCCATGGGTCAAGGCCGTGGAAATGCTGGTCACGATCAGAGGCATGTCTATGACAGGTTTCTGCGAAGAACTGGGAAAACTCCCCGTGCAGATCAGTGTGTTCGGCGGCGGTGCATTCAGTTCCGATATGGATAACGAAGCCTGTGTGTTCTCCAAAGCCGGGGATTATTCGACATCTTCCGTGGTCTTTCTGCTGATGGGCGGCGAGGATTTCTATGTGACAACTATGCATGTCACGGGCTGGAAGCCTCTGGGCAAGAAATTTCTGGTGACCCGTTCCGAAGGCAGTATGCTTTATGAATTGGATCATAAGCCCGCTTATGATGTATATTACAGATATCTGAATATCCGCAATGACGAGCACTTTTTCAGTAATACACTGGAATTTCCGTTTTTCTATGAACATCATGGAATGAATATTCTGCGTGCTCCGATTGCGAGTCAGGATGACGGCTCTCTTGTGATGACTTCGGATGTAGATGAAAATGTTGTTGCCCGCATGGCTTACGGCGACCCGTGGACGATTCTCGCACATATCCGCCGGAGCGGTCAGAAAATTCAGGAATTTCATCCCGAAGTGATCAGAGTCTATTCCTGTGCCGCCAGAAGAACATTTTGGGGCATGGATGAAATCAGCAAGGAAACTATGCCGTTCCAGTCGGTCGCCCCGACATCCGGTTTCTATACTTCCGGTGAATTCCTCAGAACCGGTGAGTTTGTCAATCAGCATAATGTGACACTGGTCATTGCCGGTATGCGTGAGGGCATTCCGAATGAAAATCAGCATTCTGATTTCCAGATGAACGAAGAACAGTTCTCCGGAAAAGTTTCCATGATCAACCGTCTGGCGACATTCATCGAAGCCGCTACCGAAGAACTCGAAGAAGCTAACCAGAAACTCGCATTCATGGCCGTCTCTGACGGTCTGACACAGCTCTGTAACCGTCATGAAATCGAACGCAGAATCAAAGAAGCTATCGAAGAATGCGGCCGCCGTCCGGAACAGAAACTCAGTCTGATCATGCTGGATATTGATAATTTCAAGAAAGTCAATGATACGTATGGCCATAAAGAGGGCGATAACGTGATTATCGGCCTGTCAAAGCTCCTGCGTGACGGCATTGCGGCTCATAATCCCGACGCTTCTGCCGGAAGATGGGGCGGAGAAGAATTTATGCTCATGCTGCCGTATCCGATTGATTATGTCATGAAAGCCGCCGAGGATATCCGGAGCGATTTTGAAGCTCTCGAATTTACACAGGCAGGCCACAGAACCGTCAGTGTCGGTGTCACGGAATTCCGGCCGGGCGAGTCCAGTGATGCTCTCTGCATCCGTGTCGACAAAGCACTCTACCAGGCAAAAGAATCAGGAAAAAACAGAGTAATCGTATTATAATATTTCAGAAAGGGAGGAATGAGAGATGAAGCAGGGGAGAATTGAAAAATTAAATCAGTTGTTTGAAGCCCTCAGTGTCATCGCAGACGGCAGTTATGTGTATCTCTGCGATATGAAAGAAGATTATTCCCGCTGGTCACAGAGTGCGGTTGATTTTTTCGCTCTGCCGGGTATCTATATGGAACATGCCGGAGAAATCTGGGAAGAACATATCCATCCGGAGGACAGGAAAGTCTATCATCAGAGCATTGAGGCAATCTTTGCCGGAAAAGACGGCAAACACGATATGCAGTACCGGGCAAAGGCCCGTGACGGAACATATGCCGTCTGCACCTGCCGGGGCATTGTCATCCGTGACGAACACGGAGAACCGGAATATTTCGGCGGAGCTATCAAGAATCACGGTCTGATGAGCTATATCGACGCTGTGACCGGTCTGCGAAGTCTTTACGGCTTTTTTGACGATCTGGAAATGATCTTCCGGAAACGGGAACCGCATTCGGCTCTGCTGGTAGGTATCAGCAATTTTTCCAATATCAACGATATTTACGGCTATACGTTCGGAAACCGGGTACTCCAGCGGCTGAATATGCTCCTGAAAGACAAGTTCGCCAACAAGGGAGCACTCTACCGCATGGACGGTACAAAATTTACAATCATCAGTCATGACCTCTCTCCGGAACAGCTGGCCGATCTCTACCGGGAACTCAAAAAAGAAGTCTCCCATGATTTCTATGTCAATAACGAGCATGTCAGCATTTCGCTCAATGCCGGCATTGTGAAAATCGACAGCTTTGATATCAGCAAAGAAACCGTCTATTCCTGTCTCCGCTATGTCTATTACGAATCCAAAAACAGACGGCTCGGCGAGCCTGTCATCTTCGTGGACGAGCTTTCTGATGACAACAGAATGCTGATCGAAAAATTAAACGTCATCCGGAACAGCGTTTCCGAAAACTGCAAGGGCTTTTATCTCTGCTATCAGCCGATTATGGACGCAGATACCGAAAAGCTCAAAGGCATGGAAGCCCTCATCCGATGGAAAAATGATCTCTACGGCACGATTCCGCCGATTCAGTTCATTCCCGTTCTGGAGCAGGATCCCTTATTTCCCGAACTCGGCAAGTGGATTCTCCAGCAGGCTATGGAAGACGGCAAGCTTATGCTCCAGAAATATCCGGATTTTATCATGAATGTGAATTTATCCTATGCTCAGCTCGAACAGGCCGATTTTGTGGATACTGTCCTGAATCTGCTTGATCAGACCGGATTCCCGCCGGAGAATTTCTGCCTGGAAATTACAGAACGCTGCCGGTTGCTGGATATTACACTGCTGAAAAAAATGTTTACGACTTTCCGGGAACACGGAATCAGAATCGCTCTGGATGACTTCGGAACAGGCTTTTCTTCGCTGGGAATTCTGCGTGAACTGCCTGTGGATACGGTCAAGATCGACCGGGAATATGTCAAGAACGTTGAGAAGAGTGCTTCTGATCAGAATACTGTGAAATTCATCTCGAATCTGGCCGATGCCTTTTCCGCAGAAGTCTGTGTCGAGGGTGTGGAAACCGCTCAAATGCGTGATTTTCTGAAAAAATACGGAGTCAACAGCTTACAGGGGTATTTTTATTCCAAGCCCATCCCGATGGAACAGTTTGTGGAAAAATACATACAGGAAAAACTTCCTGAAACTGCATAAGATATTTTCAGAAAGGAGCAGAGTTTATGAACATCACGCTGCATTTGAATGACGAAGATACCCGGCTGATACAGAATGCCGCTGCTGCCGAAGGTGTTTCCGTCAATGAACTCGCACAGGCCGTACTGATGGAAATGATTGAAGACAGACTCGATTTGCAGGATTATCATAAAGCACTTGAAGAATATCACAAAAATCCTGTGACTTATACGCTCCAAGAGATGAAAGAAGAAATATTCTGTTGACAGAAAATACATCCCCTGTTTTAAAAACAGGGGATTTCATACTAATCCTATTATTATAATAAGCTTTCGCCCTCGCCCATCATGGGGATTTCGACAGCGGTGGCCTCTTCGATATGGAAAACGCCCATAATGCTGGTATCTGTGTAAATCTGACGAAGACTCGGCATAGTCTCGAAAGCCTTGTCAATATATTCCTGTTCGGAATCGAATACGGCTTTCCCGGTATAGCGAAGCCAGTGGCCGTCCGGTTTGCAGGCGACAAGCTCCACTTTAGGATTGGCCTGCAACTGCTTGTAAACGTTCTTGAATTTGCCTACGCCGAAGCAGATTTTGTCATTCAGCTCGAAATGCAGACCCAGCGGACGAAGTTTCGGCTGATCGCCGTCCACAGTGGCGAGGTAGAATGTTCCGGCTTCGGTTAAGAACTCGTTGATTTTGCTCATGACAGAAATTCCTCCTGAGGTTTATTTTCAGTTTATTATAACACAAAACTGACTTTTTGTCAAGTGTTTTTATGTAATTTATCAAGAAAGGGGTTTTTTTATGCCTGATATTTTACTGATTGAAGATGATGATGCGATTGCAGAAGCTCTCGCAAGTTATTTACAGTCTGACGGCTATGCCGTCCGCCGTGCCAACGGTCAGAAACAAGGTCTGGAGCTGTTCCGGACGAATCCGCCGGACTGCGTGCTTCTGGATATTTCCCTTGCGGACGGGAACGGCTTTTCGGTCTGTTCGGCAATCAAGGGAGAATCGGAAGTGCCTGTGATCTTCCTGACCGCTTCGGCGGATGAATCCTGCACAGTCGCCGGATTCGATGTCGGTGCGGATGACTATATCAGCAAGCCTTTCAGGCCGAGGGAACTTTCCGCCAGAATCCGGAATGTCCTGAGAAGAAATCATCATCATGCAAAAATTCTGCATTGTCAGAATCTTACGCTCGACCCGACCAAAGCTCTGGTGATGAAGAACCGGCAGGAAGTGTTTTTATCCGCTCTGGAATACAGATTGTTATTATTATTTTTATCCAATCCCGGCCAGCTCATCACCCGTGACCGGATGGCAGAGGAATTATGGACAGTCTCCGGAGAATTTATCGGTGATAATACGCTTAATGTCTATATGAAACGGCTTCGTGACAAGATCGAGGATGACCCCCAGAATCCGAAAATTATCCGGACGGTCAGAGGGCTGGGCTATAAGGCTTCGGAATCATGATGATTGGTTTATGTTATTTCCTCGCCGGAATCCTCGCCGGAGCAGGCATGATGTATCTGATGTTCCGGAAACATCAGCAGAAACAGAAACAGCGGATTTTATCTCTCTGCGATCAGATTGACGAAATTCTGCACGGCCGGGATTCGGTCAGATTCGAGGAGTTTCAGGAGGGAGAACTCAGTATCTTAGCTTCGGAAATTTCTAAAATGACCATTCGACTCCGGGAGCAGAACGCCGAACTACGGAAAGAAAAGCAGTTCATGAAAGAAGCTCTGGAAGACCTTTCCCATCAGCTGAGAACACCGCTCACAAGCATGATGATTCTGGTCAGTACACTCCGGAATCCGGAGCTTTCCGCCGGAGAGCGAATGCAGAACATGCAGAAGCTTCTGAAACTGCTCTCACAAATGCAGTGGCAGATTGAAACGCTTCTGAAATTCTCCCGTCTGGAGGCCGGAGCGGTACAGTTCCGGATTACGGAATTTCCCGTCAGTGAGCTGATTCATGCCGCTGTCGAGCCGATCGCTATTTCTCTGGAATTAAAAAATATCGAACTGATGATTCAGATAGAAGATCAGCCGGAACTTTCCGGAGACAGGCATTATTTGACCGAAGCGGTTCTGAATATTCTCAAGAACTGTATGGAGCATACTCCGGAACACGGCAGAATCCGGATTCAGGTTTCGGAAAATGCAGTTTATACAGGGATTCTGATCAGCGATTCCGGCAAAGGCATTCCGGAAGAGGCAATCCCGCATATTTTTGACCGGTTCTACCGGGGAACAGAGCGTTCCGGAACCGGGTTCGGTATCGGCCTCGCCTTTGCCAGAAAGATTATCACCTCGCAGAACGGGAGCTTACAGGTCAGGAATCTTCAGCCGCACGGGGCAGAATTTGAGATCAGAATTTATAAAATTACAGCGATTTAAAATTTTTTCATAAAAAATTCATAATTCATGCATTTTATCCACCTTTTCTGCAAAAAATCAGTTGAGAAAATTCTGAAAATCCTGTATCATATAATTACAGACAGAAACAAGAGACAGAATTTTATTATTAATTATGCAGATCACATTTTTTTCATACATCCGGGGAGTCAGAAACTCCTGATTCCCCACATTCCCCCTTCATTTTGCAGGCAACATTTTTTTCATACATCTGGGGGATCAGGAAACTGATTCCCCACATTCCCCCTAATTTTCAGAAGCTTACATTTTTTTCATACATCTTTCTGGGGGTATCAGAACCCTGGTACCCCACTTCCCCCTAAGACAACAGCCCTCCGGCTGAATCATATAAAAATCATATACTTTCCGAAAACGGATAAGAGAAATCCGGTAAAGAAATCGGGGTATCAGACTGAAATCTGGTGCCCCATTCCCCCTATCTTGAAAATATACAGAAAGTTATATTCTGTTGTTTTATTACTATGAAAGAGAAAAATTTTTATCCAAAAAGGAGCGGTTATTATGAAACATTTTAATTTTATGAAAATCACAGCTGCGGTTTCTGCGGCGGCTATGCTGCTCAGTATCAGTGCAGTCTTTCCGGCTCATGCTGCCGATGTCTGCAATATTGATACTTCTGTCAGCTATCAGACAATCCGAGGCTTCGGCGGTATCAACCTGCCGGAGTGGATTACTCAGGGCGATATGACAGACGCTCAGAGACAGAAAGCCTTCGGCAACGGCGAGGACGAACTCGGCCTGACCGTGCTCAGAATCTATTGCAGTGATGATTCCAATGCCTGGAAAAATGCCGTTCCTACGGCTCTGTATGCTCAGAAAATGGGTGCGACCATCTTTGCGACTCCGTGGAATCCTCCGGCTTCCATGCGATTCAACGGTGACGGAACGATCAAAGGCGGCAAATATCAGCTGGATAAGTCAAAATCCGCTCAGTATGCACAGCATTTAAATAACTTCGTCAAGTACATGGAAGGGCAGGGCGTGAATTTATATTCGATCTCCGTACAGAACGAGCCTGACTACGCTGCCGAATGGACTTACTGGAGTCCGGATGAACTCGCCAGCTTTATCGCCAATTACGGTAAAGCCGTGACTGCCGGTACAAAAGCAAAGCTTATGTCTCCGGAAAGTTTCCAGTACCGTAAAGATATTTATAATACGATCTTAGCAAATCCGCAGGCTTCTGCAAATGTCGATCTCTACGGAACTCACTTCTACGGAACACCCCGTGACTGGATGGATTTTCCGGCTCTCGAAAACTCCGGAAAAGAAATCTGGATGACAGAAGTCTATGTCCCCAACAGTGAAGCCGATTCCGCTGACAGATGGCCGGAAGCAATCGAAGTTTCCGAAAATATTCATAACGGCCTGGTTGTCGGCAATCTGAATGCATATGTGTGGTGGTATATCCGCAGAAGCTATGGTCTTCTCAAAGAAAACGGCCAGATTTCCAAACGAGGCTACTGCATGGCTCAGTATTCCAAATTTGTCCGCCCCGGTGATGTGCGTATCAATGCAACGGAATCTCCGGAAAAGAATGTCTTTGTTTCTGCTTATAAAAACAGTAAGAATCAGATCACAGTCGTTGCCGTCAATAAGACCGATACCGGCTATGCCCAGCAGTTCAGTCTTTCCAAAGGCGAGAATATCACAGATATTGACCGCTACAGAACAACCGGTGATGAAAATCTTGCTCTGACGGAAAATCTGGAATATACAGGGTCTTCTTTCTGGGCACAGCTCCCGGCAAAGAGCGTTTCTACGTTTATCATCTCCACTGACGGCACGGCCGAACCCGTTCCGGCCGAAACAGAATCCCAGACCGAAGCCCAGCCCGATCAGAACGGCTATTATCTGCATGATACATTTGAAAACGGCATTGGAAACTGGACAGGTCACGGCGGTACAGACGTTTCTTTAAGCGGAAGAATGCCCTATGAGGGCGGTGATGCCCTGATCGTTCAGAACCGTGAGAAAACCTGGCAGGGTGCGGAACTCGCTCTTGACTCGAATACATTCAAGGCCGGCAATACTTACAGTTTCAGTGCAAATGCCTGCTATCTTGACGGCGATAATGCTTCTGATACGTTTGCATTGACTATTCAGTATACCGGTGCGGACGGTGAAACACATTACTCATCTGTTGCAAGGGCGGAAGCTCCTAAAGGGCAGTGGGTACAGCTTGCTAACCAGAATTATACCATTCCGGAGGGTGCGACAAATGTCGTTCTCTATGTCGAAACAGTTGATGCTGTGAATAATATCTATCTGGATGATATTGTCATTGCTAAGGCAGGCACTGTCATTGAAGGTGCGGTTCCGGTATGGGAAACCGAAACGGAAGCCACTGAACCTGAAACGACTACGACAGAAGAAACCACTACTACAACCGAAGCAACCGAACCCGAAACCACTACGACTGAAGCTCCGCAGACTCAGCCGACCGAACCCGAAACCACTACGACTGAAGCTCCGCAGACTCAGCCGACTGAACCTGAAACCACTACCACAGAAGCTCCGCAGACCCAGCCCACACAGCCTGTTGAAATCAAATACGGTGATGTGAATCAGGACGGCTCGATTAATATTCTTGATGTTATCACTCTGAATAAAGCCGTTTTAGGCAAAGAATCCCTGAATGACCAGCAGAAAGCAAATGCTGATGTCAATCTGAACGGCTCTCCGGATTCCAGCGATTCCCTCAGTATTCTGAAATTTATTGTCGGTCTGCTGAAATCCCTTCCGGAAGCATAAGCAATTCTGAAATTATTCTTCTCATCTTCTCATTTTATTACCTTAGGAACTTCCGCAGATTTCCGGTCTGCGGAAGTTCTGTTTATGTCGGAATTGTAAACTTTTATAGAGAAACTTGTTGCATAATTCCAAAAATGCCGATATATATCTATATTTTGATTTTTGTAATATTCATAGAAAATATCAAACTTATTGACTTTTTTTATCACATATGCTATAATAAATAAAAAATAAATCTATAATATTATTACATCAAAGGAAATGAGGAATGATTATGCAAATTATCACTGTAGATGAAACCAAATGTATCGGCTGTAATGCCTGTGTGCGTGTCTGTCCTGTACATGCGAATATTACCCGTCTCAAACCCGGTGCCACAGATGAATTTGTTACGGTAATCGACTCCGATGCCTGCATTAACTGCGGTGAATGCGTAAAGAACTGCCGGCACGGTGCAAGAGGCTATCGTGATCATATCGAAGAATTCAAAGAGTGCTTCGAGAATAAAAAAGAAATGGTGCTGATTGTCGCTCCGGCGATCCGGACAAGCTATCCGGACGGCACCTGGAAAGTATTGCTTGCGTGGCTCAAACGCCATGCCAATTGCAGAATTTATGATGTCGGCTATGGTGCGGATATCTGCTCTTATATGCATAATAAATATTTGCAGGAGAATCCCAATAAAAAGATCGTGACACAGCCCTGTCCGGCCGTGGTGAATTATATCCAGAAATACAAGCCGGAACTGATTCCGTATCTGTCGCCGGTGCTCAGTCCGGTCGGATGTCTGGCAACCTGGCTCAGAAAATACCAGAAAGAAACCGCTCCGATGTTCATGCTCTCGCCGTGTATCGCCAAAACCAGCGAAGCCGGCCGTGAGGGTCTGTATGATTATAACGTGACATTCAGGGCTTTGGATAAATTTGTCAATAAGAAGAAGATCGACTGGGACGCTCCGGCGGATTTCAAATTCGATGCCGTCGAGGGCAGTATCGGCAGAATGTACCCCATGCCGTCCGGTCTGAAAGAAACAATGTTAATGCTCAATCCGAATCTGGTGATCAGAAATACCGAGGGAATCCATGAGTTATATCCCAGTCTCGACCGCTATGCCGAAACACCGGATGAAAGAAAGCCCGATATTCTTGATGTTCTGAATTGCCGTCACGGCTGTAACCGTGGCACGGCTCTGCCGGAAGATGATACCACTCTGCTGGAAGTTGAGCAGATCATGCATAAGATTACAGAAAAAAGTATCCGTGAAACCAGCGGCGGTTTCTTAGGAATCGGCAAGTTCAAGAGATTCAAGGAATTTGACAAGACTCTGAAACTTGAAGATTTCCTGACGACTTACAAGGACGAATCCGCTCACAGACCGAAGCTTTCTCCGGAAGAATACGAAGAAGTATTCAGGCATATGCATAAATATGATTTTGTTTCGCAGAATATCAACTGCGGTGCGTGCGGTTACCGGCACTGCCGTGACATGGCCTATGCGATTTATTATAAGCTCAATGTCCGTGAAAACTGTGTGTATTATCTCAAGCAGTCCATGAAAGATCAGTATGCCGAGCTGAAAGCCAAGTATGAAGAGGCGATCGAACAGCTCAAAGCCCAGAATGTATGAAAAAATAAACAAGGCGGCTAAGAAAGAACTTAGCCGCTTTGTGATTATTTTTTCTGTTTCTGACACTGACTGCACCCGGAACAGTTTCCGCAGGAACAGGATTTCCCGTTTTTATGATCTCTGATGATCTTGCGGATGGCAAAGAATAAAATCAATGCAATGAGAATTATCAAGATAAAATCCGTAATATTCATATTCATCACACTCCCGTCAGAAGACAGACTGCATAGGTAATTACCGCCGCAATCCAGGCGAATACGCATTGCCATCCGACCACAGCGGCCGCCCATTTTCCGCCGAGTTCTCTCTTGATCGCCGCAATTGCCGCTACACAGGGCGTATATAACAGTGAGAATACTAACAGAGCCGCCGCCGAAGCCGCTGACATCGCTGCCGAAGCTCCGTCCGTGAACAGGATTTCCAGCGTAGAAACAACGGATTCTTTTGCCATGAACCCGCTGACCAGTGCGACAGAGAATCTCCAGTCACCGAGTCCGGCAGGTTTCATAACCGGTACGAAGATTCCGGCAATCAGAGCAAGAATGCTGTTTTCCGGATTTTCCGTCATATTCAGCCGCAGATCAAAGCTCTGTAAGAACCAGATCACAACCGTAGCGATCAGAATCACAGAAAAAGCCCTCTGTAAGAAATCCTTTGCTTTTTCCCATAGCAATTGCAGAACGCTTTTCGCATCGGGCATTCTGTAGTTAGGCAGTTCCATCACGAACGGTACGGCCTCGCCTTTGAAGAGCGTTCCCCGGTAGAGACAGGCCGCTAAGATTCCGGCCAGGATTCCCAGCAGATAGAGACCGGTCATAATCAGGCCGCTGTGCTCCGGAAAGAAGGCATTGACGAAAAATGCATAAATTGGTAATTTAGCAGTACAGCTCATGAAGGGGGTCAGTAAGATTGTCATTTTTCTGTCACGTTCGCTGGGGAGCGTTCTGGTGGACATCACCGCCGGAACACTGCACCCGAAGCCGATCAGCATGGGAACGATACTCCGGCCGGAAAGACCGATTTTTCGCAGAAGCTTATCCATGAAGAATGCGACTCTTGCCAGATAACCGCTGTCTTCGAGAAGCGACAGAAAGAAGAACATGATAATAATAATCGGCAGAAAGCTCAGAACGCTTCCGACTCCGGCAAAAATGCCGTCTATGATCAGACTGTGCAGAACCGGATTGCTTCCGGCACTGGTCAGGGCATTGTCAGCGAGTTCGGTCACGGTATCAATACCGGATTCCAAAAGCTCCTGAAGCCATGCTCCGATCAGATTAAAAGTCAGATAGAAGACCAGAGCCATAATGCCGATAAATGCCGGAATTGCTGTATATTTTCCGGTCAGGAAGCTGTCAATTTTCCGGCTCCGGACGGATTCTTTGCTTTCGGCAGGCTTTTTCACAGTATCCTGACAGAGATTCTGAATAAACTCGAAACGCATATCGGCAACAGCGGCACTGCGGTCGAGGCCTCTTTCTTTCTCCATCTGGAGCACGATATGTTCCATCATTTCTTTTTCGTTCTGATCAAGATTCAGCTGACTGATGATTTTTTCATCACCCTCGATGACTTTAGCGGCCGCAAACCGGAGAGGCAGTCCGGCTTGTTCAGCATGGTCTTCGATCAGATGGCTGATACCGTGCAGACATCTGTGTACTGCACCGCCGTGCTGATTCTTGCCGCAGAAATCCTGTCTCAGAGGTTTTTCCTGATAATAGGCGATATGTACGGCATGTGCAATCAGTTCTTCGATTCCCTCGTTTTTAGCGGCTGAAATCGGCACAACCGGAACGCCCAGACGTTCTTCCATAGTATTGACATCAATACCGCCGCCGTTCGCAGTGAGTTCGTCCATCATGTTCAGAGCGGCAACAACGGGGATTTCCATTTCGAGCAGCTGCATAGTCAGATATAAATTTCTTTCGATATTCGTAGAATCAATAATATTAATCACCGCATGAGGCTTTTCCTGCAAGACGAAATCACGGGAAACAAGCTCCTCACTGCTGTAAGGCGACATGGAATAGATACCGGGCAGATCCGTAATGACTGTATCGGGATGATTCTTGATTGCACCGTCTTTCCGGTCAACGGTCACACCGGGGAAGTTGCCGACATGCTGATTTGAGCCTGTCAGACGGTTGAATAACGTTGTTTTTCCGCTGTTCTGATTGCCGACCAGAGCGAATTTCATTACCGTGCCGTCCGGCAGAGGCGTGCCACTGCCTTTGGGATGGAATTTCCCGCCTTCGCCAAGCCCCGGATGATCAGGCCGGGGAGCCGCTTTTTTATGGGGATTCTGTTCCGGCTTTTCCACGGGACAGACTTCGATCTGTTCCGCATCGGCAAGCCGGAGCGTTAATTCATAGCCACGAAGCCGCAGCTGCATAGGGTCTCCCATCGGAGCATATTTCACCGGCATGACCTCTGTGCCGGGGATAATGCCCATATCCAGAAAATGCTGGCGGAGTGCTCCTTCACCGTTGATGTTTGTCACCTGAACGGTTTTGCCGGGCGGGGTTTCTCTGAGTGTTGTCAAGTTTGTCATAAGCTGATTTAAAAACTCCTTTCTGATAAGAAAACATCTCTAATTTTATATTCTAGCATAAAACGGCACAGTTGTCAAATACTGACTGAAATCACAGAAATATTTTAATTTATGATAAAATACATCCCCAGCAATCCGGCGAGCATAATCAGGCTGATTCCCGTAAATGTCAGCAGATAGCGGAAAGGCTTTGCATTTTCAGCACTGCGATAGCATTGATAAGAAATCAGACTCGCCATAGAAGCAATCAGCGTTCCCAGTCCGCCGAGGTTGACACCTAATAATAGAGCCGTACCGTTCTCCGTGAAGCCCGAGAGCATGACTGCGGCCGGAACATTGCTTACTACCTGCGATAACAGAACAGAAACAAGCACTTCACGGCCTGTCAGAATGCCGGAGAAAAAGTCTCTGACTGCCTCGATTCTCGCCATATTCCCGACAAAGACGAAAAAGCAGATAAAAGAAGCTAATAACGCATAATCGGCTTTTCTGAACAAGCTCCGGTCTGTGAGCAGAATTAATATTACAGTCACCAGCAGACAAATCCAGTCCGGTACGATTCTGAATACTGTAAAAAGACAGAAGCAGAATAATCCGCTGTAAATTCCGGCTGTTTTCTGATCAATCCGGATGTCTTCCGGGTCGGAAGATTCACAGCCGAGTTCCGGCAGAAGAAATGTCAGGAGAATCAGCATAATCAGACTGACGATTCCGGACGGCAGCATAGTCTGAAGAAACTGCATGATACTAAGCTGATAGGTATCATAAAGATATAAATTCTGCGGATTGCCGACAGGTGTCAGCATACTGCCCATATTGGCGGCGGCGGTTTCGAGGACGATTGTCAGGATTCTTGCTTTTTCATCCGGAATTTTTTCAAATAACAGGATGGTCAGCGGTACAAACGTCAGCAATGCAACATCATTCGTGACCAGCATTGCCGAACAGAAGCATAATAAAATCAGCATAACAGCTAATTTTCTGACCGTTCCGGCCATCCGGAGCAGAAAGGCTGTCATTTTATCGAAAATTCCGGCTTTCCGGAGTCCGGCTACGGCGATCATCAGGGAAAATAATTCGATCAGTACCGTGAAATTACAGTATTCCAGATACTGCCTGTCCGGCGGAATCAGAAACATCGTCAGCACAGCCAGCAGAAATGCAATCATCAGAACAGGCTGTGCCTTGCAGAAAGCGAAAAACTTTTCTTTCATAAAAATACCCCCTTATCTGTCGTTAGTATTATTATACTACAGATCAGGGGGAAAAGCAAGTAATTTTAATCAACCGAATGCATTCTGTCGGTCAGAGCCGATTTCTGCATGATTCTGAGCGGAATCAGAGAAGAGATCATCGCAGTTACAAGAGCGAATCCAACCGCAAGCAGAAGCCTCGGAACAGGTTCGGCATAGTTGATAATATCATCCATCGAGACAAGCACCGAACCATCACCGTCAAAGACTTCAAATAATTTCAGAAATCTCGCCGTGAGGAAGAATAAAATTTCTGTCAGGATAATCGAAATAACTCCGGCGGTCAGAGCATATTGCGAACATTCCAGAATGGTAATCCCGTAGAGCTGATTTTCTGCCATGCCCAGACTCTGGAGCGAGGCAATTTCGGCTTTCCGGTTGATGATTCCGGTCGAGATGATATTAATCATGTTGATCAGGGCAATTAACATAAACATGATATTCATACAGTTCAGGCCAATCCGGACGGCAGACAGCATGGTTTCTTCCTGATGATGGATTTCATAAATATCCATAATCTGGTCAGCTGCGACAGTATCCAGAGATTTCAGGAAATCCAGAGCTTTGTCATGATCTTTGGTATCTGTCAGCACAGCGGAGAAATCGCCGTAATACCGGGATAAATGATATAACTCCTTTGCACTGTTCCGGTACAGATCAACAGAAGCATAGAGCCAGATATATCTTTCTGTACTGCCGGAGAGATATTTTTTTTCTGAATCCGGAATGCCTGTTTTCTGCATAATCGGATATGTGAAATTCTGTTCTTCCGTTTTAGCATTATCGCTTCCGTAACTTATGATTTTTTCTACGGTAAGCGTGTCATCTTCGAGAGGAATTTCAGAAGCATAGAGATAGCTTCCGGAATTTTTCAGCTCCTGATACGAAACAGGCGGATTGTTATTGAAATCCTGTAAATACTGATTTTCATTGACATAATTAATAAAAATCAATTTTTTATTCTCGTCTTCATTGACTCCGGTAACGGAGATATCTGCACAGATATTCGTAAAATACGGCGATTCTTCGACTTTTTCAACAGTATCCAGATAGCCGTCCGCACCGGCAGTTTCTTTGGTAGGAACCATCAGATCAAACAGAAACTCTCCGTACATGTCATCCAGCATTCTGTCCGTGACCATTCCGGCTTTTTCGATGATAATCGAAGTCGAGGCAAACAGCACCATCGAGAGCACTAAAGACAGCACTGTAATAATAAACCGTTTCGGCTGACGGCGGTTATTTCTCGAAGCAAGACGGCCTTTCCAGCCGAACAGCAGACCAAACAGAGAGAATTTCTTCACTTTCATGATCTGACTGCTCCGGCCGCTGATCGCCTGTACCGGAGTCATTTTAATGACTCTCATACCCGTTCCGTAGGCCGAGAATAACACCCATGCAAGGCCTGTAATCATGGCTGTGAGCAATAAAATCAAATTAATATGATAATGCAGTAAACTTTCCTGACCGTCATGCAGATAGGCTTCTGCTACTCCGCTGGACAGAATCGCCTGAAATGCTCCGTAGCCTAAGCCCATGCCGATCAGACTGCCGATCGGTACGCCGATACAGGAGAGCATTAACCCCTCGAATGTGATCATTTTAACAATCTGCTGGGGAGTCGCTCCGATCGACTGTAAGACTCCGAACTGTTTTTCTCTTTCTTTGGAAGAGATTTCAAAAGCCGTATCAATCACGAGTCTTAATAATAACGCTAAGAAGATCACAAAGATATAAAATACGGCGAAGATCTGAGCGAATTCGGCACGGGCAGAGAGATCTTTCAAATCCAGCGTGATCAGCATTCTGTTGACTTCGAGCTGTTTTTTAGGGTCGATCTCCAGAGGTTCCCAGTAATTTTCAATATCAGCAAAATAATCATATTCTGTATAGTCTTTTAATAATAATTCCACACTGCATGTATAATCTTTTTCTATCATCATATTGCAGTCAAATTCCGGAAGATTCAGAAGTGATTCTGCCTTGTCCTTAGTCAGATTCGTAATCTTGTAATGATACGGAGCATTATCATAAATAATATCATGCATACAGGATAACAGTGTTGAAAATAACATAAATAACGCTGTCATCAGAGCCAGAGCCGCTGCAATACTGCAGATCGTCAGAATCGAATGTCGCTTCTGACGGAAAATGTATTTCTTAGCAAGAAGCTGTTCAAACATAGTCAAGCCCCCTGTCCTGTCATGACATCCTGAATGATCTTACCGTCAGAAAGTGTCAGGATTCTGTCACATTGCAGAGCAATATTTTCATCATGGGTGATAATCAGCATAGTCTGACGGCGTTCCTGATTCGATTTCCGGAGAAGGGTCATAATTTCCATACTGTTTTTACTGTCAAGATTTCCGGTCGGCTCGTCTGCGAGGAGTACCGCCGGAGATGTAAACAACGCTCTGCCGATGGAGACTCTCTGCTGCTGACCGCCGGATAACTGCGAGGGCAGATGTTTTCGGCGTTCGCTCAGACCCATCAGGGAAAGCATTTCCTCGACCTGAGCCGGATCGGGTTTTCTTCCGTCCATAAGCATGGGGAGTGTCATATTTTCCTCGGCATTGAGCACCGGAATCAGATTATAAAACTGATAAATCAAGCCGACCTGCCGTCTGCGGAAGACTGCTAAATTTTTCTGATTCTGAGCGAAGACATCCTGCCCGTCAAGCCAGACTTTTCCGGAAGTCGGAGAATCGACCGCCCCCAGAATATGCAGAAGTGTCGATTTTCCTGAGCCGGAAGCTCCGATGACGGCCGTCATCTGGCCTTTGGGAACAGTAAACGAAATATCGTCCAGAGCTTTGACCTGATTTTCACCGCTGCCGTAAGTTTTACATAAATTTTCGATTTTCAGAAATTCCATAATCACACATCTCCTTACATGAATTATTCTTGATCTTGTAGTTATTATAATACAGAAAAATAACAGGCATGTTTCAGAAATCTTACAGATCTGTAAGATAATCAGTAAAATTTATCTGAAAAATCAACAATATTCACAAAAAATGGCAATGTATCTTGTTGTTTTCTACGAAAAATAACTGAATTGCTTGATTTTAAGATGATTTTATGCTATAATAAATTTATGCTCAGAGAGCATTTCTTATCTGAGTAAATTAAGAGTTTGGAAGAAGGATTATTTATGAAAAAGAAACTTGCAGCTGTGCTTGCAGTTCTCTGTGTCATGGGGACGGGTGCGGCTCTGCCTGCCTTTACAGGATCAGAATCTCCGGTCAGCAGCAGTATTGCCATTACTGCCGCCGCAGCTACCACAACTGATGTTCCTGTTGCGGGTATAAATGCCGGGAAGTACAGCTATGCTTATGCTGATACGTCTGTTTATCCGCAGGCGGCTGCGGCTGTGTCAAAAACAAACTGGACGGCTGAAAACGGTAATGAGTATAGCCTTTATAAAGTAACGATCAGCGGCTATAACGATGCCGGCAAGAAAGAAACCGTTGCTTACAGCTATCAGATCGGCCTGAAAACAATCAAGAATACGACACTTGATACAATTGCAAACGAAACGGTAACCATTCCGGATACGGTAAAAGAAACTTTTGATGCAGCTGTCGCAAAAGACGTTGCTGCACAGATTACCGCCGAAAAGAAAGCCGGAACGCTGACAGAGGCCGATGAACAAAAACGTACCGAAGAACTGACAGCTGAATTATCGAAATATATTACAGCCAAGAAAGTAACACTCATCGGTGACAATGCCTATAAAGGCTCTTACCTGAAAACCGTTGACCTGACCGGTATCGAATATATCGGCAAGAGTGCATTCCAGAGCTGTCAGTATATTACAGAAATTGAAATTCCGGCTTCTGTAAAATTTGTGGGCGACAGTGCCTTTGCAAGCAGCGGTCTGAAAACTCTGAATGTCAAGAATGAAATGCCTGTGATTCCGGCCTCTCTGTGTACGGCAACCAATCTGACAAGCATTACATTTGCACATCCGGAATTTATCAGAACCATCGGAGCATCGGCATTTAAAGATACTCCGGTAGAAAAGCCGATCTTCCAGGACTGGGGCAAGGCTTCCGGCTATGAACCGCTGACGGTTGATGACAGTGCTTATGAAAACTGTACTGCAATTCAGACCGTTGCAATGTCCGATAATGTATTGATTTTAAATAAAAATGTATTCAAGGGCTGTACCAGCATTACCGACTTGACATTCGGCGTGAATACTCTGGGTGCAGATTCCGGCTCTTTTGAAGGCTGTACTTCTCTGGTGAATATCAAATTCAATGATGTTATGCAGGCTCTCGGCGGCGGTGCGTTCAAGAACTGTACTGCTCTGGAAAAAGTCGGCGGTTTCCCGGCAACCATAAAAGACTGGGAACCCTATGGCAGTGCAACAGGCTGGGGCTTCGGCAACAGTATGTTTTCCGGCTGCACGGCTCTGAGAGAAGTCGAATATCCGCCGAGTGTCACACAGATTCTTGACGGTGCATTCTCCGGCTGTACCAATCTTTCTGCTGTTTATAAAAATACCGCAGACCGCAAGGCCGGCACAGCAACAGATTCTACCATCGTATTAGTAGACAAAAGTGCATTCTCCGGCTGTATCACACTGGAAACAGTCAACTATCCGAATGCGACCAGGATTGCCGATTCTGCTTTCTCCGGCTGTACCGGACTGAAAGATTTCAAGGCTGAAAAGTGCGAAGAACTCGGAGCAAGTGCACTGAGCGGCTGCACCGCTATGACAAGTTTTACAGCCGGCACGAAAACTGCCACCGGCAGATGTACATCAGTCGGCAGCAATGCTTTGCAGAAATGCACAAGCATGACAGAAATCACCCTGCTTTCCGACAGTTATGGCACATCTGTCTTTAAAGACTGCTCGGCAGCAGAAACTATTACAATCTATTCTGTCGGCATGGAAAAAACACCGGACGGCTTCTTCACAGGCTGTACTGCACTCAAGACAGTCAAAGATCCGGAAAAGGCTACGGCATTGGACGAAGTGACGATTTTAAGCCCGAGCACGTTTGCAGACTGTGCTTCTCTGACTGCAATTAATCTTCCGGCTCTGAGAATTATCGAAGACAGTGCATTCTCCGGCTGTAAGGAATTAACCAAGATTTCTGACAGCGGCAATGCCATCAAAGCAGAAAACTACGGTTCCAAGTGCTTCTATGGCTGTGAAAAGCTGGATATTACCGTAACTGGTGATATTTATACAATCGGTGCTTCTGCATTCCAGAAGAGCGGTGTTTCTGCCGTGAATATCACCGGTATGGCCGGCGGTACTGTCGTAATCGGCAATTCTGCCTTTGCGGATTGTCCGGCATTGGCAAAAGCTACCATCATGGCCGGCGATGCTGCTAAATTCTCTGTAGGCACAGGCCTGTTTACGAATGATACGGCTCTGAAAACAGTTACTTACGAGGGCAATCAGATTCTTTCCAATATGTTCAAGGGTTGTACATTACTTTCTGTGATCAATACAAATGCTACTTCTATTAAAGCAAGTGCCTTTGAAGACTGTTCGGCTCTGACCGCTGTCAAGACGATTGACGGAAAGGATAATATCATTGCTTCTGATATCGGCAGTGCGGCATTTAAAAACTGTGCAAGTCTGACTGTAATTCCTTCCAATGAAGCTACTGCATTTGACGGCAGCTCCAATTTCGCAGGCTGTACCTCTCTGACATCTGCCGGAAAAATCAGCAAAATAATGCCCAGCATGTTCGCAGACTGCACTTCACTGAATGATATTATTCTGGAAGGTATCTCTGACATTCCGGACAAGGCTTTCCAGAATTGTACCGGACTGACAAAGATCAATCTTGATCTCCAGAAGCTCGGCAATATCGGTGCAAATGCCTTTGCAGGCTGTTCCGGTCTGACTGATGTGACAATTGCCAATGCCGTAGCAGTAAAAACCTCTGCATTTGCAAACTGCACACAGCTGAAGAATCTGGAAGTGGAAGCCGATTCCATTGCCGCTACTGCATTCCAGAATGATGAAAGCTTACAGAAAGCAACGATTTCTACCAATACTATCGGAAAATCTGCTTTCTCCGGCTGTGCGGCTCTGACTCCGACCGGTCTGGTTCTGAAAAATACAGATACCCATACTTTAGTGGATATTGGTGCAAGTGCTTTTGCGAACTGCCCGGCTCTGACTGCTGCAGTTGTACCCAGCGTTGCTGATTCTGATCTCCCGACTATCGGTTCAAAGGCATTCGGCTATAATGCGAATAAAGCAATTGAAAACTTCTACATGGTCGGAGCAAAAGGCTCTTCTGCAGAAGAATATGCAACTGCAAACAAATTCGGCTTTGCTACTTCGTTAGATCAGGTTCCGGAAGGCCCCCAGACACAGCCGACGGAAACCGAAACCAAGCCGACTGAAACATCTCCTTCCGGCGAGGAATACGCTAAGGGCGATGTGGACGGAAGCGGTAAGGTCGATATTCTGGACGTTATCTCCATCAACAGAGCAGTCCTCGGTAAAGACAAGCTGACCGATGCCCAGAATAAAGCCGCTGATATCAATAACAGCGGTACACCAGATTCTGCCGACTCTCTGGCGATTATGAAGTTTATCGTTGGTATGCTGTCTTCTCTGGATTAATCGCATAATGCATTAAAAATCATAAAACTCCGTGAAATCTCACGGAGTTTTATTTGTTTGTGACATACGGTTCACAACCAGCTGAGCACAGAGGCCTGTAAATGCTCCGGCGATACTGCCGGAGAGAATCAGCACAGGCAGATAAGACATCACAGCTGTTGACTGCATGATCAGCACAGCGGCAAGAATCTGCCCTGTATTATGAAGCATTGCCCCCAGAATACTGCAAAGCCAGATATATTTCAATTTCAGAAATCTGCTGATCAGAATCATACCGAGCAGACAGAAAAACGCTCCGGAAACACTGTACAGCAGAGCACTCATATTTCCGCTGAACATAGCTCCCAGAATAATCCGGCAGGCAACGAGCATAGCCGTTTCTGACGGACGGTAAACAAATACGGCATAGACAGTAATAATATTTGCCAGTCCTAATTTGACCCCCGGAACCGGAACAATATCCGGAAACCGCATTTCAATCACAAAGATAATCAGGGCAAGTGCCGTCAGCAAGGCGAGTTCTGTTAATTTTTTCAGTTTCAAATCAGGATTCCCCCTCTTCGGCATATCGGATAATCAGCTTGTGAGGCAGACAGACAATCGGAAGCGTTTCCGATTTCAGAACACCGGTTCTGATACAAGTCTGATCAGGGCAGTCCGCTTCGGAAATACAGATTTCATGATTCTGAATTTTAATGATATTATAATGATTCTGATAGTTGATTTTAATTTCCTGATCTTCGGCAGTTTCGAGATCAATATTATAAATAATCTGATTCTCCTGAATAATCAGCACATGCTTTCCGGAGGGTTTCCGGAAGCTCCGGACGGTATAGATCACACAGAAAATCAGAATGATGATCATAATAATTATTATGATCATGATTTTTTTATGTTTCATGAGAGATCACCTCAACCGGAAAAGAACTCAGATTCTGAAAATTTTCCTGTATTCCCTCAGAAAGCAGGATTTTTCCGGTATCTGTGACAAGAATCATCTCGAAATTGTCAGACTTCTGATAATGCTGTACTGCCTGTTCCGTACCCTCAGCGAATAAGGCCGTGGAAAGTCCGTCACAGAGCAGTCCGCTTTCTCCGATAATTGTGACGGAGAGCAGTCCGTTATCCGCCGGATAACCGTCTTTCGGGTCAAGAATATGCCAGTAGATGTCGCCGTCATCGCTGATAAAATATCTCTCGTAATTGCCGGATGTGATCACAGCTTGATTCTCGATCTTGACAATTCCGAAATTCTCATCCGGAGCAAACGGATTCACAATCCCGACAGTCCATAAAGAACCATCCGGCTTCCGGCCGAGTGCCTGGACATTTCCGCCGAGATTCACGATCGCCGATTCTGCCTGACAGCTCTTGTATAATGCAATCAGCTGATCACTGGTATAGCCTTTCGCCAGAGAGCCGAAATCAATCTGAACATGCTCCGGAATCCTGACTTGATTTTCCTCAAGCTGAATCTGTGTATAATCGACATAAGATAATAAATTTTTCAGTGTATCGTCATCCGGAACCTGATAATTTCCGGTCGTAAAGCCCCATTCTTTCAGAACCGGATAGACAGTAATATCCAGAGCACCATGACTTTCCGAACCGATCAGCATAGCTTCCTGAAGCAGATTCGCTGTATGATCGGAGATATCGACAAAATTTCCGGCATTCTGATTGATACGGCTGGTATCGCTGTCCGGATTCGTGACGGAGAATAATTTCTCCAGATCAGAGATCAGCACAGCGGATTCATCCAGAGCCGTATCGCCGTCCGCACACCAAACTTTCAGATTCATGTAAGTATCCATAGCGAACAGATCACGGACGGCCGGTTCTTCCGGGATTTCGGCTTTTTTCTCCGGACTGCACCCTGTCAGGAAAACAGATAGTAATAATAATATAATTATTTTTTTAAATTTCATAAACAGCACCCTTATTATTATAGCATATCCGGAAAATTTATGCAAGCTTATTTTCTCGCCTGGTTCAGAGCCTCACGAACGCCGTCACGAATCGCATCAGAACTGTATGTCGAACCGGAAACGGCATCCACATCAGGACTCTGAGAAGCAAGAATCGAATCACGCAGAACCGGATAGGCGACATCAAAATAATACATATCGCTTTCGTTACAGCTTGCGGAGACATCTGTAATGACATCATTCTGAATCGTAACTGTGATGATTACATCACTGTCATAGCCGAATTTCGTGACTGTATAGACACCATCGTTATAGATACTGTTATCAATCGGTTCTGGTTCGGGTTCCGGCTCCGGTTCGGGAGCAGGTTCTTCAGGCTGAGGCTGTTCCTCCTGAACGGGATTTTCTTCCGGAGTCTGATTTTCTTCGGGAATCTGTTCCGCTTCGGGCGGATTGGTCTCCGGAGCGGCCGTTTCTGTAACGGCTGCTTCTGTTGTAATCTGTGTTTCCGTGACGGCAGTTTCAGAAGCCTGTGTTTCGGCGGCGGATTCTGCTGCTGTTTCGGTCTGGGATTCTGTTTCTGTTTCGGATATTGATTTTGATTCCGATTCGGATTCTGTTTCAGATTCAGAAATTGTTTCTGATTCCGAAGCCGGAATTTCTGTTGTCACAGACAATTCCGTCTGTACCGGAGCGGATGTGGTTTCCGGGGTTTCGGATGTTATCGCAGGGGATTCCACAGCACGGGAAGAAATGCCGATCATACTCGTGATCAATACCAGAACCGCCGCACAGACTCCGTTCAGAGCGGCTTTGTTCTGCGGTTTTTGATTCTTGATGACTGCCTTGCGGATACGGCATACAGCATAGCCGATAAATACAATCGTATAGATTACAATGCTGAACAGTACGCCTTCACGTCCCTGACGGGCACGGGGAATCAGAATCACCATCACATGCAGATAAATCAGAGCGTAGAACACATAGGCAGCTCTCTGGATGGCTTTCCAGGTTTTGCCCTTGATTTTTTTGCGAATCGCCTTGAAGGAAATCACCGTCAGCGGAATCATAATCAGCATGAGAAGCAGACAGATCACACAGGTGATTACAAAATCAGACTGCAAATCATGACCGCTGAATAATCTCTTGCAATAGGAAATGCCGTATACAACTGCATGAGAGATCGTGATCAGAGCGGCAAAAATCGAGAGTTCTCCACGAGCCGGAAGCAGTTTCTTCCGGAGTTCTCTGGCTTCATCCGGAAGAGCACCCATCCAGGCGACAACACACCATAAGGCCGCCGCCAGAGCACCTCTGCTGAACAGGCCGAGAACATAATTGGTCATAAACGGAGAAAAATGGACATGTGCCTGATTCAGAACGATCATGATCACAGAAAGTACGGTTCCGATCAGATAAAAGGGGATTGGTTTTTTTCTGATCGCATCGGCACAGAACCATGAAAATGCACCGGCGATCAGGATAGCAATCAAAAATAACATAATAAAAAAACTCCTGTATCAAAATTTTGTCAGATACATGATAACCCTGCCAGTCTGGAGACTGCACAGGGTATCATGCGGATTTTCGTTCCTGAAAGGAAAAATATAATGAATGTTGGATTACTTCTTCTTCTTAGCGGCGATTGCTGTCAGACCTGCGGCAGCAAGGATAGCAGCCGGAATAGCAAGGCCTTTAGAATCGCCTGTTTTCGGGCTTTCCGAGCCGGAGCTTGTTGTTGTGGAAGCGGATGTGGAAGTTTTTGTTGTAGTTTTGGTTGTGCTGGATTCGGTTGTTGTGGTAGTTTCCGCAGCAGAAGCATTGAAACTGAATGTCAGGGGCGTGTCATAGCCTGTTGCAGTAACAGTCAGTGTATATTCACCGTTTTCGGCATTGAATACCGGTGTGGCAGTATCGCCGCGGCCGGAAGCGGCTTCGAGATTCAGAACACCGTCAGAAGCAATGATCTGAATAGCACCCTTGCCGGAAGCAGAATAATCTGTGCCGTTGACATTGACATTGCTGATATTCTTGATGAAATTAGCAGACTCTTCTTCTGTGAAGTTTTCGGCCGGAATCAGCTTTTTCTGATCATCATCAAAGGCAACGGGAAGATCTTCCGTGCTGAGGACGAAACTTGCTGTGAACGGAGCATATTTTCCGTCAGCATCGGAAACGGTCAGCGTATAAGAACCCGGAACGGCATCGGCATAGGCAATGACATCATCTTCGCCGACAGAGAAGTTATCGGCAATTTCATAAGCAAAGTGATAATCTTCCGGATAGCCTGTTTTTGTCAGAGTGACAGAACCTGTTCCGGCGGTGCCGTTTTCGACTTCGAGGGTATTTTCAAACTTAACCGGTACATAAGTATCTGTATTGATCGTCAGATAGCCGGATTTTGTGATATAGACAACTTCGGAAACAGTCTTTCCGGAGATCTGATCATAATTCTCGACATCCAGGGCATTGCCGTGACCTTCGGTCAGAGTCAGACCGCATGACCAGGATAAGGCACCCTGTCTCCAGATATTCT
The DNA here is from genome assembly GCA_017483465.1 of Oscillospiraceae bacterium. Lineage (GTDB taxonomy): Bacteria > Bacillota > Clostridia > Oscillospirales > Ruminococcaceae > UBA3855. The sequence goes on from JAFUWN010000076.1 coordinate 107,763, forward strand.
GTTCATGACGCATAGCATAGACATTGCCGTCAGAAGTTTTCACAAGAGCACCGTAAACGGCTGTATTTTCAGGGAATTCGGCCGGATTGATCTGATAATCTCCGTAACGGGAGCTGGTTGCCAGTGTGATGGTTGTATCAAAAGTTTCCGGCTGATCGTCCTGAATCACGGAAAATTCAGCTTTTCCGTCAGTAACGGTCACGGTTTTGTAAGCTTCGGGAGCTTCTTCGAGAGCAGTAAAGTGATAATTTTCTTCACCGAGGGCATCCAGATCAGCCTGTGTAACAGCGACCGGATAGATCACGCCGAGAATCTGGCCGGAACCGTCTTCAGCGGCTTCGCTGTGGTAAGAGCCTTCAAAAAGTTCACCCTCGCCGTTTTTAGACCATTTGGTCGTAGTGGCCGAAGAAACGGCATCGATCTCATAGGGAGTGGCTTCCAGTTCAGCCTGATAGAATTCAGCATAGGGAATCTCCATTGTTCCGTAGAGATACTCTGTATCTTCGGCAGAAGCGGCGAACGGAACGGCATTTACAGCCAGAGCCATACTTGCTGTCAGGACGGCAATTGTTTTGAAATTTTTCATGATTAAAATCTCCTAACTAGAAAAAAACTTTGATTTTCCGCAAAAACTTTATGAAAGTAAGCTCACGCTTACTGTTTTTGAGTACAACTAGAAGTATAACATAAAAATTCAGTTTTGTCAAGTTTTTTTTACGCCGGAAACAGAAAAATATTTTTCCGGATTTCTGAAAATTTTCGGCAGAACTGACAGAAATACCCTGTAATCTTCAGGGAATTACAGGGCAGGATAATACTAATATTTTATAAAATTTTTATCCATTGCGGACAATGACCACCAGTTTGGAAACCGCATAACTTTGCGTAAAACTTACAAGCTGTTCCCGTTCTTCCGTGACGGAAATGCCGGCCGCACCGACATCGGCCTTGCCGTTCTGGACAGACGGCAGAATCGAATCAAACTGCATGTCTTTGATTTCCAGATTCATTTTGAGCTGATCACAGACTGCTGTCATAATATCGACATCAATGCCGACAATGTTTCCGAGGGAATCTTTGCTTTCATACGGCGGAAATTCGGCATTGGTCGCCATAACGAGTGTTCCTTCACGGGTCAGGGATTCGTCAGGATGATAAGAAACCTGATCGGCATTTTCTCCGATCCAGTGTGCCGAAATATCGGCAAGTGTGCCGTCTTTGCGGAGCTTGTCCAGAGCGTTGTCTATCCTGTGGCCTAATTCTGTATTGTTTTTGGCATATGCGATAGAATATTCTTCTTCGACAAGGCTTTGCACGAGAATCCGGCAGGAGTCGTCAGCTTCGGTCAGGACTCTGGCGGGTTCGCTGTCGAGGATGACGGCATCAATTTTTTGTTCTTTCAGGGCTTTGACCGCCGCACTGGGTTTGGTAAAGCTCTGTATCTGGACATCCGGAATATCCTCGGCGTAGAGTTCTCCGGTTGTGCCGATCTGTATGCCTATTTTTTTGCCGTTCAGGTCAGAAATTGCCTGAATGCCGTTTGTTTCCGGCAGAGTCAGGCTGCTTTCCTCCTGTTTCCGGGAACATCCGGAACTGAGCAGAAACAGGCCTGCCAGAACCGGGAGCAGCGTTTTTTTTAGTATTGCGTTCATAACTATCACACGTCTTTCGGGAGTTTTTTTTATTATAGCATATTTTCCGGATAAAGTCAATAAAGAATCCGGGAAAATGTCCGGACGGATTGGTTTTATTGCTTTTTGGAGTAGAACTTGCAGAGTAAAAAAGCTATAATAAAATTATGCTAGTCAGCAGTTGCTGACTGATTTTTAAAATTTTGAAAGGATGATTTTTATCATGAGTAAAGTTGCAGTTGTATACTGGAGTCAGACAGGAAATACCGAAGCTATGGCAAATGCCGTTGCAGAAGCCGCCGGTGCAGAGCTGATCACCGCCGCAGATTTTTCTGCTGACAAAGCCAACGAATTTGACGCAATTGCTTTCGGCTGTCCGGCTATGGGAGCAGAAGTCCTCGAAGAAGACGAATTCCAGCCCATGTGGGACGCAGTCAAGGCTAACCTGAACGGCAAGAAAATTGCTCTGTTCGGCTCTTACGGATGGGGCGACGGCGAATGGATGCGGAACTGGGAAGAAGATGCCAAGTCAGCCGGTGCTGATCTGGTAACAGATTCCGTAACAGCCAATGAAGCTCCCGATGATGATGCTCTTGCCGCCTGCAAAGCTCTGGGCGAAGCACTCGCAAAATAAGCAGTTTTCATTCATTCTTTCCATCTCCAGATAAATAAGAAAAAAATCCGGTCTTTCGAGGCCGGATTTTTTATGATCAAAATTAATAATTTTCTTCACGGATTTCAAAATAGCTCTGCGGATGAGCACAGACCGGACAAACCTCCGGAGCTTCCGTGCCGACTACGATATGACCGCAGTTACGGCATTCCCAGACTTTCACTGAGCTTTTTTTGAAGACTTCCTGAGCTTCGATATTTTTCAGCAGTGCCCGGTAGCGTTCTTCATGATGTTTCTCAATCGCACCGACTGCACGGAATTTCGCAGCCAGTACAGGGAAGCCCTCGGCTTCGGCGGTTTTTGCAAAATCTTCATACATATCTGTCCATTCAAAATTCTCACCGTCGGCAGCAGCGGCGAGATTCTGAGCAGTCGAGCCGATACCCTGCAATTCTTTGAACCACATTTTGGCATGTTCTTTCTCGTTATCGGCAGTTTTCAGGAACAGAGCCGAAATCTGCTCGAAACCCTCTTTTTTTGCCACGGAAGCAAAATAGGTATATTTATTTCTTGCCTGGGATTCACCTGCGAAAGCGGCCTGAAGATTCTTTTCTGTCTGTGTGCCGGCATAGGGATTGGCATTGGCGGCAGTTTCCTCGATCAGCTCCAGATTGTCTCCGGACTGTTTGCAGACAGGACAGACAGCTTCCTGACCGTCCTCGACCTGAAAGACTTTTCCGCATACTTTGCATTTGTAAGTTTTCATAATAAAATTCCTCCTAAAAGTCTGAATATATATCATTATAACAGAAATACAGAAAAAAGTCAATACTTTTTCGGAAGCCCTCTTGACTTTTTTCTGAAAATATGTTATGATAATTTTCCGTGTAATATTCTTTTCATATTACCGATTTTCATTTTATAAAAATTTTTCCGGAAAGAAGGAAATTCCCCATGTTCTTTGATTTTGAAGCCAGACGTTCTGCTGAAGTTGAACTTCTCAAAGATCTCGTGAAAGAAAGACCCCGCTGGAGCAGAAATGCTCTCCTGTTCCGTGTCAGAAACGGTGAAGGCACATTCCGTTCTGAAACATGCAGCAGTGTGACAAACAAATTTTTCATCCGGCAGCAGCTGTTTTTTGAAGATCAGCCGCTGTATCAGATGAATACGAAAGCAATGGAATCTGTTGTAAAGCCCGGAGAACTCCATTTCGGCTATGGCATGGAGAATATCAATTCTCCCGAACTGAAAGCTGTCCGTAAAAAACTGGATGCCGGATTTTCTGATCTGCACAGTTCTCTGGAAGATCTCCGGCCTCTGCTCGGAAAACTCAGCGACGGCTATTATATTCTTGCCGAAACAGAACTGATTCCTACAGACGGCTGCAATCATTTCTTCTGGAACAGTTTCGGAACCTATCCGGCTCTGGCCGGCGGCTATGACAACTACTGGCTGAGGGAATTCAAAGAAGGCTTTCCGGCTTATCTGTTCCCGACCAAATCCAGCGGCTGTTTCGACCCGGAACGGGGAGCTTATTACGAAGAAATCATGAAACAGGGTCAAAAGCCCTATGCACTGGCCTTTTATGAATACGGTTTCATGAATGCCCTGCTCGAAGGCCATCACAAGGCCTGGGCAACGGCAAGACTCGGCCTGCGTCTGCCCTGTCTGCTGCTGATTCCCGTCACAGGCCGGGCACGGTTCGATTTTGCAGCGAGAGAATATACCTGTGCTGAATTTGCTGGCATTACCATCCCGATTGATGAGCTGGAAGATTTTGAAGATCTGCTTCCGGCTGATGTCAAAGACATGGAGCTGTATCATCATCTGCTGTTCCGGGAGCAGTTCTGGGATAAAGATTTCCGTCTGCACAGCTATCCGGATTTGCAGGAACTGACAGACCGCCTGCTGGTTCCCGTGCAGGAAAGCGATTTCACGCCGGAAAATGTCGAATTATGGCTGAAAGAGATTCCTACTCGGATTGACAAGACTTCAAAATCAAAATTCCGCTGTGCTTTCCGCAGCTGGATGCGGACGAATCCCCGGCAGGCACGGAAACTGGCTCAGGATCATATTGAATTGCAGGATGAGGAAATATTCCGGGACATCTGGGAAATGCTCCGGTATGACAGAAGCCCCGAAACAGAAGCCATGTTCCGTGAGTATCTGCAAATGCATGACAGTTCTTATCCATACTGGGAAATTGTACAGTCTTATTGGAAAAAATAAGCAGAATTCAGGGCAATTTTACTAAAAAATACGGCATTTCTTGCATTCCGCATGATTTTATGCTATAATAATAATTGAATCTATTTTTAAGAAACAGGTGACAGATCATGCGAAAAAGTGCAGATGAATTGTTATGGTATACCAAAGAAGCCGCCGATTTCAATCAGGCTCTGCCGGTCGGCAACGGCCGTATGGGAGCTATGCTGTTCGGCGGAGCAGAAAAAGAAATTTATAAACTCAACGAAGATTCTGTGTATTCCGGCGGAAAGCGGAATCGTATCAACCCCAGGGCTTACGAGGGCTTACAGGAAATCAGAACGCTTCTGGAACAGGAGAAAATTGCCGAAGCCGAAAAGATCGCCTTTCAGAAAATGCAGGGCGTGACACCCAATTCCCGGCATTATATGCCGCTGGGAACGCTTACGCTCTATCATGGATTTACCGGAAAAGCCCGGAATTATCAGCGTTCGCTTGATCTGCATGAGGCAGTCGCCCGTGTGGAGTTCCATGACGATGCCGGTGTGCAGTTCACCCGTGAAGTGTTTGTCTCGTATCCGGCACAGCTGATGGTGATTTCGATTCGAGCCGATCAGCCCGGAGCTGTCGATTTCTCTGCTTCCCTGGACGGCCGTGATGATTATTATGACGATAACCGCCCTGCCGGAGAAAATACAATTCTCTATACCGGCGGTACGGGAAGCCGTGACGGTATTTTCTTTGCCTGCGGCATGACCGCTCTGGTGAAAGGCGGTTCTGTCGAGACGATCGGCAGTGCCTTGCAGATCAGCCATGCGGATGAAGCTCTGCTGCTGCTCTCGATGACAACCAGTTTCTACCACGGCGATGCCTATATCGACTGTGCTATGACCCATTTGCAGGAGACTGTCAGTCTGTTCCGCAAAAGCCGCAGAAAAGACCTTTCTCTGCTGACAGAAAAACTGAAAGCCGAGCATATTCAGGATTATCAGAATTTATATCAGCGTGTGAAATTTGAACTGGAAGACAACAGCTCCGGAGCTTCGGAACTTCCGACCGATCAGAGAATTGCCCGTCTGAAAGGCAATGCCGATGATGATAAGGAATGTCATAAATTAATTCATGACAATCAGCTTGTTGTGTTATATTTCAACTACGGCCGCTATCTCATGATTTCCGCAAGCCGTCCGGACAGTCAGCCGATGAATCTCCAGGGAATCTGGAATGAAGATATGTGGCCGGCATGGGGGGCGAGATTTACTGTTAATATCAATACGGAAATGAACTACTGGCCTGCCGAAACCTGCAATCTGCCGGAATGCCATCTGCCTTTGTTTGATCTGATCGAGAGAATGCGGCCAAACGGCCGGCAGGTCGCTCAGGAAATGTATCATGCAAGAGGGTTCTGCTGTCATCATAATACAGACATCTGGGGCGACTGTGCTCCGCAGGATTTATGGATGCCTGCTACGATCTGGCCGATGGGGGCGGCATGGCTCTGCCTGCATATCTTCGAGCATTATCAGTTCACACAGGATCAGAATTTTTTAGCTTCGCATTATGATACGCTCTGTGAAGCCGCCCTGTTCTTCGTGGATTATTTATTTGAAAACAAAAATCATCAGCTGGTCACGGGGCCGTCTGTCTCGCCGGAAAATACCTATCTGACAAAAAACGGCTCGAAAGGCAGTCTCTGCCTCGCACCCTCGATGGATACTCAGATTATCACCGTCCTGTTCAAGAACGTGATCAGAGCTTCCGAAATTCTTGATAAAAATCATGAGTTTGCCGATCAGCTTTCTGATATGCTGCTCAGACTGCCGCCGATTTCCGTCGGCAAATACGGGCAGATCATGGAATGGGCAGAAGATTATGACGAAGTCGAAATCGGTCACAGACATATTTCACAGTTATTCGCCCTGCACCCGGCTGATCTGATTTCTCCTCAGAAAACACCGGAACTCGCCCGGGCAGCAAGAGCGACTATGATTCGCCGTCTGATTCACGGGGGCGGTCATACCGGCTGGAGCTGTGCATGGATTATCAACATGTGGGCACGTCTGCATGACGCAGATATGGCGTATGAAAATCTCAGAAAATTACTGGCACATTCGACAAATCCGAATCTGCTGGATATGCACCCGCCGTTCCAGATTGACGGCAATTTCGGCGGTACGGCCGGAATCGCCGAAGTACTGCTGCAAAGCCATTCCGGAGAAATTTATCTTCTTCCGGCTCTGCCGAAGTCCTGGAAAAACGGTAAGATTTCCGGACTCCGTGCCCGTGGAGGCTTTGAAATCAGCATGGAATGGAAAGAAAACAAGCTGACTTATGCCGAGATTATTTCTCATCACGGTCAGCCCTGTGCTCTGCGTGCGGCCGGAGTCATGACCGTTCACCGGACGGATGATGCTCCTGTCAGTGCTTCGCTCCGTGACGGTGTGATCTGCTTCGAGACACAGCCCGGAGCTGTCTATACAGTCAAGGCATAATCATGACCGGAAAGAAAATAATAATCAGTCTGGCGGTTCTGCTGCTTCTGACGGCCGGGGGTGTGTTCCTGTATTCGCAGAACACTCCGGTTCCGGATGAGCCGGAATTGTCATCAGAAACGGATTCTGAACCGGATTCCGAAACAGAATCACAATCAGAACCGGAATTTGAAACCGAAACGCTTTTGCAGAATCCGCCGGAATATCCGGAACTTGCTCCGGAACTTCCAGAAAGCAGTCCGCAGGAAGTACTTTTACGGGCCGAAGCCGAACATGCTCAGTATACCGGGAATCTCTATCCGGAAGAACTTCCGGAATGCAGTAACGGCACATGCATTTCCGGCTTTTCCGTCCGGGAAGGCGACAGCATACAGGCAGCGTTCATGATTCCAGCGGCACAGCATTATAATCTGACTGTCAGTGTGAAAGCCTCTGCTCCCGGGACGAATGCCCTGCTTCTGAACGGAGTTGAAATCGGCAGATTCACGCTCTCTGATACGGAGCATTTCACAAGATTCACCGTTTCAGGAATCTGGCTTCCGGCCGGACAAGCAGAGCTTTCGATTCAGGAAACGGACGGAAATTTTTCAGTTGATTATTTTGAAATCTCTGATCATACCGAACTTGCAAAGATCAAGTATCAGAAACAGTATGAGCTGTCCGACCCGGAAGCTTCGGAAAATGCCCGGAAACTGATGAATTTCCTGTCGGAACATTATGGAAATCATGTGCTTTCCGGACAGTATACAGATTCTGATAAAAATACAGAACTGGATATGATTTGTCAGATCACCGGACATTATCCGGCGATCCGGTTCGGGGAAATGCGGAGTTATTCCGGCAACACTTCGGAAGAATCCCGGAATATAATACAGGCCTGTCAGAACTGGGCAGTTCACGGCGGTATTGTCGGCCTGTCATGGTATTGGGACGCTCCCTCCGGCATTGCCGATATTCTGACCGAAAAGACAGATTTTTCGCTGTCCGAGGCGATTCCTGACAGTACGCTGACAGACGAGAATCTGGATTATCAGATTGATGCAGCTCTGCTGTCGGAAGCCGAAATAGAAACGGCTCTGGAGAATCAGCAGATTTCTCCGGAATGTGCGGCAATTCTGCATGATATTGATCAGATTTCCGAAGCTTTGCAGACACTCGCAGAACAGGATATTCCGGTGTTATGGCGGCCTCTGCCGGAAGCAGGCGGCGGCTGGTACTGGTGGGGGGCGGACGGTTCGCAGTCTTATCGCTGGTTATGGGATGTTCTCTACCGGAGAATGACGGAATATCATCATCTGCATAATTTAATCTGGCTCTGGAACGGGCAGAATGAAAGTTTTCTGGTCAATCGCTATGATATTGCCGTGATGGATCTCTATCCGGATGAAAATCAGCCGTTCGGCAGCCGCTATGAAGAATTTCTCTGGCTGTACCGGATGACGAAGCATAAAAAAATCTTAGCTGTCAGCGAGTGCGGCAGTCTGCCGGATGTGAATCTGTTATGCAGAGATCATACGCTCTGGAGTTTCACAGCTCTCTGGAACGGCGATTATCTGAAAAATACGGAGGAAGAAGCTCTGAGAAATTTCTACTGTTCCGAAAAAGTCCTGACTCTGGATGAAATAAAAACTCCCTGAAAACAGGGAGTTTTTTTATTATGATTTTAAAATCTCGAATTCTCTCCAGGAAACGGAGCAGTCACGCTGTTTCATGAAACTGGCACTGGATACGCCGGTCTGCTCAGAAACGGTTTCTGATTCTTTCCAGATCGTATCGCATTCATCACAGATTTTAATTTTTTCATCAGTCCTGATAATTCTTGCGTTCAGGACAACGCCTTGCAGACAATACGGACAAATCATAGAAAAGCCTTTCTTATACGGGAGCCATCAGAATTTTGCCGATGCCTCTGTAGACGTTCACGAACCCTTCTCCGGAAGCCGCCGAACCAACCAGCGTTTTAGTTGCCTTTTCGACGGTGAATTTCAGGGAATTACTCCAGGCAATCGCCATATTGCCGTCAATTTTAACAACGTCATTCGGTTCGGTCAGTTCCATGACGATCAGTTCGTCACGGGGGACAGGGCTTTCCAGAACGGCGATTCCCTTGCCGACCAGACAGTTATTGAACAGGCCTTCTCCGCCGAGTGCCGCAGAAGAAAACGTGCTTCTTGCGACAATTTTCATATCAACAGTATCTTCACAGGCATAGAACAGCTGATCTTCGATCACCATGCCGGAAGCTCCCCAGGAAGCGACATCTTCAAATAAAATATGTTTATAAGTCGGCTCAAGCACAAGTGTGCCCGTGCCGGTATAGCGGGGCTTGACGGCACTTTCTCCGGTGACTTTTCCGCCGATGAGCTTCTTTGCGAAATCGCCTACGCCGTTGATATTGGTAGCAATCTCGACCGCTCCGGCAATCCACTGCATTGCACCGGCCTGGATGATCACGCCGTTGCCGTTCAGAGCGGCAATCACCTGACGTTTCCGGACGTTCATCTTAGAAGCGAAATATTCCGTAGAAGCTGTGGATTTGTTCACGGAAATATCTTTTTCATATTCCAGAAGCGAGAAACAGCCGTGTGTTTCTGTGATACTCCGACAGCTTGTTGCATTCATAATATTTGTAGTTACCATAAGAAATTTTTCTCCTTTATTGATTCTGAGCTTCCAGCCTTGCCTGACAGCGTTCGAGCATAGTTTTTGCGGCCGGATCTTTGGTAATATCATAAATTACATAGAGATAATAAACTGCTTCCGCCCAGTTCTGACGTTCCTGAGCCTGTTTCGACAATTCCGTGACAACATGCAGTGTTTCCGGAGAAGGGCCGTTCTGAATCTGATATTTCTCAAAAGCGGCGAGCACCTGCTTTCTGGTCGGAGGGGTGATCTGTTCTCCGGTCAGAATCGAAATATGATGTAGTTCTCCGGGCACAGCCGGATGTTTCTCGAAAATCATGCTCTCGAAATAGAAGCAGACTGCACTGTCATAATCTTTTTTCTCAACGCAGTAATAGCCCATATTGGCATAACATCTCGCCAGAGCATATGCCGAAGTGCAGACCGGAACGGTTTCCCGGACGGTCTCCAGCAGAAGTTTCTGACCCCCGGTCAGCTTATAGACCTCAGCAAGCTCAAATCTCGGGTCAGGATTGACCGGATTGAACCGGACAGCTTCCTGCAAAACCGGGACGGCTTCGTCTGTTCTTCTCAGTTCTGTCAGGTTATAGCCGTGCAGAGTCAGGTATCTGGTAAAATCAAACGGCGTTTTCAGCAGATTTTTCACAGGATGATAGAACTGATAATATAAATTCGATTCCAGAAGATTCCGGAAACTGAAGAATCTTCCCGTATCCGATTCCTGAAAATGCTTTGTGATATGCTGGTAAAGCTGGGCAGTCAGTACCAGAGATTTTGCCGTTTCATGCTGATTGGACAGATTCACGGCTTCTTCATAGACCTGATTCAGACGGCGTTCACCGATATACAGCATTTCATGCAGATAGTCCTGATTTTCCTGCGGCATTTTCGAGACGGCAAGAGCTAAAATGGCATCTGCCACTTCCTGACCGCCCTCCTGATTTTCATAAATTTCGGCCTGCTGCTGCAAGAACTGCATATCTTTCAGGCCGTCTCCGGAGAGCTGTTTTTCCAGCTCTGCAATGACTGCATTGCGTTCCTGTTCTGTCATAGCCGCTTACCCCTGCTTGCCCGGAGTTTTTCTGCCGTTTTTCTTGGGCTTTGGTGTCCATTCTTCATAGCCCTCGATATTGGGTTCGTTCGGGTTCTGTTTCTGTGTGAACTGTGTGGTATCTTCGCCCATCTGGTCAAGAGCAGAGACAGCATTTTCGGCAATCGGCTTCTGCTGTTCCGGCTGGGGATGAGACTTGGGCTGTTTCGGGGGAAACTGTTCACTCGGATTGAAATCTGCAAAAGACGGCACGGGAATGCTGCCGCCCGGCAGACTGCCGCCCTGTAAGTACGGCATCGGAACCGGCTGGGCAAACAGCGGATTCTGCACATAAGGCGACTCGAACGAAACTGAGGCCAGATCTCCGGCCAGTTCGGCAAGTTCTTTTACAAATTCGGCATCGTCCTTGCGGTCGGCAAAGAGTTTGAGAAGATTCAATAATAACATGGTTCCTCTCTGGGGGTCTGTCATAAGCTGGCTCCGGATGGAAGCGAAGACAGCTTCTCGTTTGATTGGTGGCATAATGCAATTCCTCCTGTTAATCAGCACCGCAGGGAAGGGGAGCTTCTCCTGCGGAACTGTGATTTACGCATGGAAAGACCGGATTACAGGCCTTTTTTATGCAGATTTTTCATGAAATCAGAACGCTTTTTATTATCCTTGGGTTTCCATTCTTTTACGCCTTTGATTTCGGGTTCGTTGTCTTCTTTCTTTTTCTTGGTAAAGCTGCTGGTATCTTCGCCCATCTGGTTCAGAGCGGACATGATATCATTGGCCACTTCGACTTTTCCGCCCTGCTGGTCGAAGATATTTTCCTGAGCTTTGGCGGCAGTATTGGCAATGGCATTGCGGACGGCATCCGGCACAACGGCTTTCTGTTCGATCGTAGAAACACGAACGCCCTGTGTGGCGGGAATCTGCGGCTGCATAGCCTGCTGTCTCTGCATTTGCTGAATCTGTACGGAGTTCAGGGAATTCATGCCGGCACCTCTGTAGGGAGCAGTAGTATGCACGGCCGGTGCCGGAGCACTGGTGGGATACTGCGGCGGCTGAGACTGGTTGATATAAACCGACTGCGGCTGCTGACCCATATACATCGACTGCGGCTGGCGGGGCTGGCCGTATGCCTGCGGATACTGCGGCTGGCCGCCGTTGAGATATACCGACTGCGGCGGAGACGGCGGAATATACATGCTCTGCTGAGCCTGAGAAGCTCTCTGGCCGTAGAGATAGCTGGGGGTCGGGGTGACGGGGATCATCGGGTCAAGATCAGAATCGGAGATTGTCGGCACGGAAAGGGTCGGCACTTCGGGAATATCGGCATCTGCCTCGGCCTCGAACGGATTGGTATTCAGATCCGGCACATCCGGTACATCAGGTACATCAGGTACATCCGGCACGCTGGGTACGGAAGGAATATCCAGATCAGGCAGATCGCCCAGACCGGAAAGGCTGGATAAATCCGGCAGATCGCCCAATCCTGAAATTGACGGTACGGAAGGCTTGGCGGCGGCAGTTGCGGCAGTAATGGCGGCAGCGGCAGCAGTGATGGCAGCAGCTGCGGCGGTAATATCAGCAGCAGTCTGGCCGGAATTCTGCGGTGTTTCGGTCACAACAGCGGCCGGAGCAGGCTTGGCAGCCGGAACAGTTTTTTGCTGTACCGGAGGCGGAGCGGCGGCTTCTTCTTCGTCATCGTCATGCGGTGCATAGCTGGAGCCGTGATATTCTTCATCGTCGTCGTCATCGTCATCATCATCGTCATAATCTTCCAGACGGGTATTGACGACAAGAGCCATATAATCTTCTTCTTCCTCTTCCCGGTTTTCTACCTTGGGAGCCATGCCCACGCCGTCAAGTTCGGTGGCATCGTCCATGATGGCAGAAGAAGCCTTGGCCTTTGCGGTGGTTTCCTGTTTGATTTCTTCAAACGAAGGCACGGGCTTGGGCGGTGTGAGCTGGGGAACTTCCGGAACGTCCATGCTGACCGGTTTCGAGGGTGCATTCAGCTGGGGAACTTCCAGATTGCCGAAATCCACAGCGGCCGGCTTCGGAGCGGGTTTTTCTTTGAATTTGGCAAATAATTCATCCAGTGTCTGAGATTCGGAATCTTCCGGAGCCTGGCCGAATTCTTTCAGGAGTTCGTCTACGCTCTGCGGTTCGGCAGATGAGGCGGCTTCCTGTACGGGGGCGGCTTCAGGCTGTTCCGGCTTCAGGCTGAACTGTGCAAGCGTATCGTCCATCAGGCCGGAGAGCGGCGGCGGAGCGGCCGGGGCTTCCTGTACCGGAGCGGCTTGAGGCTGTTCCGGTTTCAGGCTGAACTGTGCCATAATATCGTCAGCCGGTTCGGGCTGGGGCGGAGCAGGCTTGGCAGCCGGATTCAGGTTAAACTGTGCAAGGGTATCGTCTAAAACAGGATTCTGCGGCACTGCCGGAGCAGACTGTTCAGCGAGGACGTTGGGATTTTTGCTGTTATCGGAAGCAAAAGCGGCGGCAGTAGGGTCCTGTGTCTGGGTGACCATAAAGGCCGCAAGGGAATCGTCCACAGCAGGAGCGGCCGGAGCCTGTTCTTTTTTCTTTGTGGGGGGAACCCATTCTTCATAAGCCGGAAGGGCAGCATCGTCGAGTTCCGGAGCGACCGGAGGCGGCGGCGGTGCAGCAGGCTGTTCGGGTTCGGGAGCAGGCGGCGGCGGAAGGTTGGGTGCTGCGGCCGGGGGCGGCGGCAGGTTCGGTGAGGACGAAGCAGGGCGGGCAGGCTGATTTCTCCTGCGTTCCTGTTCTTCGGCGAGGTTGACCAGGTTGCTGTCTTCTTCGGAGTAGCCGCTTTTGGCTTGCTTCTGGGCAATTTTGGTTTTTTCTCTTCTTGCCTTGTTATCGGCGGCCAGAATTTTTTTCGAGAAAGCATTCTGGCAGTTCTGACAATTGACGGCATCCAGGAAGTCGATCAGGTCGGTGAAGTCCACCGTTCCGGACTGGCTGAATTGCGTGGCATTTTTTGTCAGATTGATTCTGCATCCGGTCTTTTTTCCGTTGACAGATGCATGAATGGTCTCATCTTTTGTATCTTTGTACAGAAAAAGTTGCATAGCAATCCTCCTTTATATGATAACAAATATAAATTATACGGCGTGCTGAGCCGTGTGTACTTTGAATGCACCCTTCTTGTTCAAAGCCCTTTACTATATCATAACATATTTTTTACATAAAATCAACTGTTTTTTAAAAAAAAATAAAAAATTTACAATTAGTATTATTATAAATAAAATCTTGATTTTAAAAACGTTTTCGTTATTACAAATTGAAAAATTCTGAATACAGGCATTGCATTTTTTCAGGCAATGTGCTATAATAATAAAAAAACCGGAAAGGAGAGGAATGCTTTTGAGCAAAATGATCTGGAAAGGAAGTGCTCTGCTGGCACCTGTGCCGCCTGCTCTGGTCACATGCGGAACGCTTCAGCACCCGAATGTGCTGACAGTCGCCTGGACGGGTGTACTGTGTACCCATCCGCCGATGACATATATTTCTGTGCGGCCTTCGAGATATTCTTATGATATCATCAGCCGGAACAGGGAATTTGTGATTAATCTGCCGGTTTCTTCCATGGGCAGGATTGTCGATTACTGCGGCATGAAAACAGGGGCAAAGACGGATAAAATTCAGAAATGTCATCTGGAGCTGGCCGAGGGGAGTACGGTGAAAGCCCCTGTGATCGCACAGTGTCCGGTCAGTCTGGAATGCAAAGTCTGTGAGATTCGTCATCTGGGAACGCATACGATGTTTATGGCGGATATTACTGCCGTACAGGTCGAAGAAAAATATATCGACAGCAAGGGGAAATTCAACTTACAGCAGGCCGGTCTGCTCGCCTATGCCCACGGCGAATATTTTGCACTCGGCAGAAAATGCGGAGATTTCGGATTTTCTGTAAAGAAAAAACATAAATCAAAATAAATTATTTTTCAGGAGGTATTTTTTTATGAATCAGTTTCAGATTGCCGCCGGCATTGTGCCTTGTGCTCTCCGTGCGGCGAATGCAGCAAATGAAAACCCTGTCGATGCCGGAACGATGATTGCTCTGTCCGGTGCTCTGAGCACGGCGGTTTCGGTCTACGGCGAGAAGAACCGGAAAGCTATGATCAAAGCCGCTTTGCAGGTCACACAGGATTTTGAAATCCTGGCCGAAGATTTCTTCGATGTACTCGAAGAAGCTCCGGCGATCGCCACACAGGCACGCAGTAAAAATTATCAGGAAATTGCAGAATTTATTATTGAAAATAAAGAATTATCCAGAAAAGAACGCTTTCAGCTCTATGCGGACGAGTATGAAGCTCCAGGCGTGAAATTCTGGAAAGGCTTCCGGATTGTCTGCCTGAGCCTGACGATTCTCTGTGCAGCTGCCGGGCTGTGCCTGTATTTCTTCGACCCGGAACGCCGTCAGAAATTCCTGGAGAATCTGGAAGAACTCAAAAAACGGGCTTCTGAATTCCGGAAACATCTCGCAGCATTCGGAAAAGCCGTGAAATTCCTGATTCATCAGATTACAAAATAAAAATTAAATAACAATTCGTAAAAAACCTCTTGACATTTACAGGGAAAAATATTATAATTAGATTATAATATTATGTACAAACTGTGAAATTTGATTTCAGGAGGTTTTTCTTGTATGAAAAAACAGAAATTCAGAAACCGGATCAAGGCCGCTGCTGCTTCTGCCGCTGTGCTGACAGCCAGCATTCTGCCTTCTTTCAGTCCGCTGACGGCTTCGGCCGCACTCACCGAACGGGATAATTTTGCCCGTCTGCTCCAGCATTCCATGTATTTCTATGATGCCAATATGTGCGGTACGGGTGTGGATGAAAATTCCCGTCTGTCCTGGCGAGGTGACTGCCATGCCTATGATGCGGCTGTACCGCTCCAGCCGATGAATGAAAAAAGTGTCGGAACCAATCTTTCTCAGGAATTTATTGATGCCAATAAAGATGTACTCGACCCCGACGGTGACGGCTGTGTCGATGTCGCAGGCGGTTTCCACGATGCCGGAGACCATGTCGAATTCGGTATGCCGGAGAATTATTCTGCCGCTGCTCTGGGCTGGGGCTATTATGAATTTCGTGATGCCTATAAAGCAACCGGTCAGGATGATCATATTGAAACCATTCTGAGATATTTTAACGATTATCTGATGAAATGCACCTTCCGGGACAAGTCCGGCAATGTTGTCGCTCACTGCTATCAGGTCGGCGACGGCGATATTGACCATGCTCTGTGGCAGTCTCCGGAAGTCGACAGCATGGCACGTCCGGCTTTCTTCCTGACAGATGAAAAGCCGCAGGTGGATTATGTCGTTTCTGCGGCGGCTTCCCTGACAATCAACTATCTGAATTTTAAAGACACCGATCCGGAATATGCCGCAAAATCCCTCGATTATGCGAAATCTCTCTATAATTTCGCATGGAAGCATATTTCCAAATACGAAGTCGGCGAGGGTGATGACTTCCTGAGAAGCGATAACGCTGACGGCCCGAAACAGTATTATCTTTCCAGCAAATGGGAAGACGATTTCGTCTGGTCTGCCGCATGGCTCTATATTGCCACCGAAGATGTCGAATATTTAAATAACTGCCTGCCCTATGTGGATTATTATGCTCCGCCCGGATGGGCTTACTGCTGGAATGATGTCTGGAGCGGTGCCAATACTCTGCTGGGTATCATAGACTTACAGCACCCGGAACTGGATTTGCAGAATATGTACCGTGCTGCTAAGGGCAAAAATCAGTATGATGATGCCGATTTCTGGCTTCAGATTGAGAAAGCCATCAAGACCTGGCAGACTAATTATTCCACTCCGCAGGGCTATGCGTTCATGAGCACCTGGGGAAGTGCCCGTTATGATACCGCTATGCAGCTGGTAACGCTGATCTATGATAAATATAAGAATAACGACAAGCCCGGTTCGGGAAGCGAATGGGCAAAAGGTCAGATGGAATATCTCATGGGCGATAATGATATTACGTATCTCGAAACCCGTGATGACGGTGTAACACACGGCCCCAGATGCTTTATTGTCGGCTTTAATGAAAATTCCGCTGCTTATCCGCATCACAGAGCCGCTTCCGGTCTGACCAAGTGCGAAGACCCTGCTCCGCAGAGACATGTTCTTTATGGGGCACTTGTCGGCGGCCCTGACGGTCAGGATGCTCATTTTGATGTGACTTCCGACTGGACTTATAATGAAGTCACAATCGACTATAATGCTGCATTTGTCGGAGCAGCTGCCGGATTGTATCATTTCTACGGCAGTCCGTCCGATCCGATTGATGAGGATTTCCCTCCGGTCGAGGAAAACGGCGGTGAAGACGGTTCGGGAAGCAACGGCTACTGGATTGAGGCCTTTGCTGTGGATGATCTTCATGATGACGGTGCCGGTGTGACAAAGATTTCCTTCATGGTTCGGACTGATTCCAATAAGCCCTCTGATAAGATTTCTGTCAGATATTATTTCGATTCCAGTGAAATCAGCAATATCAGCTCTGTTGATGCCAAAGAATTATATGACCAGTCCAGTGCCGAAGCCGGTGAGGACGGTGCGGACGGTATCACTTCAGGCCCGTTCAAATATGACGGAAAAGAAAATACTTACTATGTCGAAGTTTCATGGGACGGCTATAAAATTGCCAACTCCGGCAAAAAATATCAATTCTCCATGGGGATGTATTACGGCGATAACTGGGATCCGACCAATGACTACAGCTATCAGGGGCTTCCGGTGCTGAGTGATTCCGAAATGTTCGGTGATAACAATGAAATCAGAACTGACTATATCTGTGTTTATGATGACGGTGTTCTGGTAGGCGGTATCGAACCGGACGGCTCGACTCCGGTACAGCAGGAAGCTGTTTCGACTACTACCACAACAGCAAAATCAACCACTACTACGACTAAGACAACAACAACTACAACCAAGACAACAACAACTACAACTAAGACAACAACTACCGGCACAAAATCTACTGATACAACAACAACAGCCGTTTCGGCAATAGAGGCCGATACAAGTAACTGCAAAATCGACGGCCCTTCCATGTTCGGCGATGTCGATGAAAACGGTACGATCAATATTCTGGATGTCATTATGCTGAATAAAAATCTTCTCGGAAAAGAAACTTTGACAGCTACACAGAAGTTGAATGCCGATGTCGATTTCAGCGGTACTCCGGATTCCAACGATTCTTTAGCGATTCTGAAATATATTGTCGGCCTGATTACGGACTTTTAATCAATTTTTATAAAAAAACTCTCTGCTCTGGCGGAGAGTTTTGTTTTTTTCCTTGCATTCTGTCAGCAGATATGCTATAATAAAAATAATTCAAAAACTTTTGCAGTTGTAAAACTTCTGAACATCTGTTTTGCTATAATAATAGAAAGCGATACAGAACGGGAGGAATGCACATGAAACTGCATATTGAAAATCATATCCTGACGGGATATTCCGGAAATCCTGATACTGCCGAACTGCTTCTGTCAGATCATATCCGGAAAATAGAATTTTATACATTCCGAAACTGGAAAAAACTTGCCTGGATTACACTGCCGGCAGAACTGAAAAGCATTGAATACGGAGCATTTGAAAAATGTCAGGCTCTGAAAGAAATTCAGTTTCCGGACGGTCTGGAGCATATCGGTCATATGGCATTTCTGCATTGCCATGCTCTGAAAAAAATCGAGATTCCGGAGCATGTGAATCATATCGGCTACGGAGCATTTGCAGACTGTGAACAGCTCGAAGAAATCAGCGTTTCCGAAAATAATCCGTATTTTGCCTCTGCTGACGGCTTGTTATATAATAAAAATTTTACGGAATTATACTGCTGTCCGGCCGGAAAGAAAGCAGTCCGGATTCCTGATACTGTACAGAAAATCCGGAAATTTGCCTTCTGTGGCTGCCGTCATCTGACAGAAATGCAGATTCCGCAGAGCGTGAATCATATTCAGTACGGAGCATTCCGGAAATGTGAGAATCTGAAACAAATTCTGATTCCCGTTTCTGTCACACAGTGCGAAAATCCCGATTTTCCTCCGGATACGCTGGTACAGGTGCAGGGAAATTCCGGAATTATGGAATATTATCCCTGTGAAGCCGCTTCGGAACTCAGTGCGATTCTGGTGCTGGAAAAAGATTTCTCTGTGAAAATGCCGCATAAAATCAAATATGATCTGATTTTAAGAATGCTCTTTGCCGGAATCTCCGGTACGGAAAACTATGTCAGGAAAAATTTTTCCAAAATATTCAAATTTCTGATCAGTCAGGATGACCCTGATCAAATCCGGAAAATTCTGGAAATGCAGAAATTCGTCTCGAAACGCAATATCAGCCGTCTGATCGGCTACGCTGATCAGAATGCCCGTCCGCAGTGCCGTGAAATTTTATCTCATTATAGAGAAGAAAAATTTTTATAAATCAATCATCAGTAAGGAGTTTTTTATCATGGAACAGAATTTTATTAAACCGCCCGTAGAAGTCCGCTATGCCGATCAGCTCGCTTTTCTGAAAGAAAGCGATTTTCAGAATAAAAAGCCTGAAAACTGGCAGTTATCACCGAAATCTGTCAGATTGTTCATCTTAGGCGGAAAGGCCGTCAATCCGGCAACCGGAGAAACCATGGACATCAACCGGAAATTCTACGGCAATGACGCTCTTGTCGAAAGATGTATTATTACACTGGCCGGAAACAGAGGCTTAATGCTCGTCGGTGAACCCGGTACGGCAAAGACTATGCTTTCCGAATTATTCTCGGCTGCCATCTGCGGCAAGAGTACCAATACCGTGCAGGGTACTGCCGGAACTACCGAAGATATGATCAAATACAGCTGGAATTATGCCTTGTTATTATCCAAAGGCCCCTGCCGGGAAGCCCTTGTCCCTGCTCCGCTCCTGATCGGCATGGAAGAAGGTATCTTCGCAAGATTCGAGGAAATTACCAGAACTCCCGCCGAAATTCAGGATAGCCTGATTTCTGTCATGAGTGATCAGATTCTGAATATTCCGGAACTCGGTGATGACGGTCTGATTCTGGCAAAATCCGGCTTCAATATCATCGGTACGGCAAATACCCGTGATAAGGGTGTCAACGAAATGTCCGGAGCTTTAAAGCGAAGATTCAATTTCGAGACGGTCGCTCCTGTCCGTGATGTCAGACTGGAAAAAGAAATTATCGTCCGGGAAGCTGTCGATCTCGCTAAAAACGGCAATATCGGATGTGATGTCAATCAGGATGTCGCCGAACTTCTGGCGATCACATATCATGAATTAAGAGAGGGTATCACCTCAGAAGGCACAATGATCGAAAAGCCTGCTGCTGTCATGAGTACCGCCGAGGCCGTATCAGTCTATTATCAGACACTCTGTCATGCCTGGTACTACGGTGACGGCAGAATCGAACTCCCTGTTCTGACAGAAAATCTCCTCGGAGCCGTCTGCAAGGAGAATCGTGATGATCTCGAAAAATTAAAAGCCTATTTCCGGACGGCTGTCAAGGCAAAAAGTTCCAAAATGGGCGGAATCTGGAAAGCTTATTATGAAACGGCTTCGTTCCTGAAATAATTTTGATAAAGAGAAAAGGGAGAATTTAGTATGAATGATCAGAATTTTTTATTTTGAAACAGATGAGGATGAAGAATATAAGGCTTATTATGATGCCTTGCTGGAAGAGAGCAAAGAACAGGGGTTTGAAATTCAAGATGATGAATTAATCAAATATCACGGCAATGACAAAGATATTTTCATTCCGGATATAGTAACAAAAATCAGAGATTATGCATTCTTCGGCTGTTCAAGCCTGCGTTCTGTGGGAATTGGATCAAATGTAACAAGTATCGGCTGTTTTGCATTTTGCTGCTGTTCACGGCTGGATTCTGTAAGAATCGGAGAGCGAGTAACAAGTATCGGACGTTTTGCATTTTGCGGCTGTTCAAGCCTGGAGTCTGTGGAACTCGGAGAAAATGTGACAAGTATCGGAGAGGAAGTGTTTTCCGGCTGTGCAAGTCTGACTTCCATAAAAAGCGGAAATCAATTAGCAACTATCGGAAAACGTGCATTTTGCAATTGTAAAAACATCACCTCTGTCACAATGGGAGAAAGCGTGACAAGCATCGGAGATGAGGCATTTTCCGGCTGTACCGCTCTGGCCTCGGTAAAAATCGGAGACAATGTGACAAGCATCGGAGAAAGGGCATTTTCGTGGACACAGTGGTTTAAAGATTATCCGGATGATTTTGTTGTACTCGGCGGAATTTTGCTTGCATATAGAGGCCATGACAGCACCGTGATCATTCCGGACGGCATAAAGGGTATCGCAAGCGAGGTATTTTCAGAATTTGATGATCTGAAATTTGTGATCGTCCCTGAAAGTGTGACAAGTATCGGAGATCATGCATTTCCAGAAAGCGGATATAGACCCGCACCGGCCATTGTGTACCTCCCTGACGCTGTGAAGGAGATTGCATATCCTGCACTCCAAAAATTTGAAGATTCGTCTTTTATCCTGAGACTGGTTGAATGCACCGGGATTTTCAATACACCATGGCATGAAGCGTATTCCGACGGTTTTATTATCATTGACGGAACTTTGTATCTGTATCTTGGAAATGACAGTGCCGTGACCATCCCTGACGGTGTAAAAATCATCGGAGACAGAGCATTCCGGGGTTGCCGTCTGGAATCTGTAGTCATCCCTGACAGTGTGACGAGTATCGGAAATGAAGCATTTTCGGGCTGCAGATGTCTGAAATCTGTGACCATCCCCGGCAGCGTGACAAGTATCGGAGACAGGGCATTTTCCGAGTGCGAATATCTGAAATCCATTTCCATCCCTGCCAGTGTGACAAGTGTCGGAAAAGATCTGGTGGAAGAATATTATGATTTTATAAATCTTGTCGATCATGAACTTAATCTGGACTGTATTACAGTTTTTGACTGCAGGTTTGATATCAGAGATTATTATGATAAATATTATGTAGATAATGATCACTATTATGCTGATGAAGATGAAGACTTACGTGCGGATAGATATGAAACTTACACAAGAATGAGGCAGGAAATTTTTGAACTGCTCATCAATAAGAATTCTGATGTGGGACTGCCTTATGACATGAGGTGTGACTGCATTTGGAATGCACTGAGATACGGGACAAACGGGACAAAAAACAGGAATCTTCTGGAACGGGCACAGGAGTATGCTTCTGGGATTATGAAATATCTGCTGGAAAACCCGGAAAAAACCTCGCAAGAAAAGTCGGAAGACATATCGTTTATGCTGGAAGTGAATGTGATCACAAAAGAAAATATTGATCAATGCATTTGTACAGCAATCGACAGCAAAGAGTATGAACTTCAGCTCATGCTGACAAATTATAAACAGGAGAAAAAATGGTATCAGAATCCTGATGAAAATTTAAAATTATAAGCAGGTGAATCTCTTATGAATCAGGATTTTGAAATCAAAGACGGTGTATTACTTAAATATCATGGTTCCGATCAGGATGTCAGTATTCCGGACGGTGTGACAAGTATCGGACAACATGCATTTCAATATTGTAAAAACCTGGTTTCTGTGCATATTCCTGACAGTGTGACGAGAATCAGAGATTTTGTATTCTGGAACTGTATAAGCCTGACTTCTGTGAATATTCCTGACGGTGTGACCTGTATCGAAGAAGCTGTATTCTGGAACTGTTCAGCACTTACCTCTGTGAAAATTCCTGACGGCGTTATCGGCATCGGAGATTGTGCATTCTGCCGCTGTTCGGGTCTGACTTCTGTGAATATTCCTGCAAGTGTGAGCTATATCGGAGAAGATGTATTTTTGAAATGTACCAGTCTGAAACATGCTCCGTTAATGCTGATTGACGGTAATATGCTGTATGAACCAAAAAACAGAAACGGGGTTGAATTTTCAGAGATCAAAAGGCTTGTTACATGGAATGACTATTCTATGGAAATGAATGCTGCTGTAAAATATGATCTGATTTTCCAGATGTATGCCCTCGGAATAGATCAGGAGGGAACTTCGGACTATATTGCAGAACATTTTTCTGTGATGTTTCCGGTTCTGATTGACAGGAATGATACAGAGATACTCCGGAAAATTCTGCATTCTGAAATATTTGTCACAGAACAGAATATTGATTCTCTGATTCGATATGCAATTGCTGTACAGAAATATCAGATGCAGCTCATGCTGACAAATTATAAACAGGAGAAAAACTGGTATCAGAACCCTGATGAAATTTTAAAATTATAATAAGAAAGCGTGTGGATTATGGGTAATTTAATAATTGGGAGTTATCGTGACCCGCTTCCGGAAGAAACAGGCTCTGACCCTTACAGCGGAAAAGTCGTACTTCCGGAGGGGATGACAAAAATTAAAGACATGCAGTTTTTCAGAAGCGAACGCATGACTTCGGTCAAGATTCCGGATTCTGTCACCAGTATCGGAGATATGGCCTTTTTAGGGTGCAGTCATCTGACAGAAATCGTCATTCCGCCGGGAGTTACCACAATCGGCAGCAATGCGTTTCAGGACTGCAAAAATCTCAGAAAGATCGTCATTCCGGAGAGTGTCACCAGTATCGGCAATCTTGCCTTTGAAGGCACTCCATGGCAGGAAGAATATCCGGATGATTTTGTAATTGTCAATCAGATTCTGGTCAGATACAAAGGCAGTGCAGAAACAGTGACACTTCCGGAGTCTGTGAAAGAAATTCAGGAATCGGCTTTTTTTCGCTGTGAGCGTATAAAATGGATTCCTGTGCTGATCGCTGACGGGAATCCCATCTGCATAGCAGATTCCGGCCTGTATCATATCATTTCTCCCCGGGAATACAGCCGGATCAGAAGTCTGGTGCTGAGAAAGAACTATTCTGTTTCCATGTTCACAGGCCGGAAATATGATCTGATTGCACAGATGTTCCTGTATGATCTCGACCCTGACGGCACTGTGCGGTATATCCGGAAGCATTTTACCAATTTCTTCATGTATCTGATTATTGCAGGCCATATCAAAACAATCCGGAAAATTCTGGATTCCGGAAAGTTTCTCCTGAAACGCAATATGGATGAATATCTTAAATATGCGATTGCCAATCAGAAGCATGAAATTTATCTGCTTCTGATCGAATATAAACAGAAACATGACTGGTATCAGACTCCGGGTCAGAATCTGGAATTATAGAACGATAGGCAGGTGAACCGTATGCATGTAAAAGATTGCAAAATGCAGGGCACGACTCTGCTGATCTATGAGGGCGAGGGCGGAAATATTGTCATTCCGGACGGTGTGACGGAAATCGGCGGCTATGCCTTTGCGGACTGCCAATCCCTGACCGGTATCTGTCTCCCGGACAGTGTGACAAAAATCGGCAGCATGGCATTTTTTGCCTGTGAGAATCTGACTTCTTTCCGGATTCCGTCACATGCCGAAATCGGTAACGATGCCTTTTTCGGCTGCTGGGGACTGAAACGCCGGCCCATGATGTTCGCTGACGGAAAACTGCTCTATATGCCGGAAAATTCTTTTCTGCCTTCATACCATGAGGTCAGAAAACTGGTACTCGAAAAAGATTATACTGTCCGGCTGGATGTGGATATCAAATACGATCTGACGGCTCAGATTTTTCTGCTTGACCTTGACCCCGAGGGAAGTGCCGTGTATCTCCGGAAAAATTTTTCCCATATTTTCAAGTATCTGATCTTCTGGAACAGAATGGCCGAAATCCGGAAAATTGTGGAGTCCGGGAAGTTTTTGTCAAAACGTAATCTGGATATTTATATTAAATATGCTATTAAAAAGCAGAGACATGAAATTTATCTGCTCCTGACAGAACTGAAGCAGAAAAATAACTGGTACCGGGAGATTGATCAGAAATTAAAATTATAGGCAGGTGGAATGCTTTGTCATTTGAAATTCAGAATCATATTTTATTCAGATATAAAGCCGAAAACCAGGAAACACATGTCATCATCCCGGACGGTGTGGAAATTATCGGCAGACAGTCTTTTTTCTGGTCGAAATATCTGGAAGTTCTGACCATTCCGCCGAGTGTCCGGGTCATAGAAAACAATGCATTTGAACGCTGCCGTGATCTGAAAGAAATCCGGATTACAGAAGGCATTGAACATGTGGAGCAATATGCATTCCGTGACAGCATGAGAATTCAGCGGCTGATCTACCGAAACAGACCTGTTCTGATGAATCATGTCCATATCTGCATGGCTCTGGAAATACTGTTTCATAAAAATCTCCGTTCCGGCATGTGTCTGCCGGAAGTCATCCGGTATGACATGGTCAAAGCCATGTTCCTGGAAGAACCGGATAATAAAAAAATTATAAAATATATGCAGAAAGATTTCCTGAGAGTCTGGCTCTATATGATCGAAAACAATCATTGTGAATGCCTGGAAAAAATGCTCGAATCCGGAGAATTTGTGAATCAGAAAAATATAGATACAATGATTCTGTATGCAATCAAAAATCAGAAATATCAGATTCAGCTTATGCTGACGGATTATAAACGGCAGAAAGGCTGGTATCAGGAGATTGATCAGAAATTAAAATTATAGAAAAGGGGAATCCTATGTCTCTGGAACTGTATCAGCAGCTGCTGCTGAAATATATCGAAGATGAAGACCGCAAAGAAGTCATCATTCCGGAGGGTGTCAGAGAAATCGGAGAACGGACATTCTATCGCTGTCAAGCTCTGGAGAAAGTCACGCTTCCGGCGAGTCTGTACCGAATCAGCAATTTTGCATTTCAAAGCTGTGAAAAGCTCTCCTGTATCGAGCTTAAAAATTATGTCTATAATACCGGCTATACGTCAGTTCATAACTGTCCGAATCTGAAACATGTCATCCTGCACGGAACTGAAATTCCGGTCGGCCTTGCCGGAACCCGCTCCCTGAGTGCAGCCTTTCAGATGATCGCAGAGAGAACTTTCTTTCAGGTGTCGGCTGAAAATAAAATGCTGGTCTGGCATATGTTCCAGGCTGACCCCAAAGATATGAAAATTATGCTCTATATCGGCAAAAATTTTGACGAACTGTTCCGGATTCTGATTGATATGCACCAGTTGGAAATTATGAAAAAATTCCTCCTGGCCGGAAAATTCCTGATCGAAAAAAATATTGATGATTATATTCAGTATGCCAATCAGAAACAGCGTTATGAAGAACAGATTCTGCTGACAGAATATAAATTCCGGACATATTCTGTTCCGGATATTGACGAGAAATTAAAATTATAATATGCAGAAAGGATGAAAGCCCCCATGAATGCCATCTTATCACAGCAGGAGACTGCTGAGAAAATTTCTCTGGATTTTCAGAATCAGGTGCTCTTTTTTCCGGTACGGCATCACAGTCCGGTGTGCAGTTATCACCTCCGGAACGTGATCAAAACATATCAGCCGGAAATTATCCTGATAGAAGGGCCTGAAAATGCCAATGCACTGATCTCTGTCCTGACAGATGAAAAAACCGTCCTGCCCTGTGCGATTTATTATTTTTATAAAGACAAGAAAAAATATATCTCCGAAGAAGCCGAAGATTATCATTGTTATTATCCGTTTCTGAATGCCTCGCCGGAATATACGGCGATGAAAGAAGCAAAAAAGCTTACTATTCCGGCAAAATTCATTGATCTGCCCTACAGTGAGATTTTAATTCACAGTCAGCAGCAGAATCAGAAAAACTATGCGGATGACTCCTATCTGGTCAAGAGCAGATTTTATCAGAAACTCTGTGAAAAAACCAATCTCCGGAGCTTTGATGAATTCTGGGAAAAATATTTTGAAATCGCCGGATTAAGACTATCTTCCGAAGCATTTATCCGGCAGATGTATACATACTGTATCTTAACCCGTCAGGACAGCTCTCCGGAAGAACTCCAGGCCGACGGCTGTACTGCCCGTGAACAGCATATGGCTTTCCGGATTCAGGAGGCTATGCAGAATTATCAGAAAATTCTTGTGGTCACAGGCGGTTTTCACTCCTGGGGCTTGTCAGAATTGCTGAAAACCAAAGTCAAGGCCGTTAAACTGCATAAATTCCCCGAAGAAATTCAGAACTGCTATCCGATTGCCTATTCTTATCAGGCCGCCGATGCCCTCCGTGGTTATGCCTCCGGTATGATGCACCCGTATTTCTATGACCGGATTTCTGAAAATTTAGAAATCTGCGAATCTCCGGAAGGAATCTACCATCAGCAGACTCTTGACTTTCTGACCAAAACCGCAAAAAAATGCTCTGAAAAAGATCTTTTAATTTCTATTTCTGATATTACTTCGGCCTATTCTCTCTGCGAAGGCCTCGCCGCTCTGAGAAATTCCCCCGAACCGGGAATTTTTGAAGTCTATGATGCTGTTACAGGAGCTTATATCAAAGGCGAAAAAACAGCGGCTTCGTCTCTGCCTCTGGATTTGCTCTCAAAAGCCGCAACCGGTGAGGGAGTCGGTCATATCGGTGATACCGGCCATATGCCGCCGCTGATTTCCGATTTTGAGAATCAATGCAAAAAATTCAGACTAAAAGCCAATACTGCCGTTCCGCAGGAAGCCGAAATTTCTCTCTTCACAAGCGAAAAGGAACTCGAAAAAAGCAGATTCTTTCACAGAATGGAATTTTTACAGACAGAGTTCTGCAAAATGAAAAAAGGCCCTGACTTACATGCCAATAAAGACCGCAGCAGAGTCCGGGAACTCTGGAATTACTGCCGGAATCCGCAGACAGATGCCGCTCTGGTAGATCATACCATTCACGGCTCAACACTCGAAGAAGCCTGTAAAACTGTCGCTTCTGAACTGATTCATAAAGAACACCGGTGTGAAGTGATCGCTCAGGTCAGTGTAGACTGCTTCCTGACAGGCGTTATGCTTCCGGATTCTGATATTCTGCTCATGGAACAGATTTTAGCTAATGATGGCGATTTCTTCTCGCTCGGCAGAGGCCTGTATTATTTCGATATGCTTCATGAATTAAGAAATCTCTATGAATTTTCCGATTCTGCCAATCTGAAATATATGGAACAGTGCTTTACAAAATTAATTTCCCTGCTGCCCTCGATGGGAGCCGTCCAGCCGGAACAGGCTCAGGATTGTATTAAAATCTGCAAATTATTATACAACGTCTCCGGCAGAGTCTTTCCGCAGAGACAGAGCGAATTCAGATCGGCATTAAAAACGCTCTCCGAACGGGAACAGAAAGAACCCTCTGTCTACGGTGCAGCAATGGGTCTGTTATATGCCCTTGACGGAAATTATCTGCAAGCCGCCGAAGAAGCTATGCAGGGCTATCTGAAAGGCTCTCCGGCAATGCAGAAACAGGGGGCTGCCTATCTGAAAGGCCTGTTTGAAACTGCCCGTGATATTGCCCTTATGGATAAAAAATTCATCGCCATGACAGATGTCCTGCTATCCGATATGGAATATGACGATTTTATGGAAATTCTGCCCTCTCTGCGGCTGGCTTACAGCTATTTCACGCCGTTTGAAATTCAGGACATCGCCGGAGAAGCCGCTTCTCTGCACGGCCTGAAAGAAGATTTCACACTCGAATCCGGTCTTGATGAAGCTCTGGTCGCATTCGGTTCAGAACTGGATGCCGAAATTTTCAGGAAATTAAGAGAATAACAGGAGTGATTTTTCATGAGTTTTGATTTTGAAATCAAAGACGGCATACTCATCAGATGTTACAAAAAAACAGGAAATATTGTCATTCCGGAGGGGATTACAAGTATCGGAAAAAGTGCATTCAACGGCTGTTTGGAGATCACTTCCGTCATAATCCCTGACAGCGTGACAAGCATTGGAGACATGGCATTTGCAGTCTGTCCAAAACTGACTTCTGTCACAATTCCTGAACATGTAACAACGATCGGAGAACTGGCATTTACTGATTGCAGAAAACTGACTTCTGTCACAATTCCTGCAAGTGTAATAAATATCGGAAAGTGTGTATTTCAGAACTGTGCAAATCTGCTTGCAATTGCAGTCTCTGAAGATAATGCTTATTATACAAGTGAGAACGGTGTGCTGTTTGATAAAAATAAGACAGTATTAGTGCAGTATCCTATCGGTAAGCCCGAAACAGAATATACAGTCCCTGACGGTGTGGAGCGTATCGAAATTTCTGCATTCAAGTGCAGTCATCTGACAGCAGTCAGGATTCCTGACAGCGTAACAAGTATCGGAGAACATGCATTTTACTCCTGTATCTCCCTGACCTCTGTGAAAATTCCTGACAGTGTGGAAAGCATTGAAAAATTTACTTTTGCTTCCTGTATCAGCCTGACTTCTGTGACACTTCCCGCCGGCTTGAAAAAAATCGGAGACAATGCATTTTCCAACTGTACGAAGCTGAAACATGCCCCTATGATGATGATTGACGGCAATATACTGTATGAACCTAAAAACACTCTTATGTTTGTCATGAACGATATGAAACGGCTTGTTCTGGAGCATGACTATTCTGTAAAAATGGATTCTAATGCAAAATATCATGTGATTTTCCAGATGTTCGCACTCGGAACAGATCAGGAGAGGGTTTCTGCATATATGACAGAAAATTTTTCTGCGATGTTTCCGGTTCTGGTTGATATGGATGATACAGAGATTTTTCATAAAATTCTGGATTCTGAAAAATTTATCACAGAGAAAAATATTGATGCTCTGATTCGATATGCGATTGCAAAACAGAACTATCAGATTCAGATTCTCCTGACAGACTATAAACGGCAAAAAGGCTGGTATCAGGAAATTTCTGAAAATTTAAAATTATAGCAGGAGTGGTTTTCATGAATCAGGATTTTGAAATTTATGACAGCATATTAAAAAAATATCACGGCAAGGACAAAACTGTGATCATTCCGGACAGTGTGACAAGTATCGGCAATGCTGCATTCAGCGGTTGTAAAACTCTGACCTCTGTCACAATCGGAAACAACGTGGAAAAGATTGGAGCCAGGGTATTTTTGGAATGTAAAAGCCTCACTTCTGTAACCATCCCCGACAGTGTGATCAGCATCGGAAGTCAGCCTTTTCATTGCTGTGAAAATCTGCGTGCCATTGAAGTCTCTGAAAATAATCCCTGTTATGCAAGTGAAAACGGCGTGCTGTTCAATAAAGACAAGACAAAGTTAATTCGCTTTCCTGAAAACAGTCCTGTCACAGAATATGTGATACCAGACCGGGTGACAACCCTTGTGGAAAATCCGTTTGATCACTGTAAAAATCTCAAATCTCTGACAATTTCTGACAGTGTAACGGAAATGGAGGATTTTCAGCTCTTTGAATGCAAAAATTTAGAATTTGTTCGTCTGCCGAAACATCTGCATAAAATCTATGAATATATGTTCTATAACTGCAAGCAGCTGAAAACTGTGATCATACAGGATGAAGTGGAAAGAATCGAGGAAAATGCCTTTACACACTGCAAAAGCCTGACTTCGCTTAAACTGCCGGATTCTCTGACCTATATCGGAACATTTGCCTTTAACCAGTGCGGACTGAAAGAAATTGAAATTCCTGATTCTGTAAAATATATTGATTTTGGAGCATTTGATGATATTTTAGAAAAATTTACCCGCTTTCAGATTACATGTTCTGTTTCAAATGCATTTGACTGGAGCCAAGCGGAATGTCTGGCAGAACTTCTCCGGGATTTTCTGAATCATCCTGAAAAATTCTGTGATGATCTGAAACAGCATATGGAATCACTGATCTGGATTGATATTGCAAATTTTAAAAAAGTTCTGGATACCGGAAAAATTTTTACACAGGAAAATATAGATACTGTCATTCAGCTGGCGATTCAGAACCGGTGCTATGAACATCAGATGTTATTGACGGATTATAAATATCAGCATTTCGGCTTTGATGAGACAGGGGAGAATCTGAAATTATGAGCACTTCTGATTTTGAAATTGAAAATCATATTCTGAAAAAATATCTGGGAGATGAGCAGGTGCTTGTCATTCCGGATTCTGTAACCGGCATTGAGAGCTATGCCTTTTCCGACTGTCAGAATCTGAGAAAAATCATTATTCCGGACAGTGTACAATATTTCGGAAAATTTGTCTTTTCCGGCTTTGAAAATCGGGAAACTGCTTTTGTCCGGTACGGAATTGAAGTCACTGATACGTATCTGATAGAAAATGCTCTGGAATACACGGAATCTCTGAAAGCATTTCTGGAACATCCTGAAGATCAGGGACTTTGTCAGAAAATAAAAGAACACATGCCGTTTCTGTTTCATATTGATACCGAGCATTTTAAAATCTGTCTGGAATCCGGTAAAATTTTCGATCAGCGACATATAAATTTCTATATCCGGTATGCCAACTGGAAACAGCTCTATGAAAAGCAGATCTTATTAACTGAATATAAACATCAGCATTTCGGTTCTGATGATATTGGAGAAAAATTGAAATTATGAGTGATTCTGATTTTAAAATTGAAAATCATGTTTTAATCAAATATCTCGGAAACAAGCCGGATATTCTCATCCCGGATTCTGTGTCCGGAATCGCAGAACGGGCATTTTCAGGCTGTGATTGTCTGCATTCTGTCAAGATTCCGGACACTGTGACAGAGATCGGAACATGTGCATTCAGTGCGTGTCATCATCTGGAATCTGTCATTCTGCCGAAGTATCTGCATAGCATTCCGGAATGTATGTGCGGCTGTTCCGGTCTGAACCGGCTCACACTTCCGGAGCAGATCACACAGATCGAAGAAGGTGCCTTTTATGGCTGCCGGAATCTGACTTCTGTCACGTTTCCGGAATCTCTCAGGAAAATCGGCGTTGTGGCTTTTGCGGACTGCGGTCTGGAATCTGTTGTAATTCCCGATACTGTCGAAGTTATCGAAAGCGGTGCATTTTATTGCAGAACACTGAAAAAAATCACAAGATACGGAATGACTTTCACGATCGAGGAAATATCTGACAGTAATCAGATTCTGGCTTCTGCAAAACTTCTGAAACAATATTCAGAAAATCCTGCAAGTGACGAGGCGGCTGCCTGTCTCAAAAAGAAAAAGAATTTCCGGCTTTTATTCCTGATGGATAACGAGTATTTTATAAAATTCCTGAATACCGGAAAATATTTCACACGGAGAACTATTGACAAAGCAATTCAGCTTGCGAATCAGAAACATTACTATGATAAGCAGATGTTATTGATGAATTATAAATATCAGCATTTCCAGAATACAGGGAGAAAATTAAAATTATGAATACTCAGGATTTTATCATAGAAAATCATGTTCTGAAAAAATATCAGGGAAAAGGCAGCGGAGTTGTATCAAAAGAAAGGGTAAATATCAGCATTCCGCAGGGAGTTACCGAAATCGGAAGATCAGCATTTTTATGCTGCGGCGGTATCGAAAGCGTAGAAATTCCGGATGGTGTTGTCTCAATCGGAGAAAGTGCGTTCTATGCCTGTGAAAATCTGAAATCTATCACGCTTCCTGAATCGCTCAGAAAAATAGAACTCTGTGCTTTTGATCAATGCAGAAAACTGAAATATTTTCAGATTCCGGACAGTGTCAGCCCTGAAAATATCGGCTGGAATGCATTCAGAGCAATTTCCTCTTCTCCGGAAAGCTATCCGGATGGATGTATGATTCATCAGAATATACTTATACAGTATACCGGAAATGTCCGTGAAATTACAATTCCTCCGGAAGTCAGGGAAATCCGTAATGATGTCCGGCTTTGTCACATGGCGGAAAGCGTTGTCATTCCGGAGACAGTCGAAAAAATGACTATGCGTCTGTTTGAAGACAGTGAAAATCTGAAATGTGTTTCAATCTGCGGTATGAAAGTCAATCTGAAAATGCCCGGTTTTCAGAGTGCCTTTGCTCTGTTCCGTGCCGTCCGGAATTTCATGAATCATCAGGAAAAACCGCAGGATCTGCAATTTCTGAAAGAAAACAGTGAGTTATTACTCTGGCTCGAAGCACAGCCGTTTCAGAAACTTCTGAATACAGGTGAATTTTTTACACCGGAAACTATAGATACTGCCATTCTGAAAGCCAATCAGTATCAGTGCTATGAAAATCAGATGTTATTGACAGATTATAAATATCAGCATTTCGATTTTAATCAGACAGGAGAGAATCTGAAATTATGAATACTCAGGATTTTGAAATTGAAAATAAAATTTTAATCAGATACCGAGGAAAAGGCAGTTCAGCGGTCAGTCCCCGAAAAACAGTACATGTCAGCATTCCGGATGGAGTGATTAAAATCGGAGTAGATGCATTCTATAACTGTAAAAATCTGAAATATATCAATCTTCCGGAATCGCTCACAGAAATAGAAGACTATGCCTTTCAGGAATGCACCGCTCTGGAAGATATTATGCTTCCGGAACAGATTCAGCGTCTGGGAACGGCTGTGTTTCCAAGAAATCTGAAACTGAAACAGTTTCCGGACGGATTCCTGATTCTGAATCATATTCTGTATGAATATCTGGGTTCGGATAAAATCGTAAAAATTCCGGAGGGTGTCACGCATACAATGGCACAGTCCGTCAATAACTGGGGAATGCCTGTCGAACAGGTGATCTTTCCGGAGAGTATCCAGACATTCAACCCGTATACTATGATTATGAGCGAGGAAACAAAAAGCATTACATGGAAGGGCATTCAGATTTTTCTTGCTGAAAATATTCTGTACTGGAGAGAAGCTATTGAACTTGCAGAGTATATCCGATATTTTTTACAAAATCCTGATCATAAAAAATCCGGAAGATTTCTCAGACGCAGAGAATTTGATATGCTTTCTTTTCTCGAAGATCAGGTCTTTCAGGAAATACTGCATACAAGACGTATCTATTCTGATCAGGATATTGATAAATATATCCGGTTTACAATTGAAAATCAGTATTATATCAAACAGGTGATATTAACAGATTATAAATATCAATACTGTGATTTTACAGAGACAGGAGAGAATCTGAAATTATGAATAGACAGGATTTTGAAATTGAAGATCATGTTTTGATCAAATATCATGGCCATGACAAAAATGTTATCATTCCGGATGATGTCACTGTGATCGGACAGCTGGCTTTTGCAGCAAATCACACTCTCCGGAGCGTTGTGATTCCGAAAAGTGTTGTCAATATCGAAATGTATGCGTTTGCCTGGTGTCCTGTTCTGACATGCGTGAAATTTCCGGAAGGCAGTGTGAGCATCGGAGACTGTGCTTTCCGTGCATGTGAAATGCTCAGAACACTGATTCTTCCGGAAGAGGTAGTGCAGATCGGCTGGAAAGCCTTCGATTCCTGCAATTGTCTTGAATTTGTCGGCATTCCGGAGGGAGAAATCAAAGTGCAGTCTTCTGACGGTGTGATGACAGATAATAAAATCAAACTGATCTGCATGAAAAATTATACCATGAAAATAAAATATGATGTGAAATATCCTATTTTATTTCAATTATATGAATGCAATGCAGACCCTGAACATCTGCCGGAGTATCTCAGAAAAAATTTCAGAACTGTGTTTTGCTGGATGATCGAGAAAGAAGATCTGAAAAATATTCATAAAATTCTGGAAACAGAACGGTTCGTTTCTGAACGCAATATTGATAAATTTATTCAGTATGCAATCAGTCACAGAAAAATACAGGCACAGCTGCTGCTGACAGATTATAAATATCAGCATTTTGATTTCAGAGAGACAGGGGAGAATTTAAAATTATGAACGATCCGGAGTTTAACGTGATACATCATGTTCTGATCAGATACACAGGAAAAGGCAGTATCTTAAACCCGGCAGAAACATTGCAGACTGTCGAAATTCCGGATGATGTGAAAACAATCGGAAAATATGCATTTTTCCACTGTGACGGCGTGGAAAGCGTGATCATTCCCGCTGGTGTCAGAATGATCTGGAGCGGTGCGTTTCATAGATGCAGAAATCTCAGAAAAATTCATATTCCAAACACTGTGAGAGAAATCGGCTGTTATGCTTTTTTGGGCTGTGATGATCTGACACAAGTCAGAATTCCGGATTCTGTCGAAGTGCTTGAATACCCTGTTTTCAGCAAAAAAGTACATCTGGAAGACTATCCGGACGGGCTTGTGATTTTAAATCATGTTCTGATTCAGTATCTCGGAACAGATAAAATTATCAGAATTCCGGAAACCGTAAAGAGAATCGGCTGGAATGCGTTTGATGAAGCTCCTGTGGAAACGCTGATTTTCCCCGAAACACCTGTTTTAATAGAATCAAGCAGTATTCATTCCTGTAAGAATCTGAAATCTCTTGCTGTCGGTCAGATACAGATTCCTCTGGAAAACAGCAGTTATGATAAGATGATTCAGACTTTTGATCTGGCACATCAGATTCTGGATTTGCTTCACGGAAAAGAAAGCGAAGAAACGAGAAATCATCTGCTTCAAAACAGAGAACTCCTGTTCCGGGTCGATTATGAAACGTTTCGGAAAATTCTCCAAACCGGAAAAATATTTATGAAAAATATCATAGATGAAGCTATTGCTTATGCATTTGCAATCCAAGACCATGAAAAGCAGATTTTATTGCTGGATTATAAATATCAGCATTTTGATTTTAAACAGATTGGGGAGAATCTGAAATTATGAAATATTCTGAATTTGAAATTAAAGATCATGTGTTAGTCAAATATCACGGCATGGGGAGCAGTCTCTTTTCCACTCAGCTGATACATGTGAAAATTCCGGAGGGTATCACCGAAATCGGAGCAAGAGCTTTTGGAGGCTGTAACGGTATCGAAAGCGTAGAGATTCCGGAGGGTGTGAAGATCATCGGAAAACAGGCATTCAGTACATGTCATAGTCTCAGAACCGTCAGACTGCCGGCCTCGCTCGAAGAAATCAGAGCATATGCCTTTGAAGCCTGTCAGAATCTGGAGGATATTAATCTTTCTGAAACCGTTCAGAGAATGGGAATCAGCGTATTTCCGAGAGATATTGAATTAAAACAGTTTCCGGACGGATTTATTATCCTGCATGATATTTTATATCAGTGTCTGCATACGGATAAGATCATCAGAATTCCGGAGGGAGTCAGAACTATTTCTTATTATGCCATAAATTTCTGGCATAAATCGCAGACCGAACAGATTATCTTTCCGGATAGTATGGAACAGCTTGTTGCACAGTCGGTCAATCAGACAGAAAATCTGAAAAGTATCATCTGGCATGGAATTCAGTTTTTTCTGGATGAACAGATCGAATGGACTGAGGCGATAAAATATATCAAAGCTGTCCGCAGTTTTTTACAGAATCCGGAGCATGAAACCTATCAGCAGACGATAAAACTGATGATTGAACCATTGATTTTATATCTCGAAGATTCGGCTTTTCAGAAAATTCTTGCTGCCGGAATTCTGGACGATCAGATTGATGCGTATATTCAGTATGCGATTGAACATCAGAAATATTCCAGACAGATGTTATTGACAGATTATAAATATCAGCACTGTGATTTCCCGGAGATTGGAGAAAATTTGAAATTATGAGCTATCTGGATTTTGAAATGAAAAATCAGGTTCTGATCAGGTATCACGGACGGGGCAATTGTGTCGCTGTGCCGGCAAAACTGACACATGTCGTCATTCCGGAGGGTATCACAGAAATCGGAGAACAGGCTTTTGCCGGATGCAGCGGTATCGAAAGCGTAGAAATTCCCGAGGGTGTCACTGTCATCAGAAAAAATGCGTTCACAAGATGTAAAAGCCTGAAAACTGTGAGGCTTCCGGCATCACTCACAGAAATTGAAAGTTTTGCTTTTGACAAATGTTATCATCTGGAAGATATCAATCTTTCTGAAAATATCCGGAAAATAGGCCGTCTCATATTTGAGCGGAATATCCGGCTGAAACAGTTTCCGGATGATTTTGTGATTCTGCATCATGTTTTATATCAGTATCTCGGAACGGAGAAAACGATAAAAATTCCGGACGGCGTGACACATGCAGCCATGTGGTCGGTCAATGACTGGCTTTTTGATGTGGAGCATGTGATATTTCCGGAAAGTATGCAGACGGTTGATGAACGGGCACTCGTCCAGAGCGAAGAAACCAGAAGTATTACCTGTAACGGAATCCGGTGTTTTCTGGATGAGGATGATATGGAATGGCTGGAGGCAGTCGAACTGAGCCGGTATATCAGACGCTTTTTTCAGAATCCGGAAATCAAGAAAAATCGGAACTATCTGAAACGCAATCTGAAAAAAATGATTTTATATCTTGAAGATCAGGCTTTTCAGAAGATTCTTGATACCGGAAAAATCTTTCCGGATGATCAAATTGATGCGTATATCCAGTATGCAATTGATCATCAGTGCCATTCCAAACAGACGATATTAATTAATTATAAATATCAGCACTGTGAATTTAAGCCTAAAAATTTATATTTATAACAAAGGGGAGAAACTGCATGACTACAGAAGAACAAACCCTCAACCGCTGGAGACTGATCTTAGGAAAACAATCTGATCAGGAACTGCATTTCAGCGGTTCGGAAAAAGAAATGACAAGTCTCCAAAATATGGAAGATCTGCTTGAATATCTCTACGAACAGGCCGCCGGTGAGGATGTCCGCCAGGACGGGCAGGGCAATAACAGAAAAGGCGGCAGCGATCAATCTAAACTCAACGCTGCAAAATGGATTACTAAAGTCCGGGAACTGTTCCCGAAACAGACTGCCGAAGTCCTCGAAAAACAGGCTCTCGAAGAATTTCATATGACAGAATTGCTGACAGATAAAAAAGTTCTTGAACAAATCCAGCCGGATATGAATTTATTAAAAACTGTCTTACAGTTAAAACATCTCATGAAAGGTGAAGTCCTCGAAACAGCTAAGATAATCGCTCAGAAAGTCGCTGATCAGCTCCGTGAAAAACTGGAGAATGATATTAAACGCTCTATCTTAGGCAGAATCGACAGAAATTCTTCCAGTCCGGTGCATTCGGCCAGAAATCTGGATATGAAAAAGACCATCCGGAAGAATCTCAAGAATTATGATCCGGAATCAGGAAAATTAATCTTACAGGATATTTATTTTAATAACCGTGTCAGAAAATACAGTACCTGGCGTGTGATTATTGCGATTGATGAAAGCGGTTCCATGCTCGGTTCTGTAATCTACAGTGCTGTGATGGCTCAGATTATCTCAAAACTGCCGTTCGCTGATGTCAGGCTTGTGATTTTTGATACCAGTGTTGTCGATCTCTCCGGTCAGGCCGAAGACCCTGCTGAAATTCTGATGAGTGTCCAGCTCGGCGGCGGTACGGATATCGGCAAAGCCCTTGCATACTGTGAACAGCTGATCGAAACCCCGGCAAAAACCTGCGTTCTGTGCGTGACTGATCTCTATGAAGGTGCTCCGGAACGGTATTTACTGAATACCAGCCGGAATATTCTCGAATCCGGTGCAAAACTGAATTTCTTAACCGCTCTGGATGAAACTGCCAATCCGGCCTTTGATCATCAGCTCGGGCAGAAACTCGCCAATATGGGGGCTTTTGTCGGAGCACTCACGCCCGAACAGCTCGGCGATTATATCGGCAGAATTTTTTCTTAATAATCATCACTATTATAGTATAGGAGATATTTTTATGAATCCAGATTTTGAAATCAAAGACGGTGAATTAATCAAATATCTCGGCAAGGGCGGAGATATTATCATTCCGGATGGCGTGACAAGCATCGGAAACAGGGCATTTTTTCTCTGTAAACACATGCTCTCTGTCAGCATTCCTGACAGCGTGACAAGTATCGGAGATTTTGCATTTCATGACTGTTTTAATCTGCTCTCTGTGAATATCCCCGACAGCGTGACAAGCATTGGAGAGGGTGCATTTTTCTCCTGTTCAAGCCTGCTCTCTGTGAATATCCCCGACAGCGTGACAAGCATTGGAGAGGGTGCATTTTTCTCCTGTTCAAGCCTGCTCTCTGTGAATATCCCCGACAGCGTGACAAGCATCGGAAGTTCTGCATTTTCATTCTGTTCAAGCCTGATCTCTGTGACAATTGATGGAGCCACAATAAATTTACCTGAAACAGAAAATGTTGAAACAGGTAATATTCTTTCTATGATTATTAAAAAGCATTATTCTATAAAAATAAATAATGATATAAAATATAATGTAATCTTTCAGATGTACGCACTCGGCCTTGATAAAGAGGGCGTTTCTGCCTACATTTCAGAGAATTTTTCTGATATGTTTCCGGTGCTGATCAATATGAATCATACAGAAATACTTCAGAAAATTCTGGATTCTGAAAAATTCGTCACGAAGAAAAATATTGATGAATTCATTCAGTATACCATTGATCAGCAGAAACATCAGAGCCAGATTGCATTGACAGATTATAAACAGCAGAAAGGCTGGTATCAGGAGATTGATAAAAAATTAAAATTATAAGCAGGTGAATTGAGCATGAATCAGGATTTTGAAATCAAAGACGGTGTAGTAATCAAATATCTCGGCAAAGGTGGAGCTGTGACCGTTCCGGATGGTGTCACAAAAATCGGAGATAGGGCATTCTTTGCCTGTGAAACACTGACTTCTGTGAATATCCCCGAAAGTGTGACAAGTATCGGCTATGAAGCGTTTCATATGTGTACCAGTCTGACAGAAGTCCGGATTTCCGGAAATGTGAAAAATCTCGGAAGCTATGTCTTTGCCGGTACACCATGGCTTATGGAATATCCGGATGATTTTGTGACCATCAACGGCACTCTGCTCGAATACAAGGGAAAAGACAATGCTGTCATCATTCCGGACGGAATTACCTGTATCGGCTGGGGAGCGTTCTACAACTGTGAAAATATGATTTCTGTGAAACTTCCTGCAAGTCTGACAAGCATCAGCGGTTCGGCATTTTCGGTCTGTACCGGCCTGACTTCGGTCGTGATTCCGGACGGTGTGACAAGTATCGGCCAATCTGCCTTTTATGGCTGTGAAAATCTGGTTTCTGTCATGCTTCCGGACACTGTGACGGAGATCGGCAGAGCTGCCTTTTATGCCTGTCCCAAGCTGAAACATGCTCCTCTGCTCGTCGCAGACGGAAAACTGCTGTATGAACCTCCGTGGAGAAACGGTGTCAGCTTTTCGGAGATCAGACAGCTGGTTCAGGAAAAAGATTATGCTATGAGAATGAATCGAGAAGTAAAATATCATCTGCTGTTACAGATGTTTGCACTCGGAATTGATCAGGAGCGTGTTTCGGATTATCTCAAAAAGAGATTTTCTGCTGTGTTTCCGGTGCTGATTGCTATGAATGACAGAGAAATTGTTCAGAAAATTCTGGATTCTGAAAAGTTCGTCACAAAACGCAATATTGACAAAATGATTCAGTATGCGATTGCACAGCAGAACTATCAGATTCAGCTTCTTCTGACAGAGTATAAACAGAAAAAAGGCTGGTATCAGGAAATTGGGAAAGCTCTGAAACTGTAAGCAGATATAATATATAAATTTATTATCAAGGGGAGAATTTGAAATGATGAAGCAGGAAGAGTTCATAATCGAAGACGGCATTCTGGGAGAATATCTGGGTACGGCAGAGAATGTTATCATTCCGGAGGGTGTCACGGAAATCGGAAAACATGCCTTTGATGGTTCTGAAACCCTGAAATCGGTCGTCATTCCGGAAGGTGTCACATGTATCAGGGAGTTCGCATTTGCCAGGTGTAAGAATCTGACTTCTATTGTGATTCCGGAAAGTGTTGTCACTACCGGGATTTTGGTATTTGGCTGGTGCCATAATCTGAAAAGCATCTGTTTTTCCGGACAGAATGCAGAAATAGAGAGAGACATCTTTTTAGGCTGTCCGGGTCTGACAGAGATTAAAATTTCCGAACAGAATCAGAAGTATACCTGTCAGGATGGTTTCCTGTATGATAATCAGAAAAAGGCTCTGCTCTGGTGTGCGAGAAACAAAACCAGTGTGACCGTTCCGGAGGGAATTGAGCGGATTGAAGAATATGCCTTTTTCTGCTGTGAAAATCTGACTGCTGTCAGACTGCCGGAAAGTCTGCTCAGTATCGGTGAACGTGCATTTTGGAATTGCATAACACTCCCGGAAATTAATTTCCCTGAAAATCTGATCAGGATTGAATCCTGTGCTTTTCACGGATGTGAAATGCTGACTTCTGTCACACTCCCGGAACATCTTTCCGAGATCGGAGAACGTGCATTCGACTGTAATCATCTGGAAAATATTGTAATTCCCGAACAGAATCAGCATTATGTATTTCATAACGGTGCTGTCTATGACAAGCAGATGAAAACACTGCTTTTCTGTCTCAGCGGCATAGAACATATCAGAATTCCCAGAACTGTGACGCATATCCGGAGTTATGCCTTTCAGGAATGCCGGAAATTAAAAAGCATTGTCATTCCGGAGAGTGTCGAAAGTATCGGAAAAGATATATTCTGTGGCTGTGAAAATCTGAAAAGATTCAAAATTCTGAATCAGAAGTTTACATTTGCCGGCTGGCGGAAATATTATGTGAATTATCACAGAGAGTATTTTGAAGATTACGGCGATCAGACCGTCATGCAAGAAGTGCCTGAATTCCTGCTCAACGGAGAGTTCAATGTGGAATATATGCCGCCTGAAATGCAATATGATCTCATGCTCCGGCTGCTCCGGAGTCATACACAGCATGAAAATTTTCTGAAAATGATCAGAGAAAATATACAGCCGTTTCTGATGTATCTGCTGATGGAAAATGTATCTTATAAAAATGAATTCATGCAGGCAGTCCTTGACAGAAAACTGGTCACACAAGAGACGATTGATCCGCTTATCCAGATCACAAACGAGGAAAAAGCCTATGACATTCAGATGATGCTGATGAATTATAAATATCAGAATCTGGATTTTAAAAATATTGATAAGGAGCTGAAATTATGAATCAGAATTATTTTGAAATTCAGGAACATAAATTACTGAAATATTCCGGTCAGGAGACAGAAGTTTCCATTCCGGAAGATGTGACATGCATTGCTTCCGGTGCATTTGAACACTGCGAATCTATGGAACATCTGATTGTTCCGGAAAGCGTGAAGCAGATCGAAGCCGAAGCATTTCATTATTGTACGGGTCTTAAAGATATTACAATCTATAGCAGAAAAATGCCGTTTCTGAAATATCATATGCCGTTTTTACGGTTCTTTTGCGAAAGCGACTGTGTGCTGGAACACGGGGCTGACAATTTCCTGAGAATCTGCATTAACGGCGAGATTATGCCCTATCGGGAGTTAGGCTATTACAGACATGAATATATATTTGATCTGCTGGAGCCTCTGCCGGATTCTGAAAAATTCCGGAATATGCTTCAGGAATATGCAGATGTCTTTCTATACTGCCTGCTGAATGACGATCTCAGAAAAAGCGATGTCACAAGATACCGGAAAGAAACCAAAGAAGAAATCTTTCAGAAAATGCTTGCTGCCAATATGTTTACAGAAGCCAATATTGATACCTGTATCAGCGTGACAGTCGAGATGAAAGATGTAACGATCAGGCCTCTGCTGATAGATTTTAAATATCAGCACTGTAATTTTCAGAATCCGGCAGATCAGCTGAAGTTATAATCAACAGGAGATTTAATCATGAATCAGGATTTTGAAATCAAAGACGGTGTAGTGATCAAATATCACGGCTCTGACAAAGATGTGATCATTCCGGATGGTGTAACAGCAATCGGAAAGAAAGTATTTTATAAATATTACAATCTGCACTCTGTGAAAATTCCCGACAGTGTGACCAGTATCGGAGAAATGGCATTCCGGCACTGTCTGGAACTGACCTCTGTCACGCTTCCGCATGGTATCACAAAAATCGAAGGATATACTTTCAAGTATTGTATCAATCTGAAATCTGTGGAAATTCCTGATAATGTGACCAGTATCGGGAGTCATGCATTTGCATGTTGTACAGGGCTGACTTCTGTCCGGCTCCCTGCCGGCATAAAAGTGATCGAAGCAGAGGCGTTTATTGGCTGTACCAGACTGAAACACGCTCCTCTGATACTCGTGGGAAAACAAATGCTGTATCAGCCGAAAAATACAGTGTATCTTAATTTTCCGGAAATTAAATTTAATTTATAACAAGGAGAATTTCTATGATGAAAGATTTTGAAATCAAAGACGGTGAACTAATCGGATATCACGGAAAAAAGCAAAATATTATCATTCCGGACGGTGTGAAAATGCTCGCAAACAAGCTGTTTTCTGAATGTAATATTCTGACTTCTGTGATGATCCCGGAAAGTGTGGAATATATCGGCAGTTTTGCATTTTTCAAATGTGAAAATCTGAGATCCGTAACGATCAGAAACAATTCCGTATGGATCGGAGACGGGGCATTTTATGCCTGTCCGAAACTGAATTCTGTCAACTGCTGCGGTATCTCCTTTCATCCTCAGGAAGCAGATGATTCTATGACAGAAAGAATTCTGCATATGCTTGCCAGAAAGGAATATGATCTCACAATTCCGAAAGAAAGAAAATATCCGGTACTCTGGGAAGTTTACTGTGCTTGTCCGGAGCAGAAAGAAATTTCTGATTATATAAATCAAAATCTTCCTGAAATGCTTCTCTTTCTGATCGAGAATGAAAATCATGAAAATGCGGAAATACTGAAAAAAATCCTGAATCTGGAAACGCTTGTCACAGAAAAGAATATTAATGAATTGATTCAGTATGCCATTGATCATCATAAATATCAAATGCAGCTGATACTGACAGAGTATAAAAAAGACAAAGCATGGTATCAGGAGATTGATGATAAATTTAAATTATAATATGCAGAAAAGGGGTAATAATTATGAATCCGTTACAGCAGGC
The DNA here is from genome assembly GCA_017483465.1 of Oscillospiraceae bacterium. Classification (GTDB taxonomy): domain Bacteria; phylum Bacillota; class Clostridia; order Oscillospirales; family Ruminococcaceae; genus UBA3855. The sequence goes on from JAFUWN010000076.1 coordinate 151,305, forward strand.
TCTTGCCGATGCCGATGAAAATTATTTTATCGGCATTTCCAATAAAGGTATTTATAAACGGGCATGTAAAGATCTTGAAGAAGCAGATATTTCCGTCAGTATGCAGGACGATCAGGCAGAAATCCAGATCAGCGGAGAAACCTGTCTGATTAAAAATCCGCTGTGGGAGAGTACTTGTTCCTGTCCGTCCCGGAGTGTCTGCCGACACCTGATTTCTGCTATGCTCTGGCTCAAAGAACATGCAGATTCTGATACAGAAGCCGAAGAACCGGACTTCCCTGAAGAAGAAATCCCGGATGGCCTCCCCGAAATGCTCAGACAGGAGCTTTCACAGGTCAGTACTGCTCAGATCAGAAAAGCCGCCGGGAAAAATTTACAGAATTTCTTATCTGAAATCGAAAAAATTCAGCTCGAAGAAAGCAGTATCTTATCCGGCACACTTCCGGACGGAACTGCCGTCCGGCTGGTCTATCCGCTGGCAAATGCAACATGTGCATGTCATAAGAAAGAATTATGTCAGCATAAAGCCGCTGTGATTCTGGCATGGCAGCTGAAAGAACAGCTGATTCAGATTTCTGATTTTCAGGAACAGGTAAAAATGCTCTCTGCATCTGAAAATCTTACCATCCGTGAAAGTGCCGGAAGAAGCTACGCTTTGTTATGTGATGTCCTGAAATGGGGGCTTGTCAGAATGCCCGAAAATATGGCCGAACATCTCGAAGCCTCCGCTGTGCAGAGCCATGCCCTCCGGATGGCTGAGGCCGAAAAAATGCTCCGTGATCTGGGGAACAGGCTTTCTGACTGCCGGGAACGCCGTACCGTCTTTCAGGCCGACAGCTTCAGAAAAAAACTTTGTGACTGTGCCGATTATTTATATACTCTGCATACACAGGAAATTTCTGAAGAAATGCTCGGACAGTTCCGCCGGAGCTATGAAGCTCTCGCAGAAGATCTGACTATTCTGCCTGTCGGACAGAGAAATGTCAATAATTCCGAATATGCCGGAGAAATTTATTATTTCCTGAATCTTGACGAATCTGCCGAACAGAGATTCCTGATCTTCTCCGATATCCGGCCTGTTTTCTATGAAGGCGTGAAAAATCCGCACAGGAGAGATGTTGTCATCCCGTGGAATGCCGGTGTGCCGATGAAATCTCTCATGAAATCGAAAATGACGCTCAAAAATGCCAAAATCAGTGACGGAAAATTATCCGGCTCGAAAGAAACGCTGATCGCCATGAAATCCACTGCAAATCTGAACTGCCCGGAATTGCAGAATTTAATCTATACGGATTTCAGAAAACTCGCCGTTGACTGTGCTCAGAATGAATCGAATCCGGAGCATTTGTATTTTATCTATGCAAAAACCTGTATCAGCAGCCGTTTCGATACGCATTTGCAGAAATATCAGATGGAAATTGCCGATATACAGGGAAATATGATTACAATACAAGTCCGCTATCAGGCCGAAACAAAAGAATTTATCCAGCTTCTGGAAAAAATCGGTGAAGATCTGCTTGCACATCCGGATAAAATCTACACATGGCTGTGTTCGGCTTATTTTGAAAACGGCCGTCTTATGCTGTTTCCGATCGAAGTCTATGATTTTATTGAGATTCCGGTACAGAAAGAATATGTTCTTTCCTCGAAATACAGCAATACCAAACCCGTCTATGCGAACCAGATTCTAAGATTATTACAGGATATTCAGGATGAGTTATCCGGTCTGCTCCAGAGCGGTTTGCAGTCAGCGACAGGAAATAATCTGAATCAGTTCTCCGAACAGGCTAAAAAATCCGGAATGCAGGGCTTGTCAGAATTGCTGCTGCAATTCCGGCAGTCAGCCGAACAGCAGAGGCATTCAACAAAAGAAGACCTTTCACAGGTCATGCAGGATTATACAGCGATTCAGAATTATATCCGGATTGGTCTGGAAAAACTGGAGATTCTCTGTGCCTTAGAGCATATGCGTCCGAAAGGAATTTAAAAAATTTTTCAAAAAAATTTCCAGTTGTGAACTTTCTGAACATCTGATATGCTATAATAGAATCATAGTAAAACAAGCCTATCATATTTTATAGATTTATAATAAAGGAGTTATGTAATTATGATGTACGCAAATCAGACAATCAGCAATTCTTATCCGGCTCTGATGGAGGCTTTCTTCGAGACCGGAGTCCTGAAAGAAACAATCAGCCTCGCCGAACAGTATCTGAATCTTGAAAATGAAAGAGATAATGCTCTGCTCAACCGGATAGAAAAACAGGATTTTTCTCAGTATCTCAATACTTACAGCCTTCGCACACAGAAGATTGAAAAGGCTGTCAAGAAAGAAATCAGCCGGAAAAATTCTGATGAACTTGAAGAAAGATTTTATTTATTAATCCATGCCATCGCCGGAGATGCCTGCTCTGTCTTAGGCTTGTATGAAGCCAATTCAGATTATAAAAGCCGAAGCCAGAGAATCAAAGAGGCTTTTGCTTCCCGGTTCGGTGAGGACAGCACGGCGATTTACTTAGCGATTACCTGTGCCCGGATGTTCAATACCAGAACCATCGGCTATACCATGCCGAGCCGTCCGGAAGATCAGGACGAAACACCGGAAGTCTGCCTGAAAGCCGTTTCCTATACGGATAATATCTATGCCAAAATTTATTTTACAATCTTAGCAATGCAGAATCTTATCCCGCCGGAACGTAAAAATATTCTGGATTCTTTCAAGGATATTTTCACCGGTGCTAAGAAAGATTCTCTGATTCAGAATGCTATGCAGATTATGGATACTGTTATCATTCCGGAAAGCAGGACGATCACAGAAAAAACAATGTTCAGAATCGCCTTGGCTATGGCAAGCGATTATGATAAAAAATATTTTATTTTATTCAATCAGGAACTGCCGCATAATCAGGCAAGTTTTGCAGAAGCGGTTCTGAAATCTCAGCTCGATAAAGACAGAATCTTAGATGCTGTCGAACGTTCGGACAAGCTTTCTCCAGGCTATATCGGAGTCATCGCCAATGCCTTTGAAGAAACTGAACGGAATTCATGGTATCAGAGCCTGAAACATAAAAAACAGCGTCTCGAAAACTTAGCAAAGAAATTCCCGAAAGTTTTCCGTGCAAGAATGGAGATGGAAACAAATATCACCGTCTGCCGTGAAATGGAAGACATTCTGAAAAAGCTTGATCCTTCCTATCAGGGCGGTAACATGCAGGAAAAGGCAAAGCGTATCTGCATGAATACCATCGCAGAACATAATAAAGATTATAAATATCAGATTGAAAAATATCTGCTCGGCTCCATGAGCACGGAAGATTTTATCAGAGATGTTCTGCCCCATCTGCATCCGACCAATGTCGGCTATGTCTACGGCGGAAAAGTACAGTATGCATCTGCATATGGACTGGATGAGTTCGCAGAAAGATGTATCTGCTACAGAATTTTAAGAGATTATGATTTCTATTCTGTTCTGAGTTCTCTCCCCGGATATGATTTCAAAGACCATGAAGCAAATGTGATCGAAATTCTCCGCAGGCATGAAGTACCCATGATTTATATTATGAATCATATCATGGTTATGCTGAATAATGTTTACAGCAACAGAAGTGAAATCTATCAGAGAACCATTCAGAAATTAACAGAATATGCTGATGAAATCGCTCAGCTTGATCTGAAATCCCTGAATGTAGAATCCAGATGTGCCAGAATCGAGATTTTAGGTAAAACCGATCAGAAAAAATATAATGCTGAATTATTCGCTTCTGCTAAGGATTCCAGTAAGAAAGTCAGAGATACGCTCGCTGATTATCTGCCGATTCCGGATGAGAATTTAAATCCGGAGATTCTGAATCTGCTCTCCGGAAAGAAAATCGCTGAAAGAGAACTCGCCGTGACACTCCTGGAAAAGAAATTCCCCGATGCCTATCAGGATGCTGTCAGAACAGCTCTCGAAAAAGAAAAGAATGATAAATTAATCACAAGATTATCAATTTTATTAAATCAGGAAATTCCGGAAGCCACAAAACAGGCCAATGCCGGAAATGTAATCGACGAACTCACCAAAGGCAATAAGGCAAAGAAAGTCGCCTGGTTATTCCAGAATGCGTTCAGTCCGGTGCATGATATTTCGGGAAATGAAGTGGAGGAAAAATATCTGATCGCCCTCGCAAACTGCTATGCTTCCATGGATATTTGCAAATTCTCCAGAAGCGAAACAGCTGATCAGCTGGCTCAGAATCTGAATCAGACTGATCGGGAACGTTTTGTTCAGGAAGTGTTCAGCAGATTTATCGACAGAGGTGCAGAGGCCAAACAGAAATGGGTTATCTATTTTACTGCAATTTTAGGCGGTTCTGAGGGTATCGCTTCGGTACAGCATTATATTAAAGAATGGTCTGAAAATTCCAGAGGTGCAATCGCCGCCGAAGCGGTCAGAGCTTTGGCATTCAACGGCAGTTCTCCGGCTCTGATGGCAGTCGATGCCATGGCTCGGAAATTCAAGAATAAACAGGTTCGCAATGCTGCAAATACGGCTCTGGTACAGGCCGCCGAAGCTCTGCATATCACCCGTGAGGAACTTGCTGACAGAATTGTCCCTGATCTCGGCTTTGATGAAAATCTGTGCAGAATTTTCGATTACGGTACAAGACAGTTTAAAGTCTATCTGACTCCGGCTCTGGAACTCGAAATCTTTGAGGGAGATAAGAAACTGAAAAATCTTCCGAAGCCCGGAAAATCAGATGATGCCGAAAAAGCAGAACAGGCTTCCAAAGATTTCAAAGAAATGAAAAAGCAGATGAAAACAGCAATCCAGAATCAGAAAGCCCGTCTGGAATATGTCTTCTTATGCGACAGAAAATGGACTCCCGATGCCTGGAAAGCTCTGTTTATTCACAAGCCTGTCATGCATTGCTTTGCGATCGGCCTGATCTGGGGAGCTTATGATGAACAGGATAAGCTTCTGCAAACGTTCCGGTATATGGAAGACGGCTCTTTCACAACTTCCGATGAAGAGGAATATGAACTCCCTGAAAATGCCGTAATCGGCTTAGTTCATCCGATTGAACTGGATAAAGAAACTATCAGTGCCTGGACAGAACAGCTCTCTGATTATGAGATCACACAGCCGTTCGCTCAGTTAAACAGACCTGTTTATAAAATTCTTGCCGAAGAAGTCGGCAAGACAACGATTCAGAGATTCTCCGGCACGGAACTGACGAATTTATCGCTGATTAATAAAATGACAAAAATCGGCTGGGAAAAAGGCCACGCCGAAGATGCCGGCATGTTCTATGATTTCGAGAGAACCGATATTGCAAAACAGGAAAAAATCAATGATAAAATGCAGTATACCGGCTATTATGCAGAACTCCGGTTCAGCGGTTCGTATATCGCCGCCGGCTATATGGATGCCGAAGATGTGACTGTCGAAGATGTCAGAATCTGGAAACTCTCCGATCAGATCAAAAATGACAACGCTCTGAATCTGGAGCAGGTCAATCCCAGATATTTCAGTGAAATTCTGGCTCAGTTATATGAAATGCTTCCGCAGGAAGAAAACAACGCTTGACATTCTTCCGCTTTTCTGGTATGATAAAAATCAGAAACTCTATCGGAAGAAGGAATGATGATGAAACATCAGATTTTAATCATGATCATGCTCTCCGCTGTGATTCTGACCGGCTGTTCTGCCGGTCGGAATGACGGCGTTTCTGTCATGAATCAGAATCAGCTTGCAGAAAATAATCCTGTTACGGAAGAAGCCACAAAACCTGAAGTCCCCGAAGGGGCAATCGCTGACGATTCCGGAAATTTCGTCTATCAGGGAAAATTAATGCCTGTCGGTGATGACGAAAACGGCTATATGCAGGTGCCGTTAGGCTATTCTCCGTTTCAGGAAGAAGATACCGAGGGTCTGACACAGTATGCCGATGCCACCGGAACTAATATTTTCACACTGGATTATTACGAGAATATGTCCTATGAAACTGCTGCTGAAAGTATGCGGTATTATATGGAAAGTCAGGAAAATATAGAGGGCTTGCAGGGAAGTATTACGACAGTCGGCGGCTACAATGCCAGACAGCTCTACTGTCATTTTACAGATGCCAATTTATTCTGGATTATCTGGATTATTGAAGATCCTGACAATCCGCAGAACAGTTATCATCTGTCGCTGGAATGCGACCCGGAACATCAGAATTTAATTGCCTGTTCCTCAACATTCCAGACTGTACAGGATTATCATCGCACACAGAAATCATGAGAAATCCCGACGGCTTGACTAAAGTGAAGAGGAAAGGAGAACCGACAGCATGAACCGGAACGGACGCAGGGTCTATGGTGTGATTACCGCCAATGCCGCTGATATTGAACAGCGTGAAATCCTCAGCGGCATTATCAGCAGAGCACAAAGTCTGGAGATTGATATTGCTGTGATTTCCAATATTTATAATCCTACAGAAACAACAGAAGCCCTGAAAACAGAAAACTGTATCTATGATCTGCTTCAGTATGATGCCTTTGATGGCTTTATTCTGATTTCAGAATCCATTCTGAATCCTGATGTACAGCAGAGAATCCTGAAACATCTGCAAAACCGGTCTTCTGTTCCGGTTCTGGTGATCGGCGTACCGCTTCCCGGATTTGTGCTGCCGCACTTCCGGTTTATCAATACCAGCGATGAAAAAGATCTTGAAAAAATCACAGAACATCTGATTCAGCAGCACGGCTTTACAGAGATTCATATCCTGACAGGTCATGACTATATCAATGCTTCCCACAAACGGGTGGACGGCTATCGGAATGCACTGGAAACACACGGAATCCCCGTACAGGAGAAAAATATATTCTATGGTGATTTCTGGCTGACTTCCGGCAAAGCTCAGGCACAGAAATACAGTTCCGGAGAACTGCCGTTTCCGCAGGCTCTGATCTGCTGTAATGACTGCATGGCATACGGATTTCTTGACGAATGTCTGGAACAGGGGATTCCTGTGCCTGAAAAAATCGCCGTCATTGGCTATGAATACAGTCATGAACGCCGGGTTCATGCCCCTTTGCTGACAACCTGCCAGCGAAACCGGAAAGCCCTCGGGGAAGAAGCTGTCAGAATGCTGACGGAAAAATTGCAGTCCGGTGAGTACGGCAGCTTTACACCGCCGGAGGGTACGTTCATACCCGGTGAAACCTGTGGATGCGGAGCGGAACTCTCCGACATCCGGTGCGAGATCAGAGCCGCACAGACCAGAGCGGTTTATGATTTTCTGAATCTGTTCAGCCAGCTCGAACACAGGCTTACAGAATGCCGCAGTATTGAGGAATTCGCTGCACAGTGCCGGAATTTCCGGTTCATGATACGGGATGTGCAGCAGTTATATTTATGCTTGTATGAAAACTGGTATGAACCGGGTATGCCTGCGGAAAATATGGTCTGTTACAATCTGCTGTCTGCGGAAGAACCGCTGATTTACCGGAAACAGGAGTTTTTCTGTCTGTTCCGAGGGGAAGCCGCTCCGTATTATTTCTGCCCGCTGTTCTTTGCACAGCAGGAGCTTGGCTATGTGATACTTGGATTTGATCATCCGGATACGTTTGATCATATTTTCCGCAACTGGCTGAAATCGGTCTCCAATGCTCTGGAATTTCTGAGAATGAAAAATGATATTCTCTATCTGACAGAGTGTCAGAATCTCTCTGCCCGGCGTGATACGCTCACGGGCATGTATAACGAAAAGGGGATTAGAAAAGCCTATCAGACAGCCGATAAAAATGATTTATATGCAGTTGTTCTGCAAATCGGCCTGTTCGGGAAAGAACACGGTACTTTACAGGAGAGTGCTCCTGCCATACTGGATGCGGCTGAGGCAATCCGGCAGTTCTGCGGCAATCATGATGTCTGCGGAAAAATTTCGGAAAAAACTTTTTTCTGCCTGGTACACAGCAGTTACGGTACAGAGTTTCTGGAAAGCTTTCTGGAAGCTGTGCTTTGTCAGCATACAGTCTATATGCAGACATACGGTCTGGATTCATTTGTCTGCTGTGCCGTGCCGTGTACAGCGGAGAATTATACCGAATGTCAGGAACTGTGCCGGAAACTTCTCGACCAGAAAACTGCACAGATTTCTGAAAGAAGACGGCTTCCGCATTACAGTGAGCTGAATCAGATCCGCTCCCGGCTTTACTGCGAACCGGAAATGACATTCGATTCTGAACAGATTTATACGCTCTTCGGCGGCAGCAAAGGCTATTTCCGGCAGGTTTTCAGAAACTGCTACGGCTTTACACTGCATGATGACTGCACGGCCGCACGGATTGCCAGAGCAAAATATTGTCTCGCTGTCACTTCGCTGAGTCTTGCGGAAATCGCCAGACAATGCGGCTATCATGATGCCAAGTATTTTATGCGGCAGTTCCAGCAGGAAACCGGTGTCACAGCAGTACAGTACCGGAATATGATGAAATAAAATCTGATATTCTGCCGGGAATAAAAATAACAGATAAAAATTTACAAATATTCTATTGAAATTTTTGTTATCACATGTTATAATAATACCTGGTCAGAATTTTATTTCATAAAGAGGAGGAATTATTATGAAAAAATATAGTATGCTCTTTACAGCAGCAGCGGCCGCTGTTCTGCTGACCGGCTGTCAGACTGCCTCTGATTCCGGTCAGAAAAAATCATCCAATGCGGCAAAACTCTCTTATCCGCTGACATTACATGCCGGCTATTCCACTGCCGAAGATGACCCCAGAGGCCTGGCTCTCAAACTCTTTCAGGATATTGTGGAAGAACAGACCAACGGAAATATTCTCATAGAACTGCACCCGTCCGGAGAACTCGGAAGTGATACGGAACTGCTTGAGAAAATGACAACCGGTGATGTCGATTTAACCGTCTCCAGTGCCGGAAATTATGCACTCTATGCCCCGAAGATCGGCATTTCTGCTCTGCCGTTCCTGTTTGAGGATTTCGAGTCTGCCTGGGAATTTGTGGACAGCCCTGTCATGCAGGAGCTGAATCAGGATCTGGAAAGCTCCAATATGCATGTGCTTTCTTATTTTGACAACGGTTTCCGCTGTGTGACGACTTCCGAAAATGTCGGTGCTGTCAACAGTGTGGAAGATATGAACGGTCTGCATATCCGCACCCCTGATAACCAGATTGTTATAGAAACAATGAAAGCCCTTTCTGCCAATCCGGAAAGTTTCCCGTTTGCCGAACTCAAAGATGCCCTTGCAGACGGCTCGTTCGATGCTCAGGAAAATCCGATTCCGATTATTTATAACAATCAGCTCTATGAAGTGCAGAAATATCTTTCTGTTACGAATCATAGCTATGATGCCATGCCGTTTACCATCCGGGAAGACATCTGGGAAGGCCTGAAACCGGAATATCAGGAAATTGTTTCGGCTGCCGCAGAAATCGCCGGAAATCAGAACAGAATCCTGATCAAGAACCAGACAACGGATATGGTCAAGAGACTGGAAGAAGAAGGCATGGAAATTGTCTATCCGGACTTGAAACCGTTTCAGGAGGCAACCGCAGGCGTAAAAGATGTTTTCGCTGATGTCTATGGACAGGAATTGCTGAACTCCCTGAAATAAACAGCAAAGCAGACTGTGCAGGCAGTCTGCTTTTTTTACTTGACAAATTGCAGAAACTATGCTAACATAAAATCAGAAAGAATTTTAAAATGCTTCACGAGGTGAAACGCAGCATGAGATTGTCTTTAGGAAAAAAAATCACTGTTCTGATGATTGCATTTGCAGTGCTTCTCAGCGGTACATGTATGATTGTCAGTGCTGCCGTGAACCGGAGCACTATGGAAAAAGAATATATCATCACAGCCGATTCTATGGCCGCTACTGTCGCCGTTATCGTGGACGGCGACAGAATGCAGAGAATTACAGAAAAAGTCATGGAAATTTATGACCGCTCTGATCAGAAATTAAGCAATGAAGAACAGGAGAATCCGGCTTTTGAAGCCTATGCTGCACAGTATCTGCATCTCATGAATGATGAGGATTATCTTGTGATCAGAGATCAGCTCCGGAAAATTCAGGATGTCAGCGAGGCTGACTATATCTATACCATATGCCCTGTGCCGGAAGACGGCACTGCTGTGTATATTGTCGATGCGGCTTCTGATCATGCCGTTACCCCCGGACTGTTTGATTATGCAGAAGAAAAAAATCTGATTTACATGAATGATCTGAAACAGGGCGTTCCGGCTTTTGTGACTAATACTCCGGAATACGGCTGGCTTGTGACGGCCTGTGCTCCGGTTTATAACAGCAATGGTGCGGTTGTCTGTTTTGCGGCAGTCGATCTCAGCATGAATGATGTACTGGAAAAAGAAAATAAATTCCTGTTTATGCTGGCCGGTATTCTGCTGATTCTGACAATTCTGATCAGTCTGATTTCTATTTTCTATGTCACATACCGGATTGTCAGGCCGATCAATCTGCTTTCCGGAGCCGCCCGGCAGTACGGACAGAAACAGGCCGGAGCAGTACATCATGAATTCAGTTCTGTCGATATTCATACGGGAGATGAACTGGAACTTCTGCACGCTTCTATGATACAGATGGAAAAAGATATTGATTCCTATATTGAAAGCCTCACCAGAACCGAAGAACAGCTCACTTCTGTCAGACAGCAGGCGGATGACCTGCATGAACTGGCACATATGGACTCTCTGACCGGTATCCGCAACAGACTGGCTTATGATAAAGAAATTCTCCGGCTGGACCGTGAAATCCAGAACGGCCGGCATGAATTCGGCATTGCTATGATCGATCTGAATTTTCTGAAAGTCATCAATGATACTTATGGTCATGAATTCGGAAATACTGCCATTATTACGCTCAGTCAGCTGATCTGTGATGTATTTTCCCATTCTCCGGTGTTCCGGATTGGCGGTGATGAATTTGCCGTGATTCTGAAAAATCATGATTATCATAAAATTGAGATGTTATCAGAAAAATTCAGCCTGCAAATGGAAGCACTCCGGACAGAAGAAGAACTCCGGCCGTGGGAGAAAATTTCTGCGGCGTTCGGCTATGCCCTGTTTGAAGCAGAAACTGATCACTGTGCAGAAGATGTATTCAAACGGGCAGATCAGAAAATGTATGAAAATAAAAAAGAAATGAAAGCCGTCAGAACCTGAAACTCAGCCCCGAACCGGGCTGATTTTTTGGTTACAGCAGATTTGACAAGCCGTCAGATTTCGATTTGTAACATCTGCTGAAATTTGTCAGAATGATAAAAAAGCTATTGCTTTTTTTCGTTTCTTGTGGTATTATTATATAATGAAAGAAAATCCGGTATGCCGGAATTTATAATATAATTTTATATATAAATAAACAAGAGGTGAAAATCAGATGAAAAGAAAATCACTCGCTCTGGTTCTTGTGCTGTTTTTACTGACATCCGGCTGCGGTCAGGTTCCGGAAGATTCCGGGCTGATGACTCCCAAGTCAGAAACTTCCGCTCCGGAAGAATCCGCCGCTTCTCAGGCGGAGACTTCTGCACAGCTTCAGGCTGAAACCGGCACACCGGAAGAACCGGAAGTCATTCCGCTGAGTGTTACCTATCTGCCAAGACCTTCGCTGATTACCGACAGTTTCAAACCCGAGGAAATTACGGTTCTGCCCGTTGTGAGCTATCATAAGCCGGCCGCAGGTCTGTCCGATATTGATACAGAGGGCTTCTGGCTGAATGAACAACAAACGGCTCTGATTGAGAAAAACGGCTTTGTTTTGTCGGAAAGCTATACGGACGAATTCTTTCAGGTCTATGAATCCAACCGCTATGCCCTGAAAGCCAATTATGTCACTGTCGATTCCATGATGCATACGTATCATCTTTATTTTTCCCATCTGCTGAAAAAAATCGAAAAAGAGCATTTATATGACCAGATGGCTCAGATTTCGGAACAGATGATGCAGACCGCACAAATGCATTATCAGAGTTTGCAGGGAACCGAATGGGAAGAAGCCGCTAAAACCGAGCTTGCTTTCTTTGCAGTTGGTGCCGCACTGCTCAAGCCGGAAACGCCTGTTCCGGCTGCCGTCTCTGCCGAAGCCGGTGAGGAACTGGCCCGTGTTTCTGCCGCCGAGGGCATTGATTACAGCAGTATCATCCCGGATTTGATGGAGGATTATACTCAGTATAAGCCCCGTGGCTATTATGACGAATCGGACAAGCTCAAACGCTATTTCAAAGCCATGATGTGGTACGGCCGTATCGGATTCCGGCAGGACAATGATATGCTCAACCGTGCCGCTGTGCTGATTACTATGGGTATGCAGGGCGAAGCTCTCGAAGAATGGGAACAGGTCTATGCTGTGACTTCTTTCTTTGCCGGAGTTTCGGATGATATCGGCTACTGCGAACTCCGGCCGCTGATTACGGCTGTTTACGGAGATACTTCCGATGTAACGGCTCTGGTCGGAAAAGATGACCTGTGGTCATCGTTCTGTCAGGCCTGTGCCGAACTGCCTGCACCGGCGATCAATTCGATTCCTGTACCGGAATCGGTTTCGGATGAAGAACACGATGCCGCACAGAAAGGCTTCCGCTTCATGGGGCAGAGATTCTCGATTGATGAAGCTTGTTTCACACAGCTTGTTTACCGGCAGCTTGGTGAAAGCTCTTCCGGTGAAAAGAGACTGCTGCCGAATGCCCTTGATTTTCCGGCTGCACTCGGTTCGGATACGGCTCTTGCCTATGCCAGAGCAGAGGGTGCAGATGCGTATCCGGATTATGAAGAGCATATCAATGCTCTGAGACAGACTGTCAAAGACGCTCCCTATTCTGAATGGAATTCGACATTGTATTCTTCCTGGATTTATACGCTCATGCCTGTTCTGGAAGAAAAAGACGAATCCTATCCGGAATTCATGCGGTCGGAAGCCTGGCATAAAAAAGCTCTGGTTTCGTTTGAAGGCAGCTATGCGGAACTCAAACATGATACCATTCTGTATTCCAAACAGATCATGGGCGAAATGGGCGGCGGTGAAATCGAATGGAAAGACGACAGAGGCTATGTCGAAGCCGAACCGGAAGTCTTCTCCAGATTATATACCCTCGTGGATGCCATGTCCTTTGGCCTGGCAAGCTACGGGCTTCTTGATCAGGCAGATCAGCAGAATTTACAGATTCTGAAAGATCTTTCCGGTCAGCTGAAAACGATCACCGTCAAGGAACTCTCCGGCGAACTGCCGACCGATCAGGAATTTGATTTAATCCGTACTTACGGCGGACAGCTCGAACATTTCTGGGAAGAAGTCATGAATGCCGAATATCCCGATGAAAGCTATCATGAACCGATGAATCATCCCTGTCCGGTTGTGGCAGATATTGCCACTGATCCGAACGGCAGCTGCCTCGAAGTCGGAACCGGAAAGCCTATGGAAATTATTGTAGTCATAGAAGTTGACGGTGTGATGAAACTGGCTTCCGGCTCGGCTTACTCGTTCTATCAGTTCACCCAGCCGATCAGCGACCGCCTGACAGATCAGGAATGGCGTGATCTTCTGAATAATAACAAGTATGATAATCCGGGCGACACCAGAACCCAGACACCCTGGTGGTATTCTGATATTGTCTATGAATATATGCCCTATTATTATTAAGCATGTTTTGCTTGTGCCGGCGGCTGCTGCCGTGTTCTGGTTCTGCGGCGGTCTGCTGACACATACCGAGGTGCTTCTCCGGAAAGTGCCGTCCTGGGTGCGTTTGCAGGAACAGCAGGGAAGTGCCTCGTTCCGTACCGGAACCGGAACAGAAACAGTCGCTTATTGTCTGAAAAACGGTTCGTTTTCGCTTCTGGATTCTGCCGGACAGAAATTATATCAGTCCGATGCCGACTGGCTCGTCGCAGACTGCTTTTTCTGTGATATTGATCATAATCAGACGGAAGATGTCGTTCTGCATGTCTGGAAAGGCGGAAGCTTCGGACAGTATCAGCCTTTCTGGAGAGAACAGGATGATAAATCGGCCTATTCCGAACACCTGTTTATTTATGACTGGAATCTCTCCAGAAATGACAGACTCCAGCCGAAATGGATGTCCTCGGCCATGCCTGTCAGCGGAGAATCCGTCTCGATTGACCAGGACGGTGTGTTCTGCATTACCGCTCCGGACGGCAGCCGGACTTTCTGGAAATGGGAAGGCTGGGGGCTGGTTCTGGATGAAAACAAAAAATAATGGAGGAATTAGCGTGAGAAAAAACTTTGTCAGAAATCTGATGTTTTGTATGCTGCTCGGAAGTGTGTGTGCTTTTTCTGCCGGCTGCGGCGGAGAAGCCGAATCGCTTTCGTTCTTTCCTGTTGCCTCACTCCCGGAAGAACTGAAAGAAACTTTTCCGGAAAATTTACAGGTGGAAAATACCGTTGTCCGGTCAAATGCTGTTCCGGATGACCTTGCGGCAAAAACAAATGAAATTCTGATGCAGAACCGGTTTGAAGTCTGCTTCGACAGCACAACCGGCTGTTTTATGGAGTATGCAAATCTGCATGAAACCAATCCGCAGGATGATGCGTATCAGATTTTTGCTAAGACAATGAAATCTTTCCGTGATACGTTCGAGTCTGCCAAGGCCTATCAGACCTATACGCTCCAGGCAGACCCGGCAGACAGTGAAAGAAATCTGAACTGGTTCGTTTTTCCGGAGAATGTATTCATGAATTTCAATCAGATTTCGACATATGCCAAAGGCAAAGGCAAGATTCTTGAGGGTACCTGCCCCATGTCTATGTGGCTCGATCAGGTGCAGACAGGGCTTGCTTCTGATACGGATGATACCGTTTATGTGTATATCAGCGATCTGAACGAACAGAACGGCCTGCTTTCCACATGCGGAAAACAGCTGAAAGCTATGCTCGATGCCAATGCAGAAATGGATATGCTCCTGATGTCCTATTCACTGGAGTTCAAAGGGACTATTCATCTGCCGACTGCCGAAATCGAGGGCAATGATGCCGATCAGACACAGTCGAAAACGTTTGATGACTATGTGGACAGACAGTATTATCTTGTAGCACTCGGCGACAGAGTCGCTTTGCAGGCACTGTGCAATTCTGTGAATCAGAATTTCAAAGAAGTGAATCTGACAACACAGGTTTTCATGTATCGTGATTTCTGCTATACAGAACAGGAAAAAGCCGCCCGTATGGCAGACGGCACACCCGCAGAACCGGATTTCCTGAAAAAATTCCCTCCGGAATTTTCCGTGCTCGACAGTGCCGGCAATGTTATCGGAGAAGAAGCTCCGCCGCAGCCGGAAGAAACACCCGCTCCGCCTGCGGAAGATGATCTGCTCGGCGGCCGCAAGGAAGATGCCGGCCTCACGGGAGGAAATCCGTCAGGCACACCGCTGGCCAATCTGGAACTCTGCAGCGATCCGGCCGTATTGTTCTCGGAACCGGCGACCGGTTCGGTATATGCTTACCGGAATCTTGTACCTTCGATGGGCAGCCGGGATGCGGAAATTGCATTCCGTCTGGAAAACAGTTCTGTCTATCATCTGGATACGAATGCCATGAAGCTTTATGTCTATCAGCCTGCCACCGCAGCTGATGATCTTCAGGGCGGCGGTCAGGAGGGCGGCTGGATTGCCTCGGATGCGGCTTCTCTGGCAGATATGAAAATTTCTGTTTCCGCAGAAGAAGAATCTGTCAGAATCCGTCTGGAAGATTCCCTCGCCAATACCAGAACCCCTGTTCTGGCTGTCAGCATTCCCGTGACGGCGGCTTATACACAGGAGAATACCGAAAAGAAAATCCAGACCGTTTCCGAAGAGTTTCAGAATCTGATTCGCACCTGTCAGGTTCCCGTGCCGGGAAATGATGTCGAAACCTATACAAAAACATATGATTTTGACAGCTTCATGGATAAACTGACAGGCTATAAAGCGATTCTCGATTCCGGTCAGAATCCTCTGGAGGAACTGACTTCCAAACCCGAAACAGCAGAATTTCTCGATACTGTAGACAGACTGAATATCATCATTTCTGCGGATGAAAGAAATTCCTGAATTTATATTATTTTCAAAAAGGAGAATCAATCATGGGTACTGTAAGCAAAAGGACAGAAAAAAAACGCAAAGAGGCATTTGCTGTCGGAATCGTGGCATTGATTGTGCTGACGATTATCTGCTATGTCATCGGCTGTGTGATCTCGCAGTCAGATAGTTTTTATTTAAAAACAGGCATTAACATGAATCTGAAAGTTTACGGCGTGAGATATTTTATTCAGATTCTGAGCATACTGGCTCCGGTAATCATGTACAGCGTTGCCTATCACGGCTATGCAGACAGAAGTGAAACAGAATATTCTTTTGTAAAAACAGACGGGGGAAAGCCCTATGTATATTCCGGATGGACTGTAAAAGCTGTCATCGCCGGTGTGCTGGCGGCTGTGCTGGCATTTGTGATCTATCTGATTGCGTTCGGCGGCACAATGGTACTGATCAAGCCTCTGCTGCTGTGGATCTGGCTTTTGCAGGCAGTTCTGAGCGTAGTTGTATTTTTCATTCCACAGTGCAAGCCCCTTGTCTGAAATATGATAAAAAATAAGCAAGAAAGGAAAAATCTATGCAGTTCTATGTTAATTTATGGGGCGGAGAAGGATTCCTGACAGCGGCTTCTCTGCTGGCAATGACTTCCATCGGCATGTTTGACGGCCTCACAGATGCTTCCGGCCAGCCGATCGAGCTTCATTATCGCTGTCTCGATTTTGCAACAAAATCTCCTGATGATCAGAGACAGAAAACGCTGTATGACAGCTATTCCGGATATTTTGAAATGATCTTCGGCCATCCTGCCAACAGTGTGTTCTGTGATCCGATTACGATCAGCGGTGTGACACATTTTTCGATTCCGCCTACACTCGAAGGCAAGTTCGGCAGCAAGGAAAATCTGGCGATCGGCTGCGAAGAAACTGATATGATTCTGGATATCACAAGCGGTATCTACGGCAAGCCCTGGGTCGGTGAGACATATCATTCAGATTCTAATTTTCATAATTTATATACTTCGGCTTCCGGGAATATTCTGGTTGCCAACTGCGGCGGCTATAAGGGCGGCGGTACGGCGGCTACGTTTATTTATCTTGAAAACGGGTTTAATATCAAGCAGGCAAACCCGAATGTCAACGGTGTTGAGAGATTTACCGTCATTGCAGGGCCTTCTACAGAATTTTATCATATGACACAGATTCCCAATAATGTCTATGACGGCATGGGTGTGAATCTGGAAATTGATCTGTTTGATATTCCGAATGTGATTCAGAAACTTGAAAATCTGGTGATCTCCGGAGCAAATGCCTCGGTACATCAGGCAAATATTGATTTCCTCAAGAAAGAATATGAACGCATCAAGAGTCCGGAACATGATTACAGAAATCTTGACCCGAAATATTATATGGCAAGATTTATCGACAGAATCCGTTCAGATACTTCCCTCGGCCATGTGAATGCGAATTTTATCAATATCAAGCCGAATCCTGTGTTTGAAAACGGTACGTATCATTATGATCAGACAAGTACCGAATTCCAGCCGGACAGCCAGTCCCATCAGCTGCATATCACCAATCTGCAGAATGCCGTGACATTGCAGGAAATCGCACTGAATCACGGAAAATACAACGGCGGCGATTTCTATACATTCTGTTCTCCGTTTACGGAAAAATATACGATTGACAGCGTATTCCTGCCGGATGATGCCAAGAAATTCTACAGATTCCTGATCTTCAGCGTGATCGTGACAAAATATCTCTACAGCTATTTTGATGATATTAAAAAGCCCGGTGCAGATGATATGCTCGTAAAATGGGCAAAAGAAATCAATTCCGGCGGCTGGAAGCGTGCTCTTAACCCCAATACGCCGGAGGGCAGCATGAATATCACGTTTGCAACGACTGTTAAAAATATGATGGCCGACCTCGCCTGCCAGTATATCCGCCCTGTGCTGGATGTCTTCATGGATATCGAGAACACTTCTCCGGATGTCGAATTCTTCTCCCGGCAGACCATCGCCGGTACTGTACTTTCAGACGGTCTGTACGGTGTTGTCAACGGCCTGATTAATAATATTGTTCCGGGTGTGAGCAATTCTGTCGTACCGATCGAAGATCCGAAGGCCATCAAGTCCGAAACGGAAAATATCCTTGCGGCCGTGCTGATGGGAAAAGAAGGCTATCCGAACAATTTTGCCCAGACTCTCGCCATGATTCAAGGCACTGTCGGTTCACGCACGGATTTCCTGTCCAAATATCTGACAGAATTTCCGACTTTCGGCAATTTCACAGGCATTCTCTTTGCCAAGCACTGGGTATGGGACGGAGCTGTGAACGAAGCCAATCTCCAGGAAAAAGCACAGGAATACTGCAAGCAGATCATCAGCTATACTTACGGAAAAATCCAGAAAGAACTGATCTGATCAGTTTTATTATATTTTTATTATATAGAAGGTGGAAAAAATGCCAATTATTGCAAATATCAATACAATGGGTACTGCACCGGACAGGTTCATGAAAATCGCAAATAACAACGTACAGTATGTACAGTTCCTGAACACGGTGTTCCAGAACGGTATCGACACCGGCGGAAGTGACCATTTTATGAGTTCTTTCAGCGATATTGACAATATCGCCAATATGTATGCCAACGGTATGCCGGTGCCTACTGTGATCGGAAAAATCCAGCAGTCCCCGAATGTTTACAGATGGCTGCTTGCTGTGATGTGTGCCTTTATCTACGGCTATGACGATCAGAATGCCCTGGGCGTGGAAAACGTTCCGTTTGAACAGGTGCAGCCGACCGGTGCTGTTGTGCCGATTCCGAACAGATCTTTTCTGAATATCTGGAAGCATAAATTTGATGTTCCCGGCGGCAATGACAATGATGATCCGGCTCTGCCGAACCAGGCCGATAATCAGCACGGTGTGAATCTGATTACGTTCCGGACAGGGCATGACTATCCGGATGTACTGGGCTGTTTCTCCAGGAGATATTTTGTGATTCCCCTGAAAGAACATAATCTGACAACATATAATCCGACAAAATGGAAAGTCAAATACAATGATCTGTGCAGTACGGCTCCGACATCACTGGCAGAAATCAACAGTCAGCTGAATATCCGGCAGAAAGTGCTTCTGAAATTAAGTGCCAATGCGATCGGTGCGATGGTAGGTGTTTCCCAGCCGTTACAGCTGGTACAGGCTGTCATCAATCACTGTATCAGTACGGATGGCATTGTTCTGAATGGTCTTGCTGTTCCGAGTATCGGCAAAGTCTGCGGCATTGATTTTTATAAAATTCAGGATACAATTGATCTGGATTATCTGCTTTCTGACAGACTGTTCCTCGGTGTGGAGAACGGCAGTTATCACGCTCTGTACCCGATGACGGATAATCTGATCAGCGGTCTTGTCAGCGGAATTTGCAGCGTACAGGACATGCAGCTGCATGTTGTGCCGGATGCCGCTAATCCGAGTACCATTTCTTCTGCGGATATTACGTTTAATTACAGTTCTGAATTTGTCTTTGTTCCGAATCCGCTTTCCGGTCTGACGACAGTATTCAAGATTCCGTATGCCGTACCCCAGAAGAAAGAATATCCTCTCAGTCGGATTCGCTGCATTACCGGTATGCATACGCTCTGCATGTACCCGAATCTGCCTGTTAATTACGAAGACAGATGTACACAGTATACGTATCTGAGCTGTGATGAATCTGTGATCATGCGGCAGCCTCTGCCCGGAATTGACAGTGTGAACCTGGAAACAGGCGTGTTCATGGGTGTGATTGACAACACAGGTGTCAGGAAAGTGATTATCGACCGGAAAAGTGATGCTCCGAAAAATACTGTGATCAATAACATGACCTGCAATATCTATACCAAAGCCGCTGTCAAGCCGGAACATTTTATTGAAGTCTGCGATCAGCTCGCCAGCAGCTGCGGCTATCTTCTGAATATGCAATTGAATAACGGCCAGAACATTCCGGCTCTGCTGACTGACGGCATACCTGTGCAGATTACTTTCAATGCTCCGCAGGCAAATACTATAGAAGATATGTATGCTTATGTCGATTTCGGCAGCAGTTCCAGCTGTATGAAATTCAAGTTCGGCACAAGCGGCAATCTGAGCAGTACGATCGTAAATGATCAGTGTACACTTCGTATGCTGCTGCTGGATTATGCCGAGGCAGATTTCACTATGCTGTACAGATTTATTCTGAATCATCCGGCAGAAAATACGTTTGTGAATTTCCCGTCAGTATCTTCTGTTTATAATTCCACTCTGGGAGCAGAAGGGGATTATTATATCTATCATACTTCGTTCATGCCGATTGTACAGACACTCAGTGACTATGCAACCGCCAATGTAGATACGAATGTCAGCAACAAGACACAGCTTGCTGTGCCTGCCGGTGCAGCAGAAGTCAGCCCGAATATTATTATTAACAATCTTTGTTATATTATCGCCTGCAATGCCGTTGCAAAAGGCTGTACCACAGCATATATTGTTCCCTCGATTCCCAGCAAGGAATATCTGGGTTCTCTGAGCAGTATCTGGGACAGTGCCATTGTCAATATGCAGAATGTCTTCCCAAGTCTCCAGATGAAAAATGTTCTGCATACAAAAGATTATCGTTATCTTTATGAAAGCGTTGCTATTTCCAATGGTATTGTCGGCATTGCTCCCAACACGCTCCAGGTCAATATTGACATCGGTGACGGTACGACCGATATGGCCGCCATTATCGTCAACTCTATGAGTATCAGAAATATCTGCGGCTATTCTTCGATTGAATATGCCGGAAAGAATCTGATCAAGACCGTCATCAAAGATATTATGAACAATGCCGCCAAGTCAACGGCAGAAGCCGTCTTCAAAGGCAGAATGGGCTATGGTTCTTCGGCATTCTCGCCGCTGAGCGGACATACTGCCGTTGAGCGTGATACCAAGGCGACCGACTTGCTCAATGACTTCTTTGATAATGAAACGCTTCGTAAAAAGCCCCGTAAAACATGGGAAAACCGTGTGCTTGATCTGCTTGCCGCCAGCAATATGGATGCCGGCATTGACCAGAAAATCGCCGCCAATTTCACAACACGCTATCTGGTCATGATGCCTGTGATCAAAGATTTTATCAAGACTTCCATCAAGATTGCCGGAGAACATTTCGTACCCGGTGTGACTTCCATCCGGATTCATTTCTATGGCGGTTCTGCAAAGGGTATTGATCTGCTGGATGTGATCGACGGCAGATATGTCAACACCAGAAAACTGATCGAAACTTATTTCCAGAAAGAACTTCAGCCCAATACTACCGTAGATGTTCCGCAGGGCAATGCCAAGCATACACTTCTGGACGGCCTGAATGCCCTTGACATCACACCGCTGGGCAATAACCAGTTTCAGCTTGCCGTCAGCGGTGCATCCGCTCCGAGCAGTGCAGCAATGGCCGCAAGCAACAGCATTATTCCATGGGAACTTGTCAACCCCAATGATGCCACCGCTTTCGGTGAAAAAGGCAATCCGCATCAGGAAGCCGCAGAATTCAGATTCGTTTCGATTGCCGATGCCGGAGACCCTGTAAAGGCCAAACTGCTCAATCAGGCACAGCTGAAAAATATCCAGAGTTATTATGCCGATCCTGAACAGTGTACGGAAGACCTGAGAAGATATTTCGATGAAGAAATTTACGGCAAGCTGATGAATAATCAGGATGCCATTCAGGATGTCATTGAAATGGTCGTGATCGGTTTCATGGACAAGGCTTCTCCTGCCTTACAGCAGGCCGCAAGAAATGAAATCCTTCACGGTGTGGCAAACAACAGCTTCTACCGGGCAACCAATGCCAGCATTTATCCGGAAATGATGAAAAATGCTGTTTTCATGTTTGCTGTCAGCGAACTGTTTTCCCAGTTCCACAGGAAACTCCGTACTGATCATACGATTCAGAATCTGGATGATATTCCCGGCTATGAATTCGGCGGATAAGAGACAGATACCACAGCAGCGGCCGTTCCTGTGCGGGACTGCCGCCTGCTGATGACTCCGGAGGTAAAACTATGTTAAAAACGCTTGTGATCATTCTGATTTCCCTGCTTGCCGGTGCCGGCATCGGAGCATTGCTGTGCAGTATTCTGAACCGTCCGAAACCGGGGGAACAGGACGATACTGCCGTCAGCCGCTCTGTCGAAGAAATGCAGAAGACACTGGATTCCATTGAAAAAATTCTTGCTCAGAAACCGGCCGATGCAGAGAAAATTCAGGAACAGCTTCAGGAAATGTCAGCCGCTGCCGAACAGTACGGAAATCAGATCGATGCCGTTTCTGAAAGACTGCGTGTGCTTTCCGAAACATTTACCCGCCAGGCGGCTGCCCGGAATGCAGCGGCTGCTGTTTCTCAGAGCAGTCCTGCGGCGGTGCCGGAGGCTTCGCCCCGTCCGGCTCCCGTGATCAGACAGGAAGAAAAAATGGAAGATATCTTTGAAGAAGTAGCACGGCTCAGAAAAGCCTATAACCCGAATCTTCCCTCGCCGTTCCGGACATACAATGCAGGCAACCGGTGCATGGACGGCTCTACAGACCCCAGAGCGGCATTTATTATGCGGCCGGACGGTGTCACAGTCCTGCCGAATCAGGTACAGCCTTTCAGTTCTGTCATGCTGATTAAAGATGTCTATACCAGTCAGAAAGGCTTTATTGACAAGAGCTGTATGCTCCGGACATGCCAGATCGATGCAATGGGGAATATTACCGCAAAGGGCGAAATCAGATAACAGCTATCATGACAGGAAGTGTGCAGAATGGATTTTTATTTGAATGCATGGGGCGGAGAAGGGTATCTTTCTTCTGCGGCTCTGACCGTGCTCGGCCTGATGGGAATGCTGGACAGCATTCCCGGAAAGATTCATGTCCGGGTGCTGGATTTTGCAGAAGATTCGCCCGATGACAGACGCAGGAAAAGACTTGCAGCGGCATATCTGAAATATTATCAGACAGTATTCGGAAAA
>JAFUWN010000077.1 GCA_017483465.1 Oscillospiraceae bacterium
TCAAAATACCGAATTAACCTATCGGGATATGTATAGAATTACTTTTGAGAATACTTCACAATCCGTAATTGTCAGACCTTTTTCAGAAACAAGTAATTTCCATTATAAAATTTTCAATACCAGAATCACATATAAAGCCGTTTTAAAATTTATTGACGGAAATTTTAAAGATATTTTAGCTTCTGACATAACATGGCTTGACTAATAAATTCTGATTTATTTCAGGACTATAAAAACACTGAGAAAAATAAATTTTCAAAAACTGATAGAAAGGATATTATCATGCAGAATATTGGTAAAATCGTGCAGATTATCGGAGCAGTTGTAGACGTTCGTTTCCCGAAAGATCAGCTCCCCCGTCTGCTGAATGCAATTACTGTCGATAACAACGGCAAACCGCTTGTGATCGAAGTCGCTCAGCATATCGGTGATGATATTGTCAGATGTATTTCTATGGGCAGTACTGACGGCTTAGTCCGTGGTATGGATGCCGTTGACACTGGTGCTCCGATCAAAGTACCGGTCGGAAAGGAAACACTCGGCAGAATGTTTAATCTGCTTGGTGAAGCAATTGACGAGAAACCTGCTCCCGATACAGAGGAAAAATGGGAAATCCACAGAGAAGCCCCGAGCTATGAAGAACAGACCGCTTCTAATGAAGTACTTGAAACCGGAATCAAAGTTATTGACCTGATCGCTCCGTATCTGAAAGGCGGTAAAATCGGCTTGTTCGGCGGTGCCGGAGTCGGAAAGACGGTTCTGATTCAGGAGTTAATCAATAACGTAGCGAATCAGCACGGCGGTATTTCGGTCTTCACAGGAGTCGGAGAACGTACCCGTGAGGGTAATGACCTGTATAACGAAATGAAAGAAAGCGGAGTTCTGAACAAGACCGTTCTGGTATACGGTCAGATGAATGAACCCCCCGGAGCCAGAATGCGTGTCGCTCTGTCCGGTCTGACAATGGCGGAATATTTCCGTGATACCGAGGGTCAGGATGTATTGTTATTTATTGATAATATTTTCAGATTCACACAGGCAGGTTCAGAAGTATCGGCTCTGTTAGGACGTATGCCGTCAGCAGTAGGCTATCAGCCGACTTTAGCAACCGAAATGGGTGCATTACAGGAGAGAATTACTTCTACGAAAAAAGGCTCTATCACATCCGTACAGGCTGTCTATGTTCCTGCGGATGACCTGACTGACCCTGCTCCGGCAACGACATTCGCTCATCTTGATGCGACAACTGTATTATCCCGTTCGATTGCTTCACTGGGTATCTATCCGGCTGTTGATCCGCTTGAAAGTACTTCGAGAATCTTAGATCCTGATATTGTCGGTCATGAGCATTATGAAACAGCAAGAGCCGTTCAGACAATCTTACAGAGATATAACGAATTGCAGGATATTATTGCAATCATGGGTATGGATGAATTATCTGATGAAGATAAGAAAATTGTCCTCCGTGCCCGTAAGGTGCAGCGTTTCTTATCTCAGCCGTTCTCTGTTGCCGAACAGTTCACAGGTATGCAGGGTAAGTATGTCCCTCTGAAAGAAACGATCAGAGGCTTTAAAGAAATCATCGAGGGGAAACATGATGATCTTCCGGAATCTGCATTCTTATTCGTCGGTACGATTGATGAAGCTGTCGAAAAAGCGAAATCTATCCAGGAATAAGGTGTTATCATGAATACGTATCGTTTAGTGATTCTCACCCCTGACAAGATTCTGTTTGATGATGATGTCGTTCAGCTGACAGCAAGAACAACTGAAGGAGATGTCGGTATCTTAGCCGGACATATCCGCTATGCGGCGATTCTTCAGACCGGTGTGATGACACTCAGACTTCCGGACGGACAAATCAAAACCGCCGCAGAATCCGGCGGCGTTCTGAAAGTTTCTGATGATAAGACCACTGTCATGGTCACGGCTGCTGAATGGGCTGAGGAAATCGACCCTGACTGGGCTGAACGTTCCCGTCAGGATGCTATGGCGAAAATCGAAGCCGCTCAGAATGAGCCTGACCGCCTGGAACGTGCTAATCTCAAATTACAGAGGGCTTTGAACCGTCTGCGAGTTTCCGGTCACGGAACTGGTCAGGCGACTCCGCCTTTAAAGAAAAAGAAACAATAAAAAACAGCTCCGGAACTGGAAGAGTTCCGGAGTATTTTTGTTATTAGTTTTCCCTTAATCCTCTCATACAAACCCAACATTGTTCGCCACAATGTGTACTTGCATGTGTTCTTTTGCCACGATTGAAACTTCTTCCTTGACAGACACCTTTAGCCTGATCATAATCGTCTGGACATTTTACTACTCGAGGGTCTGATTCAATTCTTCTTGGACCATTCCAATACTCACAAGTAGCACATTCATGTTTCATAGTCCAATATGTTCTTGCCATAAAACCACCTCCTTTTTTAAATTTATTTTCTACATTATACCATCTATAGAATGTAAAGTCAAGTGTTTTATAAAAAATCGGCAAAATTAATAAATTAAAAGCAGCTAATTTGTTGTTTTTAACGAGTCATCTATTTAATTGATTTTCAAAAATTCAATTCTAAAGAATTTAAAAATGATAAAATTACATTCTATATGCTATAATATAATTGAAAGGGTGTGTAGATATGGGATTTTATCCAAGACTGAAAGATTTAAAAGAAGATGCAGATTTAACACAAAAACAAGTCGCTGATCTGATTGGAGTTTCTATGAATCACTATGGAAAATACGAACGTGGTGAAACAGATATTCCGCTCGAAAAAGCTGTGATTCTTGCAAAATATTATAATGTTTCTCTGGATTATCTCGCAGGTCTGACCAATGAAAAAAATAGTAAAAACCCTCAGGAAGAAGCTGTCATAATCAATAAAGCCGATTTATACTATATGCTCTCTTTGGTTCGTAATATTTTATCACATAATAACCTGAATCAAATTGAAAAATATCTTCAAAATTCTAAAAAATAAAACAACTCCGGAACTTGAAAAGCTCCGGAGTTGAAATATTTTAAAATAAAATTTTAAGATGCCTGTGCGGTCTTGTTAGGGTTATTATCAATCAGCTTTGCTTTCTGGAGAGCGACTCCGACTGCTCCGCTGATGACTGTAGAAGAAACCATTTCTGTGATCGCATTGACACCTACAAATGCGATGATAAACACGATGATGTTTCTGCCTGCAATTTTATCCTGTAAATACTCTGTATTGCCGTAGAGCAGTACCAGAGAAGTCATGAAAAAGACAGTATTCAGAAACGCTGAGAAAAATCCGGTCACAAAACAGGCTGTTTCTTTATTGAATTTCGCTACTGCATTGTAGATCAGACCTACACACAGACCATCAAGCACACGAGGTACGACACACTGTACGAAAGTCGCTAACGGATTGATGCTGAATAACGTCTGTGCAAAAGCCGTTCCCTGAATGACTCCAGCAGCCTGTAAAAAGCTGAATAATCCGAACATAGCTCCTATGGCAACACCGCCTACAGGGCCTAACGCAATTGCAGCGAGTGCAATCGGAATGATGTTCAGCGTAATGACCAGAGGGCCTATCGGAATAGAGCCGATCGGCGTTGTGGAGAAAATAATCACAAACGCAGTCAGTACGCCCAGAATCACGAGGGATTTTGTGTTTAATTTTTTCATATTCAATTTTCCTCCTTGTTACTATTCCCCGTCGAGCAGGGATACAATACAATTTACAGGGATATTATAGCATAAAATTCCGGACTTGTCAAGCATTTTTCGGAAAAATAATATTGCAATCTGATGACAGATATGTTATAATTTAATAAAAATAGATTTTGAAAAATTAAGAAAGAAGTGATTTTCAGTATGCCAGATATGAATGCGACTCCATCCGGAGAGAGAATCCAGATTGCCTTTTTCGGAAAGCGTAACGCAGGGAAATCGAGTGTTGTGAATGCGGTAACGAATCAGAATCTGTCCGTAGTATCGGAGATCAAAGGCACGACAACCGATCCGGTTTATAAAGCGATGGAGCTTTTACCGTTAGGAGCGGTTATGATCGTCGATACTGCCGGACTGGATGACTCCGGAGAACTTGGAGCATTACGGGTCGAAAAATCTTTACAGGTACTCGAAAAAACAGATATTGCAATTCTTGTGATCGACAGTACACAGGGGAAATCTGATCTTGATGAAAAATTAATCTTAGAATTTCAGAAACGGAAACTGCCTTATATTATTGCATATAACAAATCTGATTTATCTCAGACAGAAATCAGATCGACATCTGAAATCTGCATCAGTGCGAAAACCGGAGAGCATATTCAGGAATTAAAAGAACTGATCGCAAAACAGGTCTGTCCGCAGACAAATGCGAAGCCTCTGATTGCTGATCTGATTCAGAAAAATGATATGATTTTATTAGTGATTCCGATTGATGAATCTGCTCCGAAAGGCCGTCTGATTCTGCCGCAGCAGCAGATTATCAGAGCTGCTCTCGAAGCCGGAGCAATTCCGGTCTGCTGTCAGCCGGAGGAATTAGCTCAGGTATTAAAAAAAATTTCTCCTCGGATGGTTATTACTGACAGTCAGGCATTCGGAAAAGTATCTAAGATCGTACCAGAGAATATTCCCTTGACATCATTTTCGATCTTATTTGCAAGATATAAAGGCGATCTGGAATTAGTCGTCAGAGGAGCGGCGGCCTTAGATACACTCAGAGACGGGGATAAAGTTCTGATTTCAGAAGGCTGTACGCATCACAGACAATGCAATGACATCGGAACGGTCAAGCTTCCGAAATGGATTGCTGATCATGCCGGATGTCAGCCGGAATTTACCTGGACTTCCGGAACAGAATTTCCGAAAAATTTACAGGATTATGCACTTGTGGTTCACTGCGGAGCGTGTATGCTTCCTCCGAAAGCGGTTCAATTCCGGCAGAATACGGCTTCTGAACAGGGCATTCCGATGACGAATTACGGAACAGCAATTGCCCATTGTCATGGCATTCTGAAACGCAGTTTATCACTGTTTCCGGAAGTGCAGAATTTATTATCATGATAAAATTTTTATATGTCGCTCTGGGCGGAGCGGTCGGAGCAGTCAGCCGTTATGCGATCAGCTTACTCCCCTTGAAATCAGAATTTCCGTTCCTGACTTTTATCACAAATATCTTAGGAGCGTTTCTGATCGGCCTGATCGTCGGAATTTCGGAAAAGCATTCGTTTCCGGACAACTGGATTTTATTTCTGAAAACAGGAGTCTGCGGAGGATTTACGACATTCTCGACATTCTCACTCGAATCGTATCAGCTGTTAGAAAATAAATCTTATCTGACAGGCAATATTTATATGCTTCTGAGTGTGATCTGCTGTCTGACAGGTGTATGGCTCGGCCGGAAATCCGTATTGCTTTCCGGAGGTGATTGATTTGCAGGATGATCAAAAACAACATCTTTCCGAACTTTTGAAACGGCAGAAAGAACAAAATCATCAGAAAGAAATTTCTGTCCTGAAACATCAGATTCAGCACGAAATTCCCGATTTTACTCAAAAATATCAGTTTGCTGAGAAAACAGAAACCATTCAGATTTCTGCTTCTCTCCGTTTTGCTGAAATCTGCGGAATCACATCCGGCTGGAATCCGGCTTATCTGTGTTTTCAGTACGGCTCACAGCCCCTGTTTGAAATTTATATCAAAGGCAGTTCTGCTGATTTTATCCGTGATTTTGAGGAGTGGGAAGTTTTCAGCTCTGCTCTGCTGATTCTGAACCGGAATTTTCAGCAGGGATTTTATCTCACATCCAAAAACAGAAAGGCTGAATCTTATGAAATTATCTGAAATTTTCAAGAAAAAATCCTTCGCTCCTCTGGTATGCCGTCCGGCAGATGTGATTGATTTCTTTCAGGAATGTCTGAAAATTAACGCTCCCCAAGTCAGCTTTGAAATGCAATACAAAAATCAGGTTTATCCTCTCGGTATCAGTTCGGATTATACTCATCAGAAAGGCTTTTTCAATATAAAAATCTATCTGGATATGCAGGAATTCGATACCATTGAAGATTTCTGTCAAAATGCCGGAATTCAAAATCAATTATTCATGCATCTGGAAACTGTGACTATACTGCGTGATTTGGATTATGGCGACCCAAGAAATCACATTCTGCTCGAAAATCGAGAAATTAAGACAAGAAAGGACAGCGATTATGTTTGATTACTTAAATAAAAATTTACCTGTGAAAGACAGAGTACAGGATTTACTGCATCAGCTGACACTCGAAGAAAAAATTTATTTTCTCTCGACACATCAGCTTGAGATCAAGAGATTAAATATTCCGGAATGGTTTGTCGGTCATGAAGTCGCAAGAGGATTAGTCAACCGTGAACCGGAAAAGCCTTCGACAGTCTTTCCTCAGCCGATCGGTATGGCGGCGAGTTTCGATAAAGAGATGATGTATCAGATCGGCCTGACTGCCGGCAGAGAAGCCAGAGCTTATTATAATCAAGGCGATCAGAAAGGCGGTCTGATGGTCTGGGGGCCTACGGTGGATTTATCCAGAGATCCACGCTGGGGACGTACTGAGGAATGCTACGGAGAAGATCCGTTCTTAACCGGAGAAATGGCCGCTATGTATACCAAAGGCCTCAGAGGTGAGGACGAAAAAATCTGGGCAACAATTCCGACTCTGAAACATTTCTGTGCGAATAATCATGAACAGGAACGTGCTTTTGATAATGCGAATCTGAATCCGAGATTAAAACATGAGCATTATTATCAGGTATTTAAAAAGCCTGTCATCAAGGGCAGAGCACACAGCGTCATGACGGCATATAATGATATTTGTCATGCTCCGGCGGTGGTGAATCATGATCTGAAAAATATTCTCAAAAAAGAATGGGGCTTAGGCTTTGTCGTCACGGACGGAGCGGATTTTACTCAGAATGTGACTGCTCATCATGCATTTGATTCTCATGCGAAATCATTACAGGCCTGCCTGTATGCCGGAGCCGACTGCATGACTGATAATACAGATTGTGTCCTTGCCGCCGCTCGGAAAGCCCTTGCTGATGGATTACTGAGCGAAGCCGATATTGATCTTGCTGTCGGAAATATTCTGGAAAGTCATTTTCTGCTCGGCAGATTTGATGAGTCTACTCCTTATGATCATCTGAATTCACAGGATATTAATACAGAGGCTGATAAAGCTCTGAATCTCCGTGCGGCTCGGGAAAATATGATTCTGCTGGATAATCATAAACACACACTGCCGCTGAATCCGGAAAGACATCATAAAATCGGCTTGTTCGGCCAGAATGCAGATTCTAATCTCATGGACTGGTATACCGGAACAGCAAGCTATAACATCTCCGTAAAACAGGCTCTCGAAGAAAAAGGCCTTGAAGTAATTTATGATTCCGGATGGAATATGATTAAAATCCTCGCTCCGAATCAGAAATATATCCGGATTGATGAAAATGATTGTCTGATTGCTGATACTGATGAAGATCATGCTGCTTTGTTCTATGAGTGTCTCCATGATAATGACAATCAATGGACAAATCTACAGGAAGTGGATTCCAAAAGATTTGTCTGTATCGAGAACGGATTCGTAAAACTCGGAAAAACTGAAGTCTACGGCTGGTTTACTTCCGAAACACTCCGTATCCGCTGGGAAGAACATCAACAATCCGGCTCGCTCGGATTTGTGATTGCAGATTATCTGCATGGAAATCTGTTCAGTCTGAATGAAACTAATCAGGTGATCTGTCAGCCGGAACTCAGATTTTCAGAAAAAAATATGTTCCGGATGCAGCAGGAATCCAACGGCTGTATCAGAATAATGAATCTTGCAAAATCCTGTGAGGCTGTCATCTACTGCGGCGGTAACGATCCTGAACAGGTCGCCCGTGAATGCTGGGACAGAACAACTCTGGAACTGCCCTCCGTTCAGGAAGATGCTGTTTGTGAACTCTGCCGGATTGGGGATGAAGCCAATATCCCTGTCATTTTTGTTCTGATCTCCAGTTATCCCTATGCATTGTCGCCGTGCGATAATCCGGAAAAGTATTTTTATTTCAATCCGGATGCGATTCTATGGTCTTCTCATGCCGGTTCGGAATTAGGACACGCCGTTGTCGAAACCCTCTTCGGTGAAAATAATCCCGCCGGAAGATGTCCCCTCACCTGGTATGCCGATGATCATGATTTAGCAGAGATTAAAAATTATGATATTATTAAAACTAAAATGACTTATCGCTGGTTTGACGGCGAGCCTCTCTATCCGTTCGGCTATGGCCTGAGTTATAGTTTTTTTGCATATGGTGATCTGGAAATTCAGATTCTCAGTAGCGGGATTCAGATCAGCTGTAATGTAAAAAATATTTCTGCTCTCGATGGTGACGAAGTGATTCAGGTCTATGCCCGTGCAGAATCCGGCAGAATCCAGAGACCTCAGATTCAGCTCTGTGCCTTTGACAGAATGCATATCAGAGCCGGAGAAATTCAGAAATTTGAAACTTTCGTTCCGTTTGAGGAATTTGAAATCTATGATGTTTCCAGAGAAAAATTCTGCCTCGAAGACGGCGATTTTACGCTCTTTGTCGGAGCTTCCTGCAAAGATATCCGGCTTTCTGAAAAGATTCACATCAACGGCGAAATCATTCCGCCCAGAAATCTGGAAAAAATAACCCGTGCCGAACTCTATGATACAGAATCCGGAACAGAAATTTTTACAAATCCCCTTTCCGGCATGACCCATATCAGAGGCATGAAATGGCATAATGAAATTATTTTCCAGAACTGCGATCTGCATAACTGCCGTTCTCTGCTGATACAGGCCTCCGCTCCGATTGATAAAGATGAAATTGAAATTTATCTGGATGATGAAAAAACACCATTCTGCCGAATTTCCATTCCGGTATCGGACGGCTATGAGGATTTCAAAGACTGTCTGACAGCATTTCCGATTGACGGGTGTCATAATCTGAAATTAGTTTTTCATCAGCAGACATGTATCAAGGCAATTCAAGTTGAAAAAGCATAAAAAATCCCCCTCCCGCATAGCAGGAGGGGGAATAAATATTATTGCGTTTTTATACTATACGTATCTCTTATTCACCATAGCCGTTCTGTGCTTTGTCAAGGCTAGCAGCGGTATAGTTGTCAGTGGAAGCCGGGGACGGATAAGTACCTGTGTAAGTACCATCACCAACTACAGTAGCTACGCAAGCCTGATCGATAACTCTATACTTTGCTACAGCACCCTCTTTTGCTAACAGATCACTAAGAGAAGAGAAGTAGTTCAGAATCTTGCCGTCGAAAGTTCCGTCATTAGCTTCTGCATCAGCAGATACATCATAATCACCAGGGGCCTCCTCAGTGCCGATTGTATGGTCGCCTTCAGAATCCTGTTCTACTAAAGAAGTAGCAACTGCATCGAACAGAGACTTAGCATTGGAGTTCATGGAAGAAACCTTGGATTTCTTTACATAGCCCAGCATGGACGGTACGAGGATTGCAGCGAGTACACCGATGATTGCGATAACTACGATCAGTTCTACCAGTGTAAAGCCCTTGACATTCTTTCTTGTTTTCATAGTGAAAACCTCCTTATAATAATAAGATAAGGAGGCTTTTTTTCAGAATATTTTTAATCAGAACTGATTATTTTCAGCATATCAGAAGGACTCACAATATAAGGTTCTGCCGGAAAATGTTTCAGATTTCCGGTAATCAGATAGGCATTCTGATTTCTTTTTTTCATGGTTACTTCATAAAAAATCAGATCATCCATATCAGGGAGAGTCACACCCGTCGGAACAGGCGTGACTGCAATTCCGTTTGTGATCACAGCATTGATGAATTTGCGGATTGTGTCCGGATGCAGATGAAATTTGGGTCTGGAGAGGACTTCCAGATATTCTTCAATTATAGTTTCATGATATAAGGGAATAATTTTTCCGGAAAAAACGGCTTTCATAATCTGCAAAGGTGCAGAATCAGGATGTTTGGTAATCAGAGCCGAAACAAGAACATTGGTATCAATCACAGCATAGCAGATCATTTATGCTCTCCTGTTCTGACGGACTTCTGAAATCAGAGCGTTAATATCATCCTGTGTCATGTCGGGAACATCAGCGGCCTGCTGATGGAGTTCTTCAAAAGCCGAGGCTCCCTCTGAGAGCGTAACTTTATTTTCAGGGAGAACGGCGGAAAACGGCAGACCGTGTTCTATTTTGGTACGAATCATAAACATTCTGAATGCAGTCGGCAAATCCATGCCGAGAGCCTGATAGATTTCTGTCACTTCTTTTTTGAGTTCGCTGTCCACACGGAATTGAACTAAAGTTTGATTTGCCATAAAAACACCTCCTGTTTTACTGTAAAGAGCATATAATTTATATTTGGTTATCTATAGTATAGCATATTTTTTTCTGTTTGTCAATTTTTTTGAAAAAACTCCCCTCACGGAAAACCGTGAGGGGAAATTTTTACCTATTCAGTTACAATTAGTTACTTTACTGATTAGTCAGCATCGTAAGTGTCAGACAGAGTGAATTCAGAAGGTTTGTAAGTATCAGTATCGGAACCCTTCGGATAGCCGCCTGCATAGGTATTATCGCACATGTAAGCACCCTTTACTGCACCATCTTCGATATGAGCCTGAGCGATTTTACCTGTATTATCGCCAGCATTGTCATAATCTACAATAGCATCGAAGTAGCCTTCTACCTTTGCAGACAGACCAGCAGAATCAGCTGTGCCTTTTGTATATGACTGACCGGAAGCATAAGACCAGTCAACACCGCCATCAGCAGCAAAAGCAGCCATGTTGTCACCAGCGGAATCCATTTCTACTAAAGAAGTATTAACAGCATCATACAGGTTCTTAGCGTTGCTGTTCATAGCAGAAACCTTAGACTTCTTTACATAACCCAGCATGGACGGTACGAGGATTGCAGCAAGTACACCGATGATTGCGATAACTACGATCAGTTCTACCAGTGTAAAGCCCTTGACATTCTTTCTTGTTTTCATAGTGAAAACCTCCTTATAA
>JAFUWN010000078.1 GCA_017483465.1 Oscillospiraceae bacterium
GTATCGGATTCGGATTCAGACTCATAAGGATCTGTACTGGATTCAGATTCGGAAGTCTTGTCTGTATCGGATTCGGATTCAGATGTCTTGTCTGTATCAGATTCGGATTCAGATGTCTTGTCTGTATCGGATTCGGATTCAGACTCATAAGGATCTGTACTAGATTCAGATTCAGAAGTCTTGTCAGACTCGGATTCAGAAGTCTTGTCAGATTCAGATTCGGAAGTCTTGTCAGATTCAGATTCGGAAGTCTTGTCTGTATCAGATTCTGTTTCTTCTACGTCTTTCAGTGTTACATAGATAATTCTCTTAACAGATAATGTACCTTCACCGTCCAGAGTATTGTAATCAGCGTTGCCGCTTAATTCAATCTTTTTTTCTGTTGTGATGGTATCAACTTCTTTATCAGTAATACCGTCAGCCTTCAACAGGTCATTGAAATAAGTATAATAATAACTCAGATCATCCAGATCATCAGGCAGCAGGCATGTAGTAGTACCATCTGCAGCGGCATCAGAATAAGTTGCATCAAAAGTAACATCATAAGCCTGATTTACAATATCTGCAATATCGTCTGTTGTGATTGCCACTTCATAGCCCTTTGTGTTGGCAACATTATTCAACTGGCGGAGAACCTCTGTGTACGCTTTTACGACAACGTTCTTATCCAGAAGCTCAGAAACTGTTTCCGGAATTTTGTTGACTGCTTTGCCAGCTCTGCTGGTGTCAGAAGTTCTTGCATCAGCAGCATCCTGTGCTTTCTTGAGGACTTCATTATAATTTGCTCCTGTATAGGAAACAGTTACATTCTTGTCCAGTGCATTTTCTGCCTTTGTTTCATATTTATCAATCTTGCTCAGGGAGTTGTCAATAAATTCATCAATCTTTGTATCTACCAGTTTTTCTGCACTTCTGAGTTTTGCGAGTTTATCCTGATAATCAGCATACTTGCTGTCATACTCAGCTTTCTTGTTGTCATATTCAGCTTTCTTCTGATTGTATTCAGCTCTCTTAGCAGCAACATCAATGCCGGTTCTTTCAGCTTCTGTTAAAGCAGCATCTGCATCAGCTAAATTAGTTTCTGCTGTTTTCAACTGGCCGGCTGCATCTTCAAATTTCACTTCTGCATCAGCAGCCTGTGCTTCATACTGGCTGAACAGTTTTTCAGCAGTAGCTTTCAGTTCTTTTCTGTAAGCTTCAATTTTGCTTTCCAGATAAGCCTGTGCCTCTTCCAGCGTTGTAATATTACCGGTATCGGTCGTAGCTGTTACTTTGTAAGAAACAGCCTCGTCGCTGTCAAGGGAAGTTGTATCTACAGTGATAACAACCTTAGCTTTAGCAGTGTCTAAAACATTAGAAGTAATGTCTTTCTTTAAATCTTCCTTATTAACAGCAGAATCCTGACTGATAATCATATCGGCAACTTTATTTTCCAGAATGTCTTTTTCAGCCTGTGTGAAAGCAACATCCAAGGTTAAAATAACATCTGTGCCGCTGACCTCAGCAGTAGCAGAAGCAGCACCCTTTACGATTTCAGTATACCATTTGTCACTGAAACGGCCAAACTGACTGAATAAAGCATCTGTATCAAGTTCCTGTACAGTGCCATCAAGGGAGTTCAAGGCTGTGCGGAGTGACTGGTTCCATGTAGATTCTTTTTCGTAAACTGCATACTTGGTAACTTCTGTGATCGGAGATGCTTTGCTGTCTTCTACCGGAACATTCACAAATGTGTTAACATCGATTACATTTGTAACCGGCACTTTGTCTTCAGCGAAGGAAGCAAACAGAACGGTTTGTGACAAAGCAACCGGAACTGCAATTGCAGCAGCCATTGCTCTGTTCAGAAATGACTTCTTCATTGTTAGATTACCTCTCTCTTCTTTTGATTTTTTTTACATTCTTCTGAAGCGGCACACAGCCGCACCTGCGAAACGCTTATGCACTGCACGGGCAGCACAGAAACGTTTTTATACTACATATTTTAGCACATTATTTTAAGATTGTCAATCCCCTGAAATCATTTTCTTTTAAAATATTGTCGGAACAATCTTTATTTTTTTAGGGAAACTGCACAAATTCCCTGTATTTTATGACCGTTTCAGGCCATTTTTTCCATGATTGGAAGGACTTTTCAGCACGGCAGAGACGGACAGAAAAATCTGTCCGTCTCTGTTCTGTAAGGAGAATATATATAAATCTGGAACTTTCTGGTGATTAATCTTCCTGGCGAACTTCCTGTAAAGTCAGCTGCACATCCATGGTTTCGCCTGCACGGAAGACGGTGATTTTGATGGTATCCCCTGCATTATACTGATTCTTGACTTCATTGAGTGTATCCATATCTGTAATTTCAGTATCTTCTACGGCTGTGATGACATCGCCCTGACGAATGCCGGCATCATAAGCGGCACTGCCGTCAGTTACACTGTAGACGAACACACCCTGCGGCATATTGAGGCGTTCTGCATCGGATTCTGTCACAGTCACACCGGTAATACCAAACTGTGGACGGCCGGTGACATAGCCGTTGCTGATTAAGTCTTCGATAATTTCTTTTGCATCTGTGATCGGGATGGCGAAGCCGAGGCCTTCTACGCTGGCACTGCCGTAAGTGGAGGACATTTTTGCCGAGTTAATGCCGATTACCTGACCATAGCCGTTCAGCAGAGGGCCGCCGGAGTTGCCGGAGTTGATAGCGGCATCTGTCTGAATCAGAGTCATATCTTTTTCATTGATTGTCACTTCACGGTTCAGAGCCGAAACAATACCGCAGGTAACAGTATTCTGGAGTTCAAATCCCAGCGGATTGCCGATTGCAACTACCATTTCACCGACTCTCAGATCATCACTGTTGCCGAATTCAGCAGGTGTCAGGCCTGTGGCATCGATTTTCAGAACAGCGAGATCGGTTTCAAGATCATAGCCGACAATCTGTGCTTCATATTCTGTTTCGGCATCATCAGCCATTACTACGCTGACACTGACAGCCTTACCGCATTTATATTCTGATTCATTATCATAGATACAATGTGCATTTGTAATGATATAGCCGTCTTCTGACATTACAATACCGGTGCCGGTGCCGGTCATCTGCTGGGTCTGACCGCCGCTGTTTCCGCCGCCGTAGCTGTAGAAGCCGAAGCCCCAGTAGCTCTGTGCCGAAGAAGTATATTCAAATTTTGCACTGATACCCACTACAGAAGGCATTGCCTTTTCTGCAATATCCGGAATGCTGAGTGCATTTTCCGGAGCGGCCATATTAATCCAGTTAGCTGTAGAATTTGCGGAAGCACTGGAAGAAGCAGTACTGCTGGAAGAAGCTTCCGAAGAAATGCTGCTGCTTGTCAGACTGCTTGCATCACGGGTAATTTCGGCATCGCTTTCGGAAGAAGTCCAGGTAGAATCTCCTTTTCCGAACAGTTTATACATTTCGACAGAAGATACAGAGACGATAGCCAGAGCTGCGACAGCTGCAACAAATTTCAGGAATTTCTTACCGCCGCTGTTCTTATTGCGGTTCTGATTCGGGTCAGAATTGAAATTTCCATAATTACTGTCGATCGGAGCATCATAGAAATTATTATAATCCGGCTCATTATTCTGGGCATTGCGATACATATCCTCATAATTGTTTCTGTTATTGTTTTCTAACATAATATTCAATCCTTTCAATTTATGCTATCAGCTTTCTGCTGATGTATGTTTTTTGTTTACAATTATTATTATACTCCGGAATGTGATAATCTGATGACAAAAAATCAAACAGAACATGAAAGAATCGGGCAAACTATGAGGAAAATACATGTGAAAAAAGCAGTCTTTTCTGTGAAAGACTGCTTGAAATTCAGAAGTTTCCGGCTTTTGTATAAGAAATATAGAACCTTGTCCGGCAGTTTTCGTCTCCGGAAGCAGAACCGCCGTTTCCGAGCACCAGTAATTCTCCGTTGACAGCATGGCTGTTTTCAATTTCAACTGTTTTTTCCATACTGCCGATGCC
Organism: Oscillospiraceae bacterium; assembly: GCA_017483465.1. Lineage (GTDB taxonomy): Bacteria > Bacillota > Clostridia > Oscillospirales > Ruminococcaceae > UBA3855. The sequence continues at coordinate 4,001 of JAFUWN010000078.1, forward strand.
GCTTCTGACAGCATCCGCAACAGAGGCAAACTCCGGAAAGTGATGAATCCACGGATGATCGGTTTTGGTATTCAGCCGGGGAATATCTGCATATTTCAGATGATAATTGCCGCTGAACTGTTTTGAAAATCCGCCGCCGGCTGAAACATCCGTACCGCTGATATTAGCCTGTCCGCCTGCATGAAACGAGCTGTTTCCGGCTTTCAGGATACCGACTTCAAATTCTGCAAGAGCCATATATTCACGGATAAAGCCGACAATATCATTAAGCTGTTCATCAAGGATGAAACTTTCAAACCGTTCTGCACGAATCAGAAAATTTTCTTTCAGCGGATGGACATAATACAAGCCTTCCTGCCATGATTCATGCAGACAGTTTTTCCACTTTGTTTTTTTCTGGTTCAAATCATGAATATCCAAAATTGGCATATCGGATTCAATTTTTTCTTCTTTTTCCCCCAATATTTGCGATATTTTTTGCTGTCCAAATGAAAGCAACCCAGCGATTCCGAAAAAGCCCAACCCACTAAGTGTGGAAGTTGTATCCTCCTCTTCGAGCGTTACTCTTTCAATTAGCTTTATAGCTTCCACTCCGGGCAGTTCTTCTGTTTGAGTTACCATTACTGATGTAAGATTTTCCATAATTCATATTCTCCTTTTTAATATTATTTTTCAAAAACAGGCTGAGTCGGGTCAGGATCAGCGAGTTCTGCATCTGTGGGCTGAGTCGGGTCAGGGTCAGCAAGTTCTGTATCTGTCGGCTGGGTCGGGTCAGGGCCAGCTAATTCAACGGACTGTTTTTTTTTAAACTGATAGCTCTGTCCGGTGCCTTCATAAGCGGCATAAACCAGAATCTGTGCGGCATCGGCAGAATCCAGCATACCATCTTCATCCACATCTCCGCCCGTAATCTGATCTGCATTCAGAATCTCTTCTTTGCCGGAACCTGCATTTGCAGCATGAAGCAGAATCTGTGCGGCATCAGAAGCATCAATGACTTTATCATCCGTTACATCGCCCATTCTGGAAAGACCGCTCTGCTGAATAATCATTTCTGCAATTCTTGCATGACCGGCCGCTGTAGGATTCAGATCAAGCTGATACAGATTCGTATATTCATAGGCTTTTCCTGCAAATTCTGCCGAAATGTCAGCTACAATACAGTTATCTGCTTCAGCGAACTGAGCAATATAAGTATTCAGTGCCTTATTCAATGTTGTTTTAGCAGGATTCATAATAGCACCATAAGCCGTCTGTCTTCTGGTAGAAAGCGTATCATAAAAATCAAGGGTATCAAGCAGATTATAATCCGTCTGCCATATAATTTCAGCCTGAGGATATTTAGAGAGTTCTGTATTGATCAGCTGGATATTTTCGGCCGCAGAATCCTGATTCTCACGGATAGCCGCAGCCATTTCATTGGCATAGGGCATCAGATCATTTTCATCTTTGAAGCCATAATCTTCGAGTTTGGCAGAAAATACATCTGTGAATTTTTCAAATCCGAATTTTGCCATAAAGCCTTTTGAAACTTCCAGGAAAGAATCCATAATATCATGTTCTCCGATATTAATCAGAATCACATCAGCCTGAGAAAGAGCCTCCTGCACCTGGGAATCAGAAAGACAGGTAAGCATATCACCTGTAGTATAATGAGCCTGTGCAAAATTCTGAATCTGGATATTGGTATAATCTTCCAACAAATCGACATAAGAACTTTCATTTTCGGCAAGTCCTGCACCGGTTGCGATACTGTCACCAAGCACGACGATTTTCCGTACATGCTCTCCATGAGCTGTAAGAAGAACATTTTGTCCGGACACGATCAGCATAGCCGCAGAGAATACTGCAAGAGATTTCATATAGTTTTTCATAATCATAGTTCCTCCATTTTATTTTTATAGGCAAATATCTGTATCATTTTTATTTTATCTCATTGCAAAATACTTGTCAAGAGAAAGTTTCTGCCAATCTTTGAAATTATTTTTTTTGTTTCAGCATGACATAGGAAACAACCAATGTAATCAGGACGGAAATCAATGTCGGGAACCAGGTATCCGGCACAGGCAGATGAGCCGTATTCATACCATAAAAACTAAAAATCATAGTTGGGATTGACATAATAATTGTAACTACAGTCAGCCGCCACATGACAATATTCAAATTATTGGAAATCACCGAGCCGAATGCCTCCACCATACTGGAGATAATTCCGGAATAGATATTGCTCATCTCGATTGCCTGGCGGACTTCAATCAGGACATCTTCCAGCAAGTCCTGATCTTCGTCATACAGCTTGATGGTTCTGCCTCTGAGCAGTTTTTCGATTGTCACTTCATTGGCTTTGAGTGAAGTAGAAAAATAAACCAGAGATTTTTCAAGTTCCAGCATCTGAATTAACTCCTTGTTTTTCATAGCAGAACTTAATTTCTGTTCCATCACATAAGAAGTTTTATCAATCTGTTTCAAGTCTTGCAGATAGATGGCTGTAATTCTTAACAATAACTGCATTACAAATCTGGTTTTCATCCGGGTCTGCACGCCCTTGACAACACCGTCAGCCATATCCTGCAGCACCTGATTTTGTTTCAGAGAAATCGTAAATACATAATCCTGTGTAATAATAATTCCCAAAGGAACTGTATAGAATAAAATCGTTTCTTCTGTCTGAATTTCTGACATTGCCGTATCGACAATAATCAGAGTCTGGTCATCTTCCCTTTCGATACGGGAGGATTCTTCTTCGTCCAGAGAAGAACGCACGAAACCGCTGTCGAGGCCATAGCCTTCAATCAGCTGCTGCACTTCCTGAGCAGTCGGATCGACCACAGAAATCCAGCAGCCCGGAACAGGGCTTTCGAGAGAACGGACAAAATTATCCTGTGTCTGATAAAAATGAATCATAGAAAAAAATACCGCCTTTCTGACAGACGGTTTTTTTCTGTCAGCGTACAGCAAACACCGTCTGTATATTGAAATATTCCGCTCGCCCGAACGGGTCTGTACTCATAATAAATTCCACCTCCGGAAAAAATAAGATTCTGATTTTTTTACAATACTTTTATTATAGCAGATTTTTCCGGCAATAGCAAGCATTTTTTCAAAATTCCGGAAAATACAGGAAAAATTCCCTGTCGGAACAGGGAATTTCTGCATAATAGTTATGAAATTGCTTTCTGAATGCCCTCGAGAATCTCCGGATAATACCAGGAACAGTCCGAACGGTTCAGAATTCCATAGCTTCCTTCACCGGTTTCTGTATTATTATCCCAGATGAAGCAAGGGATTCCACGTTCTGCGGCAGTCTGAATATAAAATTCATAATAAGCGGCACGATCTTTGGGATTGCCTTTGTTTTCCGCACCGAATTCACCGATGATCACCGGCAGGCCTTTATCTACAAAGCGTTCTTTCAGTATATCAAATTCATATTTCAGTTCTGCCTTGTCATCCGCTGTAAATTCTGTACTGTCCTTGAATTCATAGCTTGTAAATTTCCAGGGGGCATAATTATGAATAGAAAGAATCAGATTATCATCATCCGGAACAACAAGCCCATCAAGGGATTTTTCTGAAATAGAAGCCGCCTGTGTCGTGATGACCAGTGTCCTCATACCGTTGTTTCCGCCGGATTTTCTGATTGTATCGACAAACGTCTGCAGCAGATGATTAATCACATCTCTTTCTTCCGCAGTACCGCCTGTCCATTCGTCCGTACTGTTGACAATGCGAGGTTCATTCAGACCTTCAAACAATAATTTTGTATCATAATTCTTGAATCTTTCGGCAATCTGTGACCAGATCTTAATATATTTCTCTGTGACTTCCTCTTCTTTATAATAAACCGGAGTCAGCCATGTATAATCATCATGATGCATATTCAGAATCGTATACAGATCATTATCCATAGCATAGTCTACTACCTGCTGAACACGCTTGAGCCAGAGGCTGTCGATATTGCCTTCACTGTCAACATGATCTGTCCACGAAACCGGAATTCTGACAGCATTGAACCCGGCAGCTTTTACCGTATCAATCATCTGCTTTGTTGTTTTAGGGTTGCCCCATGCCGTTTCAAAATCCGTCACACTCCATGTGATATTATAGCAATCCAGAGAATTTCCCAGATTCCAGCCGACTTTGATATTTTTCACAATTTTCTGTGCATCATCATTCTGATAAGCCACCTGAATTTCTTCTGCCTCGGACAGACTGCCGACTGTTCCGCCTGCACCGTAGCTGTACCGGACTGTCATTTTATCCATTGTAATCTGCGGTGATTCGCTCCAGAAATAATGAAATGCAATTTCCGTATCCTGCGGAATCTGCTCTTTAATCTGCTCCGGAATCAGCCATGTGACAGAAGCCTGTGAACTATCTGTTATGATCGAAAAAGTTTCGCTTTCAAACCAGTCATTCTCGCCCAGTTTAATACTGAATCCTGCATTCAGTTTGCCGAAAGCAGAATCTGCACTGACATCTGCTGTGACTAACTGCGGAATGCCGTCTGTTTTCAGCAAGTCTTTCAACCGGAACGGCAATGAAGAATTGTCTTCATAATTCATCATCTGCCGGAGATCGAGAGCCGCTGTATTATCTACAGGGATTTCCGCTCTCCGGGTATAACAGCAGGTGACATATTTTAAATTCACGTTTTCAACATCGCCCCACCAGTAGCCGATCTGAATTTTTCCTGTCGGATTGATATGCTCCTGAATTTCGGCAGGCACATCCCACACAACTTTGACATAACTGCCGTCTGCCTGTACATTGAAATTATCAGACTGATACCAATAATCATCTGTAGCGGCTTTGCAGGAAGCATCGACGGAAATACCGCATCCGCCCTGATAAGTTCCGATATTGCCGTCGGCTTCAAATTCAAAGACAAATTTCTGTACAGTATCGCCTTCTGTCAGAAATTCCGTCAGAGAAATAGCATAAATCTTATTTGTATCATGATTCAGTACCACATCTGTATAATCTTTCTGTATGCCGGACTGAAATGTAACAGTTTCTCTGGGGCTGACATGTTCTGTTGCAGGCGGTTCGGTTTCTGCGAGAGGTTCGGCCTGTATTTCTGTAGTTTGTTTTTCTGTTTCATTCTGTGATGTCTGTATCTGGCTGGAAGTATCTGCCTCTGTCTCTGCATCCTGTTTTTTTCCTGCACAGCCTGTCAGACATGCACAAGCTGTCAGGGCAGATACGATCAATGCCATAATTTTCCGGAATTTCATCGAAAAGTACTCCTTTCCCAGTATGAACTGACTTAATTATATCATATTTTTCATAGAATTTCCACAGATATTTGAAAAAATCTGAATTTTTTCAATTTGCATAAAAAATGTTCACCCGATTTGTACAAAATGCAGAAATTTATAAAAACGCTATTTTTTTCAAAAATGATAGTGCTTTTTTATACAAAATATGATATAATAAATTCATGGTCTATTTTTTGATAAAACTGCATAGATTAGCAAAGCACAGCCGGTTCTTTCCAGAGAATCAGGCTGATTTTCAAAATTTGAATGAAGGAGAGTGTGTCAGATGAAACACCCGATTATTACAATTGAAAGAGAATATGGCAGCGGCGGCAGCGTTGTCGGAAAAAGAGTTGCTGAAAAATTAGGCATTCCGTTCTATAATCACGAAATCCTGGAAATGGCTGCCGAACGCCTCGGCGTACCGGTCTCCAAACTTGAGGGAGCAGAAGAATCTTCTCCGAAAAGTTTCCTGTATACATTGCTGTTAAATTCCAATCCGGCTCGTACCATGGAAGACAATCTTCCTGTCTCGGATAAATTATACATCACAGAAACCCAGATTATCAGAGAACTTGCCGATCAGGGCAGCTGTGTCATTGTCGGCAGATGTGCCAACTGGATTCTGAGAGAAAATCCATATCGCTACAGTGTGTTTATTTATGCTCCGAAAAGCTTCCGGCTTCAGTTTGCACAGCAGACCTATCAGGTCACGGAAAAAGAAATTGATACGCTTCTGCCGAAAATCGACAGCCGCCGTGAAAAATTCTATAATATCAATACCGGCGGTAACTGGCATGACAAAAACAATTATGCACTGTGTATCAATACCGGTTTTATGGGCATTACCGGAGCAACCCACCTGATTTATCATACTGTCAGAGGCATTCCCGAACCCGATGCCCGTCAGGAAGAGGAAGAATAATCTTGCGAATTTCTTTTGATCTGGATGATACTCTGTTTATCAATCCGGACAAGACACCGGCCGAACCGGAATTAAAATTTCCGTTTTCGGCCTTATATCCGGACAGACTGCGAGCCGGAACAGTTTCTTTGATGCAATATCTGCATGACCACGGAATCGAAGTGTATATCTATACAACTTCGTTCCGGTCAGAAAGATATATCCGGAATCTGTTCCGGCATTATCATATTCAGATAGATGAAATCATCAACGGGGCAAGACATGCCCGTGAAGTGCAGGGGCAGAAAACAGAGCCTATGCCCTCGAAATATCCGTCACATTACAGAATAGACCTGCATATTGATGATGATAAATCCGTATCAGAAAACGGAAAATATTATGGCTTTCCTGTCTATCTGATTCAGGAAGATGACATTCACTGGACAGAGAAAATTATCATACAAATTCAGAAACGAGGGAATTTTCATGAATCATGATGATCATTCACAAAAATGCTGTTTCTGCATATTCTGCCATAAAGGAGTGATGTAAATGAAGAACCATAAAACTGTCATAGTAGCCGGCGGCGATCTGCGTTACGGATATACTGCCGCTGCTCTGGCTGAAAAATTTGAAACCTATGCTGTCGGTTTTACCCGTCAGATTATCCCCGATCAGGTGAATCTGATCGAATCTGCCGCCGATGGTCTGCCGATGTATGATATTCTCGTTCTGCCTATGCCCGTTTCTGATGACGGTGTACTGGTCAATGCTCCGTTCAGTCAGAGCAATCTGTCTTTGAAAGGCCTGATTTCCCGTCTTCGTCCCAATGCAGTCGTACTCGGCGGAAAATTCGGCAAATCCAAAGCTTTGTTTGAAGAAGCCGGAATCGAAACTGTCGATTACTTAGCCTGTGAAGAACTCAGTACCAGAAATGCCGTTCCTACTGCTGAAGGTGCTGTTCAGATGATGCTCGAAGAAATGCCCTGCACGATCTACGGCAGTAAAGTATTGCTGTTAGGATTCGGCAGAATCGGAAGCCGGCTGGCTTATACACTTCATGCAATGGGTGCGGAAGTCACAGTTGCTGCCCGTGATGTCGTCAAAAGAGCACAGGCTGAAATGCTCGGCTGCCGGAGCATTCCGTTTACAGAACTTGAAACCTGTGCAGAACAGTTTGACGTCATCTGCAATACTGTTCCGGCAAAAGTGATCACAGAATCCGTACTTGAAAAAATCCGGGAAGATGCTCTGATTCTGGACTTAGCCTCAAAACCCGGCGGAATTGACTGGGATGCCGCTCAGAAACTCGGCAGACGGGTTGTCTGGGCATTATCCCTCCCCGGAAAAACCGCACCGGTCACAGCCGGAGAAATCATTGCGAAAACTATTCTTCATATTCTGGAAGAAAGGAGGATGACTGATGCATGATCTGGAAAATGTCCGGATAGGATTTGCAATGACAGGTTCTTTCTGCACATTCCGGCAGGCTTTCGCTCAGGCGGAATATCTCGTTTCCTGCGGAGCAGAACTGATTCCTGTTATGTCATGGAATGCCGCCGGAATTTCAACGAGATTCGGTGAAGCGGCTGAAATGCGGGAACGTCTTGAAACGATTGCCGGAAGAAAAGTGATCTGCAGTATTGAAGATGCCGAACCCATAGGCCCCAAACGTCTGACCGATATTATGCTTGTCGAGCCATGTACTTCCAATACAGCCGCTAAACTCGCATGGAGCATTACTGATACTCCGGTCACAATGGCAGTCAAATCGCATCTGAGAAGTCAACGGCCTGTTGTACTGGCACTTGCCTCGAATGACTCGCTTGCCGGAACGCTGAAAAACCTGGGAATGCTCTCAAATGCCAAACACTATTATTTTGTTCCGCTCCGGCAGGATGATGCACAGAAAAAACCAAATTCTCTGGTTGCAGATTTCACCCGGACAGCAGATACGCTCATCCATGCCCTGAACGGCATACAGGTACAGCCCTCCGTAATACAGATTTAAAAATAAAAATCCCTGTTTCCAGTCCGGAAACAGGGATCAGTCTATGCTTATTCTTCTGTTTCTTCCGGCATTTTCTCCGGAATCTGCTGTGTTTTTCTTGTTTCTTTTATCTTACAGAGCCAGGGCAGCAATCTTTCCTGATACAGCATATCAGCCACTGCTACTACCGGAATGGCAAGCAGAATTCCCAATATCCCGAACATCTTACCGCCAAGGATAATTGATACCAGTGTCAGTACAGGAGATAACCCCAGCGAATTGCTGAACAGTTTCGGCTTGATCACATAGCCGTCCATTGCCTGTAAAATCACTGTGAAAATCAGAAAATACAGGGCATGTATCGGATTGGTCAGAAGCAGAAATACTATGCCCAGCACTCCGCCGATCAGAGGGCCGAATGTCGGCAGAAGATTGGTAATTCCTACAATCAGAGAAATCAGTGTGATGTTCTCCATGCCTACAATCGCCATAAAAACCGAATTCGTCACACCGATAATGCAGGCATCCAGCAGACTGCATCCGATATACTGAATAAAAATTTTATTGCATTTAATCCAGAATTGATTTCCGGCTTCAATTTTCTCTTCTTCTATCACAGCGATGCGAAGCTGATACCATGCTCTTTTCATATTCTTCTTTGACATCATAAAATAAACTGCAATAATAAATCCAATAATAATATTAAATAAAGAAGAGCCAATATCTCCGATTTTTCCCATCACAGAACTCAGATTATTTTTCAGACTGCTGAAAAATGTTCCGATATACTGTGTAACAGGTGCCATGATCTGAGATTGGTCTATCTGGATTCCCTGTTTTATCAGCAGCTGACTCAGGTTATTGATCAGATTTTCTATATTTTTATAATAACTATTATAATTATTTATAATTCCTGTAATGCTTCCGGTAATCGCCGGAACTACCATCAGAATCAACAATGTCAGAATCACAAGCACACAGCCTACTGTCAAAATCACGGAGCAGGCATGGCGACTCTCTTCTTTCCTGACTTTCTTAAAAAGATGCTCTTCAAAATAATTCGATACCGGATTCATCAGATAACTAAAAATCAGGCCGATCACAATCGGAGAGAAAATTCCCCACAGAGAACCTATCCAGCTGAAAAATTCTCCGATATGTGCCAGCATCATATATAATACCACAGCAGAACAGGTCGCTATACTGTATGCCGCCCATTTTTGCTTTAACAATTCTTTGAGTTTCATGTATTTTCCTCATTTTCAGCAAAATTTCTACATGATGTATTATAGCACAAAATCCGGTATCTGTCAAGATAAAAAACGTCCCGGCCGGAATACGGCCAGGACGGATATTTTTTATTTTCTTCTGTATGATTCAGAATTAATACATACCGCCTGCGGGCATCGGAGGTGCAGCCGGTTCGGGTTCCTTGATGTCTGCTACCAGAGATTCTGTTGTCAGAACCATAGCCGCTACAGAAGCAGCATTCTGCAATGCACTTCTTGTTACCTTAGTCGGATCTACAATTCCGGCAGGAATCATATCTACATAAGTTTCGTTATAGGCATCGAAACCGTAGCCGACTTTATCTGCATTGACAATCTTATCAATAATAACACTGCCTTCCAGACCAGCATTCAGAGCGATCTGACGGAGCGGAGCTTCCAGAGCCTTACCGATAATCTGAGCACCGGTCTTTTCATCGCCTTCGAGTGTTTCAATCAGAGCATTGACAGCAGGGATAGCATTGATCAGAGCGGTGCCGCCGCCTGCTACGATGCCTTCTTCTACAGCAGCCTTTGTTGCAGCGAGAGCATCTTCAATTCTGAGTTTCTTTTCTTTCATTTCAATTTCCGTTGCTGCACCGACTTTGATAACGGCTACGCCGCCGGAAAGCTTTGCCAGTCTTTCCTGGAGCTTTTCTTTATCGAAATCAGAAGTAGTAGTTTCGATCTGAGCCTTGATCTGTGCAACTCTGTCCTTGATGGCAGCAGAATCGCCTGCACCGTCTACAATAATTGTATTTTCTTTCTGAATCACAATCTGACGGGCACGGCCGAGCTGAGAAATCTGTGCATCTTTCAGTTCCAGGCCGAGTTCTTCTGTAATCACTTCTGCACCGGTCAGGATGGCAATATCTTTCAGCATTTCTTTTCTTCTGTCACCGAAGCCGGGAGCCTTGACAGCGGCACACTTGAATACACCTCTTAAATTATTCAGAATAATTGTTGTGAGGGCTTCGCCTTCGATATCTTCAGCAATGATTACCAGTTTCTTGCCGGACTGTACGAGCTGTTCCAGCAGCGGCAGGATTTCCTGAATATTGCTGATCTTCTTATCTGTAATCAGAACAAACGGATCATCATAGACAGCTTCCATTTTTTCTGTATCTGTTACCATATACGGAGAGATATAGCCTCTGTCGAACTGCATACCTTCTACTACTTCGGAATACGTTTCAGCAGTCTTGCTTTCTTCGATCGTGATGACACCGTCAGAAGTTACTTTTTCCATTGCTTCTGCGATCAGTTTACCAACGCTTTCATCAGCAGAAGAAACTGTGCCGACTCTTGCAATATCTTCGCTGCCTTCTACGGGCTTGGAATTATTCTTGATTGTCTCTACAGCAGTATCCACAGCCTTGGCAATGCCCTTCTTGAGAATCATGGGGTTTGCACCTGCTGCGATATTCTTCATGCCTTCGTTGATGATAGCCTGAGCCAGCAGAGTTGCGGTTGTAGTACCGTCACCGGCAGCATCATTTGTCTTGGTAGCTACTTCTTTTACAAGCTGAGCACCCATATTCTCGAAAGCATCTTCGAGTTCAATATCTTTTGCAATGGTCACACCGTCATTTGTGATCAGGGGTGCACCGAATTTCTTGTCAAGCACTACATTTCTGCCCTTAGGCCCCAATGTAATCTTCACAGTATCTGCAAGCTTATCAATACCGGCCTGTAAAGCCTTTCTTGCGTCTTCACCGTATTTAATATCTTTTGCCATGATAAATCGCTCCTATCTATAATAAAAATAAATCATTCTACGATTGCAAGAATATCTTCCTGTCTCAGAATTGTATATTCTTCACCGTCAACCTTGACTTCTGTGCCTGCATATTTACTTGTCAGAACTTTATCACCGACTTTTACAGTCATAGGAATCAGTTTGCCGTTTTCGTCGTACTTGCCTTCGCCTACTGCCACGATTTCAGCAACCTGCGGTTTTTCTTTTGCAGAGCCGGCCAAAATAATACCGCTCTTGGTAGTTTCTTCTGCTTCTGTCATCTTGATGACAACTCTGTCAGATAAAGGTTTAATGATCATAATCAATTTCCTCCTTTGGAATTTTAGCACTCTCTCTCATTGAGTGCTAATTCTATTTTACCAGCTTTCGCAAAAAAATCAAGTGTATTTTGAAATTTTCTGAAAAAATCAGCATTCCGCACAAATTTGTTGATAATTTTAATATAATCATTACAGATTTTTGCAATTCCCTGAAAATTGCCGGATTTTTTATTTTACAATTTGTTCATAATTTATACATATAATATTCATATAATCCATGAACAAATCATGTATAATTATTATGAGAGATTTTAATTTTTTTTAAAATTTCTGAAAAATTTTATTAAAAAAGGAGTGTCATGCTTTATGGCTTTAGAAAAAGTATTGGTTGTCGATGACGATCAGAATATCTGTGACCTGCTCAGAATGTATCTCGAAAAAGAAGGCTACAGTGTTATTATCTCCAATGACGGCAAAGAAGCCGTTGTCAAATTCAATGCACTCAATCCGGATATTGTGCTTCTGGATGTGATGCTTCCCTCTATGGACGGCAGAGGGGTCTGCCGTGAAATCCGGAAAAATTCCAACGTTCCGATTATTATGATTTCTGCCAAGAACGAAACGTTTGATAAAGTTCTTGGTCTGGAACTCGGTGCAGATGACTATATCTCCAAACCGTTTGATGCCAAGGAAGTCATTGCAAGAATCAAGGCCGTGGCAAGGCGTATGGGTGCCAACAATGCCGAACCCGAAACAAAAGAAGTCCGCTATGATAAACTGGTTGTCAATATGACACGCTATGAACTCCGGGTCAATGACAAAGTTCTGGATACACCGCCGAAAGAACTGGAATTATTATTCTATCTCGCTTCCAATCCGAATCATGTCTATACCCGTGACCAGCTTCTGGATGAAGTATGGGGCTTTGAATATTACGGCGACTCCAGAACAATTGATGTTCATATCAAGAGACTGCGTGAAAAGCTCGCTGATGTTTCTCCGCACTGGGCTTTGAAAACGGTCTGGGGTGTGGGCTATAAATTTGAAGCCGACGAAGAGTCCTGAATAAATTATGAAATTATTCAATCCTCAGAAAAACAGTGCCATCTCACAAAGTTATCTGAAACTTTCCGGAGGGCTGCTGCTGTTCGGACTTCTTCTGACCGGTGTCATCATGATCTGCAGTGCCGTTGTCTCTTACCGTGAGACAATTGAAACGGCCATCCGGCAGAACTGCGATGCACTTGTCTCCAATATCAAAGAAGTCTATCATTCTCCGGCTGATATGCCCAGCACACAGATTCTGCGGCTTGTCCGGACTGCGGAGATGGAATATAACTATACTATGTTCGTCTATGACGAAACGGGAAAAGAACTCTACCCCGGAAACAGCGGAGAAAACAATATTCTCACACCGGCGGTGCGTTCTTATCTCTCCAGAGATGATTTTATCCAGATCGGCTATTATACTTCCGATGCCCAGGAAGCACAGATCTGCTGTGCCATCCGTTTTTATCTCGAAGCAGAAAACAGTGATGTCTCTCAGTATTATCTTGCGGCTGTCAGCAATGCCGGTATGGTGCAGGAATACAGCATGATGCTGACAAGAAATCTGATTCTCTGTCTGCTGGTTGTCACGCTGATTTTCATGTTTCTGTTTCATCTGGGAGCCGACAGGCTGGATCATCAGCTGGATGAAATTACCAAAACTGCCAATCAATATGCCGAAGGCGAATTTTCTGCCCGTGTTGATCTGCCGGAACAGGCAAATCTGTACTCGCTGGGCTGTACACTCAACAGAATGGCAGAATTTATTGAACAGAACGAAACCACAAGAAGAAATTTCGTCGCCAACGTTTCACATGAACTCCGCACTCCGATGACGACAATCGCAGGCTTTGCAGACGGTATTCTTGACGGCACAATCCCTCCGGCACAGCATAAGAAATACCTGAAAATCATCACAGAGGAAATTCATCGCCTCAAGACCCTGGTACAGTCTATGCTGAATCTTACGAAATTTGAAGCCGGAGAAATGCAGATTCGTCTGTCAGAAGTCAATATTGCCGAATTATTAATCCGTACTGTGCTCATGTTTGAAAAACGCATTACTGACAAGCATGTGGATGTCGAAGGTCTGGAAGATGCGGCTATGAAACTCCGGGCAGATGAAGATCTGATGTCTCAGGTGTTATATAATCTGATTGAAAATGCCGTTAAATTTGTGAATCAGGGCGGTGTGATCAGTTTTCAGCTCTATACAGAAGACAAGACCGCTCATATCTGCATCAAGAACACCGGCGAAGGCCTTGCTGATGATGAACTCCCCCGTATTTTTGACAGATTCTATAAAACCGATACTTCCCGGAGTGAAGACAAAACCGGCCTGGGTTTAGGCCTCTCTATCTCCCGGAAAATCGTACATCTGCATCAGGGTCATATTATCGTCAAGAGTGTGAAAGGCGAATATACTTCTTTTGAAGTCCAGATTCCGACAAACCTCAGCAATGAATAAAGGTGATTTGAATGGAAGAAAATAATCTGCATCCGCATCCGCCCTCTGTTCCCGAACCGGAACAGCCGGCTGAACCTATTTCTGATATTCCGGAAGAACCTCAGATTCCAGAATCGCCGAAAACTCCGGAAACGCCGGCTTTCTCACAGCCTCAGCAGCAGCAGGTTCCGCCGCCGCCTGCAGCCGGTTATCCGCAGAATTACGGCTATCCGCAGCAGCCTCCGCCGCCGTATTACGGAAATCAGAATTATAATAATTATTACACACAGTTCCGGCCGCAGTATCAGCAGCCGATGTATTATCAATACCCTGCTTATCCGCAGAGTTATCCCCCGCCGCCGCAAAAGACCGTTCCTCAGACACCGCCCGCCAAGCCGCTGCCTATGAACCGGAAAATTTTTATTCTGTGCGTTGTCATGGCGGCTATGATTTTTCTGCTGTGTCTGTACTGCATGATTGCAGACGTTATGCACGGGGCACTGAATCCGGAAATTGCTTCCAACAAAGTCGTGCTGGAAATGCAGGAAAGACCTGATCTTGACCCTGAAGATGAAAATGTTACTGCCGATAAAGAATATACCGTCAGAGGTGTGGCCGAACTCGTCAAACCCTCTATCGTAGAAGTCTATGTCTATGATGAAAATCATAATCTCAACGGTACAGGCTCCGGCATTATCATTTCCGAAGACGGCTATATCATTACCAATGCCCATGTCGTACAGGGAAACGATTATTCCGTTGCACTTGATGACGAAAGTGAATATTCTGCTCAGCTGATCGGCAGCGATAACAAAACCGATCTCGCTGTTCTGAAAGTCAATGCTTCCGGCCTGACACCTGCTATTCTGGGCAATTCTGACAAAACCTATGTCGGAGAGTCTGTTGTTGCAATCGGCAGTCCGGCCGGGCTTGCCAATTCTGTCACAAAAGGCATTATTTCTTCTAACAGCAGACAAATCCGCTCACAGAGCAGTAATTTCAAAATGGAATGCATTCAGACCGATGCTGCCATCAGCCCCGGAAATTCCGGCGGAGCACTTGTCAACATGTACGGACAGGTAATCGGTATCACTTCTTCTAAATATGCCTCACAGTATGAAGCCACTTATGAAGGCCTTGGCTTTGCCATCACAACCAACCAGGCTCTGCCTATCGTACAGGAATTAATTGAAAACGGCTATGTTTCAGGAAGATTCCGAATCGGTATTGTTTTTGTTCCTACAGACAATGCCTATGCCTCCGAACAGTTTCAGGAAAAATTCGGCATGAGTATGCCGGAAGAACTTTCGCACTGTCTCTGGATTACAGAAATCAGCGAAGACTGTGACATTTCCCGTACAGAACTGCGGGCAGATGATTTCATTCTGTCCATGAACGGTGAAAAAGTAACTGACTATGACAGTGTGCTGGAAGTTCTTGACGGCTGTAAGGGCGGTGACACGGTAACCGCTCACTGTGCAAGATGTGACAAGGGCAGAATCTCTTATTACGATATTGAATTCAAACTGGAAGAAGACAAATCCGGCAATTATTAATAAATCCGCATTTCTGCAATCCCCGTGTTTCTGCACGGGGATTGTTGTTTTCTACAAAAAAAGCAATATTTCTTATAAAAAATTTTCCGTTTTTATTGACTTTTCTTTGAAAAAGCAGTATAATAAAACTAACAGCATGAGATCCGTGCGGCCAGTTTTCTCATGTATTTTATAATTCAAGACAACAGAAGGAGGACACCGCTGCCGCCGGTGTATAACTATGCAAAACAATAAAAATCTGATTCTCTGGGTAGAATTATTATTCGCTCTGCTTTCTCTGTGGGTACTGCTGATGGTGCCGTCTTATCCGGAATATGCTATGGCCGTGCTCCGTGTCTATATCCTGAGTATGATCGTCCTGACCGTTTCTCTGGTTCTTGTTGTCAGAAGATACCAGAGTCAGCACAGTTCTGTAGATATGAACCGTATTTTCGATATGGTGGACAGAATCGACACACCTGCCTTTATCTGGGCTTCTGATCTGTCCATGATGTACGGCAATCATGCTATGAACGAACTGCTCGGTATTTCGGAAGACGACAACGGCACACATGCTCTTGAACTGAACCGTTTTTTTCATGATATCGGCCTTAGTCCGAAAGATGCCGCCGAAATCATGAGCAAAGGCACACTTTCTACCGGCATGGTGGCCAACGGACAAAAACATTATATCAACTGGTCTACTTCACTCATGATGCAGAATGATATTGCTTCCCTGCATTTTTCCATCGGCTTTGAGACGACTGAACTGGAAGAAGCCAAACAATCCCTCAGCGAAAAAACAGAAACCCTTGCTATTTCTGAAAACCGCTATGCTTTATCCATGAAGCTCTCCGGTGTAGGCTTTCTGCTGTGTGAAACCATCCACAACGGCTGCTATAATGAATACTATGTTTCCAAAGAAGCACAGGAATTTCTCGGCATTACTTCCGATCATATCTCTTTTCATGAATTCCGTAAAAAAATCTATTCTGATGACAGATATAAATTTGATAACTATATCCGTGAACTGGAACATCCCGACCCTGAGGCAGAACCTGTTCCCCGTGTGATGGAACTGCGTATTCATCATGAAATGGGCAAGCCTTTTGTCTGGTACGCCTATCATTATCATGCCAATCTGGTTGACAGCAATAAAATTCCGATCGTCGGCGGTGCTTTAGTCAATATTTCTGAAGAAAAAGAAAAAGATGCCCTGCTGGAAAAATATGCCTATCAGGATGAAATTACAGAAATCTCGAACCGTAAAAAACTTATCGAATACGGAAAAGAATGCTATGCTGCTTATGAAAAAGAACATAAGCCCTATTGGGTCATGGTTCTGGATATTGACCGTTTCCATCTGATCAACGATTCCTGCGGCTATGCCAGCGGCAATAAAGTTCTGAGAGAATTTGCTTCGATTCTGTCCAAATATCAGGATCAGGGCAAACAGGACAAACCCGGCCTTGCTGCCCGTCTGGGTGCGGATAATTTCGCTCTTCTGATGCATGACTATGAAGATGATGAACTCCCCAAGCATAAACTTGACTTAATCCGGAAAGATTTCGCAAAGCTTGAATCCGGCGAATTTGCTTCACTTTCGCTGACATGCTCCGCCGGTGTTGCCCATCTTCCCAGAGACGGCAAGACATTTGAAGAAGTCCTCGAACATGCCGAATTTGCCCTCACGATCTGCAAGGGCGAACTCTCTTATCTGATGGGCTATGATGCAGAAATGCATCAGGAAATTCTTCATCAGGGCGAAATGGAAAAATCCCTTTCTGATGCCATTGAACAGCATCATCTTCAGCTTTATTATCAGCCGAAATTTGATCTGCATACAGAAAAAATTATGGGTGCAGAAGCTCTCATCCGCTGGATTAAGCCTGACGGTACTATGATTTCTCCGAACGTCTTTATCCCTGTTGCCGAAAAATCCGGCATGATCTCCGATATCAGCAATTTCGTACTTCGTGAAGCTTGTCAGCAGACAGGCCTGTGGCAGAAAGAAGGCCTCTCCCCGATTGTCATGTCGATCAATTTCGCTTCCGGCGATTTCTATCAGGCCAATGTCTGCGAAGTCGTTCAGCATGAGCTGGATTCTGCCGGACTTCAGCCGAAATATCTCGAACTGGAATTAACCGAACGTCTCGCACTCGGTGATATTAATTACACTATTGATCAGATGAATGCTCTCCGTGCAATGGGTGTTCTGCTGGCAATGGATGACTTCGGAACCGGCTATTCTTCTCTGAGCTATATCCAGAGACTTCCCCTCACGCTCCTGAAACTCGACAGATCTTTTATTATCGAAATCGAAACAGATTCTGTTGCTCAGGTAATTGTCTCAGCAGTCATTCAGATTGCAAAATCCATGAATATGGAAACCATTGCCGAGGGTGTCGAATACGAAGGACAATCCAAAATTCTCAAAGATATGGGCTGTGACTATATCCAGGGCTATCTTTACGGAAAGCCCATGCCTGCCGCTGATTTCCGCAAACGACTTGAAATCAATACTTACGGAAAGGAAGTGTCCTGATTATGACTACACAAAAATTAAACCCTGCTCCGGCCTATACCCTCGGAGAAGAAATTTTTAATTCCGTTTCACACGGCATCGGTGCATTACTGGCAATCGCCGGATGTGTTGTGCTGATCGTCTTCTGTGCGATGAACAGAGGTGCAAAAGAAATTGTTTCGGCTTCCATTTTCGGAGCCTCTATGATTATTCTCTATACAATGTCTACGCTTTATCATGCTCTGACAAATCAAAAAGTAAAACGCATTTTCAGAATTTTCGATCATGATACGATCTTTTTATTAATTGCCGGAACATACACCCCTTATGCTCTCTGCTGTATCAAACCGTTCTGGCTGGGAATTACCATTCTGTGTTCTATCTGGGCAGCAGCGGCTTTAGGCATTACGCTGACTTCGATCAATCTCGAAAAATTCAGCAAGCTTTCTACTGTATGTTATGTCATCATGGGCTGGGCGATTGTCTTTGCGATCAAGCCTCTGTATGAACAGCTTCCGCTGTTCAGTCTGGTTATGCTTGTTGCCGGCGGTCTGATGTATTCCGGCGGAGTCTATTTCTATAAGAAAAAAACTGTCAAATATTTTCATTCGATCTGGCATTTATTCGTTCTCGCCGGAACGGTCATGCATTTCTTCTCAGTGTTCTATGCAATCGCTTTTTAAATGCAAAGTCTGCGGAAATACGAAACTGACAGAGCCTGACAAAAATTATCAGTATTTTCAGGATTACACTTACTGTCAGGCCGAATGGCTTGATATGACTCAGTCTCTTCCCGAACTGGAAACAAATATTTTCTGGAGAAGTGATGAGATTCCTGAACCCGGCGAAAAAAGGATTCTTAAAGTCAGTCATCCGTTCTGCTGTGAACTGGGAAAGCAGTTCAAAACTCTTTTTCAGCCGGCCATGTCTTCGGTGAACGGTATCGGTGAACCGCCCGAAGAATTAGAACAGTCTGCAATTGTCACCTGTCAGCTTGATGAATTTCTGTCAAAAAATGACTTCTGTGCATGGATTTCAGTTACTGTCAAAGAAGTGATTCTACTCTCAGAATTATATCAATATTATCCTGCTCAGGTCAATCCGGATTTATTTGCTCCGTTTACAACACATAATCCACATTCTGTACAGCTCTGTTCATTCACATGGAAAAACTGGGATTATGATTGCTGGACAATGCAGGGCGATGTTGGAGAATGGAAATTATTTTTCACTGACCCATCCGGAAAAAAACATCTTCTGCTCCTCGGCTACTGGGGAAGCTGTGATGAAATTCTTTATATCGGCAATATTATTAAAAATTAATATATTATAAATCAAGGAGGAAACTCAACATGAAAAAACGTATCGGAATCTTAACCAGCGGCGGCGACTGCCCCGGCCTGAATGCTACCATCAGAGGCGTTGTCAAAGCCTGCTATGAACGCTTCGGTGAAGACAATGTGCAGATTGTCGGTATCTCTAACGGCTATTACGGCCTGATTCACGGCCTTTGCAGAGATATGCAGCCTTCGGAATTCTCCGGCATTCTTACGCAGGGCGGTACAATCTTAGGAACCAAACGTCAGCCGTTCAAGATGATGACTGTCATCGGAGAAGATAATATTGATAAAGTTCAGAGCATGATTGATACTTACAAGAAGCAGAAACTTGACTGTCTGCTGACTCTCGGCGGAAACGGCACACATAAAACTTCTCATCTGCTGGCCCAGCACGGGCTGAATGTCATCGGTCTGCCAAAGACAATCGACAATGACCTCTATGGTACAGATGTTACTTTCGGCTTCCATACTGCTGTGGATATTGCTACAGATGCCCTTGACAGACTCCATACTACTGCCGCAAGCCATTCCAGAACAATTGTATGTGAAATCATGGGCAATAAAGCCGGCTGGCTGACACTCTATTCCGGTATCGCCGGCGGTGCTGATATTATCCTGCTTCCGGAAATTCCCTATGATATTGACAAAGTATGCGATGCGGTTGTAAAACGTGCCCAGAAAGGTAAGACTTTCTCGATCCTGGCCGTTGCAGAAGGTGTCAATAACAAAGAAATCGCCAAGCTCAAGAAAAAAGAACGTGAAAAATATCATGCTGAAAACGGAAATGATACGGCAAGAATCGCCGCTCAGATTCAGTCCAGTACCGGTATTGAAGCCCGTGTCTGCGTTCCCGGCCATATGCTCAGAGGCGGTTCACCGAGTGCTTATGACAGACTGCTTGCGACACAGTTTGGCGTTCATGCCGCTAAACTCATTGCTGAAGAAAAATTCGGCCGGACAGTTGCCTATGTCAACGGTCAGGTCACTTCCAATAAGCTGGAAGATATCGCCGGCAAGAAAAAACTGGTTGACCCGAAAGGTCAGGAAGTTCAGACAGCCCGTGATTTAGGAATTTCCTTCGGTGACTGATTTCATTTTTGCAAAAAACTTTCCGGACAAAATCTGGAAAGTTTTTATTTTTTCCACACATTAGGATTATTATCCATCTTTGCCAAAAAAAACAAATATTTTTGTCGTGAACGCACAATGAACGGACAGTTGACAAAATATGAAAAATATGCTATACTTAAATAAGATTGTGACGTATCTTTGTTGCATAATTTGACTTGAGAGGAGTTATTTTTGTGGAAGAAAAAATTGTGATTACTTATGACAGCGGTCTGGATATTGACCCTGAAATAGTACAGAAATACGGCATTAAAAAACTGCCTGTTATTATCAAGTTCGGTGTAAACGAAGCCCTGGATGACGGCAGCGTTACACCGGAAGATATTATTGAATATTATAATAAAGAAAACGATCTGGCTGTCACTTCTCCGCCGACCGTACAGGATTTATTCCGTTTCTTTACCAAATTTGCACATATGGGCTATACTGTGATTCATATTTCTACCTCTGCAAAACTTTCTTCTGCTTTTGACTATGCTACTTCTGCAGCAGAAAGTTTCAATAAAGTCCATATCGTGGACAGTAAGGCCTATTCCATCGGCGGTATGCCTGTTGTACTCAAAGCCGCTGAGATGGCAGAAAAAAAATCATCAGCCGAAGATATTGTCAGAGCCTGCAAGGAAATCGCAGACAAAGTCAGAATGCATGTATTGATCAGCAATCTGAAATATATCCACTCCGGCGGACATATTAATATCGGTCAGAACCTGCTGCTTTCTGTGTTCGGCATGATGCCGACTGTCTCTGTAGAAGACGGTTACTTCTATGTCAAGAAAAATTACAGAGGCAAACTGGACAAGGCTTCTCTTAAATTTATTGATGATATTCTCAAAAATGCCAAGAACGTCCAGAGAGATAATTTCTATCTGGGACATACCGGCATTTCCAGCGGAATTATTGAAGACTGCCGGAAAGAAATCAATCAGGTTTCTGATTTTGATCAGATCACTACCATTCAGTGCGGATGCAGTACTACAACACATTACGGTGACGGCGGTCTTCTGCTTGCATGGGTAGAAAAATAATAACTAAAAAAATTCTCTCCGGAATTTCAAAATTCCGGAGAGCTTTTATTTTTGAGATTCAGGAAAATTTCGGCTCACAGGTCAGATTGACACCCAGCCGTTTGAAAATTCTTTCATCTACCGCCGAGAGAATCACTGTCGAATGTACTTCACAGCCCCAGAGTTTTGAAATCTGTTCCATTGCTTTTTTTGCATTCTCATCTGTTGTCGCACAGATTGACAGAGCAAGCAGAGTTTCATCCGTATGCAGACGAGGATTCTGATTGCCTAAATGATCAGTTTTGAGGCTCTGAATCGGCTCGATGACATGCGGCGACATCAGCAGAACAGAATCTTCCAGGCCTGCAAAATGTTTCAGTGCATTGAGCAGCAAGGCCGAACATGCACCCAATAAATCAGAAGTTCTTCCGGTCAGAATTGTACCATCCGGAAGTTCCATTGCTGCTGCGGGTTCTCCGGTCTGTTTTTCTTTCTCCAGTGCAGGAGCAACTACATTTCTGTCAGCGGCTTTGACTCCGGCCTGATTCATCAGCAGTTCGAGCTTATAAATTTCTTCTTCTGTCGAAGTGCCTTTTTTTCTGCCGCACAGTGCCGTATAATATCTTCTGATGATTTCTTCTCTTGCCGCTTCGCAGACAACTGCATTGTCTACAATACAGTTTCCGGCCATATTGACTCCCATATCCGTTGGTGATTTATAGGGAGATTCACCTAGAATCCTGTCAAACATTGCATTCAGCACAGGGAAAATTTCAATATCACGGTTATAATTCACCGTTGTCTTGTTATAGGCTTCCAGATGAAACGGGTCAATCATATTGACATCATTCAGATCAGAAGTCGCCGCTTCATAGGCAATATTCACCGGATGCCGCAAAGGCAGATTCCAGATCGGGAAAGTTTCAAATTTTGCATAGCCGGCATTCACACCCCGTTTATGCTCATGATAAATCTGTGAGAGACAGGTTGCCATTTTTCCGCTTCCGGGGCCGGGAGCTGTTACAACTACCAGTTTTCTGGATGTCTGAATATAGTCATTCCGGCCATAGCCTTCCTCACTCATGATCAGTTCCAGATTAGACGGATAGCCTTTGATGGAATAATGATGATACACTTTTACGCCCAGTGCTTCCAGACGGTTCTGGAACGCATCTGCTGTGGGCTGATGTTCGTATCTTGTCAATACTACACTGCTGACATACAGGCCGATTTTAGTAAAGATATGAAACAGTCTGATGACATCGACATCATACGTAATTCCCAGATCTCCACGGACTTTATTTTTCTCAATATCGCCTGCATTGATGACAATGACAATTTCCGCTTCTTCTTTCAATTGCAGAAGCATTTGTAATTTGCTGTCCGGCTTGAATCCGGGCAGTACTCTGGAGGCATGATAATCATCAAACAGCTTTCCGCCGAACTCCAGATAGAGCTTATCTCCGAAATGAGCAATTCTCTCACGGATATGCTCCGACTGCATTTTCAAATACTTGTCATTATCGAAACCGATTTTTCCTGAACTCATATAGCAAAATCCCTTCTTAAAAAATTTTTCACATCTCTTATCATAGCATAAATTCAGAAAAATTGCAATAGATAAGCAGGAAAAAATCAGATTTTGTCAGATTTTACCTGCAGAGCGGCTCTGATAAAATCAGCAAACAATTTCTGCGGACGGTTCGGACGGGATTTGAACTCCGGATGGAACTGCACACCGATAAACCACGGATGTTCCGGACGCTCTACAATTTCGACAAGTTTTTCATCCGGAGAGAGTCCGGCGATCTGCAATCCGGCTTCTGTCAGCTGTTTGCGATAGGCGTTATTAAATTCCCATCTGTGGCGGTGACGTTCATAAATCAGTTCTTCGCTGTAGATTTCTGAAACTTTTGTATGTTTCACCAGTTTGCACGGATACAGACCAAGCCGCATTGTACCGCCTTTTTCTGTAATATTTTTCTGATCGTCCATAATATCAATGACATTCTGCGAGCCTTCCGGTGTAAACTCAGAAGAATTGGCTTCTGTCAGTCCGGCAAGATGACGGGCTGTTTCGATCACCATCATCTGCATTCCCAGACAGATGCCGAATACAGGAATTTTATTTTCCCGTCCGTAACGGATGGCTTCGATCATGCCTTCAATGCCTCTGTCACCGAATCCGCCCGGAATGATGATACCATCACAGGGAGATAAAATTTCTTCCGCTGTCTCGGGAACAATTTTTTCGGAATCTATCCAGAGAACCTTTACTTTTGTATCATTCACGATTCCTCCGTGACGGAGAGCCTCAGCTACTGATAAATAGGCATCCTGCAAGGCAACATATTTTCCGACAAGGCCGATCGTAATTTCGTGCTGGGCTTTATTCTGCCGTTCTGTCATAGCAATCCAGTCGGCCAGGTCAGGGCCTCTGTTGATCAGCCCCAGATGATAGCAGACTTCTTTTGCAAGACCCTCCTGCTCTAACATCACCGGAACTTCATACAGAGACGGAGCTGTTAAATTCTGAATAATATCCGCTTTGCGGACATTGCAGAACAATGCGATCTTCTCGGCAACTTCCGGAGGAATCTGCTGTTCTGTCCGGCAGACGATGATATTCGGCTGAATGCCGATTGATAATAATTCTTTGACAGAATGCTGTGTCGGTTTGGATTTCAATTCGTTGGAACCGGAAATAAACGGCAGAAGTGTGACATGAATATACATGGCATTTTCACGGCCGACTTCACCGGCAAACTGCCGGATTGCTTCCAGAAAAGGGGTACTTTCAATATCACCGACAGTTCCGCCGATTTCTGTAATCACAATATCGGCATTGCTGTTTTTTCCGGCTTTGTAGATTCTTTCTTTGATTTCGTTTGTAATATGCGGAATTACCTGCACTGTTCCGCCCAGATAATCGCCTCTGCGTTCTTTATTCAGGACAGTCCAGTAAATTTTTCCTGTTGTTGCATTATTATTCACAGAAAGATTTTCATCAATAAATCTTTCATAATGTCCGAGATCCAAATCTGTTTCGCCGCCGTCTTCTGTCACGAAAACTTCTCCGTGCTGATACGGACTCATAGTACCGGGATCAACATTGATATACGGGTCAAGCTTCATGATTGTAACCTGATAGCCTCTTGCTTTCAGAAGTCTGCCGAGTGAAGCAGCTGTAATGCCTTTGCCTAATCCGGAAACGACACCGCCGGTCACAAATACATATTTTGTCTGATGTTCTTCCATAATCAAAACCCTCCGTAGATATAATTTAAAAATATAATACAAACAAGAAAACCTCATTCAGCCTGCCGGAGCAGACTGCATGAGGCCTCATTGCCTTTATTATGCGATTTTATGATCTTGCGGTATTCTGTTCGGGAATTCCGCCGTTCATATAGAAATTTTTCAGCAGCACCAGTGAACAGCCGCCGAGAAAATCTGTTTTTCCTTCTACACTGCTGCATACAAGATGTTCGGAAATATCATCACCGGCAAACTGTCTGACATATTTTTTAAATACTGCAAAGCCCTTTTCTGTCAGCTCGAAATGATGCAGTACGATCTGCTGTGCCTGAAAACAACAGACTAAATTATGCAGCAGCACACTCCAGTCCTGCATAATATCATTGACAACCGTTTCACAGCGGCTGTCTCCCAGAGAAACCGCCTGATACATCTGGTCAAGTGTCACACGCTCGATATATCCGTCTGTAGCGGCATATAAAAACGGGGTTCTTTCCCTGCTGTAGACTTCGGCAATTCTTGCCTGCATTGCCTGTATGGAAAGCTGTGCCCTGACCGAGCCGGCCGGATAGCCGTCCTGCTGCCGGCCGTTCGGACGGACAATACAGCGTTCTGTCAGATAGCTGTATGTCAGATAATCTTTCTCTACTTTTTCGGGTCTCAGCACAGCAATATGAATATGACTGCCAAGATGCAGATACACCTGATTTGCACTTGCTGTCAGAGTTCCCCTTTGCAGATCGGCATTGGCCAGAGCCTGAAGCCAGACTGCATTGCCGCAGAATACAGGAGGCATCTGCGGAAATGCTGACAAGCCTTTAATCAATTCTGTAAAATCCAGAATACCGTCTTTATAAAATACCCGCATACGTCCGATCATAATCGGCATTACGCCGACTCCAAGACCGAGCACATCATTTTTAGTCAGACAGCTGTCACTCATCATCTGTTCTGCCGAACTGATAATAAACTGAATCATTTCTTTCCGGCTGGTATGCTCATTACAGACCAGACTAGCCTTATCCAGAATATCCATATGCATAGTACACAGGCCGACAGTCACTTCCTGTTCGCTGATGACTGCACCGAGTACAAATTTATAATTGGCATTGATATCCAGCAGAATTTTTCTTCTGCCTTTCGGAAGCCTGCTGTCCTGCTGATTCTGATAAGGAGCTTCACCGATTTCCATCAGGATGCCTTCCTCGATCATTGCATTTGTGATCTGTGTAATAGAAGCACGGGTAATCTGTAATTTCTGTGCCAGATCGACTCTGGAAACGGGGCCGGCCTCCCATATTGTGCGGAGCACCTGCATTCTGTTGATTCTTTTCAGGTCTAATTTACTGATTCCGCTCTGCATAGTCTCGTTCCTTTCCCAGATGTTTTTTGTATTTTATTTATTATAGCACATTCCTGAAAAAAAAGCAAGTGTGATTTTCTCAAAAATATTCCTCCCGAAAGGATCGGGAGGGAATAAAAAACTATTTTTCTATTTTAAAAATTAGTCTTTTTTCTTTTTCATAGCAGCGAGGCCTGCCAGCAGTGCGGCAGATGCTGCACCTGCAACAGCCGGGATATTAGCAGAATCGCCTGTTTTCGGAGATTCGGACTTATCAGACTTTGCAGCAGCCTTTGTAGCAGTTGTTTCTTTCTTGGAAGCTGCCTTTGTAGCAGTTGTTTCCTGTTTCATGCCGTTCATATAAACTGTCTTGGATGTACTCCAGGGGCCGTATACTCTTTCGCCGTTTACGATCTGGTATGCTCTGACTTTGATTGTTTCTTTATAGGCAACAGAACCGGCTGTCTGATAGGATGTACCCTTTACATCAAACGGATAGGAAACCGGTGTGTCAAGATCAGAAGCATCCACACTTGTTTTGTATACCTGATAACCGTCGGCACCTTCAACGGCATTCCAGGAAATCACAGCAGTTGTACCGTCGGCACCTTCTACGCTGGAAACTTTGAAATCACCCAGAGAAGGAGCAGACAGCTTATCTGTTACTTTTTCTGTTGCAGTAGTAGCTTTGGCAGTTGTTGCAGCAGTTGTTGCTGTTGTCGTGGTTTCGCTGGAAATTTCGTCACCAGTAGCCAGTGTTTCTGTAGAGGAAACATCTTCGCTTTCCAGGCTTGTTTCATTTTCGGAATCAGCCTGTGTTTCGTCAGCAGTTTCTGAAGTTTCTACAGTTTCTGTGATGTAGCCGGATTCACCTACAACTTTGACTCTGGTAGTGGTAGCAGCCTGTGTTGTCTGCAGCGGTGCGGTTGTATATGCAGTAGCAGTTGTGTATAATCTAGTAGTTGTGTCAGGAGCCTGTGTTTCTTCCGGTTCAGGAGCCTGTGTTTCTTCTTCTGCAGCAGATACATCAGCACCTGCATCACCAGCATCAGCTTCTTCTGCACCGGCAGCAATTGCTGTCATGCTTGCAGCCATAGCAAATGCCATCAGGGCAGATACGATTTTTTTGTAACTCATAAAGTAATTCCTCCTTACTTATCATGCATACTAAGCTGAATTTTGAAATATTTTAGTATGTTTATCTAATATTATAGCAGACTTGACGGCAAATTACAAGACTTTTTTAGGCAAGAAACTCAAAATCCGGAAAAGATTGTGCTTTCTGCATAAAATTGAAGCCGGATTTTCTACATATTTCATAGTAAAAATTCGTAAATTACCATCATCAGGGGCATAGTTCCGATAGAAAATAAAGTTGTCACGCCGAATAATTCCGAAGCATAGGCCGCATTTCTATGATAATTCAGGCACTGCATCGTACAGATCGCCGCACTGGGAGCAGCAATCGCCGCAAGCACTGTCATTTCCACAGTCTTATCAAACGGGAATAACTTGAAAGCCAGAATTGTTACGACCGGAATCAGCAATAATTTCAGAAAGCAGATATAAAATACTCTGGGTTTCTGAAAAGTTTTCCGTAAATCCGTCTGTATGATCGTAGCCCCTGCGACAAACATCGCAAGCGGTGTATTCAGACTGCCGATTTCTTCAAACGTTTCTGCAATAACAGAGGGAAGCTCTATCCGGGCAAAAAACAGAATCATGCCGATGATGATTGCAATAATCGCCGGCGATCTGAGAACTTTTCCCAGAGATTTCAGGGATTTTTCTCCGGACATCTGCATAACTCCGTGCGACCAGACCAAAGCATTGAACACCGTCAGGAATGCCGTCAGATAAAATACTCCGTCATAGCCGAACATTGCCATTACCAACGGAATCCCCATAAAGCCGCAGTTGGAATAAATACAGGAAAATCTTTCTATAACCGTTTCTCTTCCCTCTTGATTCCGGATACACAGATATGCAGCCGCCATTGCTATGACATAGGCAATCAGGGAAAGAATAAAAGTCCGGCCTAAATTCCGCACCAATTCGGGTTTATACTCTTTCTGATAGGCCATCAGAATCACAATCGGATTGACAACTTTCAGAACCAGACCGGAAACCTGACTGACCGTTTCTTTGGATAATAAATTCAATTTAAAACATCCTGCTCCGACCAGTATCAGAATAAACATCATTACTGCCTGATGCAATACAATTTGAGCCATATCAAAAACACCTCAAGATTTATCATAACATAAATTCAGACAAATTGCAATCCGATTCCGGAGTTTCGGAGATCAATACAGTTTTTTATTTTAAATATTAAAAAATCCGCACAAAAAAGAGAAACATCACATTTTTTCCAGAATTTTGTCAAGAATCCGGTGAGCGGCTTCTTCTTTGGAAAGCATGGGGAGTTCGGTTTCTGAATCTTTCGTGATCAGAGTCAGAATATTCGTATCCGTTCCAAAGCCTGCTCCTTCTGTTCTGAGGCTGTTGGCACAGATCATGTCACAGTTTTTAGAAGCCAATTTTTTTCTGGAATTTTCAAGCACATGTTCCGTTTCCATAGAGAAACCGCATAAAAACTGTGATTCCGGCTTATGCTCACCGAGATATTTCAGAATATCCTGTGTACGTTTCAGATTAATGACTAATTCAGAATCAGAAGCTGATTTCTTGATTTTATTTTCTGCTGTCATGACGGGAGTATAATCCGCAACAGCGGCAGATTTAATAATAATATCCTGCTGATCTGATATTTTTATCACAGCTTCAAACATATCCTGAGCGGATTTCACTCTGATCAGATTGACGAACATCGGCGGAGCAATTTCCGTATGTCCGGCGACAACAGTCACTTCTGCTCCTCTGTGTACAGCGGCTCTGGCAACAGCGAAGCCCATTTTTCCGGTAGAATGATTGGTAATAAACCGGACAGGGTCAATGGCTTCCTGTGTAGCTCCGGCAGTAATGAGAATTTTCTTTCCGGTCAGATCTTTTTCATGAGTAATTTCTTTCAGAATATATTCTAATAAAACGGATTCTTCCGGCATACGGCCGTCACCAATATCGCCATTGGCCAACATGCCTTTATCCGGTTTGATGATCTCATAGCCGAAACGTTCCAATTTGGCAAGATTATCCTGTACAATCGGATTATGAAACATATTATGATTCATTGCCGGAGAGATCATTTTCTTACACGGACAGGCCATTACAGTAGTCGTCAGCATATCATCAGCGATGCCGTTCGCAATTTTTCCGATGACATTTGCAGATGCCGGAGCGATCATGACAAGATCAGCCTGTTTTGCAAGAGCGACATGCTCTACACTGTACTGGAAATTTCTGTCAAACGTATCAATCAGACATTTATTTTCTGTCAGTGTTTCAAACGTAACAGGATTAATAAACTGTGTCGCATTCTGTGTCATCAGCACATGAACATTACAATGCAGTTTTTTGAGCATTCTTGCTAAGTTCGCAATTTTATAAGCGGCAATGCTTCCGGTCACACCGAGCAGGACAGTTTTATTTTTCAGCATGAAAAATACCCTTCTTTCTTGATTTTTTATTTTTATTATAACACAGATCAGAAAAAAATGCAATCTCTGATATGTGATAAAATAAAAAAAGTCCTCATGCATTCGCATGAGGACGGATGATTTTTATTATACTGTGAACAGTAAATCCACATAGGACGGAATCGGCCATTCTTTGGAAGAAACATTAGTTTCCAGTTCATCTACCAGACAACGCAGATTCTGCATTGCAACAAAGACATCAGAACGGCAGAATTTCGCAGTTGCTTCGACCTGTTCGATACCCTGGGCGGCAATGACTTTCTCATCCAGAACACGAACCGCATCGGAGATTCCGGCAGTCAGTGCGGATAATCTGGAAGCATAGCCGACTTCAAAAGCATTGTCAATGCCGAGTTCTTTCTTGGCAAGTGCGGCATCACAGATATCTTTTGTGACTTTCACAGCCGCCGGAAGAATCTGCTTTCTGACCATATCCAGCATGGTAAGAGCTTCGATATTGATCACTTTGGAATAATTTTCGAGTAAAATTTCTGTTCTGGATTCCAGCTCAACTTTAGTATAGACTTTGAATTTCTCGAACATAGAAACATATTCCGGTCTTGTATAGAGCGGTACACAGTCGACTGTAGAAACCAGATTCGGCAGGCCACGGCGTTCAGCTTCGGCAATCCACTCATCAGAATAGCCGTTGCCGTTGAAGATAATCTGCTTATGTTCCTTGATGGTTCTGACAAGCAGAGCTTTCAGAGCATTATTGAAATCATCTGCTTTTTCGAGTTCGTCTGCAAACTGGCTGAGTTCTTCTGCCATGATGGTATTCATGATCGTATTGGTACAGGAAATCGAATCCGCAGAACCGAGCATTCTGAATTCAAATTTATTTCCTGTGAACGCAAACGGAGAAGTTCTGTTTCTGTCAGTCGTATCTTTCTTGAAATTCGGAAGAGCATCCACGCCGATGTCAAATTCCGCAGTACTGGAGACATATTTCTTGCCGTTTTCGAGGGCTTCGATTACTTCTTCGAGTTCCGAGCCGATAAACATGGAAACAATCGCCGGAGGTGCTTCATTCGCACCGAGTCTGTGATCATTGCCGGCTGATGCGGCTGATAATCTCAGCAGAGGTGCATATTCATGTACACCCTTGATAATTGCACACAGGAATGTTAAGAACTGCATATTTTCCTGAGGCGTATCACCGGGGTCAAGCAGGTTCTGACCGTCATTCGAGGACATTGACCAGTTATTGTGCTTGCCGGAACCGTTGATGCCTGCAAAGGGCTTTTCATGAAGTAAGCATACAAGGCCATGCTTCAGAGCGATTTTCTTCATGAGTTCCATTGTCAGCTGGTTATGATCGGCGGCAATATTGGAAGTCGTAAACACCGGAGCTAATTCATGCTGACCGGGAGCAACTTCGTTATGCTTTGTTTTGGCATAGATACCGAGCTTCCAGAGTTCTTTATCCAGATCTTTCATGAAGTCAGAAACTCTCTGCTTGATATTGCCGAAATAATGATCTTCCAGTTCCTGACCCTTCGGAGGCTTTGCACCGAACAAAGTACGGCCTGTGATGACTAAATCTTCACGCTGATCATAATATTTCCTATCTACTAAGAAATATTCCTGTTCAGGGCCTACTGTCGTCACAACTCTGGTTGCCTTGGCATTGCCGAACAGTTTCAGAATTCTGAGTGCCTGTTCATTGACGGCTTCCATCGAACGGAGCAGAGGGGTTTTCTTATCCAGAATTTCTCCGGTATAAGAACAGAATGCTGTCGGAATATATAACGAATCATCTTTGATAAATGCATCAGAAGTCGGGTCCCATGCAGTATAGCCTCTGGCTTCAAATGTTGCACGGAGTCCGCCGGACGGAAACGAAGAAGCATCCGGTTCACCTTTGATCAGCTCTTTGCCGGAGAATTCCAGAATTGCCTGACCATGAGGAGCAGGAGAAATAAATGCATCATGCTTTTCGGCAGTGACACCGGTCATCGGCTGGAACCAGTGTGTATAGTGTGTCGCACCTTTTTCGATTGCCCAGTCTTTCATAGCATTTGCTACCACATCAGCCACTTCCGGATCGAGAGCGGTACCAAACTGCTTTGTCTTGACAACAGCCTTATAAGCATATTTCGGCAGTCTTTCTCTCATCACCACATCGTTGAAAACATTGCAGCCAAAATATTCTGTTACTTTGGGATTCACCTGCATGATAAAAAACCTCCTTAAAAATAAAAACAATGGCGTTTCGGACAGACAGGACAAGCACAGTTTTTTTATTCTGTGTATGATTCTGCACATCCGAAACGCCATTGTTTCGTTTGCGTGATCTTGTTTACAAGATTATCATACACTAAAAAAACAGATTTGTCAAGCGATTTTCTGAATTTCGTCAGTTTGTCAGAAAAACGGGTATGTCCTCTTAAAAAAACAAAGCAGAACATCCAGATTGCTTTTGTTTTTTAAGAAAATCAAATTTTTCAGGCATATTCTGTGTTCTGACAGAAAAAATATAACAAGTCAGAAGAAAATTTCCGGGAAACATCTTGACTTTTATCTATTTTCATGGTATAATAATCACATACGTTGAGAATTTCTGTATTTTCTGACGTAAAATATATTTTTTTATTAAAAGGAGATTAAGGACTATGGCTCTGAATCTGGACACAATCGATATTTATGAATTCGATTATAATGGAAATTCCATTGTTGTGGAAAATTCCGAACTCAAAGCGACTATCACACTGAAAATCAACGGTGAAGTCAAGGCAGAAGCAAAAGGCATTAAAGCAGTTACCGGTGTCGGTGCTCTGGAAGCAAAGCTTCCCTCCGGTGAAATCGTAAATGCTGCTATTCAGAAAATCAAGCTCGGCGACAGCGAATGCAAAGTAACTGTCAACGGTACAGCAATCGCACTGAAGAAGCAGTCTCACGATAAAAAAGACCTGGGCGAAGATGCAGCAAAAGCTGTAAAATCTACTGCTGACAAGGCTGCCGATGCAGCTAAATCTGCTGTTGATAAAATCAAGAACAAGTAATTAAAATGCCGTCTGGAATTTCCATTTTCTGGACGGCTTTTTTTGATCTTATTTCAGGAACTGTGGTACATGACCTGCTCGATTGACTTTCCGTGCCGTGTGGCATAATAGGCAATACAGAAAGCAGCCATCGGCAGGAAACTCAGGCATAGCAATACAATCAGGCCGGAAACCGGCAGAGTCAGAGCAGAAATATCTGTACTGAACATATTGCAGATATTCAGGAACGGAGCACATAATAATTTATAGCTCCTGTAAAATTCCGGCTGAAATATATTCTGTTTTGCTAAGAATAATACTACCCAGCAGATCAGAAACGGCAGACTGCTCAGAAAACCAAGCCCGAAAACCTGAATTTTTTTCAGATTGCTGTGCTGTTTCCGGTGCGTTTCTGCAATGCTGTACCCTGCCTGACCGCATAATCCGGCTAAGATACCGCATGTGCATACAGAACAGAGCATTCTCAATAACAGATGCCCTGAAAATGATAAAGTTAAATTAATAAAAAGTGTCAGAATTTCGGCAAGAATCAGCGTACCGAAAATTTTCAGAACAGATTTCATAAAAACACCTTTCTGTGGTATACTATTTCTGATTTCCAATCAGAAAAGGAGTGTGCTGAATATGGAAGAAGAAATCACCAGTCCGGTCGAGAATGTTCTCAACGGCTATTATAAAAACGCCGCTGTCGGTGCATCGGCTATTACCAGTCTGCTCGATACGGTTTCAGACAGAAATTTCCGGAAAGAATTATTTTATCAGCGTGATTACTATGAGAGTCAGAAACAGAATCTGACTGCTCAGATGGCTGATTTATATCAGATTCCCGTCAAACAGGGAACACTTGCGAAATTCTGGACAGATGTCACAATCCGTATGAAGAAATTAAAGGGTCTGGATGTCCATCAGGCTGCCAAACTTATGGTAGAAGGCACTAACATGGGCATGATCCAGCTGCATCAGGTCATCAATGAAAACCCGGATATTCCTGATGAAATCCGTCAGCAGGGGAAGAAAATTCTTTCTCATGAACGGGAATATCTGGACAGAATTACCCCCTATCTGTAATATCTGAAATTATTTAAATAAAAGGAGAGATACCTCATGTCCAATACCGAACCGCCCGTTAAGATTTATATCCCCCGTCCATCCGATTCCGAACGTCTGGCAATTCTCGCCCAAAGCGATGCTCCTGTCAGAATTTACACACCGGCGAAATAACGCCGGTTTTACTTATTTTCAAACTAATTTCGTGTTAGGAAGATAAATCAGAATTTATGAAATCTATCACATATTTGATAGTTTGTATATTAGGCAAAGTCTTAAAATAAATATCAATATAAGTTCAATTCCCATAATTGGGACAGTGCTTTCTTTAAATGAGTCCCAATATTTTCCATTCGCTTTTAAACGGATAGATGTTATTAAAGACATAGCAATGATTGAAACAACGAAGAAAATTCCTCCGTCCAAAATTCCATTACCATGAATAAAATCAAACATCATGACAGCGAATAAAAAATAGCAAACAAGAGTAATAAAAAACGATATATTTTTCATATCCTAACTTCACCTTAAATTCCGATTTCTCTTAGCTTTCTGTTTCCTGGCTTTTTTTCCGGCATTCCTCACAGATACCATAGAGAACAGTCTTTGACTGATCAATCTGAAACCCATGATGCTCCAGAATATGAGCTTCCAGCTCGCAAAGATGCTCGCATGTGACATGATATAATTTTTCGCACTGCATACATTTCAGATGAAAATGTCTGTGACACTCTTCGGCCGTATCGGGCAGATATTCATAACAAGCTCCTGTCCGGCTGTCAATCGTATATTTCCGGATTGTTCCGTCATTGACAAGCTGATCGAGCTGTCTGTAAATTGTCGCTGTGCCGACTGTGGTACCGTTCTGATTCAGATGATGTGATATCTCCTGTGCTGTAATATGCTGACTCGGATGAGAAATCAGATATTGCAGAATTTTTTCTTTCTGTTTGGTTTTATAGCCTCCGCCGTTTTGCTTCATACAGAAGTCTCCTTTCTTCAAAAAAATAAATACTATCTTGATTGTAACATAGTTTTTTCTGTTTGTCAAGAAAAAATCCCCTGAACACAGGGGATTTTCTGTTAAAATCTGTTATTCCAGAGCCGTAACAAGTCCGACAATATATTTCATAATCGTCAGAGAATCCACGGAATCCGGTACATTATTCTTGTTTACATCAGCGGCCTTGATCTGTTCGGCTGACAGATTTTCTTTTCCGAGTACTGCTCTGTTAATGACAATCACATCCAGAATATTAATATTTCCGTCAAGATTTGCATCTCCGAGAAGCGATTCTGCCGAAGTAACGGTAATCTTTACAGAAATTGTCTTTCCGTTGTCGAGCATGGCATAAATATCAGCTATTCCGGCCTTGATTCCGGTAAGAGTTCCGTCAGCGGAAATATCAGCAATTTCCGTATCAGAAGACACCCATGTCACAGAGCCGTCATAACCGGAAATGCTCAGAACGGTGCTTTTTCCCTCCTGAATTGTCTGCTGTGCAGAGATTTCCGGCTGCTCTGAGGCCTTAACCGTAACTGTACAGGAAACTGTGACATCTCCGGCTTTTGCAGTAATTTCCGCTGTTCCGGCTGATACGGCTGTGATGATGCCGACTTCGTCTACTGTGACAACACTTTCATCGGAAGAACTCCATACAGCAATTTGATTATAGGCCAGATGATTATTTTCCGAATATAATCCCAGCTGATATTGTGAACCTTTTTCGAGATTTAATTCTGTCTGATCAAGAGAATAATCATAGCTGACTTCGACAGGTGTTTCTACTCGCTGATCTCCGCAGACTGCATAGATGACAGCCGAGCCGTTTCCGACTGCTGTGACAACGCCGTCCTTGACAGTCGCAACCTTGGTATTGCTGGAGAGCCAGACAATATCTCCGTCATAATTGACATGGAGCGTAGCAGTTTCCGTATATTCTGTGAGTTTCAAGGACTGTTTTTCCTGTTCAGTTTCGGATTCTGCGATTGTTTCAGTTTCGATTTCTGTTTCAGTTACAAGTTCAGAATCAATGACTTCTACATTAAAAGTACCTGTACATCTGGAAAATTCTGATTTATCAGAATTAACAGAAATTGTAATAGGATAAATACCTGTTTTTTGATTATCGAATGCTGCCGTATCAATACGAAATTTGTAATCTGAATAAAAATTATCATCAAGTTCTGCCAGATCATATAAAGCCTTAGGAGTATAGGGACTTTCATTAGGGGCAATTGCTTTCACATACAATCCTGTCCAGTCAAGTTCTTCTCCGATATAATAGGTAAGTTTTTGCGGAGGTGTCATCTCGAAAGCATTTTCTACTACTTGAATAGATACTTTTGCTGTCTGACCGTCATCTCCGGAAACAGTAATAGTAGCATTTCCCGGAGAAACTGCGATCAGATTGCCTTTTACAACATCAGGATCAGAAGATTCAAAACTCCAGCATCCCCAGCCATCACATACTCCCATCACAATACGTCCTGTATCTCCTACAGCCATTACTCCGGGATAAGAAGCAATTTCAAGCGGAGGATGCGACTCCATTACAGTTTCTTCATAGGTTTCATAAGCTTTGCAGACAGTTTGCTCCTGCGGATGAATTAGATATAATCCGCTGACTGCCAGCAGACAAAACCCGGAAAGCATTGCTGTCTGATACAAAATTTTCATACAAACTTCTCCTTAAACTCAAAACGATATTTTACTTAATTATAGCATAAGAAGCAAAATTTGTCAATAAAAAATCCCCTGAAAACAGGGGATTTTGAAATATCAGATTAATAGCTCTTGATGCTGTCGGCACTGAAGAAGCTGTCGCTTTCGGTGAAATAATCATTGGTCTCCATCTGATTGCCGAATTCTTCCTCATCGTCATCATCGAGCAGCTTGGCACCGCACACGCTGCAGAACTGGAATTTCTGATCAACTTCGGCATCGCACTTAGGACAGATCTTACAGCCACGGATGCTGTTAAGTTCTTTTCTCATCTGCATGATTCTTTTTCTTCTGGTATCCACGTCATCGCAGAGGACTTTCAGGACAGCACGGTCTTCGTCGGGATTTTTATAATATTTCTTGCCGATGTCTGCAAACACTTCTACGATACGTTCTTCCTCATAAAGAATCTTTCTTTTGAGATTGTTGACTTCTGCGGCATTCTTTGCATTTTCGCTGACACCTCGGGTAGCATTATCGAACACACCGCCGATTGTCTCAAAGATATTTGGCATAATACTCACTCCTGTAATAAAAATTAATTTGGACTGATATATTGCAATATCAGTATCAAGATTGCTGTTACTTATATTTTATCATAAATCACAATAGTTGTCAAGAGATTTCAAAAATTTTTTATGCTTCATACAAGAGAAAAGAGCATTTATTCTTCGACAGGTTCAAAGCGAATGCGGATTTTCGGCATTTTTTCAAGGGTTGTATAAGTATTGAAAAGATCAGAAAGATCATTTTCACCGGATGCCGGAGGAGCAAAGAGTTTCAGAGTCAGATCAGCAGAAGCCTCCAGAGGTGTTTCATAGAAAGCGGACATCAGATCAATACATTTTGCTTTCGGAGATCTGTAAAACCATCTGCCGTTGAGTTCCATGATATAATTATTTTCATCTTCAAAATAGACTTCGCAGAAGACAGGATTTTTCTCAAAATGCAGAGGAATTGCGATTCCGTCCGCATCTTCGGAATTTCCCCAGCGGAGCTGTACGGGAAGCTGAAGTTCTTCACCCTGTGTCATTTCCGGTAAAAATCTTTTGGTATGAATCAGATTTTTATAAGTCTGCAAAACAGGCTGAGCAATACCGACATCCGGATTATTGGGGTCTTCGATTTCGAGGCCGAGTCTGCCTCTGTCACGGAACTGATAGAATGTAAAGGCCTTGAACCAGTCGGCGTTGTCTTCATCGAGAATATCGCAGAATTCCTGTACCATAGAGGCCTGATCATAAGCACCTGTGACATCGCCGTCAGCATTGAACTCTGACATGATCATCGGCTTTGCTTCTCCGTGATTGAGATACTGAAAGCGTTCAAAGCTGGCTTTTGTCATTTCGTAAATATCAAGGACTTTGCTTCTGCCGTGAGAATTTCCGCCGTGTTCTGCAATATCATAAGGCCAGCCCCAGTGCAGAGCCATATACTTATCAACCGACCAGATGTCAGCAGCCAGGAGTGTCTGTGCGAATTCTTCTTCTTTTTCGATTTTTCCGGTTTCCGGATTTTCCACACCGCCGATGCAGATGATTGTCTGTACATTCGGAGCCTGTTCTTTGATAATCTTAGAAGCTCTGACAAAGAAATCCGCAACTTCCTGATAGCTTGCCCGCTTGTTGAAACTGAACCAGTTTCCGGTTGCCTCGTGATTGATTCTCAGGAAGACACGTCCGAAAGTCCGCAGATCTTTGCCGACAGCAATCAGATGTTCATCCGAAACATGCGGATCAATCGTAAGAGTCA
>JAFUWN010000079.1 GCA_017483465.1 Oscillospiraceae bacterium
GAACAACTATGTCTTTGCCTGCGGCCAGATGTATGATGCCACAAGCTTCCTATGCCGGATCATGGAGAAAGCCCGCAGCGGGATAATACTCATAGACAACTATGTGGATAGGGGAACGCTGGATATACTTTCCCACAAGCGGCAGGGTGTAAAAGTGAGGATCATCACATCAAAGGACGGCAACAGGATTACGAAGAAGGAGATGGACACATTCAATGCCCAGTATCACGATCTGAGCATAGAGACAACGGACAAGGTCCACGACCGCTATCTGATCATAGATACAAGGGAGATGTATCATATAGGGGCATCACTGAAAGATGCCGGAAAGAAACT
This sequence comes from Oscillospiraceae bacterium, assembly GCA_017483465.1. Classification (GTDB taxonomy): domain Bacteria; phylum Bacillota; class Clostridia; order Oscillospirales; family Ruminococcaceae; genus UBA3855. The sequence goes on from JAFUWN010000079.1 coordinate 337, forward strand.
CTTTGGCATGGATCTGATCCATAATCCTGAAACAATCCGGTTTGTTCTGGTGAATGCAGTCTAATCTCCGAAGACAAACCCCAGTCATTGAGACCAGCAATTAACGCTTGAATTCGTGAAAAGAACATATATATTGCAATAGAAAAAGAGGATTTGGCAGAAAGTAACAATGAATTAAAAAAGATTTTTACAAATTTTTAAAAAAATTTTAAAAAAATGTTGACACTTGCTTTTAAATATAGTAATGTACAGTTGGGCATTGAAAAACATATTTATTAGAGAGGTTTAGAAATGAAGAAACTTATCACAATCCTGGCTATCATGATCGTTCTTGTCGGTGCTGTTTTTGCAGCAGATCCTGTTACAACTACTGAGCGTCACGAGATGAAGATTTACTCTGTTGTCAACGAGATTCTTCCCGTTTTCCAGATGACATATGGTGGAGCTGTTACAAATGAAAGTACAAGATTTTCAGCTACAACCCATGCAACTAATAACACAAAAGCCACTGCATTGAATTCGAATATCGACATTGGTGCAGAAACAGCAGCAGGTGCACTGCAGGTTCAGTTTGAGGTGAATCTTGTTGCAGACGGAGATGGTAACTATGCTAAGACACAGCGTTCCTTTACGCTTACTTTCTCTGATGGTGTCTTTGATGAAGTCAAGAGAAATGGCGGGGCTGCTACTGGAACTCTGTCTCCCGATTCAATTGCAGTAGCAGGAGAGGAGATTGCAACAGGAATTACAAGCATCACTCCGGACAATACAAATACTTCAGCTCCTACTGTTGTGGTTCAGTTCAATGGAAATACCGTTACTGCTAACAAGAAACTGGCTACAGCTACTTATTCCTACACTGGAGATCCGACGATTGATATGGGAACATATTACGCAGATATCCTTCTTACAATCACAAACGTTTTCTGATTTAGGAATTAGCAAAGGGTTAAGCTGCCGGAGAAATCCGGCAGTTTTTGTTTAGCCTTCTGGATGAAATGAAAAAAGAAAAAGATTTTTACTATTTTTTAAAAAATTTTTGAAAAATTGTTGACACTTGTTGTAAAGTGTTGTATTGTATCGTTGGGCATTGAAAAACATATTTATTAGAGAGGTTTAGAAATGAAGAAACTTATCACAATCCTGGCTATCATGATCGTTCTTGTCGGTGCTATATTTGCAGAAACAGCAACAACTATTGGTGCTGAAGAGCTTATAGTTAAATGTACTGTTACTCCGGTTGAGCCGCTGTTTACACTTTATGGTAGTGCTTCTGAGACTACGTCTTCGACTTCACTCACTTCTACTGGTTTAGTGCTGGATAACCCAAGTACAGATCATGCCTCCGCTGCTGCTAATACTGTTACAGTTACCAATAATGCAATTATTGACGGTGATGTTACTGTTTATTTCGTTATCAAGCAGACTAATGATGATGTCAAATCTAATACGAAATATAAGTTTACATATGATGCAACTGCTTTGAGCGATTTGTCAAATGTTCAGACAGCAACTGCTACAGTAAAGACCAAATCTGACCTTGCCGTGATTACTGCTGCTAATAATTCAGATACAAGAGTAATAAACGGAGGATCAAATTCAACTGGAGCTACAGTTCAGTACAAGGGACTTAAGGTCAATGCTGCTGATTTGCTCTCCTTCAATGTTGTTTGGAACAAGACAGATCTTCCGCCGGCAACATATAGTGCATATGTCACGCTGACAATTACAACTACCACCTGATTAAGGGTTTTGAAGTTTGATCAAAGAAAAAGGGGCTGTAACAAAAGTCGGTTTTGCCGGCTGAGGGTTACAGCCCTTCTTTTATGACCAAAACAAGGAAAAAGAGACGCCCGGGGACTCGAACCCGGGGCGTGCAGTGGTAAAATGATTCCGCCAGGAACATTTACC
>JAFUWN010000005.1 GCA_017483465.1 Oscillospiraceae bacterium
GACTTTCTGCATAAACTGATAAGCCAGCATCTGACCGAAATTGTTGGTCTGCACGTCAGAAACCTGCTTGCAGACAACCATCTTTGCAATGACTTCTTTCGGAGCGATACCATAGCCGACACGGATTCCGGGAGCTAAGACTTTTGAGAAGCTTCCTGCATAGATGACTCTGCCGTCAGTGTCCATGCTCTTGATAGTCGGTACTTCCTCGCCGGAGAATCTGAGATCGCCGTAAGGGTTATCTTCGATAATCATAGTATTATATTTCTGAGCGAGTGCATATAATTCTTTACGACGTTTCAGAGTGGTGGTCTTGCCTGTCGGGTTCTGGAAGTTGAGGATTAAATAGATTAATTTTGTATTGGGATTTTCTTTCAGAGCCTTTTCAAGCAGTTCGGGATTCATGCCCTCATCATCGAGCGGAACACCTACCAGATTGACATTATAGGATTTAAATGCATTGAGCGAGCCGATAAAGCTGGGGGCTTCGCAGATGAGCGTATCACCGGGATTGCAAAGCGATTTGCAGGCTAATTCCATGACCTGCTGAGCACCGGAAGTAATGATCAGTTCTTCGGTCTCTTCTTTGAAATTGCCCTGTTTTGCCATGCGTTCTTTCATGAGATTACGCAGAGGGAGATAGCCTTCTGTGATGCCGTACTGCAAAACGGCAATCGGATCGTTCTGAAAGAGTTCCGCAGCGATTTCACGGACAGTTTCCACCGGAAAGGCCTCCGGAGCAGGATTGCCTGCCGCAAATGAAATCACACCGGGAACGGATGTAAATTTCAGGATTTCTCTGATTGCAGAAGCCTGCAAATGAGAAACTTTTTCAGAAAACTGATAATTCATAGCTGTGTTTCACCTTTTTTAATAAATTCTCTGTCGGTATATAAGAAAGCAGATATGCTTGTTTACAGAGTGCTGATATTATTATAGCACAAAATTCTGATTTCGGCAATAGAAAATTTAAAAAAAATCTGTTTATTCTGTGAAATTTTTTTGGAAATTTTCTGGAGGGAGAAATTGATATGAAAAAACAGACGTTTTTACAGGGGTCGTTATTACTGACAATATCGGCAATCTTTGCGAAACTTTGCGGAGCTGTATTCAAACTGCCTCTGACGGCGATTCTCGGAGGGACGGGCATGGGATATTTCAGCTGTGCTTATGGGTTATTTCTGCCGCTCTATGCCGTACTGGTGACAGGGCTTTCAACAGCAGTTGCCCGGCCTGTAGCGGATTTCACCGCCCGGAAACAGTATACCAGTGCTTTGAAAATCCGGCAGACTGCAAGAGGCCTGTGTTTCGGCATGGGGCTGGCCGGTATGACTGTATCTCTGATTTTTGCAAAATTTTTCACGCTCCGGACATCCGGCAGTCTGGAAGCTTATCCGGCAGTACTGGCGATGACACCGGCAATTCTGTTCTGCTGTCTGACGGCAGTCGAGCGGGGCTATTATGAGGGTTTGTGCAGTATGACGCCGACGGCGGTTTCACAGGCAGTCGAAGCAATGATTAAAGTAACAGCAGGATTATTTTTATGTAAAATATTTTTAAATTCTGATTTTATGATATTAAAAAATTATACATATGAGAGCAGAGGAGCTTTCGGAGCAGTTCTGGGAATTACACTTTCGACCGCCGGAGGATGGTTCTATTTTGTCATCCGGAACAGATTTCAGAAAGAGAAACAGGCTTCTCAGGAACTGGTTTTATCGTCAGGAAAAAGAATTAAATTATTATTAAAAATTATGATTCCGGCGGCAATGGGAGCACTTGTCACGAATCTGACTTCTCTGATTGATTTATTTACAATAATAAGAAGTTTTTCTGCTATGCTGATTTCCGATCCGGAGGGATTTTATCAGAAAGCCGGGTTATCGCCGTCTGTTCCGGCAGAAGAAGCCGCTGCATTTGTATACGGTTCGTTTATGGGGTTATCTGTAACGGTATTTAATTTAGTACCCTCTCTGACAAATATGCTTGCTAAAAGTGTACTGCCCTGTACGGCACAGGCATGGTCAGCCGGAAACCGGAAACAGGCCGCCGCCTATGCAAGACAAGTTCTGATTCTGACCGGACTGCTTGCAGTTCCGGCAGGATGCGGTATTTTTGCACTTTCAGAGGGAATATTGGAATTTCTATTCTCCGGCCGGGCTGCCGAAATTCAGGCCGCTGTCCCGGGGCTGCAGTATTTATCTGCCGGATTGATTTTTTTATGTCTGTCATTTCCGGTATTCAGTCTGTTACAGGCAGTCGGCCGGGAAGATCTTCCGGTAAAAGTTATGCTTCCGGCAATTCTGGTCAAGCTGATCTGCAATATTTTTTTAATTCCCCGGTTCTGCACAGCAGGAGCGGCCATTTCAACAGGCATTTGTTATGGTCTGATTCTGATTCTTGCTCTGATCTGTCTGAAAAAAGAACTCGGCGAACCGCTGAAAATTATCCGGCCTTTATTATGTCAGTTATGGGGCGGGTTTCTCTGTGCCGGAAGTGCATGGCTCTGCTATGACAGAATTTTATCTTATCTGCCGCAGAGAATCGCTTTTTTAATCGCCGTTCTGATCGCTGTATTGATTTATTTTCTTGCATTGTTTCTGATTTCTCAGAAAGAAATCAGAATGCTGTTTCATGAGAAAAAATTCACTTGACAGCAAATTGCTTTTATGTTATAATGAAAATATCTATATTTTAAACATAAAGGAGGAGTTTTTATGAAAAAAATAACTGCATTTCTCTCTGCACTGATCATGCTGACCGGCTTGTCAGGGCTTTGTGCTTCTGCTGAGGAATATCTGTACGGCGATGTTGATGGAAACGGCAAGATTGATATTCTTGATGTCATTACCCTGAACAAAGCCATTCTCGGAAAAGAAACCCTTTCTCCGGAAGCCGTTGTCCTTGCGGATGTCGACGGAAGCGGAATACCGGATTCTATAGATTCACTGATGATTATAAAATATATTGTCGGTATGATTGATGTATTTGATGTACAGAATACACAGCCGGCTAATATTTATAACGGTCACAGATATGAAGTATTTGATGAGGCTATGTCATGGGAGGAAGCAAGAGCCTATTGCGAATCTCTCGGCGGTCATCTGGCTGCTGTCACAACACAGGAAGAAGCAGATTATATTCTGACGCTCACCAAATCCAGAACAGATTACTGGCTCGGTGCGACGGATGCCGAAGAAGAAGGCGTATGGAAATGGATTACAGGTGAAACATGGGATTATACCAACTGGCATTTTGATCAGCCTGACAATGACGAGGAAAGAGAAAATTATCTCTGTCTTGTAACAGACTGGCAGGAAGAATGGAACGATGCGTTCAATGAAGGAGCAACTTCCGATCTTGGCTTTATCTGTGAATGGGATACCACCGGAGAAACACATGTGGAATATCAGGCTCACAGCTATACACTGTTCAATATGAGTATGACATGGACGGAGGCAGAAGCTTACTGCGAATCCCTTGGCGGTCATCTGATGACGATCGGCAGCGAGGAAGAAACAGAAAAAGTACTGGATATTTTCTCACAAAGTGAAAAGCAGCTCCTTTGGCTTGGCGGTTATTATGATGAAGCGGCTTCCGGCTGGAAATGGGTAGACGGTTCGGAATTTAATTATACTAACTGGGATAATTATGCTCCAGACAGACAGAGCAGAAACGGCCAGACAGAATCGTATATGATGACATATAAAAAGCCGAATCCCTCTTCCAGAGTTTCCCACAGTGAAGCCTATAAATGGAATGATATTTTTGAAAACGGCTGTTTCCCCGGCGAGGAAGATTTCTTCTCTACTGAAAATTACTGTTTTATCTGCGAATGGGATGAAAAACAGATCGTTTCCAATATTTACAACGGTCATAAATATCAGGTATTTGATGAATCTATGTCATGGAAAGCAGCAGAAGATTATTGCGAATCCCTCGGCGGTCATCTGGTTACTATTACCGATGCCGAAGAACAGGCATATCTGGAAAAACTGCTCGGAAATGCAGAGAAAGTTCAATACTGGATCGGACTGTATCTGGAGGAAGAAAACTGGGTCTGGGTGGACGGAAGTGAATATTATTATTCTAACTGGGATAAAGATTTGAAAGCTGATGTAACAAAACCGGATAATATGACCGGAACAGAATTTTATGTCAGAATGGCTGCCCAAACAGCAGAATATGAAGACTGGAGTCAGAATTTCGGAAAATGGGATGATGCTGATAACGAAGCAGACAGTACTGAAGGTGATGCTTCTCTGCGTACATTCGGCTTTATCTGTGAATGGGATTCCTGAACAAAAGCCTGAAAGTGTTCCATACACTTTCAGGCTTATTTTTTGCTTTTGAAATACAGGATAAGAAATAAGATACAGAGACAGAAAAACAGAACGCTTGACATAATGCCGACCGGCAGTTCCTGAACAAGCAGAAAATTCCACCAGAAGAAGAAAATACCAATGACAAGCTTCAGCCGGTCTGTCAGGGAAATCAAAGCAGTTTTTTGGGCTTTGACTGCCTTGACAGAGAAGATTTCAAGAATTACAAGCAGAATGCTATTCACAATATACGGAATCAGAAGCAGAGATTTTACAAGAAAGGCATTAAAATTAGCAAAATAGACAAGTCCATAATAATCCGGATTATTTTCAAATTCTTCTCCATGGGGCAGACGTTCCCAGCTGACCAAAAGAATCAGAATGCCTGCGGCTGTCAGCATCCATGGAATCAGACGGCAAAGCCGGTGAGAGACTCCGGATTTTTCAGCAGTCTGTTTCCTGATTTTATATTTCTGATAAGTAACAATTTCTGAAACAATGCCGATTACTGACACAATCAGCATAATGCTTACCAGATTTCCCATAAAATTTGCATCAAGAGGAATCTGCAAAGAAACTGTTCTTGACCAGAAAGAGAAAAATATACTTAACAATACAGAAAGACAATCCAGAGTCAGGCATAATTCTGTTTTAAAGAGCTGTTCGCCTTTCTCACTGACAGAGAGGCCTGTTTTTTTATGATGAATCAGATAACCGGAGAAAGTCAGTCCGGCAATTGCAATACCTCCGGCCACATGCGGATAAAAGCCGTAAAATTTAGAAGCAATGACATCATACTGTCCGTCAGGGGCGAAATGAATGCCGATTTCTTCCGGATAGCTGCTCCATTTCGAGAGATAGAACACAAGACTTGCGGCCAGCAGGAATATACTGAAGAAAAATAATATATGATGTATCACGGAGATTTTTTTATTCATAGTCTCAAATCCTTTCCGGCTCTGATTATTAAAATTATAGCATACTTACCCTGCTGTGTCAAGAAAAATAAGATAACACAGCGATATTGATACGGTCAAATTTGTTACAAAAAATTTTCAGAAAAACTATTGACAAATGCATGAGAGTGTGCTATAATATATGCATACTAATCAGATAGGATATAAGTACTATCTAAGTGATACGGATAAACCGGTTTTTGAAAGGAGTTTTTATTATGAGCAAAATTTATCAGCGTTTCAGTGATTTGATCGGAAATACTCCCCTGCTGGAACTCAAAACTATTGAGAAAAATAATCAGCTCCAGGCTGTAATTTTAGGCAAGCTTGAATATTTCAATCCGGCCGGCTCTGTCAAGGACAGAATTGCCCGTGCTATGATTGATGATGCCGAAGCAAAAGGCTTGTTAAAGCCGGACAGTGTTCTGATCGAACCAACCAGCGGTAATACCGGTATCGGTCTGGCAGCAGTTGCCGCTGCAAGAGGCTACAGACTGATCATCACCATGCCGGAAACCATGAGTATCGAACGCCGCAACCTGATGAAAGCCTATGGTGCAGAACTGGTTCTGACCGAGGGTGCAAAGGGTATGAAAGGTGCAATTGCCAAGGCTCAGGAATTGGCAGAAGAGATTCCGAACAGCTTTATCCCGTCACAGTTCACGAACCCGGCAAACCCGGCAATTCATGAAAAGACTACAGGTGTAGAAATCTGGAACGATACAGACGGCAAAGTTGATATTTTCGTAGCCGGTGTCGGTACAGGCGGAACCATCACAGGTGTCGGAACATATCTGAAAGCCCAGAATCCGGATGTTAAAGTTGTTGCAGTAGAGCCGAAGGGTTCTCCGGTACTGAGCGAAGGCGTTTCCGGTCCTCACAAGATTCAGGGTATCGGTGCAGGATTTGTACCGGAAACACTGAATACAGATATTTATGATGAAGTTATCACAGTTGAGAATGAAGATGCATTTGAAACCGGCAGACTGATTGCAAGAAGTGAAGGTGTTCTGGTAGGTATTTCTTCCGGTGCGGCAGTATGGGCAGCAATTCAGCTGGCAAAGCGTCCGGAGAACAAGGGCAAGACCATTGTGGCACTGCTGCCGGATACCGGTGAACGTTATCTGTCCACCCCGATGTTTGAATAATCAGTATTTTATTATAATCCTGAAAGGAGTTGTTTCACATGTTTTCTATCATTTCCCTGACAGTATGTTGTTGCTGTTGTTCTGAGAATAATTGTATAGTTATGAAACAGAGAAACAGCTCTCGTATATCAGGGTAAAATAATATTAAATTATTATATCATGTAAATTACGGAGAACGCAGGTTTCTGTGTTCTCCGTTTTTGCGTTTGTTTGATTTTTGAAAGGAGATTTTTATCATGAGTAAATTTGCGAATATCAGTACAGCCTTAATTCACGGCGGAATTTCTATGGATGAAAGAACCGGAGCCGTCAATGTTCCGATTTATCAGACATCGACTTACAAGCAGGATGGACTCGGAGAAATGCGGGGCTATGAGTATTCAAGAACAGGCAATCCGACCAGAGAAGCCCTTGAAGCTCTGATTGCTGAACTTGAAAACGGCTATGCAGGCTTTGCATTTGCCTCCGGCATGGCAGCGATCACAGCCGTACTGAGTTTACTGCAATCCGGCGACAGAGTATTGATTTCGAGTAATGTCTATGGCGGAACATTCAGAGTATTGGATAAAGTATTCAACCATTTTAATATTTATTATACAATCGCAGATACAGCAAATCCGGAAATATTTGAAACACAGATCACACCGGATGTCAAGGCAGTCATGATTGAAAGCCCTGCAAATCCTCTTATGACAGTAACGGATATTCAGGCAATTTCTGAGATTTCTCATAAGCATGACCTGCTTGTGATTGTGGATAATACGTTTATGACACCTTATTTACAGAAGCCTCTTGATCTGGGAGCAGATATTGTTGTACATTCAGCGACAAAATATCTGGGCGGTCACAGTGATGTCGTTGCCGGATTAGCAGTGGTATCTACAAAAGAACTTGCCGAACAGATTGCTTTTATTCAGAACTCGACAGGCGGTGTATTGCCTCCGTTTGATTCGTTCTTATTAATCAGAGGCATCAAGACACTTGGAGTCAGAATGGACAGACATGTGGAGAATGCTGAAAAAGTGGTTCATTTCTTACAGCATCACAGAGCCGTGAGAAATCTCTATTATGCCGGACTGGAATCCGGACAGGGCTATGAAATCAATAAAAAACAGGCCAAAAACGGCGGAGTCATGATTTCTTTTGAACTGCATGAAAATTATGATATCAAGAAATTTTTCAAGAGTCTGAACTTGATCATGTTAGCAGAAAGCCTCGGAGGAGTAGAATCTTTAGTATGCCATCCGGCAACAATGACACATGCCTCGATTCCGGCAGAAATCCGGAAGCAGGTCGGTATTACAGACGGATTAATCAGATTATCGGTCGGCATTGAAGATATTGCTGATATTCTGGAAGATTTACAGCAGGCTATTGAGAAAAGCGAGGTAAAATAACATGCATTATTATGATTCTATGCAGGAATTAATCGGGCATACGCCCCTTGTGAGACTGCATCAGTTTGAAAGCAATTCTGAAATTCAGTTATTTGCGAAACTGGAGTTATACAATCCGTCCGGAAGTGTCAAGGACAGAACCGGATTATACATGATTCAGGATGCCGAACAGAAAGGCTTGTTAAAACCGGGCGGGGTAATTGTCGAAGCAACCGCCGGAAATACCGGACTTGGCATAGCCTTTGCCGCTCTGAACAGAGGTTATCAGATTATCTTTGTCATTCCGGATAAATTTTCAATCGAAAAGCAGACACTTGTCAAAGCATTGGGAGCAAAAGTCGTGAATACCCCCCGTGAATACGGAATGCTCGGAGCAGTCCGCAAAGCGGAAGAGATCAAGAAAGAAATTCCCGGCTCGATTTCTCTGGAGCAGTTCGAGAATCAGAGCAATCCGCTGGCACATTATGAAACGACCGGAAAAGAAATCTATGAAGATCTCGAAGGTCAGATTGATTATGTCGTTGCCGGAGCCGGAAGCGGCGGAACTTATACCGGAATTCTGCGTTATCTGAAAGAAAAAAATCCTGCAATCAAGGGATTTTTAGCTGATCCGGAAGGTTCTACCATGGGCGGCGGTGAACATCATGATTATAATATTGAGGGCATCGGCAATGATTTTATTGCGGCAACCATGGATATGAGCTTAGTGGATGATGTGATTAAAATCACAGATACAGAAGCTTTTGCATATTCCCGGCTTCTTGCGGAACGTGAGGGAATTTTTGCGGGTTCGAGTTCAGGAGCGGCACTGGCAGCATCAATAAAACTCGCTGAACAAATTCAGAAAGGCCGGATTGTAACGGTTCTGCCTGATCGTGGCGATCGCTATTTCAGTGCCGGATTATATCAATAAAGCAATGAGAATTTTCTGCAAGTCTGGATAACAGGCTTGCTTTTTTCTTGAAAATATGCTATACTGAAAACAGCCACTCTTGAAAGGGGAGTTTTTGAATTTATGAAACTTGTGTTTGCAATTGTAAACAGTGATGACAGTCAGGCAGTCGGAAAGGCTCTTCTGAATGCCGGATTTTATGCGACAAAACTGGCTTCTACGGGCGGGTTTCTGAGTGCCGGGAATACGACATTTCTGACCTGTGTCGAAGAAGAGCGGATTGAAAAATTAATTGAAGTCATCCGTGAAAAAAGTCACAGAAGAAAGAAAACTGTTCCGAACAGTACGCCGATCAATTCCGGCATTGAACTGCCTGTCGAAGTCGAAGTCGGCGGAGCAACGATATTTGTCACAGATGTCGAGAGATTTGAAAAATTATGAGTATGCCTGAAATCTACGGGAATGATGAAAATCTGCAATTCATGCAGACCATGCGGCAGACAGGACATATTCCTCATGCGTGTCTGTTTTACGGCGAAAAGGGTTCCGGCCGGAAAACACTTGCAAATTATTTTGCAATGACAGTATTATGCACCGGAGAACATGCCCCCTGCGGAACCTGTAAAAATTGTCAGAAAATTCTGCACGGTGTCCATCCGGATTTGATTCCGGTCGAGCATTCCGGCAAAAAGCAGGGTTTTTCTGTCGATACGGTCAGAGAAATCTGCCGTGATGCGATTGTTGCCCCGAATGACAGCGACAAGAAAATTTATATATTTGCAGACTGTGATACCATCGGCATTCCGGCACAGAATACGCTTTTGAAACTAACAGAAGAACCGCCGGAACATGTGCTGTTATTATTCACATCAGCATCGAGAAACGCATTTTTAGAGACAATGCTTTCCCGTATGATACAGATTGCCGTCCGGCCGTGTTCGCCGGAAGAATGCAGAACCGCTCTGATCAGTCAGCATGAATATGCCCCGGCAGATGCCGACAGAGCTGTCAGAGCAACATCCGGCCGGAATATCGGGCTTGCCCTGAGATTTCTGGAAGATTCCGCCTTACAGGAGATGACCCGTCAGGTCAGAGAACTGACCCGGGCAGTTGCACAAAGAAAACAGTATGAAATAGTAAGAATTTTGTCATACTATGAAAAAGACCGGATACAGGCCGAAGAAATGCTGCAATTATTGCTGAAGCAGTTTCGTGATGCCTGTGTATTGAAATACGGAAGCGAGAACCTCACCGGCTGTGACCGGCAAAGTGCCGAAACGCTTGCACAGCTGCTGACTGCCGGAAAAGCAGTCCGGCTGTATGAAGCGGTTCAGAATGCCTGTGAAGCTCTGCAGGCGAGTGTCAGCACAAAGCTGGTGCTGTCTGCACTTGGAGGAAATCTGCTTTTGTAGAACTTCAGAAAGGATTATGTATTTATGACTGAAATTGTAGGAATCCGTTTTCAGAATTCCGGAAAAGTATATTATTTTTCTCCCGGAGATCTGCATCTCCAGATGGGAGACAAGGTGATCGTAGAAACAGCCAAAGGCCTGGAATACGGCATTGTCTCGATTCCGAACCGGAACATTCGGGATGAAAATATTGCTTCGCCTCTGAGGGCTGTGGTTCGTCTGATGAATCAGGAAGATTTCAGAACGCTGGAGCAGAATAAACAGAAAGAAAAGAAAGCCTTTGCTGTATGTGAACAGAAAATTGCCGCACACAAGCTCAAGATGAAGCTGGTCGATGTCAGCTGTGCTTTTGATAACAGCAAATTATTATTTTATTTTACTTCTGATAATCGTGTCGATTTCCGGGAACTGGTAAAAGATCTGGCCTCTGTATTCCGGATGAGAATTGAACTTCGTCAGATCGGTGTCCGTGACGAAGCGAAGATGTTCGGAGGGTTAGGCGTCTGCGGCCGGGAATTCTGCTGCCGTGGATATTTAGGCGATTTCCAGCCGGTATCGATCAAGATGGCAAAAGAACAGGGTTTGTCTCTGAATCCGACAAAAATTTCAGGAACCTGCGGCCGTCTGATGTGCTGTCTGAAGCATGAACAGGCCGCTTATGAAGATTTGCAGAAAATTACACCCCGTGTCGGTTCGCTGGTCAAAACGCCGCACGGAAAAGGCCGGGTCGAAGATGCGAATTTAATCACGGGAAAACTCCGGATTCGTCCGGAAAATCCGGATGATGTGCCGTATATTATTGATCGTTCCGAAGTGGAAATTCTGAAAGCCGGAAAACCGCATGTCACAAAAGAAGAAAAAGAACTCCGGAAACTGGAAAATTAATTTTATTTTTGTGGATTATGTAGAATATGAGCTTATAAATTTAGTGAAAAAATCAAAAATTTCACAAAAAACTTGACAAAATCCGTAAGTTATGCTATAATAAGACTATCATAAATCCTACATCCTTATTATTTTTTGGGCAGACCTGAAACATGGTCTGCTTTTTTTTATAAAAAAAATCCGGACTGCATGGAAAAGCAGTCCGGATTTTATTGCAGATCAGGGAAGATTCAGAAGCAGCTGATCAATCTGTTCCCAGTCCTGAGCAGAGACGGTATTATTTTCGATCTGACAGGTATAAACGACAGGTTCGAGATAACCGAGTGTATCAACATCCGCCTGTAAAATTTCGAGCACACGGAAAGCATATTCTTCTTCGAGCTTATCGGCATCGGCTTCAGTGGGAGCGGTTCTGTATTTATGAAGAAATTCAGAATAATAATATTTCCTGATATTATCCTGAGATTTCTGCCAGAAATCGACCGGAGAGAGCACCAGCACGACAGTATACGTATCTTCGGAATGCACAACATCCCGGACAGTATATTTTGTTTTTTTCAGAATCGTTTCCGCAAGCTGCTGATAAGAATTAATTGTTTCCTCGGAAATTTTATCCGACTTGATATCATAGGCCTCCCGGATTGCCTGACTCAATGCATTGACCTCCATTCTGTAAAGGCCGTCTGCATCGGGAGTCGCAGCCCCTGTCAGCTCCTGATATTCCTGATAATCATTATGATAGGTCGTATCTAAGATAGCCGTGACATAATTCCGGTAGGCCTCACCTGCAAAGCCGCAGGCTGTAAGCATAACACAGAGCAGCAAAAGCAGAGGAATTAATTTTTTCATGATATCGCCTCAGTTTCCGTATCTTGCAGTTCTGATTCTGATTCTGATGTCGATTCCTGTACAGTTTCTTCTGATGTTTCAGTATCAGAGGCATCAGCAGCATCTGTTTCACCGGCTTCCGGTTCGGACGGATTGAGCGGAATAGCATTGCCTTCTATATCATAGAAAGTAATATTATCAATATAAAAATCAGAAATATTCTGCATTCCCCATCTCATCACAGAAAAATTGACATCTTCGACAGTACTGTCCCATTTTTTGCCGGATTCTGCGAGGAGAAATTTAAATTCCACATGGCAGGCATCGGAACGCTCCAGATCATATTCATTGATACCGGAACCGGAAAAATCAGAGAAGCTATACCAGTTTCCATCCGCACACACAGTACCGCCGCCGCCGCCGATCCAGCCGGGAACGGTTCTGTAAATGCCGTCATCACTCAGGAATAAATCAGATTTTGCCTCTGCGTAGCAGTCGAAGCCGATACTGTATACGCTTTCGAGCTGATCTGGTTTTAACAGCTGACCGACAGAAATACGGATTTTCTGCACAGCCGTATCAAGATTATCTGTATTAGTAGAAGTATCTGTAAATTTCAGCATATAATTACCGTCAACAGATTCGACAGAAAGTGTACCTTCAGCGGCAGTATCATCATCATTGACGACAGCGGCAAAGCTGAAATTCTCATCATCAAATGTGACGGCATTCGGGTCAGCCTCCGGAAAAGCAGCATGAGTGGGGGGCGGGAGGGTTTCTTCTGTTTCTGCCAGAGTGACTTCAACAGGGGAATTTTCAGAAGAAGAGGACTGTTCCGAACTGGTTTTCTGACTGCATCCGGTCAGGAACAAAGCAGATAATAAAACGCAAAAAATTATTTTTTTCAATATAAAGAACTCCTTACTTAGCAAAAATGCCCTCTGTCAACAGAGGGCATTTGTTGTAAACCATGTTTTTTCAGATAGAAAACTTAGTCTTTCTTTCTGGAGAGAACGGCAGCAGCACCGGCAGCGGTCAGAACGACAGCAGCCACAACAACACCGGAAGTATCACCTGTAGGTGTATTGGAAACTGAGCTTGCAGCAGTAGCAGCTGTTGTAGAAGCGGAAGAATTGCCTGCTGCGGTTGTGGTAGTTGATTTGGAAGCGGTTGTGGAATTGTTGTTGTTATTGTCGTTATGATTGCTGCCGCTGTCATCAGCAGTAGTAGTTGTAGTTTCACCTTCGCCGTTTTCGTCAGAACCTTCGCTGGTTTCTTCTTCCTTATCAGGTTCTACGGAAGTGATGGAATTGATTGTGATGGTAATACCGGAAGCACCTGTATTCTTTTCTTTTTCAGCAGTTTCTCTGTCAGCTTCGGCAACATATTCAGTAAAGTCAATATTGGTCTGGAGATACAGGCAGCTGATATTTTCAGACGGAGCATCCAGAGTCCAGGTTACTGTATAATTACCGTCACCGGTGATGGGAGTATATTCAGAAGTAGCATCAGCACCGCTGATGGAATGACGGCTGTTGCCTGCGATAGAACCGCCGACAAACGCATAATAATTCACGCCGTCAGCATCGTATTTTGTAGTAGAAGAAGTATCTTTTCTTGCGGAATCAGAACCAATGCCGCTGATGGTAAAATCAATCTTGATATATTCAGAAACAGCAGTATTGGGATCCATATCTTCTACAGAATTTCCCCATACGTTATAGATATTTCTGCGGAGAGCATTGCCTTCGTCACCCAGTCCGAGAGCACTGGCATTAGAGCAGTCAATTGTCTTGACTTCGCCTGCATTTGCAGCAAGAGAAGCAAAAGATACTGTGCAGAAAGCAAAAGCAGCCGCAGCAGCGAGAATGTTTTTCAGTCTCATGATAAAAATCTCCTTCATAGTAGAAAATAAAATAAATACGGAATCAATCCGAGGAATCGGACGGAAGTCCGTACAAAACCTCATTGTCATTATAACACATTCCTGATGAAAAGTCTATTGAAAATATCTACAAATTTTATAAATCTTTTTTGTCCAGATATTATACATTTCACGAATTTCTGACGACAGAGAGGGAAGATAAGCCATAAAAAGCCATAAAATCGAGCCATTTTTTAGTCAGGCGTTCACCGCTGACGGCAATCGGCACAGCGGGCGGACAGGGTACTTGTACAGAAGCACAGATTCTGCCTTCGGCCTGACTGAGAGGAAGAATTTCAGAATCTGCAAGCCCGGCTTCTCTGAGAGACAGAACCTGTTCCATAGGGTCAGGAAGTTCGGGAGGAATCCAGGCAGGAGCAGGCTTGCAGAAAGCAAGGGCATGTTCAAGAAATGTAAAATTCTGTTCTGTCATGACAGGAGATAATAAAATGACAAGGCAAGTATGATCTGCATACTCACATTCGACAGGATAAGGGCAGTTTCTGAGATCTTCGGCCAATTTCTGTCCGTCTGCGGAGATTGTCAGATGCAGAGGGTCTCTGCCGAGGAAAGTATATTGATCAGAAAATTTCTGTTTCAGAGCTTCGGCACGTTCCGCACAGAGCTGAATTTTCTCCTGTCCGGAATGCGAAAGCCAGTCGGTACAGAGTTCAAGCGACTGCATAATCAGATAAGAAGGGCTTGTTGAGCCGAACATCTGCATATGTTGTTTCATATTCATGACAAGAGCCGGATTTTTCATATGAAGAAATGCCCCTCCGGTAAGAGCCGGCAGGGTCTTATGTGCCGAATCACAGCAGAAATCCGCACCCAGTCTGATGGGATGCAGATTTTCTTTCAGAAAAGCCCTGTGTGCACCGTGTGCATGATCGACTAATAATTTTGCCTGATAGGTTTTACAGAGTTCTGCCAGAGCGGAAATATCATGCAGATTTCCGGCATAATCCGGAGAAGTAATATAGATACATGCCGGAGCAGAAATCTCTTTCAGAGCTTTTTCAAAATCAGAAATCCGATAATTTCCCGTAATGATACCGCCGGAAGCCGGAAAGACCCATTTCACAGGCAGATCAAGCAGAATACAGCTGTTCAGGAATGCTCTGTGAACAGTTCTTGCAGAAATAATATATCTGTGTTCGGCTTTCATCTGAACCAGCATCGCCTGAATACAGAGTGTCGAGCCGCCTGCACTCCAGCAGGTTTCAGGCACATGATAAATTTCTGCTGTCTGCCGTTCGGCCTGACGGAGAATACCATCAGCCTCGAAAAGACTGTCAGCATTTTTGATTTCTGTAATATCTCTCTGATAGGCATAATGCAGCTCCGGAAGCAGAGCCATCCCTTTATGACCGGGCATATGACCCCGGAGTGTCTGATTTTTAGTATAATTATCCAAAAAACGGGTTAAAAATTTTATCATGAAATTTCACACTTCCTCTTGACAAATGAGAAAAAATCCTGTAGAATAATAACATAAAAAAGCGAACATATGTTCTTGTTTGACTGGAATAATATTATAATCGCAAAGGAGTCTTTTTATGCTTGACCTGATCTATGAATACGAAGAAACCAGATTTCAGCTTCAGAAGCGTATCTATGAACTGAACAAACAGCTCCGGAAAGATACGCTTATGACAATCGAACGGGAAAAACTCATCGCCCGGCGGGATATGCTTGCCCGTGAACGATGCGAATTGCTGGATATGATTATTGAATTAAAAAAACATCTCAGAAAGGAAGAACTGATACATGTCAGCACACAGACGCATTCCGGAAAATATTGCAGAATCCGATCCCTGTCTGATACAGGACTTACTCGGAACACCCTGTACAAACCGGAAACAGCTTGATTTGTCTCTGGTCGTACTGAAACAGGTAATTCAGAATGATCTGACTCCTCGTCAGCGTGAACTGATTCTCCTGCATTATTATCAGAATCTGAATAACAAGCAGATTGCAGAGAGTTTAAATCTCGACCCCTCCACAGTCTGCCGGACACTCGGACGGGCAAGGAAAAAGATTTATAAACTGCTTCATGTCTATCTGGATTATCTCCGTCAGATAAAGCTGGAAGAATAATAAAAAAGTCTCCGCTCAGGGAGACTCTTGCAAAGGATTGGGACGGCGGGATTTGAACCCACGACTGACGGAGTCAAAGTCCGTTGCCTTACCGCTTGGCTACGCCCCAGCACTACAGAAAATATTATAGCATATTTTTATGTGTTTGTCAAGCCCTGCACAAAGAGGAATTTTCAGCATAAAATATAACAGAAGAAAAAAATAAATTTTAATCTGAATAAAAAGCCCTGTCAGAGCGATACTAAAAGCAAGCAGAAAACCAGAATTTTCAAAGGAGTTGTGTTTGATTATGATGTCCGTGAAACGAGGAGAAATCTATTATGCAGACCTGAGTCCGGTAGTCGGTTCAGAACAAGGCGGAATCCGTCCGGTACTTATAGTACAGAATGATGTCGGAAACCGTCACAGTCCGACCGTGATTGCCGCAGCGATCACGAGCCGTCTAGATAAGGCAAAACTTCCCACGCATATTTCATTAGAGGCTTCTTCCTGCGGACTCCAGAAAGACAGCATCGTTCTTCTGGAGCAGATTCGCACACTGGATAAAAAGCGGCTCAAAGACCGCATGGGAGCTTTGGATGCCTCAGCGATGAACCGGGTAGACAATGCAATCTCGATCAGTTTCGGTCTGCACTGATTTCATGCAGAAATGCCCCTGAAAAGCTCAGGGGCATAATTTTATTCAGTAAAGCTTGTAACGAGGCCGACAATATATTTGAGAATCGTAAGGGATTCTTCGGAATCGGGCTTATCGTTATGATTGAAATCAATCGCTTTGAGCTGTTCAGGTGCGAGGGTTTCTTTGCCGAGAATGGCTTTATTAATGCTGATGACATCAAGAATATTGATCGTGCCGTTGCCGTCGGCATCGCCGGAGAGGATTTCTTCTGCCTGAGATTCCGTTTCTGATTCTGATGTTTTCGGAGCAGAGGCGATTGCTTCAAATTTATAGCCGTACTTTTCAGCATAGGCCTGTGCTGTAGAATTTTTATAACCATAAATAGTACCGTAATATGAACCTGTCTGCTCTAGATTACTGCATATAGTATGAGAATCATCTATGATTTCACATTCAGGATTTTCAATAGTAATAGATTTCAAACCAGTGCAGTTAGAAAATGCATATTCTCCAATATTTTTCACATTTTTAGGGACACTGATATATTTTAAATCAGAACAGCCGGCAAATGTAAATTTACCAATACTTGTTGCATTTTCTGGAATATTGACTGAACTCAATTTGAGACAGTAAGAAAATGCAAAATTTTCGAGACTTGTTACACTTTCCGGAAGAGTAACAGAGGTTAGGCTGAGGCAGTAAGAAAATGCCTGTTTTCCGATATTTGTCACGGGCAGGCCGTTAATTTCAGAAGGAATGACAGCTTTTGTGATTTCTTTGTTAGTCACACTGGAAATTTCTATATAATCTGCGTATTTTTTATATTTCAGATTTTCATAGGTATTTTCTGTATATTCTTCTGCACTTGCTGAAACGACAGTTTCCGGAACATATTTTTCAGAAAACGGCATAACAGCAGTCATCATACACAGAGATGAAACAACAGCTACTATTTTTTTGAATTTCATAAAAACTCCTCTTTTCAAAATAAAATCTTAATTTTATTATAACAAAAAATAAAATAAAAAACAAGAGATTTCATATAATATTCACAAAAAATTTCCTGAATTACAATAAAAATCAGCCGTTCTGCATTCACAGAAACGGCTGATTGAATCTTATTCAGTAAGACTTGTCACGAGGCCGACAATATATTTGAGAATCGTAAGAGCTTCTTCAGAATCGGGCTTGCCGTTGGCATTGAAATCGACAGCTTTGAGCTGAGCATCTGTCAGATTTTCTTTGCCCATCACGGCTTTATTGACGGTAATGACATCCAGAATATTAATATCGCCCTCTCCTGTA
The DNA here is from genome assembly GCA_017483465.1 of Oscillospiraceae bacterium. Lineage (GTDB taxonomy): Bacteria > Bacillota > Clostridia > Oscillospirales > Ruminococcaceae > UBA3855. The sequence continues at coordinate 17,789 of JAFUWN010000005.1, forward strand.
GCATCTCCTATTTCATGTTCCTGTACAGGGGCTTCACCGAGGGAAACAAACGGATAGTTATTTTTTTCTGCATGAGCCTGAGCAGCGGTATTTTCATAGCCGTTAATAGTAGCCTCGCTTGAATAGAAAGCATTAAAAGCGATATTTCTGACATTTGCAGGAATGGTCACAGAAGTCAGATTGGAGCAAGCTGCAAAGGCCTGACCGCCGATACTGGTCACAGTATCGGGAACTGTATATTCTGATTCTGTATTACCCATAAAATATTGTTTAAGCACGGTTTTATTCTTATCGAACAGAGCACCGCCCTCGCTGAGATAAGCAGCATTATCAGAGGCAATATCCAGATTGGTAAGACTGGTACAGTTATCAAATACCTGATAGCAGATATATTCCACACCTGCGGGGATATAGACATAAGAGAGGGAGGTACAGCCGTCAAAAGCATTGCTGCCGATCCAGGTAACACTTTCAGGGATTTCGACAGAAGTAAGGCTGGTACAATTCTGGAAGATACCGCTTTCAAGATACCGATCTAATCCGGCAGGGAGATGTACAGATTCCAATGCGGAACAATCGGCAAATGCATTCCAGCCGATGTCGGATACTGTATCAGGAATCACGACAGAAGTCAGAGCGGAACAGCCTCTGAAAGCTTCACCGTCAATATATTCAAGATTTTGAGGGAAGTCTACAGAATGCAGATTCACGCAATCCGCAAATGTGGCACTACTAACAGAAGCAACATTTGACGGAATCACAACAGATTCCAGACCGGAGCCTATGAAGGCCTCCCAGCCGATATAGATAACACTGTCCGGAATCGTAACAGAAGCCAGACTCTGGCAGTTCTCGAAAGTATGATCATTCAGATACTGTAAATTTGTCGGAATATTGACCTCTGAGAGAGCAGTACAGTCAGAGAATACGCCTCTGCCGAGGTAATTTACATTTTCGGGAAGTTTCAGCGAAGTCAGGCCGGTACAGCCGGAAAAGGCATAATTTCCGATAGAATCGACAGTTTCGGGGATAGTAATAGAAGTAAGATTCTGAGCATTTTCAAAAGCATAGCCTGCAATGCTGGTAACAGTTTCCGGGATTACAAATTCTGTTGCGGAGCTGTTAGCAAGATATTGTTTCAGAGCTGTTTTATCCTTATCGTACAGAACGCCGTTTTCAAAGCAATAATAGGGATTATTTTCGGAGATATTAATTTCGGTAAGATTCGGGCAGTGATCGAAAGCATAGATGGCAATTTTTTCCACGCTGTCCGGAACGGTAACAGAAGTCAGATACGGATTGCCGTCAAAAGCCCAGCCGGCAATGGTTTTCACGGTATCCGGCACAGTGAATTCCGGTGCAGTATTGGTATTAAGATACTGTTTTAATACGGTTTTATCTTTATCATACAGAATACCGTTTTCAAAGCTGTAATTGATGTTATTTTCTGAAATATTCATTTCTGTGAAGTTAGGGCAGGCATCAAACGCAAAACCACAGATGATAGTATCACTGCCGAGAATATCCACAGAAGCAAGGGCAGAACCTGCAAAAGAAGAATAACCGATTGTCTTTACATTTTCCGGAATAGTAATAGATGTCAGACCAGTGTTTGCAAATGCATAGCTGTCAATTGTTTCTACACTGTCCGGAATAATTACAGAAGTCAGACTGGAACAATCCCGAAAAGCATTGTTGCTGATTTCTGTCATACTGTTTGGAAGTGTAACAGTAGTCAGACTGGAACAGCCACGAAATACAGAACCGCCGAGATTCGTCACACTTTCAGGAATATTGACAGAAGTCAGATTGGTACAGTTCTGGAATGCATACCAGTCAATTCTTGTCACGCTGTCCGGAATCGTCACAGAAGTTAGATTGGTACAGCCGGAAAATGCACTGTAGTCAATTCTCCCGACAGACAGACCGCCAATTTCAGACGGGATAACAAGGTCACCGCTGAAAGAGGGGTCACAGCCTTCAATTACAATCTGCTGCTCATATTCATCAGTTTCCCAGTTATAATATCCGCCGACATAGTATTCCAGATATTCATAAGTTTCTGCATTGGCCGTCATAAGCCCCTGAGCCGGAACAGAAGCCCCCATCAGTAAGAGTGAAGTCAGGAATGCTGTTATCTTTTTTCTGTTCATCATAAAAATACTCCTTTCAGATTTGAGATTTACGTGCAAAAAACACAGTTTTATTATAACATAAAAACAAAATATGTGCAAGTAGTTTCCCATATTTTTATAGTTTTTCACAAATCCCAGAGAGCATTTTTAACATAATTGCCAAAAACCCCTCCGCTTTTAAACGGAGGAGTTTTTGAATGGATGATGAAAATTTTTAGATATTATAAGTCAGTGTTCTTTCGTCGATAATACGCTTAGCCTTATGTTCGGAACGAGTACCAAGACCACCGTCCGGATGAACGATAACCTTTGCAGGTTTTACGCCGATTCTTGCTTTCAAAGCAGCAGAAGTTCTTGCAGCTACTTCTTCATCAGATTCTGTATTATCCGCATTTTTCTCAATTTCAACAGCATATTTGCAGGTAAGGTCTTTTTCAAAAATTCTGATTAAGTATTCGCCTGTAATGCCTGTCAAATCACGGATAACAGCTTCAATATCACTCGGGAAAACGTTGACAGCAGAAACGATAAACATATCATCTTTACGGCCGTTGATGTAGATTCTTCCGTGAGTACGTCCGCACTTGCAGGGAGTACGGTCAATTCTGCCGATATCGCCGGTTCTGAATCTGATCAGCGGACGGGCTTTTTTGCGGAGTGTTGTATAAACAAGTTCGCCTGTTTCACCGGGAGGAAGAATTTCACCGGTATGAATATCAACAGTTTCTACATAGATCTGATCTTCGCAGATATGCAGACCGTCATGATATTCGCAGTGAGCGGCACAAGCACCGAAAATATCAGATAAGCCATAGAAGTCATAGAGTTCCGCACCCCAGAGATCTTCGATTGCTTTTCTGGTAGCAGGAATAGAACCGCCGAGTTCTCCGGCAACGATAATTTTCTTGATATTGAGATCCGTTTTCGGGTCGATACCGGCTTTTTTAGCTTTTTCGCCTAACTGCCAGGCATAGGACGGACTGGTCCAGATGACAGTGGGCTGATAAGTTTTCAGGATGAATAATAATCTTTCACTAGGAAGTGTACCGCCCCAGATGCAGAGAGCACCAAGATTCTGAGCACCGATCACATCAGGGCCGCCGACATAGAGCGAGAAGTTGAGAGCATGAACATATCTGTCATTAGGTCTCATGCCGACCTGCCAGAACCAGCGGCTTTCAGTATTCTGGAATTCGTCAAAGTCTTCTTTAGTGAACGGACTCATTGTCGGAACGCCGGTAGAGCCGGAAGAAGTAGAAATAAAGATCACATCTTCTTCAGGAACGGCACAGAGTTCACCGAGGAAAGAGCCTTTGCCCTGAGTTTCTCTCTGAGTAACTTTATTAATGAACGGGAATTTAGCGAGATCGTCAAGAGACTGAATATCTTCGGGCTTAACACCTGCTTCATCGAAAGAACGCTTATAGTAAGGAGCATTTTCGTAAGCGAATTTAATCATTTCTTTGAGACGTTCAAGCTGGAGTTCTTCCAGTTCAGCGTGGGGCATAGTTTCAAGTTTCTCGTCCCAGAATTTATTATTGACATCATGTTTGATGACTGCATTGCTCATAATTAACTACCTCCGAATTACTTCTATTTTTTATTTATAAGAGAACCGGTTGTTCTCTGTTTCCGTATATTATTATACACCGATAACACCTATTTGTCAAGTAGGAATTATCAATAGTTAGTTATAGATTAAATCTATAATAAAGCAGACTCCGAAAGGAGTCTGCAATATATAATCTTATTCTTCTTCGCAGTAGATAATCTGATACTCTTTGCCGAGTTCCTTTTGCAGACGGAAACAGCCTTCCCGAGCTTTTTGATAAAATTCTTTTTTCTCCTGATCTGACCATAGCAGAGGATTTGGAGGATATTCCCAGTCGAGAGCGTTATCATGTTCGATTCCCAGCTGACATAAAAAATGGATCAAATCCTGAGAGATCGGCAGTCGATGCAGATCGACAGCATAGCCGAATTTATTTTTAGTAATCTGATCAGCAGACCAGAGGCAGGGGCAGAAATTTTCCGAACAGCCCCATTCAAACCAGTATTGAAAAGAATATTTCGTCATAGAATAATCACCTCAGCCCATATCCAGTTGATCTGTATCGGGGATTTCATTCCAGAAACTTTCCAGATTTTCCAGAATTTCATCCACACGCTGACTGACATATATTTTATCATTTTCTGAAAAATCATGAGTGAGCACATAATCTTTGACCTGTGCGAACTCCCATAAAATTTCCGGCAGGTCTTTTTTATGGAGTATTTTACAGCATCCGATCAGATGCAGATTTCTGTCTTGTATGGCCTTTTCCCAGACGTTATTGAACACGCTCTGGAATGCTACACAGAGTTCAGCATATTCCCCTGTTATTTTATTTTCTCTGCCTATTGTGACGGACATTACAGGCACCTCTTTTTAGTATGATGAATTAATGATTATATTATAGCAGAAAGTAAATCAAAAAGCAAGTATAAAAAAAGCTGTGCAGTTGGAGGTATCTGCACAGCTTTTGAAATCATCTCCATTTAAGAAGTCTCTTCTGGAAGAGATTAAACAGGAATGTCACACCGATCACGACAATACCGATCACGAGCAGACCTGTAATTGTTCTGGTATAATCACCGAAGTCGGAATAATACTTGACATAATAGCCCATACCGTCACGGGCACCGATCATTTCAGCGGATGTCAGCAGGATGAAGCTGACACTCAGACCCTGATTGCATCCTAAGAAAATCTGAGGAAGCGAAGCCGGAAGAATGACTTGAAATAATAACTCCGGTTTGCTGACGTTGAGGACTTTTGCAGAATCCATAATTCTTTTATCGACATTGAGGACACCGCTCATTGTACCTGCGAACACCGGCCAGAAAGAAGCCAGGAAGATAACGAAAACAGAAACGCTTCTGAAAGTCGGTAATAAAGCGATACCGTAAGGGATATAGACAATCGGCGGAATCGAACTGAAAAACTTGCTTAAATAAGTTGCAGCATTTCCGGCTCTTGCGGCCCATCCGAGGAACAGTCCGAGCGGAACAGCAACGGCACAGGCAAGCAGGAAGCCCTGTAAGATAATACCGACAGAACTCTTGATATTAATTAAAATCTTCTGCCAGTCAGTACCGAACTGAGCGAGAATTTTTCCGAACGGCGGGAATAACGACGGATTGAGCAGGTTTAATTTAGAAGTTGCCAGAGTCCAGAGAATCAGAAACGCATAGATAAAACCGACAATATCTAAAAACAGATTTCTGCTTTCTTTTTTGCTGATAAAGGCAGTCAGTGCGAGAGTCAGGATTTCAGCGGCAACAGCAAAGCCGATCAGATAATTAGAATACGAATCCCCGCCGGATTGATCAGGCAGGAACTGTACGACAATCAGACCGATAAAGAGCAGATGTGCCAGCCGGAACAAATAATCTTTAATATTAATTTTCATAAAACGACTTCCTCCCCGCCGATTTTATTAGTAATATCATCATAGAACAAGCTTAATAATTTATTTCTGAATTTATTATATTCCAAAGTCTGAACCAATTCAGAACGATTCCGGGGACGGGCAAACGGAACAGCAACGATTTCCGAAACCGTACCGGGATGAGATGTCAGGACGACGATACGATCAGAGAGCAGGATTGCTTCATCAATATCATGCGTAACGAAGACGACAGTTTTTCTGGTTTCGGGAGTATCGCCTGTTCCCTCCCAGAGTTTTAATAACAATTCCTGTAAGATCACACGATTTTTCGGGTCAATCGCACTGAACGGCTCGTCCATGAGCAGAATATCGGTATCCATGGCGAGAGCTCTTGCAATAGCGGCTCTCTGCTGCATACCGCCGGAGAGCTGAGAGGGATATTTATTCCCGAAATCACCGAGTCCGACTTTTTCCAGGAACTCGTCAGCGATTTTCAGGCGTTCGGTTTTGGATAAATTTTTTCTGACCTGTTTAATACCGAAAGCGATATTTTTTCTGGTAGTCATCCACGGAAAGAGGGAATAATGCTGAAAGACAACGCCTCTTTCTTTTCCGGTGCCTTCGAGAGGATGACCATCTATCAGGATTTCGCCCTGAAAATTCTGATAGATACCCTCCAGAACGCTCAGCAGAGTAGATTTTCCGCAGCCGGAAGCACCTACAATGCTGACGAACTCTCCCTGACTGACATTGAAATTGACATCATGCAGAGCAGTAAACTGTTTATTTTTCTCTGCATACTGAACAGTCAGGTTTTTAATTTCAATTTTATTCGTACTCATTGAAATGCTCCTGTAACTGCTGATAGATTTCATCATCAGGATTTTCTGCGATGATCTGAGAAAGGGCATTTTTATAAATATCAGTATTATAGAGGCTGTCGATGTCATAATCTTCAGTATAGCCTAATTCCACGATAGAATCTTTGAGAGCGGCAGTACCCTGTTTATCGGGGTCAGGATTAGAAGCACCATAACCGCCGTAAACTTCAGTTTTAATAAATTCTTCATCAATATCAATATAGACTTTGACATCCTGAATTGTTTTTTCCTGATTTTCCTGCGTGAACTGATAAGCCTGAATGAGAGCTTTTTCAAAAGCCGTGAATGTATTGGGATTCTGATTGAGATTTTCAGTCAGAGCGACCTGACGGCAGCAGGGCTGATTTTCAAGAGCAGGTTCTTCGGAGCATCTGTAGACAATTTCATAGCCCTGACTTTCGGCAAGAGAAGCATAAGGAGAATATACCGAAGCGGCATCGATTGTCGCATTGGCAAGAGCGGCATAGGCATCTTTCTGGCTGTCGAAATAAACAATATTGACCTGATCTTCACCCTCACCGATCTGGATATGAGCATTTTTCAGGAGAATCTGCAATTCGGCATCCTGAACGCTGTTCTTGACAGAAGCGACATTTCTGCCCTTGAGGAGTTCTACGCCCTTGGCATCAGTATTTTCAGTAAATTCTTTCTTGATGACATAGCCATGACCGTTTGTCATCGCACCGCCGAAGATGGTCAGATCATGACCCTGACTCTGGAAAGTCAGAGACGGAACAGAGCCGATGAAAGCGGCATCCAGTTTTCCGGATTCGAGGCCGGTAGCGAGTTCGCCGGCACTGGAGAACTGTGTCAGAGTAACATCAAGGCCCTGTGCCTCGAAGAAGCCTTCTTCTTTGGCAACGAATGCCAGCAGATGAGCAGTAGAATTCAGATGACCCAGTTCAAAAGTAGTTTTTTCGAGCTGACCGGATGTCACAGCGGCGATATCTTCGGCACCGCCGCAGCAGTCAGCAACGGAATCCTCTTTGCAGCAATCTTTTTCTTGCTCTTTGCAGCAGTCTTTTTCTTCTTCGGAAGAAGCATCCGCATCGGAAGCCGCATCATCAGAAGAAACAGCAGCGGCCGGAGCAGCACTTTCAGCAGGAGCAGTAGCTTCTGTAGAAGCACCGCAGGCAGCAAAAGAAGTTAATAATGTAAGTGCAAGAGCACCGAGAATAATTTTATTAGTTTTCATAAAAAATCACAAATCCTTTCGTATGTTAATAAAAAAACGGCTCATAAAGTGGAACTGCAATTCAGTTCACATTCGTTGATTCAGGTACATACGATACCCATCCTTTCTGTAAGGAAATATTTAATTTTCTGTTTCTGTATTTATTATACACCCAGAATTCCTATCTGTCAAATATGCAAATATAATAATCAGTTATAGAAGAAATCTATAAAAAGAGCTTTAATTTTCAAAATCCGGAGTATACAGAAAAAGCGACTAAGTTTTCACCTGGTCGCTTTTTTGAAAATTTTGTATCATTTTAGGAGTTCATTCCCAAAAGGAGAATTTTCGGCTTTTATATCACAAATCCGCCGTTGACTCCTAAAATTTGACCTGTAATAAAATCTGCTTTTTCGCTGCATAAAAATACAGCTGCATTGGCAATATCTTCGGGTGTACCCAAGCGGTTCAGGGGAGTTTCTCCGGCTAAATCCGACAAAGTTTGTTCATCATAGCAATCCAGCATTTTTGTGCGGATTACACCGGGTGCAATGCAGTTCACTCTGATACCGCTCAGGCCGACTTCCTGTGCCAGAGCCTTAGTAAAGCCGATCAATGCCGCTTTGGATGCAGAATAATCCACTTCACAGGAAGCCCCGACCTGTCCCCACATGGAACTGATATTTAAAATACAGCCCGCCTTTTTGTGTATCATAGAAGGCAGAGCCAGTCTGGTACACTCAATTGCTCCCAGGACATTCACAGAAAACAATTTTTTCCGGATTTCCGGGGAAATATCTGTGAGTAAGCCTGATACGCTGATTCCGGCGTTATTTACTACGACATCAATACCGCCTGTTTCTTTCAGAATCTGCTGCATCATGCATTCAATTTCTGAAATGTCTGATAAATCGGCAGAAACTGCGATTCCGTGTAGTTTTTCGGCAAGCTGTTGTGTTTCTGCTTGACTATGATGATAATGCAGAACAGGAAAATACTTTTGTTCAGCAAATTTTTCTGCAATTTTCGAGCCAATGCCGCCGCCTGCTCCTGTAATCAGTACGGTTTTCATGTTTGAGTTTCTCCTGTTTTTTGATCCAGAAACGGCAAAGGAACAAACAATAAAATACAGATTGAGATTGTCATCACGATGGTTGTCGGCAGTCCGGCTTCCAGTCCGAAATCTCCGCCGTTGATGAAGTCCGAGCCTTTCAGCGACATTTTAAATACAGATTCTCCGGAGTCAATACCGCTTACCGGAAGTCCGTAGAAATTACCCTGTGCAAAATTCCAGATACTATGAATTGCACATGCTCCCCAAAGCGAATTTGTCCGGAGCATATACAGTGAAATCATAACCGCATATAATATTAGATTCAGCAATGCAAACAGGGAAAAACCTGCATTTGATGCGTGTAATATTCCGAAAAAGAAAGAATTCAAGCCGATAGCTAACCAGACAGGATGATGCCGCATGACAGTTGTCATAAAATATCCTCGGCACATGACTTCTTCACTCATGCCCTGAATGCCGAACCCTAAAAATATGACAGCTAACATTCCAGAAAAATTCTGTCTGCCTTCAAACTGCAAGCCGCCGAAGAGCCATGTCAGACCCACGACACAGGAAAACATAACAAATCCTATCAAGAGGCCGCTGAGATACTGCAATCCTGCTTTTTCTTTAAAAAATCCCATAGTATAAAGCTTTCTGCCTTCTATTGCATGGCAGAAAAGCAAGACTGCAATCGTGCCCAGGCCTGTACACAATAACATAATATGTGTATTGGCAGGGTCAGCAAGCAGAGAATTAATTTTCTCTGTAAGTTCTGCACTGTCAAGCTTACCGTCCTGAACAATCCGTTCACGGGCAAATTCCATAATTCTCGGAAAGACACCGATTATAATTCCGGTTCCTTCGGCTAGTGCCATGACTAAGAATACAACGCCGAATATCAGAGACTGTAAAATAATATTTTTAGGAGTCCGGAATGTTTCTGCTTCTCTTACAGTCTGCATCAGCCGGCAATCCTGATGAATTTTCATAAAATTGCTGCCTCCTCATCAAAATCAGGAAAATAAATTTGTCATAATATTGGTAATAATCGTAATCACCAGATACAGTCCACCGATACAGCCGATGACATTCCAGAAATTTGTACCGCCCTCTGCATTCAGCAGAGCTTTTTTGACAGAAACTGTGGGGGCCATTTTTCTGATTTTCTTTACAGACTTCAATACAAACCGGAAATACAAATAATTTCCGAACAGACATATGGCCACCCGGAAGGCAATATCCACGCAGAACAGGGGCATTTGTAAATTTTCCAGAAAATCCTGATGAGCCGACAGGAACTGTGTGAGATTCAGAAATTTTTCCAGATCTTCTGTCAGACCCATAGACTGCATAAATTCGATATACTGTTTACTGGTAAATGTCGAGATCATATTCAGGCATAACTGCGGCAGATAGCAGACAAGCCAGACCAGACTGCTTACAATGGACATGAGCCACATTTTGCGGTTAGCAAAATAAAAATTAGGAAATGCGATACATAACAGATTGAAAGACAATTTTCTGTCTGTTTCTTTGAATCTCCGGAAGAGGGGAATATAATACAGTGTATTGGTTCTGACGAAACTGGCAACATCTCCCAGGCGTTCTCCTTCCATGTCATATTCCGGCGACATACCGCAGCAGGGGTCAGATGCCCGGAAATAATACTGCTGTCCGTCCGGAGCAATCCCCATCAGACTGTCATCATCTTCCGGTTCTTCCTCTTCCTCCGGAAAATTCAGCGGCAGATTGCAGGAAACGCAAGTCCGGGCATCCGGAAGATTTACATAACCGCAGTGACTGCATTCAATACCGCCCTGTTTTTTTCTCTGTTCATTCTGCATGGACTGCCAGCTTCCGCCGACTGCGTGCAGCGGCTCATTGATACAATGTCCTGCACTCTGATAGCATGTTCTGTGATAGGGTGTGCCGCAGTCAGGACATACGACAATATCATCAGAATCTTCAAACCGTTTCTGACATACAATGCATTCACAGCCTGTATATTTTCCCATAAATCATCTTCCTTTCCTGTTTTTCTTTCTATCTTTATTTTAACATACTTCTTATCGAATAGCAAGCATTTTCACATACTTTTCATGCAAGAGCAAGATCAATATGCCCGGAGCTGACATCTGCACGGGTGCAGATGACATCGAGTTCATCACCGAGCCGATATTCTGCAGCATCCTGAAGATTCCGGATATACCAGCCTTCTTCTGTTTCATACTGTCCGGCGGGCAGATCATGGATATGCAGGAGACCTTCTGCCATATTATCCAGAGTCACATACATACCGAAATCCGTGACACTTGTAATGATTCCATGGAAACTTTCTCCGACATGAGCCTGCATATATTCTGCTGCATAGCAGGCATCGGCTTCCCGTTCGATCTGAATGGCTCTCACTTCCGTATCAGAAGAACGCTGTGAGGCATTTTCTGTAAATTTCTGGTATCTTTTATTCAGCCATTCCTGATCGGCACCGTCGAGGAAATCGCTCAGGATTCTGTGTACAGTCAGATCAGGGTATCTTCTGATTGGTGAAGTAAAATGTGCATAATCCTCCAGAGCAAGTCCGAAATGTCCGAGCGGTTTTTCGCTGTATTTTGCCTTTGCCATTGCCCGGAGTGTCAGATTATTAATCACAGGGAAATAATTTTCTGACCGGTTACTGTCAAGAAGCTCCTGAATATCTCTGGGTTCGGTTTCCTCCGGATTAATCAGCCATTCTTCCTGTTTTAATTTTAACAGCATTTCTTTAAGACCGGCAATCCGTTCCGGAGACGGATGCTCATGCACTCTGTATACCAACGGGAATTGATGTTGTTTTGCAATTTTAGCTGCTGCTTCATTAGCACAGAGCATACAGGCTTCTATGATTCTTTCACTCCGGCCTCTGTTGATGGGAGCAAGTCCGATACACTGCCCGTTTTCATCCAGCAGCAATGCAGATTCTGTGCTTTCCAGTTCCGGAGCACCTCTTAATTTCCGGACGTGTTCTAATTTATCGCATAATTCTGACAATAAAAACAGACTTTCTGAGACTTCCTGATATTTTTCTTTCAGTTCCGGACTTGCCGTATGATCTAAAATCTGATTGCATTCATGATATACGCCTTTTACTCTCGAACAGATGACAGATTTATAAAAATCATATTTCAACAAATCTCCCTCCGGAGAAATTTCCATAACGGCAGATAATGTCAGTCTGTTTTCAGTCGGATTCAGAGAACATATGCCGTTGGATAACTGTTTCGGAAGCATCGGAATGACCTGATCGGCATAATAAATGCTTGTACCTCTGCGGAATGCTTCGGCATCGAGAGGGCTGTTTGGCCGGACGTAATGTGAGACATCAGCGATATGCACACCTAAGATATAATTTCCGTTTTCGGGATTTTTTCTGATAGATACAGCATCGTCCATATCTTTAGTCATAGCACCGTCGATTGTGAAAATTATGTCATGACGGAAATCTTTTCTTCCCTGCATATCAAATTCCGTCACGCCCACGGCCGAGACTTTCAGAGCCTCACGCTGAACCTGTTCTGTAAATTCTACCGGAATATCCAGTTCTGCGATTTTAGCTTTCATGCAGTTTTCGGCACTGTCCGAGCTGCCGAAATTCATAATAATTTTAACAACATGTTCCATATGGCGGCTGCCCCGGTAAATTACTTCGGCTAAGACTTTATCACCGATTTTATATTCACAGCTTTCATGATAATCAATATGCAGGGGTGTTCCTGCGATGCCGGAGAGGAAACACAAGCCATATTCCGTTGCTGTAATCACACCGGATAATCTTGCCTGCGGAGATTCTTCCAGGATAGAAACAATTTCAGCTTCCGGCGAGCCGGTTCTGGATTCGATGCTTTTTGCCAGCACTTGATCTCCGACCAGACTGCCGAGCAGATATTTTCCGGGTACGAAATGTTCTGTTTGATTTTCATCACGGATAAAGCCGAAATTTCCGGCCAGTCTGACAGTTTGTGCCTTGAAGGTCTCTTCCTGGTTACAAAGCTTATAACTCTGACGGGATTCTAAAATCACGCCTTCTTTCAGCAGCTGATTCAGGGCCGCATCATAAGCAGCCGGATTTCGTTTTGCACGGCATTTCTGAGCCAGTTCGTTCCGGTTCATTTGTTTTCTTGCGGTCATTTGCAGGAATGTTTTAATTTTCCGGCAATACTGTGCCTGTTCTTCCGGCTTGATATGCCGGAATTTCTTTTCAGGAATTTTTTTAATATCGGGAGTTTTTTTTCTTTTCTCATGTTTTGCGTTATGTCTTGCCATAGATAGACCTGCCTTTCAAGTGAAAAAACAGCCTCAAGTACTTGCTGACTTGAGGACTGCTGATTGCTTTTATTATTCTGCTGCACCGCTGTTCATGAGTGTTGTCACAAGAGGAACAACAATATTCATGACAAGCAAAACCACGAATGTGATGATACCGAGAATCTTAGTCAGTTTTGCGAGTGCCGCATCCCGAGTATTGCCTTCATTCTGAGCATAGAACGAATCATTGGAACCGCCGCCGAGAGCAGATGTCATATTTTGCTGTGTTTTTTCGTCCTGCATCAAGCATAAAATAATAATCAGCAGGCACAGCAGCAGGATAACTGCACCGCAGATGATTTCATAAATTTGCATTTCTCTTTCTCCTTTTCCAGATGTAAATACTGATACATATTTATATTATAGCACGGGTTCCGGAACATGTCAAGAGCTTTTTCTGATTTTTTCAGGAAAACGGACTGTATCTGAAATTTTGTATTATTTTTTATAAATTTTAGATAAATTTTATTGACAATTATATAAAAATATGATATAATATAATAAAATTCCAATAAGAAAGAAGGAAACTTTCCATGTTTGAAGGTCTGAAAATGGCGGCTGATCTGATCAAAAGCGGCATCAATTCGATAAAAGTCGGTGAAAAAATGGACGAACTTACAGAGACTTCACAAAGTCAGTTCAAAAGCAAACTGCGTCCGGCAGATCTGGCTTTATTCACAAAATTCAGAAAAGCCAGAGAAAAAGACGAAAATGCTCCTGATACGCTCTCTGATGACGAGAAAACCGCATTGAGTGATGCAAAAGAAGCTGCTCAGTTTCTTTATCTGACATCACTTACAAAAAACGATGCTCTTCCGGCTGATTTTAAAGCCGAGGTTCAGAAAACTCTGGATGATTATAAAAAATCTGCTCCGGAAGAAGTCTTTGAACGGGCTATGATGCGTTATGCCAAGACTCCCGAAGAAAAACAGGAGTTTCAGAAAGCCCTTGATGAAGTCAAAAATCAGAAATAATGATTCAACCAGAAAAACCGCTGATTTTATGATCAGCGGTTTTATTTTTACTGTGCAGAATCCGATGCGGGAGTTTCTGTTTTCAGATAACGGGAATTTTTCCGGCGTTTTTTCTCTTCATACATCACACGGTCTGCGGCTGTGACAAGCTGGAACAAATTCATTCCGGCTTTTGGAACTGTGATATAATAACCCGAACTTGCCGCAAGCGTATAGGAAAAACGCTTTCTCTGGTTTGTTTCTTTCAGTAATTCCTGAATTTTTTCAGACAATGCCTGAGCTTTTTCGTCTGTATAATCCGGAGCGAAGATAATAAATTCATCTCCGCCGAACCGGCAGCAGACTTCCTGCTCGGTACAGGCTTTTATGAGAATATCTGCCATGCAGCAGATAGCATTGTCTCCTGCTTTATGTCCGAACGTATCATTGATATATTTCAGGCCGTCCATATCCAGGAACATCACCATTACAGGGCGACAGAATTTAATACAATCCTGAAATACATGCTGTGCCCCGATCCGGAAGCCGTTCCGGTTATTGATATTTGCAAGCGTATCAATCGTATATAATTTATTTAATTTCTGTGTTGTCCGGTCAAGAGAAATAATTTTCCGGACACTTTCAAGTGAATTGCTGATATTGGTAATAAAATGATGAAAGAGCTTGCTTGCTACAGGGAACTGACTGTCTTTGATCACACAATATCCGATTGTCCGTTCACCGATATGCAGAGGCATAAAATAATAATCGCCTCTTTCATTCTCCGGGCTGAACAGACCGGGCAGCATTTCCGAGGTCTGGAAATCCGGCATATCAATAAACCTGCCGTTCCGGTATGCCAGAGGCACCAGCATTCTTTCACCGTAGCCCCGCACGAGATACTTATCCGGAGAAAGAATATGCAGCAGATAATTTTCCTCTGTTTCATCTGCCCGGATTCCCTGTCTGTAATTATCACAAAGACAAAGATAAAATTCCCGGCACTGGATTTCTTCAATAAACGGTCTCAGCCGTTCGGTGCAGTTTTCGAGGCTGGCACATTCTGTCAGAGCCGATGCCATCCGGCTGACTAAAGATACATCTGTTGTGAAAGAATCCAGCACTGTAAAATTACGCTTTTTGAATTCGTCCGTATCCATAAGCGGTGTTTCATGACAGCCGCAGCTCTGGGAAAAACGGCAGATAGTCTCCATCATTTCGCTGCGTTCCTGCGGAATGCCTTCGATATGATTCAGAATCTTCCGGCAGGCAAGCTGTCCGACCCGTTCCAGAGGCCGTTCTACTGATGTCAGGGACGGGGCATAATTCCGGGCATTATAAATATAATCAAATCCCGAAACGGCGACATCTTCCGGCACACGAATTCCGTGCATTGTCAGGGAATTCATGACACCGATGGCCATGGTATCATTGGCACAGACAATCACCTGCGGGAGCGATGTCTGTAAAAATTTCTGTACAGCATTCATTCCGTCACGGGATAAAAAATTTCCGTGATAAATTCTCTGTTCCTCGACCGGAATTCCATAGCGTGTCAGAACGTCTTTATAGGCTTTCAGCCGCTGACGGCTGTCTATATTATCATCAGGCCCTGATACATAATTTATTTTCGTATATCCGTGATGCAGAATGAAATGTTCTACAATATCCTGCATTGCCTTTTCATTGTCAATACAGATCGTATACAGTTCCGGTACATCTTTATCAATACATACAACAGGCACATTGGCAGATCTGACCCGTTCAAGCACGGCTTCAGCACAGGCCTGATTCTGGATGGTATTAATCAGCAGAATCACACCGTCAAACTGATTGAAATCTGCAAGGGAGAAAATATTATACTCGCCTGTATCATGTCCGGCATTGTCTCCGATATTTCCGAAAGCAATAAACTGTTCCAGCGTGATGCCGTTTGCGAATGCAAACTGCCGGATGCCGCTGAGGATGCCGCTCTGATATTCCTCATCAATTGTAGAAACAATTACTGCAATATGCATATGCTGTCTCATGCTGTCAGTTCCTCTGCTTAGAGTGCATGACCGCAGTTATCACAAAACGCCTGATCTTTATCAAGCATTTTCTTTCCGCAGTAAGGGCAGAATTTGGCATCAGTTTCTGCATTGAAATCTGATTTTTGCAGATTGATCTTATCTTCTACGATTTCGGCATCGATGACATCAGCATCTGCAAAGCCGGCAGGTTCTTCCGGTTTTGTCTGTACATCTTCTGCTGTCTGAGCGGGGGCAGCGGCTGCGGCTGCGGAATTCCGGTACTGCGGTACCAATTTCTGACCGCATACAGAGCAAAATACATTTCCTTCCGTGTACGTGTTTCCACACCCCATGCAGACCATGGAAGAAGGCTTTGTATTCTCAGCCGGAGAGGCAAACGGTGTTTCTTCCGGAACAGGAACAAGCTCCGGTTCACGGGCACGGATAATTTTAATAGATTCCTGAAGTTCTGCGATTCTCTGCTCTGATTTTATAATGGATTCCACCATTTCACGGAATGCTTCATCAGGACTGTCCTTGCAGATATCATAATACAGTTTGCCGATAGCATTCAGGTTTTCCTGAATATTTTTATTTTCGGCAGTAATTTCGCTCATCAGACGGCTGGCATCTGTAGAGTTCTTTACTTTCTGAGAAAGCTTTCTGCTTTCGTTAGTAAGATTTGCACTTAATTTATCAAAAAAATTAGCCATGTTTCTGATTCCTCCTGAAAATATAATCTTCTGTTTTCAGTATAGCATATTTTTCACAGAATTGCAAGAGCTGTTATGAAAAAAATCAGCGTTCTGACATAGGAATATAAACCCTTGGATCTACAATTGCCTTATAAGCCGGACGGATGATTTTATTGGAATTAATCAGTTCTTCAATCCGATGAGCTGACCAGCCTGCAATTCTTGCAATGGCAAAAATGGGAGTAAATAATTCTTCCGGCAGGCCCAGCATTCTGTAAACAAAACCGCTGTAGAAATCCACATTGGCACAAACGCCCTTGTAAATTTTTCTTTCCGAGGCAATTACCTCGGAGGCGAGCCGTTCCACACGGGCATACAACTCATACTCTTTTTCACGGTTTTTCTCGACAGATAATTTCTGGACAAAACTTTTGAACACTCTTGCTCTGGGATCAGAAATCGAATAGACTGCATGTCCCATACCGTAAATCAGACCGGAATGATCAAAGCCCTCTTTATGCAGAAGCGAACGAAGATATACTTCCAGAGCTTCTTCATCTTCCCAGTCCTTGACATGTTCCATTAGATCATCAAACATCTGGCAGACTTTGATATTGGCTCCGCCGTGCTTAGGGCCTTTCAGTGAACCTAGAGCCGCCGCAATTGCCGAGTAAGTGTCTGTTCCGGAAGAAGATACCACATGCACTGTAAAAGTAGAGTTATTGCCGCCGCCGTGTTCTGCATGAAGGACTAAAGCCATATCCAGCAGTTTGGCTTCCAGAGGTGTAAACTTTCCGTCTTCACGCAGCATATATAAAATATTCTCTGCCAATGAAAGATTTTTATCCGGCTGACGGATGATCAAACTCTGACCGGCCTTGAAATGATATGCCTGGTATCCATAGACTGAAATCATCGGGAATAAACTGATCAGAGACAGACACTGCCGCAGTACATTCGGTATCGAAATATCATTTGCTGCACTGTCATAGGAATACAATGTCAGTACACATTTTGCGAGTGTATTCATCATATTATCACTGGGGGCTTTCATAATGACATCTCTTGTAAAAATCGGCGGAAGATTCCGCAGTTCTGCAAGCAGTGCCTGAAAATCTTTCAGTTCCTGTGAGGCCGGCAGCTGACCGAATAATAATAAATAGATTGTTTCTTCAAATCCAAGGCGATCATCTGCAATAAATCCGGCGACCAGTTCTTCTACATCAATACCTCTGTAATACAATTTTCCGTCACACGGCACACTGACTCCGTCAACAGTTTTTGAGGCTACTACATTACCGATATTTGTCAGGCCTGCAAGTACGCCCTTTCCGTTCAAATCCCGCAGACCTCTCTTGACATCATATTTTGTATACAGTTCCGGATTGATCGGGAACTCCTGTTTACAAGTTTCGGCCAGTCTGTCAATCAGCGGACATGCGGCCTGGGCATAATCATAACGTGCCATAATTCTTCATGCTTCCTTTCTTCCTTAGGGAATTATTTTATTTTTTAGAATATATAATTTTAATTATATCATATTTTATGAAGAAAGTCAACAAAAACGCAAAAAAAGTTTTTTGAAATTTATGCATTTTACCTCTTTACAAATCATAATTTTTGTGCTATAATTATATACGTTGAGTCAAGAATATCAAAATTATCGAGGTGTGGCTCAGTTTGGTAGAGCACTACGTTCGGGACGTAGGGGCCGCAGGTTCGAATCCTGTCACCTCGACCATATCACAAAGGCTTAGATACGAAAAACCATCGTATCTAAGCCTTTTTTCTTTTATCTTTGTTTCGGGCAGCAGAAGGAGTTTTCAACAAAATGCCAACTCGAAAATGCTAGTCATCCTGTTCAAAAAGCTTATCTGTCTCTTCTAAATTAAGCAGATAGTATTTCTTTCCTTTCTGTATGTTCTGGATTAACAGCTGCTGGGGAATTGCTTTTAGTTTACTGCGAACAGTATTTTCTGATAAACTCATTACTTTTATCAGTTCTTCCCTTCCGATACCAATATTGGAAAACAAAGCAGCCTGAATCAGTAAGTCATAAAGTTCACTGACTGATTTTTGTTCTGCGTTCGGTAGGTTTGGAATCAAATGATAATAATACTCCAGCTTCAGCTTTTTTTCTGAAAGAGTCTTCCAGAGCTGTTCCATAGAAATGGAGACAATCTCCAGAAATGTTTCTGCAAATGGTGTCAGTTCACCTTTATTGTGTGCATCATTGCAGATTCTGAAGGCTTCATAGTATTTTGAAATATTTTCTTTAATCGTATAGGAAAGCCGAAACCCTATCAGTGGATTCAATTGCTCCGAAAGTAGATAACTACTGATGAAACGGCTGGTTCTGCCGTTTCCGTCATAAAACGGATGAATATATCCAAACAGATAATGAAATATCGCAATCCTGATAAAAATATCAATACTGTCCTGATTCAGAACAGAAAGACTTTGTTCCATAGTCTGAATGATTTTACTTTCTGGATACAAGCCCTTATGAAGAATTTTCTGAGCAGGTGACTGTACTTCCACGCCGTCTTTTCGGAAAATTTGACCGTCGGGAAGATGGTCAGGAGCAGCTGCTTTGATTTCTTCATAGAAAATATCATCATAGACTTTACGAATGTCTTGACAGGTCTGAAACATCAGTTTTTTCCCCTGCATGAGCGTATAATATTTTGTAACCAGTCCGACAAATCTGTCTCTTTTTGAATTGGCTGACAAGTCCTGTAAAATTTCTCCGATTTCCTTACGGGTACTGTGAACGCCTTCAATATTGTTTGTCAGAAGAATTTCATCAATTAGACAACGTTCAGCGAACTGATTAATTGCAATACCTGGAAGAGAAGCAGATAAAGTATTTATTTTTTTGTCGGTACGTTCAATCGCAATAATTTTCCGATAGACTTCAGGTGTCTGACAGATAAAAGCTTGATTTTCCCCAATCATTACAGGCAAATGCAATGTATCTTCATCCTGAAAACGATGCTGGTATTCCTCTTTATAAATACCAGAACCCATATGAAACAGTGTTTTCAATGTTTTTCTTGCCATGCTAACCACCTCATGTTTATAGTATAAAAAACGCAATCTTAATTATACATTGTGGATGTTTTATGGTTCGGTACTTTGTAAAACGCAAAAATAGCGTTGATTTGCGTTTAAGAATCGTAAGTATAACTTGTAAAACGCAAAAGCAATAGAAATTTGCGTTTCTTATATTGATTATATCATAGACTTCCTCAAAAGTCAACCTATTTGCAGATACGATTCTAAAAAATAAAGAATGATACGGCTTAGATACAAATAGCATCGTATCTAAGCCGTTTTCATCAATGTCTCGGACAGCAGAAGGGATTCATCAAAACGCTAACTCGAAAATGTTAGTCATCCTGTTCAATAATGCTGTTCCAGTAGTTATCCATAAGACTATCTGCTGTCGAAAGTCTCCTGATAAACATTTCTGTATACATCGGGTGTACTCCAGTCGCCCATTTCCATTGCATACTTTTCGGGAACGTTTAACATAGCAGCAGTACTTGCAAAGATGTGACGGCAATCGTGAAAACGAATATCTTCAATTCCGTTCGCTCGGAGCAGCTTTTTGAAACGCTTGCGAATCGTATTGGGTGTTACATTTAGAATGCGGTCAGTATCTTTCTGATGAGGAATGGTTTCAATCAATTTGCAGATATGCGGAGGCAGGTTCACACTGCGAACACTCTTTTCAGTCTTACAGTGGTCTACCTCTGCCCAGCCTTCATCTGCTTTGACAATTTCACGACGAATATAGATACAATGATGAACAGTATCTACATCTCTGAACTGTAAGCCTGCTACTTCTCCGATACGAAGGGACAGCCACATTGCTAATAAAACGGGTAATTCACTCTCTGTTCCTTTGACAATGCGATAAACTTCATCGGCTGTAGGCAGTTTACGCTCTTTGACTTCTTTTTTAGGGAGTCTAATGCTGGAGAGTCTGAGTGTTATGTCATTGGCGTTCAAAACAGCTCTCAGGAAGCCATAGGCGTTCTTAATAGATTTATGACTTAATCTTCTTGCCTCCATGTTAATTGCCATCTGAATGTCCTTAGCGGTCAGTTCCTCAATTTTGATGTCCATGATGTATTGCAGTCTGTTCCGAGTAATCTCTCTGTAGTTGCAAAGTGTAGTCGGTTCTAATACTTTGCTTCTGCTGTCGATAAAGTCGAGCATAGCTTCTTTAACGGTATAGGGAATGCGTGCTTCTTCTGCTCTGTGATTAAGCCATTTCTGTGCTTTAACAATAACCTCTTCGGGGGTGTTGCCTGTAATCTTAGCTTTCTTTCTGTGGTGACCGCATCCCTCGGAAACCCATGTGACATAGCTGCCGCTGTCAGTCTGAGTGATGTTGAAGTTTTTCTTCTTCATAAATTTTCTCCTTTCAAAAATAAGGACAGGCTTTCTGTTGATGAATCAAAGAAAAAATGGAGTAGTACAGAAGATATTGTAAAGACAATAGGTGTAGAGATACCCTCGTTGGTGTTAACAATCATACTGGTTAAATTTAGGGTACTTCCTGGCATTTCAGCCTCCAACAACATAGAATTTATATTATCTTTAATATTTTCATCGGGTATTCTTTTATACTTTTTTCTATCTCTTTCTGTATTTGATGCTCCATTCTCAGCTATTGCTTTAATCTATTATTCCATAAAATCAAATCCTGAAAAAGCCAAACATTATGCAATAGAAATGGCAATATCTCTTTTACTAGGGGTGGTATCATTTGTTTTACTTACAATAGATAAGTATATGCAGATGATGCTTAATATCATTTTATTAATCATTGTAGGGATTATTGGACTTTTGGGTGACAAAGACAAGAAAGAAAACAAGGAGAAGTGACTATGTTTTGTAAGAATTGTGGAAGGGAACTTGATGATGGTGTTAAATTCTGCGATGGATGCGGCTCACCCGTGAATTATGATAACAATGTCATAGCACAAGAATCACCCGTCACATCGACAGAATCCATTGTGAAAGCGAATTTTCCATTTAAGAAGATTATAATACCTGTAGCTGGTGTTATCGGTGTACTTGTACTTCTATTTATCATAGGAGTGATGACTTCCCCTTCATTGACCGTAGAAGAGGTAAAGAAATCTCAGTTGAATGGATACAACACGATTACTATCGGAAAAGCCTTCGACCACTATTTTGATAACACTTCATGGGAAGATTTCAATTCAGAAGAAGGTCTGGGCGTTGTGGAATTTAAGGGTGAGTGTAAGTATGGTCTGTATGACCCGTATGATGCTACTGTTACGATTCAGTTTGTGCGTGACCCTGATGTGGATGATGATTCTTTTTACATATACAGTATCTGGCTCAGTATCATGTATAAGGAAGATTGTATGAAGTACTGTTAAGCGACTATGCCGTTGATTACTTTATAGAGACAGTGTATAATGGGAATACTCTAAATGATAATATATTCGGTTAATACGATAAAATTTTAGTATAAAGAGGAAAGTTATGTTTTGTAAGTATTGTGGTTCTGAGATAGAGGATAATGTAAGATTCTGTCCTAAATGTGGAAAACCAGTTGAACAGCCAGCGGTTCAAAGGATGGATAACAACATTTATGGAGCAAATGAAACAAATGTGGGGAACAAGACCTTTTATGCAAATGCTTCATTCTGGCTGGCTGTGGCTGGGATTCCATTAAGCCTTTTTTGTGGAATAGGCTTGTTTTTAGGTTTCCCAGCAGCAATATTGGGCTTCATGGCTGTCAAAAACAAAGAAAGCAATTCTACAATGGCATGGCTGGGACTATTTATTGGTGCTGCTGAGGCATTGTTTGTCATTGTAGCATTTATGTCCGATTAATGAAAGTAGCTGGTGAAAGGTATGTTTTGTGAAAAATGTGGGCGTGAACTCGAAGAAAACGCTAAATTCTGCGATAAGTGTGGTGTGCCTGTAGCTCAGGATATTCTTCTGCCTTCATCTGAAGATGAAGAGACAGCAAGCAGATCGCATAAAGCAGTACTGATGATAGTAGCAGCGATAGCTGGAGGGCTTGCAGGAATATTGATAGTTCCGTATCTGATAGGTGTATTAAGTACACAGAATCGTCCTTTGAAAGATGATACAGATATTTCTATGGAGGAGACAACAAATTATCAGTATCAAAATAAGATGACCGAAACCGTTTCAAATCCTGATGAACGGGCTAAATTGCAGAAAAAGAATCAAAGCAAATCGTCCTCAAAGGATATTGAACCCACTGCACAGCATTTAGATACCGTTGAAGATTGTTATCTGGTTAACTTTCTTGGAAAGAGCGTAGGAGAGGTGATGGAAGTACTTGGTGAACCTTATAAGGCTATACGGGGATATTTAGGCGGCGGCGGAAACGATACCGGATATGAATATGCAAAAGGTGATATTGTTTTCATTACATTATTCTTTTCCGAAGAGGACTTCTACTTTGATGACAGAGATGCCATTGTAAACTATATCTATATGTATCGTGGAAATGTGGATGAGTATGTAAGAATAGGTATGTCTTATAATCAGATAAATGAATTCTATTCTCTGAGCGACTACAGCTATAGTGAGCTTGAGGATAATTATACAGCTACAGCAGAATTTGCACATAATGGATGCAATTGTGTTCTGCTCCTCAAAAGTTATGATGGTAATAAAACAACATCTGTGAATGAAATGATTTTAATCGCCAAAGATGTTTATAATTGACAGATATAAGATTCTATAGATGATGGAGGAGTAAAATAAAAGAGAATCTTAGTCAAAAACATTTGACATCTTCCCTGTTTTATGTTATACTATGAATAGAAACTGATAAGAGCATCTTTTGAAAAGAAAGTGGCTTTAAGTCGATGAAAGGTTTACAATAATTGAAGGCAGGTGATAACATGTCTCAAATCACCAACGAGGCGAAACAAATCGCATCCGTTGATATCAAGAATCTTGGAGTAATTTCAGAATTCGCATGTGATTCTCTCTCGAAAATCAATCTGATTATAGGTGGAAACGGTTCTGGGAAAACGTTCTTGCTAAAAGCTTTATACTCAGCTATAAAGACCGTGGAGGAATATCACAGAGGCGATGACATCCGAAGTGCTAATGATATTCTTGCAGAGAAGCTCAGATGGACATTTCAGGTAGATAAAATCGGAGATATCGTCTCCAGAAGCACAAGTGAACCATATACTTTTTCGATTGGAACGGATGAAGCCTCATCTATGAGCTATCGCTTTTCCAGAGATGCTGCTTCTAAAATTACAAGCTTACAGAATAATATGAAGCGGTCTGATTTGAATTCAATTTTCATTCCTGCGAAAGAGATTTTATCACTGTACAGCATTATCCTGAAAAGTCGTGAAATTGACCGTTCATTTGGATTTGATGACACCTATTATGACCTTGCCAAAGCTCTGCGTGTCTCTCCTACAAGGGGAAGAAAACTCGCTGCCTTTGAAAAATCCAGAAAGCAGTTGGTTTCTATCATTGACGGTAAAATCGACTTGGATGAGACTACAAATCGCTGGTATTATAAGAACAGCAGCAAGCAAAAGTTCAGTATTGGCGGAACATCGGAAGGCATCAAGAAAATTGCTATCCTTGACAGACTCTTTGCAAATGGATATTTAGGCAGTCAGTCGATTCTTTTTATTGATGAACTAGAATCTGCCCTTCATCCAAGTGCTGTTTCTGATGTTGTGGATATGTTGTTCGATATTGCACAGAATTCCGACATTCAACTTTTCATTGCAAGCCATTCTTATTTTGTGATTAAGAAACTGTGTTTGCTTGCGAGAACAAATCAGGAAGATGTGACTTGTATTTCTATGGAAAACGATACTGTCAGAACCAACAATCTGCGTGAAGGAATGCCTGAAAATTCAATCATAAACGAATCCATAAGACTTTATGAACAAGAAGTGGAACAGGTGCTGTAATGGAAGATATTATCATTGAAGAATCGGGCATGAAGTTCGGAAAGTTTGACAGCGACCATTTGTTTCATATTGAGAAGTGTGACCTGTATCAAAAAGCACTGAACCCGAAAGGTGTTGCTGTGACAGAGTTTGCTGTACTGCAAAGAGGTAAGCTTCTGTTTATTGAAGCGAAAACTGCAACGCCTAATTATTCTGCTTGTACCGATTCGGAAGAAAAAATGAAAAAGTATGAGGAATATATCACTTCTATTGCTGCAAAGTTCAGAGATTCAATAGACATCTATGCAAGCATCCTTCTCAAAAGAAACAACTGTGACCAGCTGCCTGAAGCTATAGCAGAAAAGGACTTTTCTTCTTTGCCGATTGTGTTTGTTCTGGTTATCAAGAATGCTTATCCTGACAGCTTGATTCATTATACGGATAAGTTTCGCAAAGTACTTGCTCCAATGATGAAAATTTGGAAAGTACATGATATGATAGTCATCAGTGAAGAACAAGCAAAAAGAAAAGGTCTAATTGTATCGGATACATAGCCAGTGCCAACTGAAAATGCCAACTCTGCAACAAACGTCCCGAAACTGCGGGGATGACAAGAAA
Source organism: Oscillospiraceae bacterium (assembly GCA_017483465.1). Classification (GTDB taxonomy): domain Bacteria; phylum Bacillota; class Clostridia; order Oscillospirales; family Ruminococcaceae; genus UBA3855. Next base: position 43,044 of record JAFUWN010000005.1, read on the forward strand.
AAATCCACATCTTCGAATCCTGTCACCTCGACCATATCACAAAGGCTTAGGTACGAAAAACCATCGTATCTAAGCCATTTTTTATATTTGGATATAATCAATACTTTGCTTCACAGTCTGAATGGTTTTACTTTCCGGATATAAAATCTTATGAAGAATTTTCTGAGCAGTCCGGAGAGCCGGACTGCTGATTTTATTTTTTAGCAAAACCAGTAAAGAGGGAAGTCATCACAGGGACAGCGAACGAAAACGCAACGGCCTGCCAGAGGATTTCACCGGAGAGCGGAGCAGTTGAAAAAATACTCTGAGCCTGAGGAAGCCAAATAGTAAGAGCCAGCATCAGAGCAGAAACAAGCACAGCAAAAATGAGTTTGAGATTAGAAAAATAATGCACACTGAAAATCGTACCGTGTTCGGATTTGCATTCAAAGACATGAATCAGCTGAGAGAGTACGAGAGTAAACAGAGCACAGGTTCTTGCTTCTGTGAGAGAGCCGCCGAATCGCAGAGCCGTACTAAAAGAACCAAGTGTACAGAGACCGATCATGACACCGCGCCAGATAATTTTAGTTAATAAGCCGTCAGCGAAGAAACTTTCGTCAGGCTTTCTGGGAGGGCGTTTCATAATATCGGGTTCAGGCGGTTCAAGGCCGAGGGCGACAGCCGGAAGGCCGTCCGTAGCGAGATTGACAAGCAGAAGCTGAACCGGAAGCAGAACAACAGGCATTCCCATAAGGATTCCGAGGAACATAGTAATGACTTCACCGATATTGCAGGATAATAAATATCTGACAAATTTTCGGATATTGGAATAGATTGCCCTGCCCTGTTCGACAGCGGAAACGAGCGTAGCAAGATTATCATCCATAAGAATGACATCAGCGGCCTGTTTAGCGACATCCGTACCGGTAAGCCCCATAGCGACACCGACATTGGCTTCTTTAATAGCAGGGGCATCATTCACGCCGTCACCGGTCATAGTGACGATATGGCCGGAACGCTGAAAAGCTTTGACCAGTCTTAATTTATGAGCAGGGTTGACACGGGCAAAAACAGAGATCCTGGATAAATTTCTGTCAAGCTGAGAATCCGTCATCAGATCGAGTTCATCGCCGGTGATGACATCACCGCCCCGGAGAAGTCCGGCTTTTTTAGCGATAGCGGCAGCAGTTTTTTTATGATCTCCGGTAATCATGACGGTCTTGACGGAAGCGGAAGCACATTTCCGGATAGCCTCTTTAGCTTCAGGGCGAGGCGGGTCGAGCATTCCGGTGAGTCCCAGGAATACCATACCGGAGACAGAAAACTGATCTGATTTTTTCTCGGCAAAGGCGAGCACACGCAGAGCCTGAGAGGATAATAATTCAGCCTGTTCGGAGATTTTTTTTCTGAGGACAGGAGAAAGATTGATATCGCCGTTTTTGGTTCTGACGGAATCACAGAGATTCAGAATGACATCAGCAGCCCCCTTGGAATAGATATATTTCTGCTGATTTTTCCTGACGAAAACGCTCATACACCGGGAGTCGCTGTCGAAAGGTTCTTCTTCGATACGGGAAGCATTGAGAATTTTAGGAGAAATACTGCCTTTTGCGGCCATAGCGAGCAGAGCGGTTTCGGTCGGATCGCCGACAGCATTCCATTCAGAAGCATCTTTTTCAGAGAGTTCGGCATTATTGCAGAGTACAGCACAATGCAGAAGCGATTCCAGAGCCGGGATTGACTTGACATTGACAGGAACATGCTGTTCAGAGATAGTTCCGTCTTTTTTGAGGGCATTGCCGGAGACATCGAAATCCTGATCGGAAGTAAGAATTTTTGTAACAGTCATGCGGTTTTCTGTGATAGTGCCTGTCTTATCGGAGCAGATAACGGAAGTACAGCCAAGAGTTTCGACACTATGCAGACGATTGACAAGAGCTTTTTGTTTCATCATTCTGTTGACGGCCAGAGCAAGAGCGATTGTGACCGTAGCCGGAAGGCCTTCAGGGATAGCAGCAATAGCGATAGAAATTCCGGTCATGAGCATATCGAAGATCGGTTCACCTCTGAGGACACCGGCAGCGAAGACGGCCATACAGACACCGATACAGATCAGGGCGAGCATTTTTCCGAGTTCACCAAGCCGTTTCTGGAGGGGTGTTTCTGTTCTCTGGATTTCGGAGAGCATACCGGAGATCTGCCCCATCTGTGTATTTTTTCCGGTAGCGATAACCTGAGCCGTACCGCTTCCACGGGTAACAGCAGTTCCGCTGTAGATAAGATAAGGCTTATGAAGTCCGGAGAGGTTATCTCTGAGAGTTCCGGCATATTTGGCGACAGGTTCGGCCTCTCCGGTGAGAACGGATTCATTGGTATAGAGCCGGCTGGCGGTTAATAAAAGGCAGTCAGCCGGGATACAGTCTCCTGCTTCGACAGAGATCAGATCATCCGGGACGAGCTGATCTGCGGGGAGTTCCTGTAAAACACCGTCACGCCATACTCTGGCGGTAGGAGCGGTCATATTCCGGAGGGCTTCGAGTGTTTTTTCGGTACGGTATTCCTGCACGAAGCCGAGCACGGCATTTAAAATTACGATAATAATAATTGTAACTGCATCCGTCCATTCACCGAGCAGAGCGGAAATAGCAGTAGCAGCGATCAGGATTAGCACCATTGCATCTTTGAACTGACTGAAGAAAATACTGAGAGGGCTGGGCGGTCTGACCTGAGCGAGAGTATTCAGACCATGTTTTTTCCGGAGTGATTCAGCTTGTACGGAAGACAGACCTTGCATGATAATCAGAACCTTTCTGTGAAAAAATATCCGGACTTGTTTCATGATATGAAGAAAACCGGAAAAATATCACAGAAAAGGGAAACCGTTCCGGAGAATAACCGGAACGGTTTGTTCAGGAGTCCTGATTTGAGAGCCGTGCAATCGCATTGGAATTTAATTTTGCGGTTAATTTGAGACGGTCAACTTCCTGCCGGAGAGCGGCAACTTCTGCCTGAAAGCTGTCTTTTGTTTCAAGCTGATGTTTGATGCTGTCGAGTTCGGCTTTGCACTGATTCAGCTTGAGGATATATTTGACCTGTTCTTCTTTGAGTTTTGCAATTTCTTCCTGAGCTTCTTTGAGATGATGCGTAAGCATATTGGTTTGCAGCTGCATGATACGCATTTCTTTGAGAATATCGGCATTCAGCTGATTCTGGGCATTGCCGAAGCTTTCGAGTTCCTGTCCGGTTTTTCCGAGACCCTGCACGGATTCATAAGTTTTTGCCTGCAAGAGAAATTCCTCCTTTGGATAAGATTTATAACAAGCCGAAATTTTTCCGGTTATGATCAAGCATAGAACGAAGCGTTTCTTCGAGAGAATATACAGGAGTCCACCCGGTATCGGCCTGAAGTTTGGAAATATCGGCCTGAATGACAGGGACATCCGAAGGCCGCATTTTATCGGGATTCTGTTCGATCACAATAGATTCTGTACTGTAGTCAAGAAGCAGATCAAGAATCTCCTGAATGGGAACAGCATGACCGGAGCCAACATTATAAGTTTCACCTGCACAGCCCTTTTCCATGAGGAGTGTATAGGCACGGACGACATCACGGACATCAGAGAAGTCCCGTTTAGCAGAGAGATTGCCGACCTGAATGACAGGTTTTCGGAAACCGGCTTCGATTTCTGCGATCTGAAGAGCAAAATCGGCAGCAACAAAAGTAGGAGACTGTCCGATCCCGATATGATTGAAAGCCCTGACCATAACAATTCCCATGCCATAAGATTTTGCATAGATCGTGCCGAGCATATTCTGACAGGCTTTTGAAGCAGCATAGGGATTTCCGGGATGCAGGGGCGTTAATTCCGTGACAGAGGTCTGGCGTTTGATATAGCCGTATTCTTCACTGGAGCCGACAAGTAAAATTCTGGGATAATATTCAGGAATACTGCGGACGGCTTCGAGCAGATGCAGAGAGCCTTTAATATTGACATCAATCGTGAATTCAGGATTTTTCCAGGAAGCCGCAACAGAGCTTTGAGCGGCCAGATGATAGATATATTTTGGTCTGTGTGTCCGGAGCAGGGATTTGATTTCAGATTCCTGCATAATATCAAGTGTAAAAACATCACAGAACCCGGAGCGGATATGCTCACGGGGGAGAATGGTTGCACCGGTATGAAGATTTTTCTGATTCAGTTCCTGAATGAGATAGCTGCCGACAAAACCGCCTGCACCGATGATAAGAGCATCCAAACGAAACACCTCGCTTTAGTGAAATATAAAAAATCAGTCATTTTTCAGAGCATGATAGACATCCTGCATAATTTTATCGCATTGATACAAATCCAGCACTCGTTTTCTTGCATTCTGCCCGTAAGTTTGTCTGAGAGCAGGAGAATCGGCCAGTTTCTGAATAGCATCAGCGAGAGGCTGAACCTGATGCGGCGGAACAGTCAGGCCGGTCAGCTGATGAATACTGACATACGGAACCCCGGTAGGAAGACTGGTATTGATCACAGGTTTTCCGGCGGTCATGGCTTCCTGCTGGACGATACCGAATGCTTCGGAATTTTCGACAGAAGGGAGAATAAAAATATCACAGTCTGCAAAAGCGGATTTCAGATCAGCATCTGAAAGATTGCCGAGAAAATGGACAGGAAGATTTTGAGCAAGTTTCCGGAGTTCCGGTTCAAGGACACCCGTACCGCAGAGAAAAAGTTCACAGTTACGGACTTTCCGGAGAGCCTTGATCAGCACGTCCACGCCTTTATAATAGACAAGTCTGCCGACAAACAATAATTTGACAGATTCAGGATGGAGTAATTGATTTGTCAGGATGGGAGAATATTTCTGCTTCTGAGAAATTTCGACCGGATAGGGAATGACTCTGCATTTTTCATGGAATTCGGGAAGAAAGGAAGAACTGTCGATATGGCCTTGTGTGGCTGTGATAATGCAGTCCGCTCTGCGGAGAAATTTTTTCAGAACAGGCTGATAGAGTTTTAATAATTTTTTCTGCCGGATGACATCGCTGTGCCAGGAGATCACAACACGGCACTGACAATGGGAGAGCAGACAGGCAGCATCACCGAGGGGGAAAGGCATATGAAATTCGATCACATCCGCCCATTTGGAAAGCTCCTGAAATTTGGTAAAAAACGAAAGAGAGAGCGGACAGGAAAAATAAGTGCCGGCACTTGCACAGCGGATAATTTCGACACCGTTGATGATTTCGGTTTTTCCCCTGCCTTTTTCCTGACAGACCAGAACTTTGACTTGAGTATCCGGGAACTGACGAAGATATTTTGCTCTCTGAGCAACGACAGTTTCAATACCGCCGATATGAGGGGGATAGAATTTATTGACTTCCAGAATATGAAACATAGATTTATACCTCCGGCAGAAGTTCCTGATAGACCTGATATAATAATTCTGCACTTTTTTCCCATGAAAATTCTTTTGCTCTTTCCAGGCCTTTCTGACCGAGAGCGGCTCTCAGATTCTGATCAGTAAACAGCAGATGCAGACCCTGAGCGATATTCTGAACGCTGTAAGGCTTGACGACAACAGCATCTGCCCCGGTAACTTCCGGCAGAGAAGCGGCATCAGAGACAAGGACAGGCGTACCGCAGGCCATTGCTTCGAGGGGCGGCATTCCGAAGCCCTCATAAACAGAGGGAAAGACAAAAGCGAGAGCATAGCTCATAAGGGTACACAGGTCCTGTTCCTGAATATATTCAGTAAAAATAACAGAATCCTGAAGATTAAAATCCTGTACTTTCCGGAAGATACTGTCATAGAGCCAGCCTTTTGCACCGGCGAGGACTAATTTTGCAGGCCGTTCATGAGTCATGACGAAATCGGCATAAGCGGCGATTAAATTTTCCAGATTTTTGCGGGGTTCGATGGTACCGAGATAAAGAAAATACTGTTCAGGAAGATGATATTTTTTCTGGATTTGGCGGAAAGCATCCGGATTCTGAACAGGATAAAATTTTTCAGTATCGACACCGCAGGGAACGACACGGATTTTATGAGCGAAATGGGGAAAATATTTGATAATTTCAGATTTGGAAAACTGTGAATCCGTAACGATTCTGTCGGCACGTTTCATAGACCTGACAAGTCCCAGATCGAGCATATGCCGGGTACGTGCTCTGACGGTATCAGGATAGGCTTTATAGACCATATCATGAACAGTAACGACAGTTTTTCCGGAGACATGCGGAGGGATAATATAATTAAAGAAGTGAGTAATATCCTGATTTTTCCCGAAAAACCAATGATAGGGCACGGGGATAAAACTGGAGAGAATCCGATAGCCGTAAGGCGAACAGAAAGCATGTCTTGCCGTGACATGCGAATCAAGATAGGGCAGTAAATCCTGTTTTTTAGCATCAAGATTTTTAACAGCGAAATAATTCAGAGTATATTGATTTTCAGGGTGTAAACGGGTCATAGCCCTGACCTGACCGGACTCACAGAAACCGATACCGGTTTTTTGTCCGAGCAGAGGCAGGGCATCAAAAGCAATATTCACTTGCGTTCTTTCTTAGCGAGTGCAAGATCATTTTCGACCATTCTGTGAACGAGTTCCATGAAATCAATTTCCCGTTTCCAGCCGAGCTGAGCTTCAGCTTTTGCGGGATTGCCGAGCAGAACATCGACTTCAGCAGGGCGGAAGAATTCGGGATTGATTCTGACGATCACTTTGCCTGACATTTTATCAACACCGACTTCGTCAACGCCTTCGCCCTGCCACTTGATGACAATACCGTCTGCGAGGTAGAAAGCAGTTTCGACAAATTCACGAACGGTACGGGTTTCGTTAGTAGCAATGACATAATCATCCGGAGCATCCTGCTGTAGCATGAGCCACATAGCTTTGACATAGTCTTTAGAGTGACCCCAGTCTCTTTTAGAATCCAGATTGCCTAATTCTACATAATCCTGTAAGCCGAGGGTAATTCTGGCAGCGGCACGGGAAATTTTTCTGGTAACGAATTCGAGGCCTCTGCGTTCGGACTCATGATTGAAGAGAATACCGGAACAGGCGAACATATGATAGCTTTCTCTGTAATTTTTGGTAATCCAGTGACCGTAGAGTTTTGCAACGCCGTAAGGACTTCGGGGATAGAACGGAGTTTTTTCGGTCTGCGGCATTTCCTGCACGAGGCCGAACATTTCGGAAGTAGAAGCCTGATAGAATTTTGCATCAGGCTTGACGATTCTGATGGCTTCTAGGAGATTGGTCACACCGAGAGCATCAGTTTCAGCAGTATTGAGCGGAGTACTCCAGCTGGAAGCAACGAAAGACTGAGCGGCGAGATTATAGACTTCATCAGCCTGAGAAATTTTCATAGCCGTGATGAGAGAAACGGGGTCAGTCATATCGGCATAGATGAGATGAATTTTATCTTTGATATGAGCAATATTGCCATAATCGACGTTTGCTTTTCTTCTCCAGATACCATAGACTTCATAGCCTTTTTCGAGAAGGAGTTCAGCGAGATAGGAGCCGTCCTGACCGGTAATACCGGTAATCAATGCATGTTTCATGTTAATAGCCTCACTTTATAGTTAGATAATAATTATAATAAATCTGATTTATTTTCGGCCTTTAATTCAGCGAGAATTTTTTTAATATCCTGAGTCTGATTTTTATGGCAGATCAGTAATGCATCGTCAGTATCGACAATGACGAGATCATCGACTCCGAGGATTGCAATAGTTTTATCATTCCCGCTGACAGTACAGTTATGACTGTTGATTGTCAGAACATCGCCGTCGAGCATATTATGATTTTCATCAGTTTTATTGATACGTTCGAGGGCGAGCCAGCTGCCGACATCATCCCAGCCGAAATCGCTGGGGATAGTAAAGATATGTTCCGCTTTTTCCATAATGCCGAAGTCGATAGATTCCGAAGGGAGTTCGGGAAAGACCTGACTGAGCGTAAATTCAAATTCTTTTGTCTGATAATCGGCAATAATTTTCCGCAAGCCATTCCAGAGGTCAGGCATATATTTTTGAATATTATAGAGAATACTGGAAGCTTTCCAGATAAACATACCGCTGTTCCAGAGGTAGCCGCCGGATTTGAGATAAGATTCAGCAGTTTGCAGGTCTGGTTTTTCGACGAAGCAGTCAACAGGGTAGATGTCATCAGCAGAATTTTCAGAATGCTGATATTTGATATAGCCATAACCGGTTTCGGGGTAAGTAGGAGTAATGCCGATAGTAATTAAATTTTTATCCTGTAGAGCGGCCTGAGCGGCTTTTCTGAGGATATTGAGATAATTTTCCTCATGATGGATAAGATGATCAGAGGGGAGGAAGAACATGACAGCATCCTGATATTTCTGAGCGATAATCGAAGCAGCCAGCCCGATAGCAGGAGCAGTATTTCTGGGGCAAGGTTCAGCGATAATATTTTCATGAGGAAGATCGGGGAGCTGTTCATGCACGAGTGACAAATAATGAGCATTTGTAATAATATAGATATCCTGCTGAGAAACCAGAGGCTGAAGCCGTTTGACGGTTTTCTGGATCATAGTTTCTCCGTCGGAAGTGAGTGACAGGAATTGTTTGGGGCAATTTTTCCGGCTTTTAGGCCAGAAGCGTTCACCGACACCGCCTGCCATAATCACAGCAGTAAATTTCATAAATCCAAAATCTCTCTTTCTTTTGTAGTAATAATATAAGAAATCAGATAGAAAGTATCTGATTATAATTATAGCAAACTGTGAAAGGACTGTCAATAGTTTCATGGGAATTTAAGAAAAAAGACCGCAGGAGCGGTCTGATTTTTCACATTTTATATGAATTTTTACTTCATGTCGATATACTTAGCATAGCCCTTGAGGTAGATACCGCCGGAGATGATAGTTAATAAAACAGAAATCCAGACGAGAACAAGAAGAACATATGCAATCACAACTTCCGTTGCTCTGTCAAAGGATACTCCAAAATCACCTATAGCATACCAGATTAAGATGAAAGCGATAGCGACCATAGTGAAAGCAGTTTTAAGTTTTCCCCAGATACCGGCAGCGACGACAACACCTTTTTCAGCGGTGACGAGTCTGAGACCGGAGACCATAAATTCACGGGCGGCGATGATAGTTACGACAATGCCGTTGATAATCTGACCTTGCATAATATCCGCAAGACAGGCGAAAGCGGCTAGGACGAGGATTTTATCAGCCAAGGGGTCAGCGAATTTTCCGAAAGTAGTAACGAGATTATATTTTCTTGCGATTTTACCGTCAAGAGCATCGGTGATGGAAGCGGCGGCGAAGATAAGCAGAGCGATTGTAAAATGATAAGGAATATCCCAGTACAAGAAGAGCATAAAGAACGGGACGAGGATAATTCTCATCAGAGTAAGTTTATTCGGCAGATTCATCAGATATGACCTCCCCGAGCAAATCATAATCGAGTGTATCAATAATTTTGACTTTAACGTACTGCCCGGACTGGAGTTTCTTTTCAGAGGAGAAGAAAATTTTCCCGTCAATATCCGGAGCATCGGCTTCAGTACGGCCGAAGTAGCATTCTGCCCACTTATCGAAGCCCTCGACAACAGCTGTTTTTATAGTATCCAGTTGTTGAGCATTATATTCAGCACTGATATCGGCCTGTTGTTCCATGATAATATCAGCACGGTGCTGACGGATTTCCTCGTCAATCTGATCGGGGAAGTTACCGGCAGGGGTGCCGTCCTCTTGAGAGTAGGCAAAACAGCCTAATCTTGTGAATCTGATATCCTGAACGAATTCAGCGAGAGTGTTGAATTGCTCTTCGGTTTCACCGGGAAAACCTGTGATGAGGGTAGTTCTGAGGACGATATTAGGAATTTTAGCTCTTAATTTAGCGATTAATTCTCTGAGGCTTTTGTTAGTTGTGGGGCGGTTCATGCGTTTAAGGATAGCATCATCACAATGCTGAATAGGCATATCAATATAATTCAGAATTTTATCTTCTTTTGCGATAGTATCAATTAATTCATCAGTGATACGTTCAGGGTAGCAGTATAACAAGCGAATCCATTTGAGATCCGGAATCTGACATAGTTTAGTAAGCAGTTCGCAGAGTTTATTTTCATGATAGAGATCTTCACCATAGCGGGTAACATCCTGAGCGATGATATTTAATTCAGTCACACCGTAAGAGACAAGCTGATTGGCTTCTCTGAGAACATCTTCCATAGGAACACTGCGGAACTTGCCACGAATCATAGGAATAGCACAATAAGTACAATGATTGGAACATCCTTCAGCGATTTTGAGATAAGAGAAGAACGGGAGAGTAGAAATAATTCTGTCTCCTGTCATTTCGACATCAGTTTTAGGAGAAAATCTGACAATTTTTTCACCGTGGAGGACTTTATCAAGGATTTCGACAATATCTTTATTATCGCCGATACCGATCACAGCATCAGCTTCCGGGAATTCCTTAACGGCTTCTTCTTTGTAGCGTTCCGTAAGACATCCGGTAAGGATTAATTTTTTAACCTGACCTTCCTGTTTCAGTTTAGCGATTTCGAGAATTGTTTCGATCGCTTCTTCTTTAGCGGACTGAATAAAACCGCAGGTATTGACGACAGCGACATCAGAATCACCGAATTCGGTGACAAGTTCATAGCCGTGAGCACGTAATTTTTTAAGCATTCGTTCGGAATCGACAAGATTTTTATCACATCCGAGGGAAACCATACCGACTTTGATAGGCATAAATCATACTCCTTTTATTTAATTTATGTTAATTCAGGAATTTTCATCCTGTAGATTTTGGAAATACTCTTCGACAGCAGTTTTGACATGCTGATAGTCATAGCCAAGGCGGATCATACCGGCGACGACTTTTTCTCTGGTTTTAAAATCCTGAGGGTCAGTGAGCATACTGCCGTATTTTTTAGCAAGAGTTTCGGGAAGATTTTCAAGAGACTGTTCTTCGAGGGCTTGAATGCAGAATTCGGTTAATTCCTTGTCGATGCCTTTTCTGAGGAGTTCCTGACGGACTCTGTAAGAGCCGTAATGTTTGCGTTCGACGAGATATTCAGCGAATTTCTGAGCATAGCGTTTATCATTGATGGCACCGCACTGGATAAGCTGTTCCATGACTTTCACGCAGAGGGTTTTATCCTGATAAGTATGCATTAATTTCTGATACATCATGCAGTAAGAATAATCCCGGTCATCGAGGAGATAGCAGGCACGGCGGTAAGCACGGCGGAATCTGGATTTCTGATGGAGTTCTTCGAGCGTATCAGAATCGAGATTAGAGCCTTCCTGAATATGATATTGACGCAGAAGTTCGCCGTCTATCTCATAGACGGCGTTTTCTGCGTGGACTTCGTAGTAAGTTTTTTTATGAATAATTTGAGTAATTTTCATGATTTATTCTTTGGGGTCAAATTCCTCGAAATCATCTTCGGCATCGATATCGATGCTGACAGAATCGTCTGAAGAAGCAGAAGAGGCAACTGTATTGTTAAAAGCTTCCGAAGCGAGAGCTTTGGCATCATCTTCTGTAGAATTTTCAGCAGACAGATCAAGTTCGTTCATATGTTCGAGGATTTTTGCCTCGACTTCCTTTCTGAAAGATTCATCATCGGCGAGCATCTGTTTGACGTTATCACGCCCCTGACCGAGTTTCTGACCGTTATAGCTGAACCAGGAGCCGCTTTTCTGGATGACATCAAGTTCAACGGCGAGGTCCATAATTTCACCGGTTCTGGAAATGCCCTTGCCGTAGATATTATCGAATTCACATTCACGGAACGGCGGAGCGACTTTGTTTTTAACGATTTTGACTTTCATTCTGTTACCGATCGGAACGCCGTTTTCTTTGAGGATTTCACCTTTGCGGACATCCATGCGGACGGTAGCATAGAATTTAAGGGCACGGCCGCCGGGGGTTGTTTCGGGATTACCGTAGAGAACGCCGATTTTCTCACGGATTTGGTTGATAAAGATGGCAACGCATCCGGTTTTGGAGACGACAGAAGTTAATTTTCTCATAGCCTGAGACATAAGACGGGCGAGCTGGCCGACATGATTATCACCCATTTCGCCGTCAATTTCGGCTTTGGTAGTCATAGCAGCAACAGAATCGACAACAAGGACATCAATTGCACCAGAGCGGACAAGAGATTCGGCAATTTCGAGAGCCTGTTCACCGCTGTCAGGCTGAGAGACCAATAATCTGTCAATATCGACACCGAGGGCTTTTGCATACTTCGGGTCGAGAGCATGTTCAACGTCGATAAAAGCGGCTTCACCGCCCATTTTCTGAGCTTCTGCGACGATATGGAGAGCAACGGTAGTTTTACCGGAGCTTTCAGGGCCATAGAGTTCGATAATTCTGCCTCTGGGGACACCGCCGACACCGAGAGCGAGATCGAGAGTCATAGAACCGGTCGGGATGACATCGACATTCATTTTTGCCTGCTGGCCGAGCCGCATGACAGCCCCCTGACCGAACTGTTTTTCGATCATTTTAATAGCATGTTCCAGAGCGGCTTTTTTCTCTTCGGAAGAGGTAGGAACCTGATACATACCTGTAGTTTTCTTTTCAGCTTTTGCTTTTGCCATAATAAATAAACCTCCTGAAATAAGAATCATAATGCGTAATAACTATATCATGATTATAGTATAGCACATAAGATGTTCAGAAATTTCACAACTGAAAAAATTTTTTAAATTTTTTCAGCCGAGACAACTCTGTCACGCTGTTCGAGATCCTGAAAGGTCTGAATATTCCGGAAAGCATGGGAATTGAGGAGCATACTGACACGTTCGGCCTGTTTCCAGCCGATTTCATAAGCGAGCAGACCGCTGGGTTTCAGAGCATCTTTCCAGGTATCTGTAATTTTTCTGTAGAAATAGGTACCGTCTTCGGCAGGCCCGCCGAACAGAGCAATAGCCGGTTCATGTCTGACTTCAATCTGAAGTTCCTGCATTTCCTGACTGGTAAGATAAGGGGGATTGCTGACGATCATATCAAAATTCCGGAAATTTTCGGCAAAATTTTTATCGAGAACATCAGCATGATAAAAATGAACAGCAAGATGATGATAGTCAGCATTTTTCTGGGCATATGCGAGAGCGGTTTCACTGGTATCGACAGCAGAGATTTCAGCATCCGGAAGATTTTTTTTAAGTGCAAGAGCGATACAGCCGGAGCCGGTACACAGATCAAGAATTTTCAGACCGGATTTATAGTTTGCCCAGTGCAGGGCAGTATCGACTAAAATTTCAGTATCCGGCCGGGGGATGAGCACACCTTTTCCGACGAAGATTCTCATTCCGTAGAATTCCCATTCACCGAGGATATATTGCAAGGGTTCGCCCTGGATTCTGCGTTGAATCATAGAGAGAATCCGGTTTTGCTGATCTGCATTGAGGGCAGGAGCGAATCTGTTTCCGGTAATTTGTTCGAGCATACAGCGGAATTCAAAGCGGGCATCCGGAACAGAAGCATTTTGAAGCATTTGAATAAAATCGGAATTTACCACAGATCATCCTCCAGATTATCAGGAATGCAGGGTTTCAGAGCCGCAATAGCAATTTCGATCTGTGAAGCATCGGGTTCTTTGGTAGTGATACGCTGAAGCTGAAGCCCCGGCCAGGAGAGGAATTTAGCGAACTTGCTGTTGCTTCTTCCGGCGAACTGAATGCATTCAAAAGAACAGCCGACCGTCACAGGGAGCAGACAGAGGCTGCATAAGAATCTCTGCCACGGAACAGTAAAGGGAACGAGGCACATGACAAGAATGCTGATAAAGAGTGTGAGGAAGATAAAGCTTGTACCGCATCGGGGATGAAGGCGGATTTGTTTCTGCACGTTCTCGACTGTAAGAGGGAGACCGGCTTCAAAGCAGGCAATTGTTTTATGTTCTGCCCCGTGATATTCGTAAGTTCTGCGGATATCTTTCATCATACTGGTAGCAGCCATATAGCCGACAAAGATAATAATTTTGATAATGCCTTCAGAGAAAGACTGTAAGATTCTGTTAGCGGTCAGGGGTTTGATGAGACCGACAAGCCATTTCGGAAGGAACAGGAAGAGGGCAAGTGAAGCCGCAACGCCGAGCATCATACCGATCATCATGATTGCTTCGACCGTTTTTTCGTTAAAATGGGCATCGAGCCAGGCTTCAAATTTAGAGGGCTGTTCTTCCTGTTGGAGTTCTTCTTCGGTCATTTGTTTTTCGGCGGATTTCATGAGGCATTTATAGCCGTCGAGCATAGAGAAGACAAAGCTGTAACAGCCTCTGACGAGAGGGATTTTTCGATACCAGGGTTTATTTTTGCCGGAGCCTTTCAGATCCCAGGTTTCGACATCAACAGAGCCGTCAGGGAGGCGGCAGGCCATAGCCCCTTTATAGGCCCCTTTCATCATAACGCCCTCAATAAGAGCCTGACCGCCGATTTTGCTTTTATGGGGATTGAGAGGGCAGGCATCAGGAGCTTGTTTGATTTCTTCGCTCATAAAGTCACATCCTTTAAAATTTATTTAAGAGGGAGTCAAAGCAGTCATTTTTCGTTCTATAAACTGCTTTAATATTTTGAATTTTCCCATTTCAAAAATCTTATCTGTTCCGAGTAAAGCACCCACTTTTGAATCCGGGCTAATATCCATAATATTTTTGAAAGTATATTCTTTGCCGTCAGTTGTTTTGAATATAATGACTTCCACATAAATATTATGATAATTACCATATCGGCCTCTGAGCTGTGCCATTTGAGCATATACCGTAATTTCGTCAATATCTAAATAATTGATAACAATATCACGGGAAAGCACTTTCTGAAAAGTCACGTGAAAATCATTTGCAATAAAACGGCTTTTCGCCCGCATCATTATGAGTAACACAGTTACAGTCAGAAGGCTTAATGCTGAACAGATAATTACTATATTAGGATTTTTCTTAAAAAGTTTATCAGCACATTCTATCAGCAGAAAGCTGACTGCTGAGGCAATCAGGATTGCTATCATCAAATTGCTGTTTTTGTCGTAACTACGGTACTTAACATCCATTATATTTGTCATAACAGTTCACCTTAATTGTCATGCGATTCAGGAGGAAGGGTGATTAAAACAGTTGTGCCGACACCCTCTTTGCTGGTAATATCAATAGAGCCGTCATGTTCGGAGATAATTTCATCAGCGACAGCAAGGCCGATACCGGAACCGCGTCTGGTATGATTCGGCTTATAGAATTTAGTTTTGATTTTAGGCAGATCAGATTCTTTGATACCGCATCCGTCATCGGAGACTTCAACGCAGACATTGCCGTTTTTTTCAAAAGCCTTGATTCTGACGTGACCGCCGGGGTCGGAATATTTGACGGCATTATCGATAATATTGATAAAGACCTGTCTGATTCTGTTTTTATCGCCGTAGACGAAAGGGAGCATTTCAGGTTCATCATATTCGATTTTGATATTATCCTGAATATTTTTATTCATATAGATTAAGACAGCATCACCGAGTTCAGCGAGGACGTCCATAGTCGTTTTCTGGAGGGTAAAATGACCGCTCTGCATACGGGAGAAATCGAGGAGTTCTTCGACCATCTGGGAAAGTCTTGCAGTTTCGTTAACAATGACGTTCATGCCCTTGCGGATAGTTTCAGGGTCGTTATCGGCATAAGAGATAGTTTCCGCCCAGCCCTTGATGGCAGTAAGGGGAGTACGGAGTTCATGTGAAACAGAAGAAATAAATTCGTTTTTCATTTCCTCAGCGGTAGAGAGTTCATCAGCCATATGATTGATAGCTTTGCAGAGATCGCCGATTTCATCGGAATCCTGATAGCGGATACGGCTGGAGAAGTCGCCTTTTGCGAATTTACCGGCCATATTGCTGACCTGCATGATGGGCTTGATGATACTGCCGACAAAGTAGATACCGGTCAGGACGAGCATAAGCAGGATGACGGCACAGACGACCGTAGCAGCAATAATGATTGTACCGACAGCCTGATCGACTTCTGTAAGAGAGCAGACGACACGGACAGCATGATATTCGGTACTGAAAGAAGAAATATCCATACAGACGGCCATAATTTTCTCCTGATTTTCGGCTTTGCCGATCAAGTAGCCGTCACCGCCGCTGAGGAGATTTTCATAATCGGGGATAGCGGTATCTGCTGAGGGGGAAAAGCCGGAAGAAGTCAAGACAACACGGCCTTTGGAATTGACGGCCATGAGTTCCATTTTATCTTTTGCAGAGAAGCTCTCGAACGTACTTCGCATTTCAGAAGAGAGATTGGTTTCAGAGTCCTGAGCATACCGGCTGAGGAGATTGACAACAGAGGTCAGTTCACCGGTGAGGGTTTGTCTGGCACTGGCATAATAGAAAGTCTGCATAGCATAGACAAAAGCGAGGACGATCGAGATCATGATCAGGACAACAACAGCGAGGTTATTGGTAATCCAGCGCTGTGTGATGCTTCTTTTTTTGATGGCCGTATTTTTAAATTTTATCATTCCATTTATAGCCATAGCCCCAGATTGTTACGATATATTGAGGATTAGAAGGTTCGTCTTCAATTTTGAGGCGGATTCTGCGGATATTGACATCAACGATTTTATAATCGCCGTAATAATTTTCACCCCAGATATGATTGAGGATACTGGCTCTGTCAAGAGCAGTATTTTTATTATTCATGAAATATTCAAGAATCTGGTATTCGACCTGAGTCAGATCAATAGGAACACCGTTTTTAGCGACAGTTCTGCTTTTAAGATTGAGAGTAAAGGGGCCTGATTCGATCACAGGGCTTTTTTCGTCAGAATTGAAGCTCATGCACACACGTCTGTAGATGGCATCCACACGGGCGGTTAATTCTGAAAGAGAGAAAGGTTTTGTGATATAGTCATCGGCACCGATCATAAGACCGCTGACTTTATCCATTTCCTGTGTGCGTGCAGTCAGCATGATGATACCGAGCGTAGAGCTTTTTTCTCTGAGGCGTTTGCAGACAGTAAAGCCGTCAATGCCGGGCATCATAATATCGAGCAGGACAATATCAAAATTGCCGTTTTCTTCTTCAAATTTTTGCAGAGCACTTTCTCCGCAGTTGACATCGGTGACGTCATAGCCGGCACGTTTGAGATTAATCACAACGCAGTCACGGATAGCGTCTTCATCTTCACAGACAAGAATACGTTTCATAGTAATAAAAAATCTCCTTTCTGACAGGAATTAATCTAAGAAATGGAAATACAGCAGAATATCTGCTGTCGGAACGGAAAGTTCCTGACCGGATTCGGCCTTGACGAGACAAGAAGCTGTACCCTTGGTATGCAGCAGCTGATACCCGGCATGAAGATGATCATTCCGGTCGGCATCATCATAGGCAATATAGATTCTGAGCAGAACGGGCATAGTTTCGGAAAGAGCAGAATCATAAGTACAGAACTGGATTTCGTTTTCTGTCATATTGTTGATGACAGTAACTTTTTGTTTCCAGAGTTCGGGAAGCAGAAAGATATAGCCGTCATTGATGTTATAATAGCTCTGATATTCTGTAAAAAGCTGATTTTCCTGCATAGTGAGCCAGTTTGTCTGCCGGATCTGTTCCGATTCGGGAGAGGATTCATAGCCGAGAAAGACCTGCTGCACAGGAATTTCCGGACAGCCGTCATGATCAATATCCATAGAAGAGAGGCTCGCTCTGCGGACAGTATCTTCGGCAGACTTGCCGCATCTCTGGAGAAGATTGACAATCTGGAGATCAGAATCAGATTCAGATTCTATGGGAGAATCGGCATCTGCTGCCGGAGCAAGACAGAAGATTTCTGTCTGAAGGCTGGATGTTCCGGTTGCAGCATCGACATAGAGGGCGGTTCTGCCGTCAGGGAGTTTGCCGTAGATCAGCTGCTGATAATCTGTATAGTTATTGCTGAACTGGAGTTTATATTCATGATAGAGATTATCTTCGGCGAGGCGGTAGACAGCAGCATAAGCAGGTTCCGAGCTGGTAACTGCTCCAAGCAGAATCAAATCCGGATGGGGGCTGCTTCCGGTATCGGCGACATCAAACAGGGCATAGCTGTGAATGAGCGGCTGTTCGAGATAGTTGTTTTCATAAGCATAGACAGAGAGATATTTTTCGGATTGATTGGCGGTACTGTAACCGACAAGAATATTGGTTCTGTCGCTGCTGCCGAGCTGAGAGATGATTACTTTTTCGATTTCGGAGCCTTCTGCACTTCTGTCACAGATAGACTGCCATCTGTCGTCGATCTTATCGAGGATATTGATTCGCAGACCGCCGGAAGAAAGAGAGTTTTTTTCATAGAAGACAATTGCTTCTTCACCGGAATCGCTGTCAATATCGGCAATAATGAAAGCCGAAAGATAACTGCCACTTTTGGGATATTTCAGGCGGATATCAGAGCCGGCCGCTTCCTGGAGAGCCTGATAGATCTGCTCCTGTTCGCCGCTGAGTTTCGGAGGGGTCAGCATAGTATCAATATTGATGCTGATGGAACAGCCGGAAAGCAGAAGCGAAAACAGCGAGCAGAAAAATAATCTGAATTTATCTTTCATTGATGGGGATATATTTTTTCTTTTTGGGGATGGCTTTATAAGCAGGACGGATAATTCTGCCGCCTGTCATCAGTTCTTCCATACGGTGAGCAGACCAGCCTGCCATACGGGAAACGGCGAACAGAGGTGTATAGAGATCCTGCGGGATTTCGAGCATTCTGTAAACAAGGCCGGAATACATATCGACATTGGCACAGAATGTTTTTTCGGTGCCTTTTTCTTCTTTCATGATGACAGGGGTCAGCCGTTCGATGGTATCAAGCAGATGGAATTCTGCTTCGATTTCTTTGCCTTCAGCGAGTTTGAAAGCTTTTTTCTTGAGGATGACAGCACGGGGGTCAGAGAGGGTATAAACCGCATGACCCATGCCATAGATCAGGCCGCTGCCGTCTCCGGCTTCTTTGCGGAGAACTTTGCGGATATGATCGGCAACTTCTCCCTCGTTATCCCAGTGCTGAACATTGGCTTTGAAATCTTCCAGCATTGCAGAGACTTTGATATTGGCTCCGCCGTGTTTGGGGCCTTTGAGGGCACAGACAGCGGAAGAATAGGCAGAATAGGCATCTGTACCGGAAGAGGTAAGCACACGACAGGTAAATGTGGAGTTATTGCCGCCGCCGTGTTCGGCATGGAGCATGAGCAGACAGTCAAGGAGCTGAGCTTCTTCTTTGGTATACTGTCTGTCAGGCCGGAGCATGGAGAGGATAGTTTCGGCGGTTTTTTCTTCGGGTCTGAGAGGGTGCATATAAAGTGTCTGATTATCGAAATGTCTGCGTTTTACCTGATAGGCATTGACCATCAGGATAGGCATTTTGGCAATCAGGCTGATAGCGGTTCGCATTTCGTCCTCAATGCTGGTACTTTCGCAGTCGGCATCGTAGTAAGAATAGAGGGATAAAATGGAACGTGCGAGTTTATTCATGATATTTTTAGACGGAGCTTTCATCATCATATCGACAACAAAGCCGGATGGCAAAGCTCTCTGCATAGAGAGATAATGATTGAAAGCTTCCAGCTGGTCTTTCGTGGGGAGTTTGCCGAATAATAATAAATATGCGGTTTCTTCATAGCCGTATCGGTTTTCTTTTTCGGCATTATGAACAAGGTCATAAATATCATAGCCGCGGTAGATTAATTCCCCGGGGATGGCTTCCACTTCGCCTTCATTGACGACATAGCCGTGAACGTTACAGATATTGGTAATTCCGGCAAGGACACCGGTGCCGTCATTTCGGCGGAGTCCTCGCTTGATATGAAATTTATGATAAAGATTCTGATCAATTCTGGAATTTTCCTGTAACTCGTTGCATAAATTTTGCATATCAGCATTTGAAAACATAATACTCATGAAATGCTGCCTCCTTTGATTTTTGAATATCTAAGTATAGTATCTATTATAGCATTTTTTAAAAGTCAAGTCAAGAGGGAGAGCGAATCTGCGAAAAAAATTAAAATGCTACAGGAGTGATGAGGATGAAAAAGAAAGTTATGCTGTACGGATTTTTATGCTTGTTATTGACATTGCTGCCGCTTCTGCCTGCGAAACTGCTGACAGAAAACAGAAAAGCTCCGGAAGAGCCGGAAAAGATACCGGAAGAAGTTACAGAAACAGAAATTCCGGCAGAAGAAAAATATTATCATGTACTGGACAGTGAGACCGGAGAGATCATGGAAGTATCTGTAAGAGAATATCTGATCGGAGCAGTCGGAGCAGAAATGCCGGTTACGTTTGAAGAAGAGGCATTGAAAGCCCAGGCAGTTGCCGCACATACTTATGCAGAGCGGCAGGCAGAATTGTCCGACCGCCGGCCGGAATTAAAAGGAGCAGACTTTTCTGATGATGCAAGTCAGTATCAGGCATTTTACACGAAAGAAGAATTAAAGAAATTATATAATAATAATTTTGATAGTTATTATGCCAGGCTGGAGAGAGTAGTAGACAGTGTACTGCATGAAGTGATTATGTATCAGGACGAGCCGATTATCGCAGCATTTCATGCCATGTCCGGAGGCCGGACAGAATCGGCAAAGAACGTCTGGGGGAGTGAAGTGGTCTATTTGCAGTCGGTAGAAAGCAGAGCAGATGAGACTGCTCCGCAGTTTGAACAGACGGTCAGTTATACGGCAGAAGAAGTCCGAGAAATGCTGACCGCCGCAAGAGAAGGGCTGTTTCTGGGGACAGATACAGAACACTGGTTCGGCGAGCCGGAATATTCCGAAGCCGGAACAGTGATGCAGATTGCTGTCGGAACGAGCATTTTCACCGGACAGGAGCTGAGAAATATATTTAGTCTGAGATCGGCAATATTCAGCATAAAATATGAAGATAAGAAATTTATTTTCACGACCAGAGGCTATGGACATGATGTCGGCATGAGCCAGTACGGAGCGAATGCAATGGCCGCAGACGGAGCGGATTATAAAGAAATATTAGCATATTATTATCCGGAAACGGAAATAAAAAAAATCTGACTGCATCGTTCAGCAGTCAGATTGAGAAACAGAATTAAGAATTAGCAAAAGCCTGTTTGATATCATCAAGAATATCGTCCACATTTTCGAGTCCGACAGAGAAGCGGATCATTCCGGCATTGATACCGGCAGCGACAAGCTGTTCATCAGTAAGCTGACGGTGTGTCATACTTGCCGGATGCAGAACGCAGGTACGAATATCAGCGACATGCACTTCACGGGAAGCCAGTTTGAGAGCATCCATAAATTTTGTCGCACGTTCACGGCCGCCCTTGATGACAAAGGAGATGACACCGCTGGTACCGTTGGGAAGATATTTCTGAGCACGTTCATAATACCGATCAGATTTCAGACCCGGATAGCTGACAGATTCGACATTTTCATTATTCTGGAGGAATTCCGCAACTGTGAGAGCATTTTTGCAGTATCTCTCCATGCGGACAGCGAGTGTTTCCAGACCAAGATTAAGAAGAAAAGCAGAATTGGCAGCCGGATAGCATCCGAAATCACGCATCAGCTGCATTCTTGCCTTGATGATATAGGCGATATTGCCGAAAACTTCAGAATAAACAACACCGTGATAGCTTTCATCGGGCTGAGTAAATTCAGGGAAATTGCCGTTTGTCCAGTCGAATTTGCCGGAATCGACAATGACACCGCCGCCCTGGAGAGCATGACCGTCCATATATTTAGTAGTGGAATGCACAACAATATCAGCACCGAATTCAATCGGCCGGCAGAGAATCGGAGTAGGGAAAGTATTGTCCACAATCAGCGGAATTTTATTGTTATGGGCGAAATTGGCAAAGCGTTCAATATCGAAGACATTCAGAGCCGGATTAGCGAGAGTTTCACCGAATACGAGTCTTGTATTAGGTTCAAGAGCATTCTGAAGTTCCTCGTCAGTAGCTTCCGGGTCGACAAAAATGCATTTGATGCCGAATTTCTTGAGTGAAACGGCAAAAAGATTAATCGTACCGCCATAGAGTGAGCTGACAGCCATGATACTGTCTCCGGCATTGCAGAGATTCAGAACGGAGAGGAGAGAAGCAGCCTGACCGCTGGTCGTACACATTGCAGCAGCACCGCCTTCGAGAGCGGCGATTTTCTTTTCAACTGCATCAACAGTAGGGTTAGCAAAACGGGAATACATACATTCTGTGGGCATATCGAACAGCTCAGCAATATGCTGAGTAGAATCGAATACATAAGTAGTACTCTGGACGATCGGCAGAGCACCGGGGTCGCCGTTTTTACGCTCATAGCCTTCATGGAGGCATTTTGTTTCAATCTTCATGAGAAACAGTCCTTTCTGGAATAATTTTAACAAATTAATTATAGCATATTTAAAATAGAAATGCAATACAGAAACAGAAATAAAATAAATTTTGATATGGGTTTTGTTTGACAGTATAACAAGAAAGTAAAAGAAATAGAATATTTTTCATAATTTCTTGACATTCTCTATATTTTATGGTATAATTGAACAAAATAAAATTCGGAAAAACCCGAAATTTCTATGGGAGGGATTTATTATGAAAATTGAAAAAGTCAGAAAATTTTTTTCAGATCAGGGAATTGAAACAGAAGAGCTTGAATTAAAGCCGTTTTTCAAAGAAATGCATTTGTCGGAACTTCTGAATGAATATCTGGAGCTGATGGGAAAACCGGTCAGACTGCCGCAGACAAATGAAGAATCGGCATTAAGCTGCCTGTTATCGCAGGACGAAATTGAAGGCTATTTACAGAATGAAGCATATAAGCGTCTGAGAGAATACAGATTATTTCCTTTAGGAAAGGGCTTGAACGGCGATATTCTGTGTGTAAATTTAAAAAACGGCCGTGTTGGATATGTATATCAGAAAGGACTTACAGAAGGGTTTGAAGAATTGGCTGATATTTATCAGGAACTGCCGATAGAACTGGATAAATTTTTAGAAGTTGCATTTTATAAATAAATTATATAATAATATTAGAAAATAAGTTAGAAGATATGCAGAAATGTTCCACGTGGAACATCACAGCCGGCAGAATGCAAGAATCAGAAGCATCACGCCGCCAAGCCAGGAAAGATTTTTTCTGAAACGGCAGGATTTACCGATTTTACAGCCAAGGAGTGTAAGAAGGAATCCTGCACAGAAAGTCAGGAATAAACAGAATGGGATTTCTGTTTTCTGAATGCCTGCTCCCAGGCCGCTTGCAAGGGAATCCAGGGAAAGAGCCGCAGAATAAGCAAAAGTTTCCCGGACACTCAGAGTTTTAGAGTGATCGGTATCGGCAAGTGTTTCATCAAAACAGATATCAATCACCAGTCCGAGAGCTTTCCAGTTCCAATGCGGCTGATGCTTTTGAAATACGGCTTTCAGCATTTCTTTCATGATCTGAGAACTGCCGAGCAGAAAAAGAATAGCGAATCCGGCATATTGAAAAAATTTCACGGGAAGAATCTGCATCAGCAGCTGAGCACCAAACAGGGAAATGCTAAGAAATCCGGTTCCTACGGAACTGATGAGCAGAGCACATTTTTTGGGAATAGAAATTCCGCTGACAGTACAGCTGACAGCCCCGAAAAAAGTATCCATACACACAGCAAGAGCCAGCAGACAGGCCTGAAACACAAGCATTCCCCCCTTTTTGGAATCTCCTGCATTATATGAGGGAATGCGAAAAATGTTCCACGTGGAACAGGAATAAAAAGCAAGTTTTCAACATTTCAAAGTTGAAATGTTGAAAACTTTATTTTTAGAAACTCTTGAAAATAGAAATAAAGCATGGTATAATAATAAAAAGAGTTCACAGCAAGGGGGAATTTGTCAATGACATTAAAAGAAAAAGTGCTTTCAGAATTAGTATTATCTGCCGGAGAATATCGTTCCGGACGGCAGCTTGCAGAAGAATTCGGTGTAAGCCGGACAGCTGTGTGGAAAGTAATTGAACAGTTGAAAACACAGGGATGTAAAATTGATGCAGTCACAAACAAGGGATATTCACTAAAAGAAATACCGGATATTTATAATCAGAATTATATGGAGCAGCTTCTGAAAGGAACAGGCTTTCAGGTACAGCATTATGAAGAAATTGATTCGACAAACAAGCAGGCTAAAATTCTGGCGGGACAACATGCCCCGTCCCGGACAGTAGTAACCGCAGATAAGCAGACAGCCGGCCGGGGAAGAATGGGGAAAAGTTTTCATTCTCCGACGGGAGGGCTGTATTTTTCGGTAATTATCCGCCCTGATCTGCCGTTGACAGCAACGATGAGCATCACAGCATGTACAGCAGCGGCAGTACATGAAGCACTGAAAGCATTTGAAATTCAGACAGAAATCAAATGGGTAAATGATTTGTTTCTGAACGGCCGGAAGATTTGCGGTATTTTATCAGAAGGCAGTTTCAATGCAGAATTATTAAAAATGGAGTATCTGGTAATTGGAATAGGGATAAATCTGCATGAAGATCCGCATTTGCCGGAGGAGCTGAAAACGATCGTCACGGATATTGAAACAGAAACGGGAAAGAAGATAAACAGATGTCAGTTATTAGCAGAAGTTCTGAAACAGATGGAAAAATATTTTGATGAGATCAGTGAGAAGACATATTTAAAAATCTATACAGAAAATTCCTGTACATTAGGGCACAAAATCCGGACAGACACAGGCTTGACAGGAACAGCGACAGGATTTACAGAAGAAGCCGGACTGATCATAAAAACAGATGACGGAACGGAACAGATCATCAGTACCGGTTCGGCACAGATTCTGGAATAAAACAATGTTCCACGTGGAACATTTTAAAATCACGAAA
This sequence comes from Oscillospiraceae bacterium, assembly GCA_017483465.1. Classification (GTDB taxonomy): domain Bacteria; phylum Bacillota; class Clostridia; order Oscillospirales; family Ruminococcaceae; genus UBA3855. The sequence goes on from JAFUWN010000005.1 coordinate 67,872, forward strand.
AAAAGGCGGCACACATTGCCGCCTTTTTATTTCTGGATATAAAATCACCAGTCAGAAACATTTTCAATTTTAAGGATATGCCATCCCATCTCGGCAAGCAGATCGAAACCATTCAAAGAAATAAATTTTCTGGTCTGAAAGTGATTTTGAAGATCTGCAAGCAGGAGAGCAGTCATCCGAGGTTCAATAATTTTAATACGGCAGAAATGCTCTTTTTTCCGCATGGTAAGGAATAACGGAAAAACAGTATAGAACTGGTCTGAAATTTCACAGGGGAAGCAGACAGTAATCACAGAAGTTTTATCCTCAGCCGGAGAGAGATGCAGTTTAATTCCATGAGAAAAATTGAACCACCAAGCATATTTCTGATGATTAACAGTAATAATTCTGATTTTTCGTCTCAAGTGATCACCTCATTAAAAAAATGTTCCACGTGGAACATTTTCACATGGAATTCACAAGTTAAACAAATTTTGTATATTTTTGTTGTACAAAAAAAACATTCGGCAGGCAGAGCCAGCCGGATGTTTAGAAAATATAGAATGTTATTTTACAGGGATGACCTCCATGCCGCCCATATAAGGCCGGAGCACTTCGGGAATACGGATAGAGCCGTCAGGATTGAGATTATTTTCAAGGAAAGCGATCAGCATACGAGGCGGAGCAACGACGGTATTATTGAGGGTATGAGCGAAATATTTGGAACCGTCTTCTTTTTTGACACGGATGCCGAGTCTTCTGGCCTGAGCATCGCCGAGATTGGAACAGCTGCCGACTTCAAAATATTTTTTCTGACGTGGGGACCAGGCTTCCACGTCGAGAGATTTGACTTTCAGATCGGCGAGGTCACCGGAGCAGCATTCGAGAGTTCTGACCGGAATATCAAGAGAACGGAAATAATCAACAGTATTTTTCCAGAGAACGTCATACCATTTCATGCTTTCTTCGGGTTTGCAGACGACGATCATTTCTTGTTTTTCAAACTGATGGATTCTGTAAACGCCTCTTTCCTCGATACCGTGAGCACCGACTTCTTTACGGAAACAGGGAGAATAGCTGGTGAGGGTTTGAGGGAGATTTTCTTCGGGGAGGATCGTATCAATAAATTTACCGATCATAGAATGTTCGCTGGTACCGATGAGGTATAAATCTTCACCCTCGATTTTATACATCATATTTTCCATTTCAGCAAAGCTCATCACACCAGTGACGACATTGGAGCGGATCATGAACGGAGGGATATAATAAGTAAAGCCTCTGTCGATCATGAAGTCACGGGCATAAGAGAGGACAGCAGAGTGCAGTCTTGCAATATCACCGCAGAGATAATAGAAGCCGGCACCGGTCGTTTTTCCGGCGGAGACTTTATCAATGCCGTTAAGTTTTTTCATAATATCTTCATGATGAGGGATTTCAAAATCAGGAACAAAAGGTTCACCGAATCTTTCAATTTCGACATTTTCGGAATCATCCTTGCCGATCGGAACAGAAGGATCAATGATATTGGGGATAATCATCATAATTTTCTTGATTTCCTGATTGAGTTCTGTTTCTTTAGCTTCGAGTGTATCAATTTCCTGATTGATGGGAGCGACTTCGGCCATGATTGCCTGGAAAGCGGGGTCTTCTTTAGCGGTTTTCTGAGCTTCTTCGTCTGTCAGACCCTGTTTTTTGAGTTTGCCGATAATGGCACCGGTTGCCTTGCTTTTTTTCTTGACCTGAGCACGGAGCTGATCGCCTTTTTGTTTTGCATCTCTGCTTTCTTTATCGAGTTCGATTACTTTATCGACGAGGGGGAGTTTCTCGTCCTGGAATTTTTTCTTGATATTTTCCTTGACAATATCGGGATTGGTTCTTAAAAATTTCATGTCTAACATAATAAAAAAATCCTTTCTGTGGAAATGTTCCACGTGGAACATTTTGAGTTTAAAAATTTGAATTAATCATATTCTTCTTCGGGCGAGAGGAGTTCAGCGAGGAGTTTGAGGTCTTCCTCGTCATAGAATTCCAGCAGAAGCGTGCCTTTATTTTTTTTGAACTGGACTTTGACTTTTCTGCCGAGGCGATTTTTGAGAGCATGTTCAATTTCTCCGAAATAAGAAATTGTTTTGGAGACAGGAATATCATCCAGATCTTTAGAATCAGATTCGACAGCCATTTTTTCGAGCTGCCGGACATTCAGCTGACCGTCAGCTGCTTTCTGAGCGGCAAGAATCATCTGTTTCTGATCAGAGAATGCTAACAGAGCCTTGGCATGACCGGTGGTAATATCGCCCTTGATGAGCATAGTCTGCACTTCTTCGGGGAGTTTGAGCAGCCGCAGGGCATTGGCAACCGTACTGCGTGAACAGCCTACTTTTTTAGCAATTTCGTCCTGTTTCATGCCGAAGTCATCCTGAAGCCGCTGAAAAGCCTTTGCTTCCTCGACAGGGTTCAGATCTTCTCTCTGAAGATTTTCGATCAGAGCGATTTCAGCCGTTTCAAGATCAGAGAGTTCCCGGACAATGACAGGCACTTCATTGAGAGAGAGCATTCTTGCCGCACGCCAGCGGCGTTCACCGGCGACAATCTGATAATTATTGCTGTCCGGCAGAGGTCTGACAAGAATTGGCTGAAGCATTCCATGTTCACGGATCGAATTCGCAAGAGCAGAGATAGCAGCATCATCAAAATTTTTCCTGGGCTGATTGCGATTCGGTTCGATATCGGATAAACGGATTGTTTTTTTCGTCTGAATTTCAGCGGCATTATCTTCAAAGAGAGAGCCTAAGCCGCCGCCGAGACCGCCTTTTGCCATAACATCACATCACTTTCTTTTAAATATTTTAAAGCATTGATAAATCAGAATTTTGTTTATTAATAATCCAGTATGATTTTTCTGCACGTTTTGCAGATATAGCCTTTTATGGTCGGGCGTGTAAAGGAAAATGCACTGTCACTAAGTATAATACTGTCTGATGGGGCAAAGATTCCCATAATCAGTTTTTGATTTTCATCTTTCCATTTAAGGGCATATCTGTCGCCTAAAATTTCTCCATACACCATCATGCGATTACAGTAAGGGCAATTCATGATATAATCACCTCTGAATTCTAATTTATTTTAATTATAAAATCAGTCTTTTGCAATATTCAGCCGCAGTTTCATGATACTGCTGAGAGGCTCACCGAGGATTTCTTTTCCGAGGCATTCATAAGCAAGTGTGCCTTTGGAATGCTTATCATAATACATGACAGGCTTTCCATAGCTGGGAGCTTCCGAGAGCCGGACATTGCGGGGGATTTTAGTCTGAAAGACTTTAGCAGCAAAATACTGTTCCACTTCTTCGACAACCTGACGGGAAACATTCAGGCGGTTGTCATACATAGTAAAGACAATGCCGAGAATATCAAGAGAAGGGTTATAATTGGCCCGGACAAGCTTCATGGTATTGACAAGCTGTGTAAGGCCTTCAAGAGCATAGAATTCAGCCAGCATGGGGATTAATAATTCATCACAGGCTGTCATGCCGTTAATTGTCAGCTGACCGAGAGCCGGCGGGCAGTCAATAAAAATAAAATCATAATCTTCTTTGATTGTCAGAACCTGCATTTTGAGGCGGTTGAATCTCTGTTCCATATTGACGAGTTCGACTTCTGCACCGGCAAGGTCGGCATTTGCGGGAACAACGGAAACATTTTCAAATTCCGTCTGGATGACAGCATTTTTAATGCTTTCTTTTCCGGTAAGGATATCATAAGTAGAACAAGACAGATCTTTTTTACGAATTCCGAAACCGGTGGTCAGATTTCCCTGAGCATCAATATCGATGCAGAGAATTTTTTTTCCTCTTGAGCCGAGATAAGCGGCCAGATTGACAGTAGTAGTCGATTTGCCAACGCCGCCTTTCTGATTGGCGACAGCAATCACTTTACTCATAGATGAGATAGCTCCTTTCTGAATTGAACTTCTGTTTTTATTATAGCATGTCTGAGAAGATTTGTAAAGATTTTTTCGGAAAAAAATAATAAATTCCACGCAGAACAAGACTCAGCAAGGAGGAAAACTGAGAAATGTTCCACGTGGAACAAAAACGAAAAAAAGTTAGTCTTTATGATTCAGGGGAATGCGGATTCTGTATTCAATATAATCGGAGAACTGCATTTTTTGCGATTCGGCAGAAATTCCGGCGGCCTGCATAGTTTCAACGGCTTTCTGAATAGTATTGGTGAATAATCTGACATCCCGGAAGAGAACGCTGCGTTTGCGGAAGCTCTCCTGTTCTCTGGTATGATTCAGCTTTTCGTCGATAAACAGTTCTGTTTTTTCGACATTGAGGCCGAGTTTCGTAATTTTTTCAAGAACTGCCATACGTTCCTGGGGGCTTGCAATTTTGAGGAGAGCACGGGCATGACGTTCCGTAAGCTGATTTTCAAGGATATATTCTCTTTCTTTTGGGGTCAGCCGAAGCAGGCGGAGTTTATTGGCAACAGTACTCTGAGCACGTCCGAGCTGTACGGCGGCATCTTCCTGCGTCATGCCGTAGTAAGTAATTAATTTTTCAAGAGCAGCAGCTTCTTCAAAATAATTAAGATCTTGTCTCTGAATATTTTCGACAAGTGCAAGAATAGCAGAATTTCTGTCATTAATTTCCATGACAATGCACGGAACAGACCGGAGACCGGCTAATTTGGCAGCTCTCAGGCGGCGTTCACCGGCGATAAGTTCATAAAGATTTCCATACTGCCGGACAGTAAGCGGCTGTAGAATGCCGTTTTGCCGGATACTGTCAGAAAGAGCCTTGAGTTCTTCGGAATGAAAGACAGTTCTTGGCTGATGAGGATTCGGCCGGATATCCTCAATGCGGATATGCATCACCCTTTGTTCTGCGAGGGTTTGTCCTTTTGGGACGGTGAGAGCGGTAGACATAGCATAAGCTCCTTTCAGATGTTCATAAAAAAGTTTTGTTGTATCTCTCTGTAATTTAATTATAGCAGATATAGAAAGCCGATGCTATAAAAAAAATCCGTTATTTCTGTTGAAAATAACGGATTTCCGAACATATTCGTGTTTTTTTACAGTTGCTTTTGCTTAATCTGAGCAAATTTTCTGGGATATTTTGTCGGCGTAGGCGATATTTTTTTTATGATATAGATCGTTCTTTCATCGCCGTCGGGGAGCTGATAAGAGATAGTCTGTTCAAGTTTACCGCCGAGGATTTTAATAGCATTGCGTGCAGGTGAAATTTCTTCTTTGCCTTTCATAGCGATCCAGAAACCGCCGGTTCTGACATAAGGGAGAGAAAATTCAGCGAGCATCGGGAGAGCGGCGACCGCACGGGCAGTGACGACATCGAAAGTTTCACGATAGTCAGGGAGTTTAGCAAGTTCTTCGGCTCTGCCGTGGATGGGAGTATAGCTGCATTCTAATTTTTGTTTTAATAATTCCAAAAAAGTAATACGTTTATTGAGGCTGTCGAGGAGAGTAACTGTAAAATCAGGCCGGAGCAGAGCGAGGGGCACACCGGGGAAACCGGCACCGCTGCCGATATCCAAAACTTTAGCAGAATCCGGAAAACAGTTCTGAGCATGAATATATAACAGGAAGCTGTCTAAGAAATGTTTGGTTAAGATTTCATTTCCGTCAGTGATGGCTGTCAGATTGACATGCTGATTATAGTCAACTAAGAAATCAGCATAAATTTCTAATTTCTGAAATGTTCCACGTGGAACATCGAGATGATATGATTGAAACAACTTTTGAGCAGATTGATAATCCGGGAGCATAATAAAAAACCTCCGATAATAATATTTTTGAAAAAATGTTCCACGTGGAACATATTAAATTTTTTTGAGATCATCAAGGCAGTTTTTCCAGAGAGCAGAAATCTGATTCCAGTCACGAGGGAAAGCAGGCGGATTAGAAAGCGACTGAATTTTCTGTTGAAAGCCTTCTTTTCTGGTTTGATGTTCTTTAACAAGCTGAGGTTTATCAAGCTGAATATTTCCCCAGTTTTTATCGACAGCATTTTGAACTTGAACATCCATAGCCTGAAAGAAACTGGTATAAAATCTCTGAACTTCAGCAATAAAATCAGCATACTGCATTTCATAGCAGCCTTTAGGAGCAGTCCAGATATTTTTCCCGTTTTTGAGGGTGCGTTCATGATTATCCCACCAGAATTTGATCATATCACCGCACCGGAAAGCCCCGATCTGAGGGCCGCCGGTGAGATGACCGGAATCGAAAGAATTTTGCTGATAAAACCATTCTATGAGAGGATAGTAAGCCTCATCAAAATACCATGTATCGAAAACATCATCGGGGAGATCTTCATGAAGCAATTTCCATTTATCGGTAAACGGCACAAAATTTTCAATATTATCATAAATATTTTTTGGAACAGATTCACAGATAAAAGGAAATGTCGCTGAAAAATCTTGCAAAAATCTGGAAATCTGATAATTATTATATTTTATATCATCATTCCAGAAATTTATTGCATCCTGAGAATATTCATAGACGGTATGATTTCCGGCAGTAATCCAAAGCAAGCCGTCAGTAAGGCCATACCAATGCAAAGAAAGATGATTTTCATCACCCCACGGGACGATTTTATCTAATTCCTGTAACTGAAAATGAATTTGAAAATTATGGTTCACATTTCACACTCCTGAGATGTTCCACGTGGAACATGAATATGTTCGGCATCGAGCCGAATATGATAAAATTCCTGCAAGATAGGATTTTCATGCTGCATTGCATTTTGCAGAGCAATAAGGGTTCTTTTTCCGGTGCGTTTATCAAGAACAGCAAAAATCCTGACAAGAAGGCTTTGACTTTGCAGACTATCCTGAATAGATTGATTATCGAAATTATGAAAAGCCTGATAAAAATTTCTCTGATCGAAACAGCCCTGAGATTCAGCAAGGAGATAAGCTTTTTCCCAGTCAGCCTGATGAGAGTAATAAATCTGACTATGAGCACCCATTTTGTCAAAGTAATTGCTTTTAAGGATTTCCACGCCGTCGAGCCGGATAGAAGCTCTGCCTTCACGGTCATGACAATTCCGGTAAGTAGTAACAAAATACTGAATATGATTTTTAAGGGAATCGGCAAGATAAACATTTTCGAGTTTATTTCTGACAGTTGACCACATGTTCCACACCTCCTGAAAAATGTTCCACGTGGAACAAATTTATAAATTATATTTTCTGATGACTTGAATTTCGACAGAATCAGCAGAAACAGAGAAATCAAGAAATTCAGAGCCGTTCCAGTTTTCGAGGAAGAAGCAGATTGTTCTGTCATCAATTAATTTTTGTTCAAGGACGGAGCAGTCCGCAACATGCCCGGAAAACTGAGCATGATGAAAGAGAATCAAAATATCGCTGTTAGCAGGCTGAGAGCTTTGATAATTTTTCTGGAGAAAATCGCAGAACTGACACCAGACAGCAAAATTTCCGTCTTTTTTATAGATACCGGATTTAATAAAAATACTGTCATGAAAATAATAATTTTGGAATAATTCTGGAATCGTCATGTTTCACACTCCTGAGATGTTCCACGTGGAACATTATTTATTTTGCGTAAGCCAGATAAGCAGAACAGAAATATCAGCGGGAGAGACACCGGAGATTCTGGAAGCCTGACCGATACTGACGGGCTGATGTTTATTTAATTTTTCGACAGCTTCGAGGCGGAGGCCATGAATTTCATGATAATCGAAATTCTGCGGGAGTTTCTTTTGTTCGAGGGACTGAGCTTTATGGATCATATCATATTGGCGGTTGATATAGCCTTCGTACTTGATTTGAATTTCGACTTGTTCACGGATTTCAGGGGATAATGCAGGGCGGTCGGAATCGAACGGAGCAAGAATATCATAACCGAGCTGAGGCCGGCGGATAAGATCAGCGATTTTACATCCGGTAGAAAGGGGAGCAGTACCGGAATTTTCCAGAAATTGGTTAAGATCAGGAGAGGGGGCAATATTGGAATGTTTCAGTCTGTCGATTTCAGATTCGACAAGAGCGTATTTATCAAGCATTTTTTGATATTTCTGATCTGAAATAAGACCCAGCTGATGACCGATAGGCATCATACGGAAATCGGCATTATCCTGCCGGAGGACGAGTCTGTATTCGCTTCGGGAAGTCATCATTCTGTAAGGGTCGCTGCATCCTTTGCAGACGAGGTCGTCGATGAGAGTACCGATATAAGAGCCGGAGCGTTCAAGGATGAGTTGATTTTTATTCTGAACGAAGAGAGCGGCATTAATACCGGCGACAAGGCCTTGAGCGGCGGCTTCTTCATAGCCGGAGCTGCCGTTGAACTGACCGGCACCGAAGAGACCGGAAACGGCTTTTGTTTCGAGAGTAGGTTTAAGAGCGGTAGGGTCAACGCAGTCATATTCGATAGCGTAAGCCGGGCGAAGGATTTCGACATTTTCGAGGCCTTTGATCGTTTTGAGGAAAGCGAGCTGAACATCTTCAGGGAGAGAAGAGGACATGCCCTGGAGGTAATATTCATCAGTAGAGAGTCCCATAGGTTCAATAAAAAGCTGATGGCGTTCTTTATCGGCAAATCTGACGACTTTATCTTCGATCGAGGGGCAGTAGCGAGGGCCGACACCTTCGATATTGCCGGAATAGAGAGGAGAGCGGTGAAGATTCGCTTTAATGACATCATGAGTATTGAGATTCGTATAGCTGATATAGCAGGAGACCTGATTTTTGAAATCTTGATTTTGATTTTCAAAAGAGAACGGAACGATTTGAGAATCACCGTCCTGTTTTTCGAGAATATCGAAATTGATACTGCGTTTATGGACACGGCAGGGGGTACCGGTTTTGAATCTTCTGAGAGGGAGATATTGTTTCAGGCTTTCAGAGAGAGCATTTGCAGGGAGGGCAGAATCAGGGCCGCTTTCAAAAGAGACCTGCCCGATATGGATTTTGCCTTTGAGGTAAGTACCGGTAGCGATCACGACAGCTTTTGCGTGATAGACAGCACCGAGTTTTGTAACAATACCGGTAATATGCTGATTTTCGACTAAGATCTGAGCGGCCTCGCCTTGTTTGATGAATAGATTTTCCTGTTGTTCGCAGACATGTTTCATATGGGAATGATATTTAACACGGTCGGCCTGTACACGGAGGCTGTGAACAGCAGGACCTTTGCCACGGTTGAGCATACGGGATTGCAGGAAGCAGGCATCGGCGGCCTTGCCCATTTCACCGCCGAGAGCATCGATTTCACGGACGAGATGGCCTTTGGCAGTACCGCCGATAGAGGGATTACAGGGCATATTAGCGATCTGATCGAGGGAGATGGTCATCAGGAGAGTTTTACAGCCGAGTCTTGCAGAAGCGAGACCGGCTTCGACACCGGCATGACCGGCACCGACGATAATCACATCGAAATCCCCCATTTGATATTCTTGATTCATAAATAACACACACCTTAAAATTTATTGAATATATTTATTTGCCGACACAGAAGCGTTGAAAGACGGTATCGACAACTTTATCCGTGACACGTTCACCGGTGAGCTGTAAGAGGGCATCAGCGGCGGCATCCAGACTGACAGTGACGGCATCCAAAGCAAGCCCCATAGAGAGAGCATCAAGGGCTTCCTGAACAGCAGAGAGAGCATTTTCGAGGCAGCTTCTCTGTCGTTCGTTAGCGATCATACCGTCTTCGGCAGGAGTAGCATGACGAGCGGCGAAGCGTTCAACAGCGGCTTGCAGTTCCGTGATATGATCCTGATTTTTGGCTGAAATTTCGACAGTTTCGACAGGCGAGAAGTGCAGAAGCAGATTTTGATTAAAATCATTGCTGGACTGATCGGATTTATTATAGACGATAATTGTTTTATCCTGCGGAAGTTTATCGAGGAGAATTTTATCTTCTTCGGAGAGAGGAGCACTCATATCGAAGACAGCAAGGATTAAATCGGCCTGTTCAAGACTGGATAGACTGCGTTCCACGCCGATTTTTTCAACAGTATCGGCAGTATGATGAACGCCGGCAGTATCGGAGAGCCGGAGAATGACATCACCGAGCCGGATTTGTTCTTCGACGACATCACGGGTAGTTCCGGCAATATCAGTAACGATACTGCGTTCACAGCCGCTGAGGACGTTAAAGAGAGTAGACTTGCCGACATTGGGTTTTCCGGCGATAACAGTATGCAGACCTTCTCTGAGAATTCTGCCGTAGTCATAGCTTGACATGAGCTGATTCATATCAGAGAGTAATTGTTGCATTTTTACTCCTAAGATATTGGTATCCACACCGGGAATATCTTCATCGGGATAATCAGCCCATACAGCCAGATCGGAGAGGATTTCAAGAATAATCTGAGAGAATTCAGAAATTTTCCGGAAAGTAGCACCATCCCGGAGGGTTCTTGCATATTTGACAGCATTTTCACCGGAAGCGGAGATCAGATCAGCAACAGCCTCTGCCTGAGTAAGAGAGAGTTTGCCGTTCAGGAAAGCACGTTTTGTAAATTCTCCTGCTTCGGCAAGGCGGATCTGAGGGCAGGAGAGGACAGTTCTGAGGATTTTCTGTGAAAGGAATCTTCCGCCGTGACAGGAAATTTCGACAGTATCTTCACCGGTGTAGCTGTGAGGATTTTTAAAGACAGTCAAAACGACATCGTCTAAGATTTCATGATCAGGATTGATAAAATAGCCATACGAGCAGGTATAGCCCTGCATTTGAGAGGGGAGTTTTCCCCGGACAGGCTGAAAGAACTGATCGGAACAGGAAACGGCATTCTGACCGGAAATCCGGATAACCGCCATGCCGCCGGAGCCGTGAGGCGTAGCGAGAGCGGCAATAGTATCAGTAAGATGTTGCATAGTGACCTCCTGAAAATATAGAAGATAAAAAAGAAAGCTGAACGAAAACCCGTCCAGCCTCCTGAAAAATATTAGAATTCAATTTTACCGTACAGACCGGCATTAATATCATCTTCGGGCTTGGGACGTTTATAGTCTTTCTCGAAGCTGGTTTTCATAGAATCCATAGAGATTCTTGTCGGCGGAGTATCAGAATTTCTTCTGGAGCGGTCACGTCTGCCCTGATTTTTTCCGTGTCTGTCGGACTTGTCGTTTTTATCCCGGAAATTTCTGCGTTTGCCGGATCTCTGGGGTTTTTCGTCGGAAGAAATCACAACTTTGCGGTAAGGTTCTTCACCGATGCTCTTGGAGCTGACGCCATCAATTTCAGCAATTGCGGAGTGAATGACTCTGCGTTCATAGGGGTTCATGGGTTCAAGGGTAGTAGAGCGGTGAGAATGGAGAACATTTTTTGCAATTTTAGCAGCAAGTTCTTCGAGTGTTTTTCTTCTGCGTTCACGGTAATTGGCAGTATTGAGGATAATTCTGTAATAATCTTTATCGGCACGGTTAGCGGTCATAAAAGTAAGGTACTGGAGAGAATCGAGCGTTTCGCCTCTTTTGCCGATCACTGCACCGCTGTTGGGAGTGACAATTTCAATAATAGCACTGTCACTTCCGGCATTGACTTTAAGATCTGCTTTCACGCCCATTGCTGCAAGGATACTGAGAAGGTAAGCTTTTGCTTTTTCAATTTTAGCGAGAGCAGCTTCAGAGGGTTCGCCAGTAATTAATTCTTCATCAGGCTGGATAGAAGATTTTTCTTTTTCGGCGGTTGTTGCATTTTTGCTCATGTCAGAGGTTGCAGATTCTGTTTCAGGAGCGGTTGTTGCATTTTCGCTCATGTCAGAGATTGCAGATTCTGTTTCGGGAGCGGTTATTGCATTTTCACTCCTGATTGCAGTCACAGGGGTTTCTTCTGTAAAGTCCTGAACAGAAGCAGGAACTTCGGTTTTTTCTTCTTCAAACGAATCTGTTTGGGGAGTTGATTCGGGCTGTTCCGGAACAACGGCAGGAACATAAGTAGCCTGTACCTTGGCTTCACCTTTTTTGCCAATGCCAAGGAAGCCCTTTTTAGGTTCTTCGAGGACTTCAAAAATAATTTCTTCCTGAGCGACACCGAAAGTACGGGCGGCCAGTTCCTTTGCATCCTCGACAGTTTTTGCATTAAAAATCTGAGTCATGCGAAAACCTCCTGTTCATATTATTTTTTCTTTTTATTTTTATTACCTGTTCCGGAATCGGCTTCAGGTTCAAGATCGCCGTATTTTTCAGCGATTCTCCGTCTTGCCTCACGGATGACAGATGTATTGTATTCTTCCATTTCAGAGCGTGAAATTTTGGTAGTTCCATCGCTGTCAGAGTAACGGACTCTGTTGCCGGAAATGCCCTCCTGATCCTGCTGACGCATCATTTCTTCCTGCTGTTCCATGAGTTTCTGCATCATAGAGGGACGTTTTTTAGCTTTTTTGGCTTTTTCACGTTCGATTTCACCGATTTTCTCGACACGTTCTTCATTGAACCAGGCATATAAGAACATGCTCTGGAGGAATGAGAAAACAGAAGAGCAGAGCCAGTAGAAGCCGACACCGGCCGGCACCGTAAAGGCAAGCCAGACAGAGAAGAGAGGCATCATGTAGAGCATGGCATTCATACTGCCCATATTAGGCATGTCAGGATTGCGTTTTTTCTGCATTTTCTGCGTGTAGATGGTAAAGACAAGCTGCATCAGACCGGAAAGAATCGGAATCAGAAACAGGAAGAAACTGGAATTTTCCGAGGGTTTTGTACTGGGAGTTTCACTGAGCTTGACACTTCCCAGTGTGAAGGTTTTGGCAAAATCAGTCACTTCTGTGACAAAATTCTGGTCGATATAATTAAGCTTCTGAGCAGTTTCGGTTTCATTCTCAACGAAAGTGATTTCGCCGTCCCGGATGACAGCGGAAAAAGCCTCCGGATTCTGGAGCATTTTTTCCATGATGATGAGTTCCTGTCTCATGCTGTTCTTGGTAAGATTTTTTTCAGCAGACTCATCAAGAGAAATGACAATAGATTTTGCTTCTTCGATGGTATTGGTATCATAGTCAAGAATATAAGTCATCGGCTTATAGACGACAGCCAGCACCCCCCATAACAAAATCAGAGGAATAAAAGAAGTCAGACAGGAAGAATAAGGATTGATATTCTCATCCTGATATAACTGAAACTGCTCCATCTGCATTTTATTAGGGTCATTTTTATATTTTTCCTGTAGCTTTTTCAGCTTTGGATTAAGCAGCTGCATTCTGGCAGTATTTTTCTGCTGTTTGTAGGAAACAGGAAACAGAATCATTCTGGTGACAAAAGTAAACAGAATAATCGAAATACCGTAATTTCCGACCAGATTGTAAATGATCTTCATGAGAAATCCGAGCGGAATTGCGATAAGATTAATTAAAAAATTCAAAATAGTTACCTCATTCCTGATGTTCTAAAAAACTGTGTATATTCTCTGTTCTGAAAATAAATAAAATTATTGCTTTTTCTGCACAAGAGCTTTCCAGGAAAATGTGTCGGGAACCTGATCAATACCGCCCCTTGACCACGGATTGCAGCGGAAAATCCGGTGCAGAGCCAGCACCGAGCCTTTACATGCTCCGAAACGCTGAATTGCAGTCACAGCATAACAGGAACAGGACGGATAAAACCGGCAGCAGCGGGGAAACAGCGGAGAAATGCATTTCTGATAAAACCGGATCAGCACAAGCAGTATGTTTTTGACAAGATTCATGATTTTTCCTTATATTTCGGCTGCGGTACACTGCCCTGATAAATCTGCTCCAGGGCAGACATGCCGTATTTCCGGAGATAACGGCTCAGAACGCCGGATTTGATTTCCGTGATATGTGACCTTGCCACAATGACAATATCCAGTCCGACAGGAGCAAGAATTTCATTTTCCCGCCATGCCTGCCGGATGAGTCTTCTGGCTCTGCTGCGGCAGACTGCATTTCCGACTTTTTTGCTGGTCGTGATTCCCAGACGGTTTACCGGCAGATGATTTTTTCTGGCATACAGGATAATATTCTGAGAAATGACAGTTTTGCCTTTTTTATAGCAAAGCTGAAAATCCTTGTTTTGTGTCATGATTTCGGTATACAGCATAGATTCACCTCAAAAAAAATCACAGTCGATAAAACAAAAAGACCACAAATTAAGATTTGTGGTCTGACTCGTCAATGGGAAAGTCTCTTTCTGCCCTTTGCTCTCCTGCGAGCTAAAACCTTTCTGCCGTTTCTATCGGACATTCTTTTCATGAAACCGTGTTCTTTTTTTCTGTGCAGTTTCTTAGGCTGGTAAGTTCTTTTCATTGCGGATTTCCTCCTTTCTTCAGATACCGGACACCCTGACAGCCAGTCAGTATGTCTCAGCTTTTTTGTACTTTCATACCCTTTTATTATAGCTTATTCAAGGCATTCTGTCAAGGGCTTTTTAAAAAAAATTTTGATCAGAAAGAAAAAAAGGAAAAAAACAAGTTTTCAACATGGCAAAATGCATAAAAGCAGAAAATGTTTTTTGATTTTTTGGCGATATATAGGGAAAATGCCGTGATCTTTTTTCAACATTTCTGAGAAACCGGAAAACGGAAAGGTTTCGGCATGGTATTTGGAACGTATAATAGGAGATCAAAAAGTTGAAAATTTTATAGATTTTTAATAAAAAATATGGATAAAATATGAAATTCAGATAATATGTATTTAAAATTCAACAAATATTATGATAAACTGTTTATTTTTTATATAAAATTTGTAAAAATTTAGCAAAATGTAAAAATATGTCAGGCGTTTTGTATTTGATGTATTTTTATTTCAAGGTTTTTTCAACATTTCCGTGATAATGCATAAAAAATCCGGAAAGAGGAGTGAATATGCAATAAAATAATCAGATCTGCAATAATCAGAGAAGAAAAAATGCAATAGTTTATGAATGAAATATGTACGATTGTTTTTGATATATTTTTATTTCAAGATTTTTTCAACATTTCCGTGATAATGCACAAAAAATCCGAAAAGAGGAGTGAATATGCAATAAAATAATCAGATCTGCAATAATCAGAGGAGAAAAAATGCAATAGTTTATGAATGAAATATGTACGATTGTTTTTGATGTATTTTTATTTCAAGATTTTTTCAACATTTCCGTGATAATGCACAAAAAATCCGGTAAGAGGAGTGAATATGCAATAAAATAATCAAATCTGCAATAATCAGAGAAGAAAAAATGCAATAGTTTATGAATGAAATATGTACGGTTGTTTTTGATGTATATTTATTTCAACATTTGTTGAAATAAATATACTGAATTAATAAATTTATGCAAGATGTTGAAATTCCGGCAGATTAAAAAAGAATTTAAGTCAAAATCACGAAAATCGAACAACTGTTTGCTTATTTTAAGATAGATTTGTTATATTTTTGATCAATTTTTATATATTTTTCATAGTTTTTTCTGATTTTTAATTTTATTTATATACTTATCAACTTTTCAACTGTGCAGTTAGCTTTTGAATGTTGAAAAAATCAGGAGAATATCATACAGATTAAACAATTGCCAAATTTTAGTAGATATATTTTTAGTCGTAATTATATATTTTTATCCTGTTTTTGTATAAAGAAAATTTTATTTTAAACTTTTCAGAAATATTTTGTATAATTTGTATATCATGTCAAAAACACTGTTTTTTTTCCTCTCCGGAGTTGAAAAAATTCAAAAAAGTCTTGCTTTTTTACTTTAAATATGTTAGAATAAAAGAAGTAGAAATTATGAATGGAGGTTGCAGACATGAATTCTTTTGACGATGTGTTTGAACAGGTTAAAACATATTGCTCTGAGCAGGAACTCATCGCTCCCGTAGCTATGACAACCTGGATTAACACAATGGTGCCTGTTTCCCTGGACGGCAAAAAAGCGGTCTTTCAGGTAGATACAGAATTTCAGCAGGGCATCATTCTTTCTAACTATAAAAAATTTCTTGAAACTGCACTTGAACATCTTCTCGGTTTTAAAGTCGAAGTCGTTGTCAATATCCAGACCAAAGAACCGCCGCCGCATTCTGATACTGCCAATTTTGAGCAGATAGACGAAAAGCACGAAGAACTTCAGAAAAGCTATGAAATCGCCAAATATGACTATACGTTCGATACGTTCATCGTAGGCCGTTCCAATGAGTTCGCTTTTGCTGCCTGTAAAGCTGTAGCCTCTGATACGGCTGCCTCTTACAACCCCCTGTTCATTTACGGGGCATCAGGACTCGGCAAAACTCACCTGGTAACGGCAATCAAGCACGAAATCACGAGCAATAATCCTGATAAAAATGCAATTTATGTCACCGGCGAAGCCTTCGGAAACGAACTGATTAAATCCATCGATCAGCGTGATACAACAGTCTTTCATGACAAATACAGAAAAGCTGATGTGCTGATTGTTGATGACATCCAGTTCTTCTCCGGAAAAGAACGTATGCAGGAAGAATTTTTCCATACGTTCAATAAACTGCACTCCGAGGGCAAGCAGATTGTCATCACGTCCGATAAGCCGCCCAGAGAGCTGAAAACGCTGGAAGAACGCATCAGAAGCCGTTTTGAATGCGGTTTGATTGCAGATATCAGTGCTCCGGATTTCGAGACCAGATATGCCATTATCCGCCGCAAAGCAGAGCTTCTGGATTTCAAAATCCCGGATGAAGTAATTGAATTTATCGCCACAAGGCTGAAAACCAATATCCGTCAGCTCGAAGGAGCTGTCAAGAAGCTGAAAGCCCTGAAAACACTTGCAAACAGTTCTCCGACCATCTCCATGGCACAGAGTGTCATCCGTGATATTCTGACCGATGATCAGCCGATTCCGATTACCGTGGAGAAGATTATTGCCGAAGTTGCGAACGTTTACGGCATTACGCCGGAAGACATCCGCTCCAGCAAGCGTACTTCCCAGATTTCGACTGCCCGCAAGGTTGCTGCCTATGTTGTCCGTGAAGTGACAGGAATGCCGCTGGCTGCCATCGGCATGGAATTTGGCGGCAGAGATCATTCTACGATCGTCTATGCGATCAATACCGTCAACGATGCCCTGAAGAAAGACTCTAATCTTCGGGATCTTGTAGATGACATCATCAAGGACATCCGGGAGAAAAATCCGGATCCTTCCAATGTGCTGTAATGTCCGTATTTGTATAATTTGTACAAATTTTTCAACAGCCATTTTTTACACGTTTTGAGAGCGGCACTTTTACATACGAAAGTGCCCTTGCTTTACTCTGCGAAAGCGGATTTTCTTTCAACACATTGTTGAAAACTCTGTTGAAAGATTGTTACCAAAAAAGTTTTCAACACACTTTCAACAATCTTTCAACAGTTTCAACATAGTTTTCAACAGTGATTTTTATCGCAATATCGAGAAAAAATCAAAAAATCAAAAAGTTTTCAACAGTTTCAACTTTTCAACTTTCAACAGTTTGTTGAAAACTTTTCAAAAGTTACAGAAAGGTTAAATCCTTTCAACAATGTTTCCACAATGTTTCCACATTTTTTCAACATTTCAACAGTTTGGAGCGAATTTTCAGACCGAAAATGAGTTTTCAACTTTTCAACAATCTTTCAACATGTTGAATGTTGAAAACTTTGCTTGTTTTTTGTCCATATATGGACAATAAAAAAGTTTTCAACAGTTTCAACACCCCCTACTACTACTACTATTTTATAAATAGACTTTTTTTCAAAAAATAAAATTTTTTAAATCTGCTCGAAAAGTAACAAACTGTAACTTTTTAAATTTTTTGATTTTTTCAGAAATCAAAAAATGAAATCCAAAAAAATAAAAGGGGTAATTCTTAGTTATGAAATTTACTTGTAATAAAAATGATCTGTGCAATGCAATTGCACATGTTCTGAAAGCTGTCTCTGCAAAATCTCCGATTCTGGTTATGGAGGGTATCTGTATTCAGATGCAGGAAACACAGATTATTCTGACAGGTTATAATTTAGAAATCGGCATCCGGACTTCTGTGAAAGCAGAGTGTGATGCAGAATTTACTTTCGTGCTCAATGCCAGACTGTTCAGCGAAATGGCAAGACGTATGTCAGGAGAAGAAATTACTCTTGAAATTGATGATATGCTCAATGCTTCTCTGATCAGTGAAAATACAAGATATCAGCTTTCTGCTATGAGTGCAGAAGAATTTCCGGAACTTCCTGTTGTGGAGAGTGCGGCAAAAACTGCTGTTTCTCAGCAGGTACTGCGTTCTATGATTCAGGAATCCAGTTTTGCGGCTTCTGTGAAAGAAGATAAGCCCATTCTGACCGGTGAATTATTTGAATCCAGCCAGGGTGTGTTCTATATCGTTGCTATGGACAGATACCGGCTTGCTCTCCGGCAGGAGAATCTTCAGGATATGCAGGATTTTCATTTTGTTGTGCCGAAAAAGGCTCTGAGCGAATTAATCAGCATGATGAAAGACGATGCCGAACAGCCCTGTGAATTCTATACCAACGGAAAGCATATTGTCTTTTCTGTGAACGGCTTTGAGTTATTCGCAAGACTGCTCGAAGGGCAGTTCCATAATTTCCGGACGAGTATTCCGGCTGAAAGCAAGACCACTGTCACGCTCTACAAGAAAGATATTATGGCCTGTGCAGAACGCTGCTCGCTTCTGATCAATGATAAGAACAAAGCTCCGATGCGGTGCGTGTTTGCGGACGGTTATCTGGAAATTTCCTGCAAAACCGGTATTGGTGCGATCAATGACCGGATTCCGGCAGATATTACCGGAGACAGCCTGACAATCGGATTCAGCAATAAATATCTTTCTGAGGCTCTGCGTTCCTGTCAGTGTGATAAGATCAGATTCCAGATGAGCGGCAGCAATAAAGTCATTAAAATCACTCCCGTTGAGGATGAAAGCTTTATTTATCTGATCATGCCGATTCAGCTGAAAGAATAATTTCTAATTTTAAACAGCTGTGAAAAACTGTGTTGAAAAATCAAAATCCGATCAGGAGTGAAAATGCAATATTAAACAGCTGTGAAAAACTTTGTGGAAAATTCATGCAAGAAAGGAGTTTCCGTTATGGTTCAGAAACCTGAAACCGAAACTGTCAGAATCCGGACGGAATTTATTAAACTGGATTCTCTGCTTAAATTTGCCGGCCTTTGTGATACCGGCGGTTTCGCAAAAGAACTTGTTCAGCAGGGAGCTGTCAAAGTCAACGGCGAAGTCTGCACAATGAGAGGAAAAAAAATCCGTCCCGGTGATACGGTTTCTATTGATAAATATACCGTTCATGTAGAAGCTGAATCTTAAAAATCTATGCATATTACAGAATTCTCTGCCGATGGGTTCCGGAATCTGAAACAGGTCTCCTTTCAACCGGACGAAAAATTAAATCTTATTATCGGCGATAATGCACAGGGAAAAACAAATCTGCTCGATGCTGTCTGGCTTATGACCGGATGCAAAAATTTCCATGGCATCAAAGAAAGACATTATCTCGGGTTCGATGCCCCTTTCTTTCAGTGCAGAATGCAGTTCTTCGACGGCAGAAGAAACCAGGAAATCCGCTATTCTCTCGAACGGGGACAGCAGAAAAAAAAACAGATTTCCCTGAACGGCGTAAAAAACCAGAAAGTCAATGCTCTGTTTGAAAACTTCCATTGTGTTGCATTCTCTCCGGCGGACCTGGAACTGATTGCGGGGCTTCCCGATAAACGCCGTTCTTTTCTGGATTTATGTGCCTGTCAGCTCTCTCCAAACAGAGTACCGCACGTCAGCCGTGCCGCTCTGTTGCTTTCCGAACGCAATGCCAGCATTCAGAAAGCTCTGAAACACAGAATCCAGAAACAGGATGTCCTGCTCTGGGATGCACAGCTTGCACAGGAGGGTGCATATCTTACTCTGATGCGTTCAGAATATATTCAGAACCTTGCACCCCTCTGCGAGCGTCTGTACGGCATTATAACGGCCGGCAAAGAAACCCTGCATATTTCCTATAAGAACTCGCTGGGGCTATCAGAAGGCCTCTCAGTGCCCTCTATCGAGGTGCTGACAGAGCAGTATCAAAAAATGCTTGCTGCTCACCTCGAAGATGACCTCCGGATGGGCTATACACAGAAGGGGATTCAGCGTGATGATCTGCTGCTTACCATCAACGGGAAATCTGTTCAGAAGTTCGGCTCGCAGGGGCAGAAAAAATCAGCCGCTCTTGTGCTCAAGCTTGCACAGGCTCATTTGTATAATCAAAAATTAAAGCGTTCTCCTGTTGTTCTTCTGGATGATGTCATGGGCGAACTGGATGAACGCCGTCAGAAATTTCTTTATGATACCGTTTCCGATATGCAGGTTTTTATCACCCTCTGTCATGCCTCTTCTCTCAGGCTGGAACAGACCGGAAAAATCTTTCAAATGCAGAACGGAAATTTAATTGCTATATAAAATAAATTTATCAGCAAGCTTTCCACTACACTGTTGAAAACTAT
The DNA here is from genome assembly GCA_017483465.1 of Oscillospiraceae bacterium. Lineage (GTDB taxonomy): Bacteria > Bacillota > Clostridia > Oscillospirales > Ruminococcaceae > UBA3855. Next base: position 88,271 of record JAFUWN010000005.1, read on the forward strand.
GTTGAAAACTTGTTGAATTATTTTTGAAATATCAGTTTTTTATTGATATACAGGGATTATTTCACTGTGTTGAAAAGTTGAAAACTTTGTGGAAAACATCGTGAATCCCTCTCTTCGCTGATTCTTTATCAGCAGAAACGGAGTGTGAATTACTATCATGAGCAATGAAAAAAATCAGGAACAACAGTACGGTGCAGAACAGATTCAGGTCCTCGAAGGCCTTGAACCTGTCAGACAGGTTCCGGCAATGTATATCGGCTCGACCAGCGTGGACGGTCTGCATCATCTTGTCTATGAAATTGTCGATAATGCCATTGACGAAGCGTTAGCCGGCTATTGTACGGAAATTACTGTGGAAATTCTCCCGGATAATATTATCCGCATCACCGATAACGGACGGGGAATTCCGACCGGAATCCATCCGACTGAGGGCATTTCTGCCGCTACGATCGTTTATACTGTCCTTCATGCCGGCGGCAAGTTCGGCGGCGGCGGCTATAAAGTCTCCGGCGGTCTGCATGGTGTGGGTGCTTCTGTTGTCAATGCCCTTTCCGAATGGCTGGAACTGACTGTCTATGACGGTGAAAATATCCATTTCCAGCGTTTTGAACGAGGCAAATACAGCGAGCCTCTCAAAATTATCGGCAATACTCAGAAAACCGGTACAAGTGTCATGTTCAAGGCCGATGCCGAAATTTTTGAAACTCTCGACTATGACTATGAAACTCTGCTCAAACGCATGAGAGAACAGGCTTTCCTGAATGCCGGCCTTAAAATCAGAATTTCCGATACCAGAAATCCGGATGAAATTCAAGAAAAAAATCTCCACTACGAGGGGGGTATCCGTCAGTTTGTTGAGCATATCCATCATACAAAAGGCTATGAAACGATCGGCGATGTGATCTATTTCTCCGGCGAGCAGGATACTTCTTTCGCTGAAATCGCTATGCAGTATAACGACAGCTATAATGCTGTTATCCTCTCTTTTGCTAATAACATCCATACCAAAGACGGCGGTACGCATGAAACCGGCTTTAAAAATGCTGTCGCTAAAGTCCTTAACGATTATGGCAAGCAATTTAATTTTCTCAAAGAAAATGAAAAGCTCTCCGGGGATGATACCCGTGAAGGCCTGACAGCTATCGTTTCCGTCAAGCTCACTGACCGTGAATTTGAAGGCCAGACTAAAGGCCGTCTCAATACTCCTGAAGTCAGACCTTTTATCGAAAAACTCGTTCAGGAAAAACTGATGAGCTATTTCGAGATGAATCCTACTGTAGCTAAAGAAATTCTTGATAAATGCCTCGCTGCCAGACGTGCCCGTGAAGCCGCTAAAGCTGCCCGTGAAACTGCCCGTCGTAAAACGGCTATGGAAAGTGCTTCCCTCCCCGGTAAGCTTGCTGACTGCTCGGAACACGGCGTTGCCAATACAGAAATCTATATCGTCGAAGGTGATTCCGCAGGCGGTTCCGCTAAAGGCGGCAGAGACAGAAAATATCAGGCGATTCTCCCTCTCTGGGGTAAAATGCTCAACGTCGAAAAAGCAAGAATTGACAGAGTTTATGGCAATGATAAACTCATGCCTGTTGTGACTGCTCTCGGTACCGGTATCGGTGAAGATTTCAATATCGAAAAATTACGCTATGACAAAGTCATCATCATGGCCGATGCCGATGTGGACGGCTGTCATATCAGAACTCTGCTCTTAACTTTCTTCTTCCGCTATATGCGGCCTCTCATTGAAAACGGCAATATCTATATTGCTCAGCCGCCTCTCTATCGTGTCGCAAGAGGCAAGAAAGTCTATTATGCTTTCAGCGATGCCGAACGTGACAAGTATATCGCTGAACTTTCTGATACTAACGGTAATTCTTCCAAAGTCGCTGTGCAGCGTTACAAAGGTCTCGGTGAAATGGACAGCGAACAGCTCTGGGAAACTACCATGAACCCTGAAACCCGTACCATCCTCCAGGTCAGCATGGAAGATGCTGTCAAGGCTGATGAAATTATTACTATCCTTATGGGTGATAAAGTCCTCCCCAGAAAAGATTATATCGAAAAATATGCCCGTACTGTGCATAATCTTGATATTTAAATCAAGTTTTCAACTTTTCATTCCACAATTGTTGAAATCTTAAATTTCTAAATTTTTTATTCAGGAGGGATCAATTATGAAAAAATATCGTAAGTCTGCTGTACTCGCTTCCGTTCTGCTCGGCTTGTCCCTGATGCAGTACGTTCCGGTTTCCGCTTCCGCTAACCCTACAGGCGATCTCAATGCTGACGGCGTGTTCAGTGTCGCTGATGTCGTTCTCCTCCAGAAATGGCTTCTCGCTGTTCCTGATGCCCATCTCGCCGACTGGAAAGCCGCTGATTTTAATCAGGATAATATACTCAATATTTTTGATCTCTGCTGTATGAAACGCCTGCTGATCGAACAGGATGCCCCTAAATTAAACGATGAGGAGAATCAAGGCAAGTTCTATCAGAAAATTGCCCTCCTCGATCAGCAGGTCGGTATCAATGCTTTTGAAGGCATCCTCCCTGAAGGCTGGTCTGTTCAGATGCAAAGTGACTGGTCTCTGGTCAATGATTATCCCGCTCAGGAAAGTGTTGTCTTTGTCAGCCCTGATCAGAAAGCTGCTGTGCAGATTCTCTCTCCGCAGAGATATTTGTCAAATCCTCAGTACGGCAATACTGTTTCTGTCCAGAATTTTATGACATATCTGAATTATATGAACGCTCAGGAATATCTTGATTACTGCGTTCAGGCTAACTACAGCGATGCCGAATTCGTTCAGGATATCGAAATTGATGAGGCTTTCCAGAATAGTATTCAGAATCTGGCTCTTATGCAGGCGAATAATATGCTTTCTTATATTCAGCAAAGCGATATGAACTGGCAGGTCGCCGGCTATGAAGGCACTGTCGCCCGCCGTCAGTATAAAAGCAGTCAAAGCTATCTCGAATACTGCTGTGCTGTTCCGGCTTATGAATTTATCATGTATGGTCTCGGTGTGAATCCTTCGGATAATATTCAATGGGAAACCCTCAACTCCATCGCTTATGAAGCTGTCGATCAGGAATCTTTCCAGAAATATTATGAAGATTATGAAATGATCGTCTCTAACGGCTATTTTACTGCTTCGTTCTATTCCGCTGTCAATTATGTCATCAGTGTCATTGTACAGGCAAAAGCCAATGCTCTTGTTTCTGAATCTACCGGCCTGAATGCTTCCGGTACTTATGATTCCAGTACTCCGGTTTCAAGTTCCGATATGGAAACACAGGACAGAGTTTTCCAGGCCTGGGATGACTATATCAAGGACGAAGACAGATATACTACTGCTGACGGTAATTCGCTCACGACTTCCATGTATAATCAGACTGTTGCTCAGGACGGCGATACATTCTTCGTCGGCAATCTTACTGACGTTCCGTCCGGTTATACGGTTCTCACGAAACAGTAAGGAGGTAAATCTGTGGACGATTCCGGACTTCTGCTCGAAAAATGTTATCAGATTCCTTTTGTGCTCTTCAAAAAATCTTTTACGGCTTTCCAGAAAAAATTTGTCTATCCCAAAACTTATCTGATCATGGCTCTGCTCGCTGTCGTGATCGGCATTTATGCTTATTTCATTATCAACGGCGATGCTTCTCAGAAACCTGTGTATTGTACCGTCATTCTGGTATGCTGTGTTCTGATCGGCTTCCAATGGTATAACCCTAAAAAAATCAGAAGAAATCTTCTGCTTGCCGTCAGAGAAATCGAACAGGATCAGTACAGAATCCGTATCTATCCTGAATATCTCGAAATCGGTACTATTCTCCCTCCGGAAGATTCTGCTTCTGATTCCGAAACAGATGATCTGTTCGACGATACCCCGGAAGAAAATTTCTCCGGTACCAGAATTTATTATAATAAAAATCTCCATGTGATAGAATATCAGGATTTCTTTATGCTCTATCAGACAAAAACTATGTTTTATGTTCTGCCGAAATCTGATTTCTCAGAAGAAGAACTCGAAATTCTCCGTGTTCATTTCTCCCAGAAACTCGACCAAACTTTTCAGCAGAATTAATTATATTTTAAAAATTTGAATTTGAGGTGATTTCATTTTGAATACAGAACCAAATCAGAATCAGGATGTTCAGAATCAGTCACAACAGAAAGTCATTCCTGTTGATGTCGCTGATGAAATGCATGATTCTTTCCTCGCTTATGCGATGTCCGTTATTATCTCCCGTGCTCTTCCGGATGTCCGTGACGGTCTCAAACCCGTTCACAGAAGAATTATCTATACACTCCATGAAAACGGCCTGACACCTGATCAGCCTTACAGAAAATGTGCCGATACGGTCGGTTCTGTTCTCGGCCGCTATCATCCGCATGGTGATGCTTCTGTCTATGATGCTCTTGTCAGACTCGCTCAGGATTTCTCTCTTCGTTATCCCCTCGTAGACGGTCACGGAAACTTCGGTTCCGTTGACGGCGATCCGCCCGCTGCTTATCGTTATACAGAAGCCAAAATGTCAAAACTCTCTGTGGAAATGGTCACTGACATCAATAAAAATACGGTCGATTTCGGTACCAACTATGATGACAGACTCAAAGAACCTGTTGTTCTGCCGTCCCGTTTCCCGAACGTTCTTGTTAACGGTTCTGTCGGCATTGCTGTCGGTATGGCAACCAATATTCCGACACATAACCTCGGAGAAGTCATTGACGGTCTGAATCTCCTGATTAAAGACCCTGACTGCACTCTTGACGATCTTATGGAATGCATCAAAGGCCCTGACTTCCCGACAGGCGGTATTATCATGGGAAAAGCCGGCATCCGGGCTGCTTATGCAACCGGTAAAGGCAAACTGATCGTCAGAGCCAAAACTTCTTATGAAGAAATTAAGGGCAGACAGCATATTATTGTCCATGAAATCCCCTATATGGTCAATAAAGCCCGCCTTGTCGAGCATATTGCCGAATTAATCAAAGACAAGCGCGTTGACGGGGCTACTTTCGTCCGTGACGAATCCGGCAGAGACGGCATGAGAATTGTAATCGGCCTCCGCAAAGATGCTGTTGCAGATGTCGTACTCAATAAATTATTCTCTTATACTTCCCTTCAGGATACCTGCGGTGTGAATATGCTTGTTCTTTCCAAGGGCGTTCCGAAAGTTCTCTCGCTGAAACAAATTCTCGAACAGTATCTTGAATTCCAGGTCGAAGTCATCACAAGACGTGTGCAGTTTGATCTTGATAAAGCTCTCAAGCGTGCCCATCTCTTACAGGGCTTTATGCTTGCGGCCGATTATATTGACGAAGTCATTGCTATCCTCAGAGGCTCGGCAAGTATCGCCGAAGGCAAGGAAAAATTAATCAACCGCTTCAAAGATATTGATATGCTCGAATTATTATCCAGAGCACAGTATGATCTTTCCGGTCTGCATCTTCCTCATACGATCGGCCTTTCCGAAGAACAGGCCGATGCCATCGTACAAATGCGGCTGGGTGCTCTCACCGGTCTTGAACGGCAGAAAATTACTGACGAATTATTTGCTCTCTGCGAAAAAATCTCTGACTATGAAGAAACACTCGCTGATAAACAGAAAGTCTATCAGATCATTTCTTCTGAACTGGAAGAAATCCGCAAAAAATTCAGCGACGACAGAAGAACCGAAATTACTGCTATCAGCGGTGAAGTGGATATTGAATCTCTCATCCAGGTGGAAGACTGCGTTGTTACCTATACCAATAACGGCTATATCAAACGCATGGCTCTGGATGCCTATAAAACTCAGAAACGAGGCGGCCGGGGCGTTCAGGGCATGAAACAGCGGGAAGAAGATTTCGTTTCTGAAATGTTCATCTGCTCTTCGCATGACAATATCTTATTCATCACCAACAAAGGCTATATGCATAAGCTCAAATGCTATGAAATTCCTGACGGCTCCAAAGCTTCCAGAGGGTTCCATTTTGCAAATCTTCTCCAGCTTCAGGACGGTGAACGCATTTCTGCTATGCTCCGCACCAAAGATTTTGATGATGATAAATTTGTTATCATGGTCACAAAATTCGGCCGTATCAAACGCACCGCTCTCAGTGCTTTTAAAAATATCCATAAAAAAGGCCTGAAAGCTACTATCCTCGATGAAGGTGACGAAATCGCCGGCGTTCGTATGACGGACGGTTCCAATCAGCTCATTATTGCAACTAAAAACGGTCAGGCTCTCCGACTCGAAGAAAACAGAATCCGTTCTCAGGGACGTGCCGCTCACGGCGTGAAAGCAATCACCCTCCGCAATGGCGATGAAGTCGTTTCTATGGCAAGAGTGCGTGACGGTGCAAGTGTTCTCACTGTTTCCGAACAGGGCTACGGAAAACGTACTCCGCTGGAAGAATACAGAATTCAAGCCAGAGGCGGCAAGGGTATCAGAAATTATCCCGTTCGTGAAACCGGTAACCCTGTCTGCGGTATCAAAGTCGTTGATGAAGATGATGATATTATCCTGATCTCTACAGAAGGCATTATCATCCGTGTGCCGGCTTCTCAAATCCGCATGTGCGGCAGAGTCTCCAAGGGTGTCAAAATCATGAAAGTTTCTGACGGCAATGCTGTTGTTGCGTTCACCCGTGCCGAACATGAAGCCTCTGAAGAGCCCGATGCTGATGACGATCCCGATTCTCCGGATAAATCTTCCGAAAAATCTGAGGAATTCAGCTCGGACAGCAATGAGGAAGTTACTATATGACTGACAGACAAGAATGTATTATTCTGGACGGTGTGAAAACACCGTTCAGAATTCTGCATATCTCAGACATTCATTTCAGCATTCATACTTCTCATGAAAAAAATCAGCAGATTATTGCAGAAATCCTCCGGAAAGCAGATTTCTATTCTCCTGCTTCCCGGCATAACAGCATGATTGCCGTTACCGGTGATCTTGTCTCCAGAAAAATCAATGCTTACAGCATTCCCGATGCTCTTGATCTTTTATGCAGACTGAAACGCATTGCTCCGGTTGCCTATTCTCTCGGCAATCATGAAAAAGATCTCCCGGAAACAGTTCTTTCTGATCTGCTTACCGACTGCCGCAAAGCCGGAATTTTGGTTCTGGATAATTCTTCCGTTATGCTGCATGATATTCTCTTTACCGGTCTGACACTTCCGCAGTCTGTCTATAAAAATCAGAACGGCAGCTATTCCGGTCTGGAAGAAATTACGGCTTCTATGCTTTCAGACTGTGTTCAGGCCTGTATCTCTCATCCCTGTGTTCTGCTTGCCCACTCTCCTATGGGATTCCATGCCTATGCTGAATGGGGGGCTGATCTGGTGCTTTCCGGCCATGTTCACGGCGGTATCGTCAGACTGCCGGCTGTCGGCGGCATTCTCTCGCCGGAACGCTGTTTCTTTCCTGAATATACTAAGGGCATTTATCATCATCATTCCTGCTATATGAACGTTTCCGCAGGTATCGGAAAATTCAGACTCAATAACCCTGCTGAGTTCGTCTGCATTGATCTGCTGCCGCCCGAATCCTGATTTTCAACATATCTTTTCACAACTGTGGAAAACACAGTTCGGAACGCAAACCAGAAAGGAGGCTTTTTCTTCTCATGAATTTTATTATCCCTGATGCTGTCCGGGATATGTGCCGGATGCTCTGTGATCATGGCTTTCAGGCTTATATTGTCGGCGGCTGTGTCCGTGATGCCGTTCTCGGCCTTACCCCTCATGACTATGATATTTCTACCAATGCCAGACCTGAAGAAATTATTTCGCTCTTCGGAACAGAAAACTGCTCTGCATACGGGCGGGCTTTCGGTACTGTCGGCGTGAAATATTCCGGCGGCTTCGCTGAAATTACTACTTTCAGAACCGAAACAGATTATACTGATTATCGCCATCCTGCTACTGTCCTCTTCGCTGATTCTATCTTCGATGATCTCGCAAGACGTGACTTCACCTGCAATGCTATGGCCTGGGATTTCCAGAATCAACAGCTTGTTGACCCTTTCCATGGCATGAGCGATTTGCAAAATAAAATCCTCCGCTGTGTCGGTGTGCCCTCTGCCTGTTTCCGTGAAGATGCTCTCAGAATTCTCCGTGGCCTTCGGTTCTGTGCAAGATTCGGCTTTCAGCCTGACCCGCTTACTGAAGCTGCTATGAAAGCCGCTGCTTTTCAGTTAAAACATATCTCTGCTGAAAGAATCTATTCAGAATTACGGTCTATGCTTATGGGCGATTATATTACTGATATTCTTATTGCATATCCTGAAATCCTTGCTGTCAGAATCCCTGAAATCCTCCCTTGTATCGCTTTTACTCAGCATACACACTGGCATGATTTTACTGTATGGGAACATATTGCACGTACTGTCGGAAATTCTCCTAAAAATCTGATACTCAGACTTACTATGCTCTTTCATGATATTGCTAAGCCGCAATGCTATACTCATGACGAAAAAGGCGGACACTTCAAAAACCATGCTCAGAAAAGTTCCGTATTTGCTGATAAAATCCTGCTCCGGCTCAAGGCTGATAACTACACACGGAAACTTGTCTGCAAATTAATCTATTATCACAGAAAAACTCCTAAAACTCTGCCTGCTGTCAAAAAAATGCTCTCTGACTTGTCTTATCAGGAATTTGAATTGTTCCTCCAAGTCCTCGATGCCGACAGAATTTCTAAACTAAAAGGTCAGCCCGAAAGCCGCTCCAGAATCGACAAGGCAGAATATTTCTTTCAGCTCTGCAAGGAAAATCACCTCTGCTGCCGTGTCAAGGATTTACAGATTTCCGGCAGTGATCTGCTTTCTCTCGGCTTTCAGGGCAGAGAAATAGGCAATATGCTCAACTATTTGCTTCAAGCTGTCATAGAAGAAAAAATTCCAAATCAGAAAGAGGATTTGTTGTTTTTGGTAAAATCTGTGCAAAAGGGGAAAATACTATGATTTATTTCGTCGAAGATGATAACAGTATCCGTGAACTGGTCACCTATACCCTCAGCAGTGCCGGTATGCCTGCCGAAGGCTTTGAAAAACCTTCCCTCTTTTGGTCTGCCCTCGAAAAACAGCTCCCTGAACTGATTCTGCTTGATATTATGCTCCCCGAAGAAGACGGCCTCTCTATCCTCCGCAAACTCCGCACACGGGCTGATACCAATTCTATTCCGGTTATGATGCTGACAGCCAAATCCAGCGAATATGAAAAAGTCATCGGCCTTGATGCCGGTGCAGATGACTATCTCCCTAAACCTTTCGGCATGATGGAACTGATCGCCCGTGTCCGTGCACTTCTGCGCAGAACACAGAAATCTGCTGAATCTGAAATTCAGTCCTATCAGCTCGGCTCTCTCTATGTCAGCCCTGAAAAACATATCGTTCAGGTCAACGGCAATGAAATTCTCCTGACGTTCAAAGAATTTGAAATGCTCTGTCTTCTGCTCAAAAACAAAGACATTGTTCTGACACGGGAACAGTTCCTCAACAGCGTCTGGGGCTATAGTTTCGACGGCGAAAACCGCACCGTTGATGTACATATCCGCACTCTGCGGCAGAAACTGGGAACTGCCGGAAACTATATCAAAACTATCCGGGGAATCGGCTATAAAATTGAAGAATCTTCGGGAGATGCCGGCAATGCGGAATGAACTCACCAAACGTATCTTTTTTGCCTGTATGACTGTGTTTCTCCTCACTTCCAGCCTGATTCTCTATGTTATGAATTCTTATCTTGTCCGGAGAAATGTTGATGAACTCCGGGACAGAACTCTGCTTCTTTCTTCGGCTGTCAATCAGTACGGCTGGGAGTTTCTTCGTTCCGTAAAAATCGGTCAGGCCAGAATTACTCTTATTGATTCTGACGGAACAGTCCTCTTTGACAGTAAACTTAACCCCGAAAAAATGGAAAATCACTCTCAGCGTGAAGAATTTATTGAAGCTATGCACTCCGGAGAAGGCGACAGTGAGCGCTATTCTGATTCCCTGCTCAGAAAAACTGTCAATTATGCTGTCAAATTAGATACTTCTCAGATTATCCGTGTTTCTATGGAACAGGATACTGTTTTCCGGCTGATCATTTCTATGCTTTCGCCTGTCGTGTTTATCGTCCTGCTTATGATGCTGCTCTCTGTTGTCCTTGCGGCGGAAAGCTCTAAAAAAATTATCAAACCTATCAATCTCCTTGACCCTGAAAATCCTGATGACAGAAATATCTATGACGAAATGAAACCTTTTATCCGCAGACTGATCGCTCAGAATCAGCAGATTCAAAGACAGATGCAGCAGCTTCGCATGGAACATAAAAAACAGGATGATATGCGAAGAGAATTTACTGCTAATGTCTCCCATGAACTTAAAACCCCTCTGACTTCTATTTCCGGTTTTGCTGAAATTATCCGTGACGGCTATGTCCAGCAGAAAGATGTCTCCCGTTTTGCCGATACAATCTACAAAGAAGCTCAGCGACTGATGACCCTTGTCAATGATATTCTTAAACTCTCCCGGCTCGAAGACGGCAGTACAGACATGCATGAAGAAAGACAGTCTGTCAATCTTCTGTCCCTCTGTCAGAATGTTCAGGAGCGTCTTGCTCTCAATGCCGTTCAGCATCAGATCAGCCTTTCCTGTGAGGGGGATTCTGTTTTTATTATCGGCATTCCCCGTACCCTCGAAGAAATTATTTATAATATCTGCGATAATGCAATTAAATATAACCATCCGGACGGATTCGTCAAAATCTCTGTCCGGCAGGAAGATTTCTCTGCTGTCGTTCAGGTGCAGGATAACGGTATCGGCATTCCGGAAGCCGATCAAAGCCGGGTCTTTGAACGCTTCTATCGTGTCAATAAAAGTCACTCCAAAGAAGTCGGCGGAACAGGCCTCGGCCTTTCTATCGTCAAACACGGTATGGCTCTCCATTATGCCAGAATCGAACTCGAAAGCGAAGAGGGAAAAGGCACTTGTATCAAACTTATTTTCCCTCTGCCAAACTAAAATTAATTTTTTAACGATAAACATTAAAATTTTATTGTTAAAATTATACCATCCGGAAGATATTTCTTCCGGATTTTTTATGCAAACATATAATTTTTAACGATTATCATTAAAAATCTATTGACAAATATTAATTCCTGTGCTATACTAAAACCATCACAAGAAATCAATCTTAATTCTATTCTATGGAGGTCTTATTATGAATAAAAATGCTAATATCCAAAAAATTAACAAAACCGGAAAACTTTGCAGAATCTTTTCTAAAATTATTATGATTTGCTGTATTGTCGGGGCTGTCCTTACTGCTATTGCCGGTATCATCTCCAAAGTCTCTCCCGAAAATATCGGCATCATCGCATCCGGTGAAATCAGCCCGCTCGAATCTGTGACTAACTGTATTGTACTTGCTTTTTCTGCTGTCTTCTATTTCTTTGCTGTCCGGTTCTCTAAAAAAATTGAAACCTGTGATACGCCTTTCAGTGATGATATCATCAGAGAAATGAAAATTTTCGGTATCGCTTATCTGATTGCTGTCTATGTGTTCGGCTTTACAGATTCTTCTTTCAGTGCCGGTGTGCCCTCTGTCCTTATGATTTTGCTTTTAGTCAATTCCTTCGCTTATGGTGCCGAACTCCAGAAAGAATCTGACGAAACCCTGTAAGGAGCGTGGCTGCAATATGATTATCCTCAGATTGGACCGTGTTATGGCTGACAGAAAAATCAGTCTGAACGAACTCAGCGAAAAAGTCGGCGTTTCTAACGTTAATCTCTCTAAACTTAAAACCGGTAAAGTCAGTGCTGTACGCTTCTCTACCCTCAATGCTATCTGTAAGGCTCTGCATTGTCAGCCCGGCGATATTCTCGAATTTATTGATGACGATACAGAAAATGATTCTCCCTCTTGACATTTCGCTTTTTTTCAGATATAATATTAATAATGCATCTCCCCTCATACAGTATGCAGGGGAGATTTATTTTTCTTTCTATCAGGAGGCAGGTTTTTATGATTCAAATCTTTAATACTCTCACAAATAAAAAAGAAGAGTTCAAAACTATTGAACCCAATAAAGTCCGTATGTATGTCTGCGGCCCGACCGTCTATAATTATATCCATATCGGCAATGCCAGACCCGTCTGCGTTTTCGATGTCTTCCGCAGATTCCTCGAATATATGGGCTATGAAGTCACGTTCGTCCAGAATTATACTGATGTGAACGATAAAATTATCCGTCAGGCCGGAACAGAAGGCATTTCACCTGAAGCCTGTGCCGAAAAATATATCGCCGCTTACTGCAAAGATGCCGAAGGCCTTAACGTCCGTCCCGCTACCGTTCACCCCAGAGTTTCTGAATTTATCCCTAAAATTATTGATTTTATTCAGCTCCTGATCAATAAAGGCTATGCCTATCAGGCCGGCAGTGATGTCTATTATAAAACCAGAAAATTTGTCTCTTACGGCAAACTTTCCAATCAGTCTCTTGACGACCTCAATGCCGGTGCAAGAGTCGAAATCAATGAAATCAAACAAGATCCTCTCGATTTCGCTCTCTGGAAAGGCTGTGATGCTTCCGAACAGCACTGGGATTCCCCCTGGGGGACAGGCCGCCCCGGCTGGCATATCGAATGCTCCTGCATGGCTAAATACTGCCTTGGGGATACCATCGACCTCCATGCCGGCGGTCATGATCTCATCTTCCCCCATCATGAAAATGAAATCGCGCAGTCCGAAGCCGCTAACGGTGTTCCGTTCGCTAATTACTGGATGCATAACGGCCATATCAATGTCGATCACAGGAAAATGTCCAAATCTGAAGGAAATTTCTTCCTCACTAAAGATGTCGCTGAAACTTACGGCTATGAAGTTATCCGCTATCTCATGATTCAGGCTCAGTACCGTGCACCTATGAATTATACTGTTGAACTTCTCAACGCCTGCAAAGCTTCTCTTGACCGTCTCTATCAATGCAGAGAAACTCTGAAAAATGCTCTCAGAAATGCTCCTTCCGGTGCTGTCTCCGAACAGGCCGAAGCCGCTTTCACAAAAGCTAAATCTGATTTTATTCAGGCTCTCTCTGATGATCTCAATACGGCCGATGCTCTGACGGCTGTCTTTGAACTCGTCCGTGAACTGAATATCATGGCGGCAGATGCCAATACTCCTAAAGAACAGTTACAAAAAGGCTCTGCCCTCTTTGAAGAATTAATCTCCGTTCTCGGCCTCCTCTATGAACGCAAAGAAGAAACCATTCCGCAGGAAGTTCTTGATTTAGTCAGCCAGAGAGCCGAAGCCCGTAAAGCAAAAAATTTCCAGGAAGCTGACAGAATCCGTGATGAAATCAAAAAACTCGGCTATGCTGTCAAGGAAACCCGTCAGGGCATCGAAATTACTAAATTATAATCACTATGGCAAGATATTCTCAACCCTCCAACAAGAAAAAAGCTCTCTCAACTATGGGAATTTTCCTCCTTGCGGCCGCTGTCCTCAGCTTTATTGCTTTTTATATCATCGTCATGATTTCTCAGCAGGGCTATCACTATATCGACCCCGATACGCTTGAATTGGTTCAGCTTCAGGAAATCCCCGACGAGACTCCGACCGCAGTCATCAATACTTCCCTTGGTGAAATCAGAGCGGTTCTTTATCCGGAATATGCTCCGAATACAGTATCTCAGTTCATTACCCTCGCTGAAAAAGGCTGGTATGATGACACATATATTTTTGAAGCGAAACAGGATGTCTATTTTGCGGCCGGTGCAGCCGATTCTTCCGGTACACTCAAAACCCCCCCTGTGTTTGAAAATCAAGAAAAAGTTCCCCTTGAACTTCATCAGAATCTATGGCCGTTCTCCGGAGCACTCTGTGCTCTGACCACTTCCAAAGATACCAGCTTTTCCAAACGTCTGTTCAAATCAGAAGTCAGCTATACGGGCAGCCGCTTTATGTTTCTCAATACCGTCGATTTCTCTGACGAAGAATTCGCCGCACAGTTCCGTGAGGCTTCCGGCAGTGAGGAACTTGCCGATGCTTTTTTCCGCCTCGGCGGTGTGCCGAACTTTTCTCAGCAGGTTACTATCTTCGGCCAGGCCTATTCCGGTCTTGATGTGATCAGACAAATCACTTCTGTCCAGCTCGCAGAAGAAACCAATCCGCAGGGCTATACCCCTCCGACAGAAGAGATTAAAATCCTCTCTGTCAGAATTTCCTCTTACTCTCAGGAGGACAGGGAAATCAACGAACTGATTCCTGATGCAACTTCCTGATTCTTCCCTATCCATGTACTTTTTCACAAGTATTTCATTTCCCCGGACGGGATTATTATTAAAATTTCTAAATACTTACAGGAAATTCGTATTTTTACTTTACAAATTCTTCATAATGTTGTATAATAATCATATGCAGATCTTCTGCATACAAATCATTTCCAGAAAGAAGCATTTACTATCATGAATCTGAAACTTCCTGCATACTGTCTCAGTCTGCTTGTACTCATGACACCTTTTTCCGGCTGCGGAAAAAAACAAATCCAGCTTCAGGATCTTCCTGTGCTGAATTATACCGCTCCTGCTGAGGGTGAACAGATTATCGTCATGAAAATCAAAGATTACGGTGAAGTCAAAATCCGGCTTTTCCCTGATCTTCTCCCTGAGGCCTGTGAAAATTTCACTACCCTTGCCGATCAGGGCTATTATGACGAACTGATCTTTCACAGAGTCATTCAGAATTTCATGATTCAGGGCGGTGACCCGAAAGGTGACGGCACAGGCGGGGAGTCCTGCTGGGGCGGCACCTTTGACGGCGGTGTTTCCAGTCAGCTGATTCATGTCCCCGGTGCTCTGGCTTATGCCAACAGCGGCGGTATGACTTCCACAGACGGCAGTCAGTTCTATATCGTCACCGGTCAGCAGGTAGATACTAATCTTCTGGATTCTCTTGTCGAAAACAACGACATGTATTTTTCCTCAGAAGCAACAGAATATTATACACAGTACGGCGGTACGCCGTATCTTGACGGCGGTTATACTGTATTTGGTCAGGTCATTGACGGTCTTGATATTGTCTTCCAGATCTCCATGACCGAAACCAATGCCAATGACAAGCCTAAAAAAGCTGTGTATATCGAAAGTGTGAGAACAGAACCCTATGACAACAGTCAGATTCGCTGGTATCCCTCAGATTATGAATCACTATCAGGAGTGCAATAAAAAAAGAACACTCGTCATTAAAGGAGAGAATAACTCGGAGATGGAGAAATTTATTATCAACGGCGGTAATCCGCTGAAAGGAGATATCTGGGTCAGCGGTGCCAAAAATTCAGCAGTTGCTATTCTTCCTGCTGTCCTGCTGCTCGATGTTCCTTGTATTATCGAAAATGTCCCTGACATCAGCGATGTCAAAATCTGCCTTAAAGTCCTCAAAGGTCTGGGAGCAGAAATCCGTCAGCTGGACAAGCAGGGAAATACTTACTGGATTTCCTGCCAGAATGTAAAAAGCCATTATGTCCCCTATGAAGAAGCCAAAAAAATGCGTGCTTCTTATTATTTCCTCGGTGCTCTGCTCGGCAGATGCAAGAAAGCAAGGGCTGCTATGCCCGGCGGCTGTCCTCTCGGTGCAAGACCGATTGATCAGCACCTGAAAGCATTTGAAATCCTTGGGGCAAGACAAATTATTTCTGACCCTAAATCCGATATTGTGAAACTTGAAGCAGATTATCTCCGGGGTGATGTTATCAGCCTGGATGTTGTTTCTGTCGGTGCCACAATGAATGCCATCTTAGCCGCTGTCAAGGCGGAGGGTACGACTATTATTGAAAATGCCGCCAAAGAACCCCATATTGTAGACTTAGCCAATTTCCTCAATTATATGGGTGCTCATATCAAGGGTGCCGGTACGGATACCATCAAAATTCAGGGCGTTCAGAAACTGACGGGCAATGCCGGTGAGGGTTCTGCTGTCAATTATCGCTATGCTGTTGTTCCTGATCAGATCGAAGCAGGTACTTTTATGATTGCTGCGGCTGTTACTCACGGTGATGTCGTCATTCACGGCGTTATTCCCAAACATCTTGAAGCTATCACCAAAAAACTCCGTGCTGTCGGCATTACTGTCGAAGAGCTGGAAGATGACGATGCTGTGCATGTTTCTGCCGGTACGGATATCGACTTCAAGCCTGTCAACATCAAGACAGAGCCTTATCCCGGTTTCCCTACGGATATGCAGCCGCAAATGGCCGTTCTTCTTACACTTGCCGGCGGTCAGAGTACAATCACAGAAAATGTCTGGGAAGACCGTTTCCGTTATGTCAATGAACTCGCAAAAATGGGTGCTCAGATTGATATTACTCAGAACGGTGCTCTTGTCTATGGCAATGCCGTCCTGAACGGTGCTCTTGTCAATGCCTGTGATCTTCGTGCAGGTGCTGCCATGATCATTGCCGGGCTTGCTGCTCAGGGACAGACTTCTATCATCGAAATCCAGCATATTGAACGTGGTTATGCCGATATTGCCGGCAAACTCCGGGGCATTGGTGCGGATATTTTCAAAACCGAATAACCTTTCAGGCAGCACGTTTCTCTGTGCTGCCCTGCTTTTTACTCCTGTGAGGTGAGTATTTCTTCAATTATGGCTAAATTTTATCCCCTGTTCAGTTCCAGCAGCGGCAATGCTTCTTATATCGGCTCCAAATCCGAAGGCATTCTGATCGATGCCGGGGCAAGCTGCAAAAAAATCCTCAATGCCCTTTCCTGCAACGAGATTCAGAACTCTGCCGTTAAAGGCATTTTTATCACCCATACCCATTCCGATCATATCAAGGGTCTGAAAGTTCTCTCCAAACATCTCAAAGCTCCGGTCTATGCCTCTCAGACTACCCTTGAAGTACTGGAGCACGGCGGTCATCTTCTGCCGGATGTTCCTGCCATTCCTATAGATATCCGTGCGGCTGACTGCGGCGGATGCGAAATCACCGCATTCCCTACCATGCACGATGCTCCCGGCAGTATGGGCTTTCATATCCATACTGCCGATGACAGACACTGTGCTGTCTGTACTGATCTCGGAATTGTCACTCCGGAAGTCAAATCCGCTCTCAAAGGCTGTGACATGATTCTTCTGGAAGCCAATTATGACCCTTCTCTTCTCTGGAACGGTATCTATCCCATCGAACTCAAACGCCGCATTACTTCTCAATACGGCCATCTTTCCAATCAGGACTCTGCTCAGTTTGCTGATTTTTTAATCCGAAACGGTACTACCAGATTATTATTAGGCCATCTCAGCCCTCACAATAACACACCTAATCTTGCCGCTCAGACTGTTGTGCAGAATCTCCGGGATTTCAAACAGAATATGGATTATCTTCTTGGCATCGCTCCGGCGGAATCCTCGGGAGGTGCAGTTGTCTTCTGATGCTTATCCAGTTAATTACTGTCGGAAAACAAAAAGAACCGCATCTGATACAAGCTCAGGATCTTTATCAAAAACGCCTGACCCCTTTCTGTAAATTTGATTTTATTCAGCTCCCTGCCGTCCGGCTCTCTGATCATCCCTCTGAAAAAGAAATCCAGAAAGCTCTTGCTCAGGAAGCTCAGTTGATTCAAAAATCTCTCAAAGGCCTTTTGATTCCTCTCTGTATCGAAGGCAAACAGCTCGACAGTCAGAAATTTGCCGAACTCCTTACCCATAAAATCCCTTTGCAGAACAGTGCTGTTTCTTTTGTCATCGGCAGTTCGTTCGGCCTTGACCAGAATCTTAAAAATTCTGCTTTTCTTAAATTATCCATGTCTGAAATGACTTTTCCTCATGCTCTCGCTTCCGTCATGCTCATGGAACAGATTTACCGGGCATTTCAGATTGATAAAAATACAGGCTATCATAAATAAATATATATTTCTCTTATTATAAAAAGGATGTGTCTTTTATGAAAAAAGCTATGACCCTCTCTTATGAAGTCGGCAATAACCTCTATATCAATATCACAAATCAATGCTCCTGCAACTGCTCGTTCTGCATTCGCAAAAATGATGACGGTGCTTATGGCTCTGATCCGCTCTGGCTCGATCATGAACCCTCTATGTCTGAAATGCAAAATGATCTCAGTCAGCGTGATCTTTCCCAATATCAGGAACTTGTCTTCTGCGGCTACGGTGAACCGACTATGAGACTCGATTTCGCCTGCGATCTCGCTCACTGGCTCAAGCAAACCAATCCTGCTCTCTGCCTCCGCTTAAATACCAACGGCCTCGCTGATATTTATTCCCCCTCTGAAAAAGGCTCTTCTGCCGATCTGGTTTCCCAATGCTTTGATAAAGTCTCTGTCAGCCTCAACGGGGGCGATTCTGATACTTATCTCCGTGTGACCAATCCTAAAAACCGGCCTGATCATGCTTATCATACTATGCTCCGGTTCGCTCAGACCTGCAAACAAAACGGCCTTGATACCTGCTTTACCGTTGTCGATGTCATCTCTCCCGATGAAATCCGGCTCGCTCAGGAAGTGGCCGATACTCTGCAAATCCCGCTCCATGTCCGGAACTATATTTCCTGACTTATCAGCATATTCTATAAAAATCAGCATTCTGCTTTGTGCAGTCTGCTGATTTTTTTGTTTTTTCATCAAAACTTTTCAAAACTTGTACTCTTCCGTACATTTTTTCCCTTTTTCACGCTGTTAGTGAAAGGAGGTCGCTCTCTTATGAGTAAAAAATCAGATACGCAGCTCGTCATTGACGGCCTTAAAAAATTAGCTTTCGGAAAAGTCAATGATGCTGTTACCCTTGCATTCGCTGAAGAGATTCCGCCCCCTGAACTCCTCGCTAAAATGCGGCTGTTCAATATCTCCTCCGTCAAACGGGTCAAAGGCGGCGGCGTGGAAGTCCAGTTCTTCGACAGACAAAAGGCTCTCGAAAAACTCTACGAATATGCCCTCGCCAATCAGAACGGCAAAATTTCTGAAAGCCTTCTGAAAGCACTTTCCGATTCCGGAGCTGATGACCTTGCTGTTTGATGCTTTCTCCCAAAAACAAAGACTCGCTCTCCAATGGTGGGCTTTGCCGGATTACTGTCATTTTGATGCCATTATCTGTGACGGGGCTGTCAGAAGCGGCAAAACATTTTCCATGTCCCTCAGTTTCGTCTGCTGGGCAATGACACATTTTCAGAACACTTCTTTTGCAATCTGCGGCAAAACTATCACATCTGCTGAACGCAACCTCATCCGTCCGCTCGTCTTTCTCCTTCAGGATGCCGGCTTTCATGTCAAAGAATCCCTCAGCAAACATTATCTTGATATTACAGCTGTCGGAATTACTAACCGCTTTTATCTCTTCGGCGGCAAAGATGAAAGCTCTGCTTCTATGATTCAGGGCATGACGCTCGGCGGTGTCCTCTTTGATGAAGTCGTTCTTATGCCCCGTTCTTTTGTGGAACAGGCTGTTGCAAGAT
Organism: Oscillospiraceae bacterium; assembly: GCA_017483465.1. Taxonomy (GTDB): domain Bacteria; phylum Bacillota; class Clostridia; order Oscillospirales; family Ruminococcaceae; genus UBA3855. The sequence continues at coordinate 107,707 of JAFUWN010000005.1, forward strand.
GCTCTCTCTCCCGTGCGAAGCTCTGGTTTAACTGCAACCCCGAAAACCCTTACCATTGGTTCTATCAGGAATGGATTCTGAAAAAAGATTCCAAAAATGCTCTCTATCTCCATTTCACTATGGACGACAACCCCTCTCTTTCCCCGGAAGTCAAAGAACGCTATCAACGCATGTATGCAGGTGTATTCTATGACAGATTCGTTCTCGGAAAATGGACAGTCTCCGAAGGCGTTGTCTATCCGATGTTTGATCAGAAACAACATGTCGTTCATGTTCTTCCCGATTCTTTTTCCCGTTATGTCCTTTCCTGTGACTACGGCACGGTTAACCCCACTTCTGTCGGACTCTGGGGCGAATCTGACGGCATCTGGTACAGAATCAAAGAATATTACTACGATTCCCGCAAAGAAGGCATTCAGAAAACCGATGAAGAACATTATACTGCTCTCGAACTCCTGGCCGGTTCCCTCCCTGTTGAATGCATTATTGTTGACCCTTCGGCGGCCAGTTTTATCGCCTGTATCCGTTCCCATCAGAAATTCAAAGTCATCAAGGCTCAGAATGATGTGCTTTCCGGTATCCAGCATGTCAGCGATATGCTCTCCAAAAACAAACTTCTCTTTCATGACTCCTGTCATGATATTCTCAGAGAATTTACGCAGTACTGCTGGGATTCCGGCTCGGTCAAAGATTCTCCTAAAAAAGAATCCGATCATGCAATGGATGATATGCGTTATTTTGTCAGTACTATCCTTTTCGGCAGATCAGACAGTTTCTTTGCTGTCTCTCTCAAACGCTGATCTTTATCAGAAAGGAGTGATTTCTCTTTATGCACCCGGAAAAAAATTCCCTTCTCCCTGCTGTGCAAACCGCAGGTTCCCGTTCTGTCTATGACTTTCCTGTCTATCTCTATTCTTATGACCTGTTCGATAAAGTCCGCAGAACTGTCCCCATTATCGATGCCGCTGTCTCTAAACTCATCCGGCTGATCGGTTCTTTTCAAATCCGGTGTTCTGATCAGAAACAACAGCAGGCTCTTGACAATTTCTTCCGCAATGTTCCGGTAGGCCTCACAGGGCAGTCTGTCTACAGCTTTCTTGATTCCTATCTTGACAGCCTGCTGATTTACGGAAACGCTGTCGGTGAAATCGTGCTCGATCAGAAAAATTCCTATATCGCCGGTCTCTGGAACGGCAATATTGCCGATATTGCTGTTGTTCCCGGTTCTTCTCCTATGGAACGCCAGTATTTCCTGCATACGCAGGACGGCGACCGGCTTCTCCCTCATCCTGACCGGATTCTCTTTTCCGCTCTCAAACCGCCAAGCGGCGGCATTTACGGCATTTCCCTCCTCCAGGGCATTCCGGCTCTTGCCGATATTCTGCTCAGAATCTATGAATCTGTCGGCCAGAATTTCGACAGGGCAGGCAATATCCGCTATGCTGTCACGTATAAACCCTCAGATTCTTCCGATTTTGCTTATGCAAAAGAACGTGCCGAAACAATTGCTCAGGAATGGTCCGCCGGTATGCAGGCTGCTAAATGCGGTGAAATCCGGGATTTTGTCTCTGTCGGTGATATTGATATCAAAGTCATCGGTGCAGATTCTGAAATGCCTTCTACAGAAATTCCCGTCCGGCAGCTTCTGGAACAAATCCTTTCCAAACTTTCTGTTCCGCCTTTCCTGCTCGGACTCAGCTGGTCTTCTACCGAACGCATGTCTGTGCAGCAGGCTGATATTCTCACTTCCGAACTGGAATATTACCGCCGTCTCCTTGAACCTGTTATCCGGAAAATTGCCCTTGCTTTTCTTCAGCTCAACGGTTCGTTCTCTGAAGTTTCCATTCTCTGGGATCATATCAACCTTCAGGACGAAATTGAACTTGCTCAGGCAAGACTTTATTCTGCTCAGGCTCAGGAAATCGAACAAAATCTTAATTAATCCCTTTCACATGGAGGTATCTTTTTATGTATCAGTATGAAACAATCAAACTCGAAAAAGGCATGTATCATCTCACCAACAAGAGCTTTTTGCAGGCTCTGGAAGATGCTGACCCGTCTTCTTTCTATCATAATTCTCCTCTTGCCAAACTCGATGCTTACGAACGTCAGCTCAAACGCTTTGATATTCATGTTTCCGGCGGAAACTGCGACAGAGTTGAAAAATTCTTCACTACTACCGAAAGTGCCGTATTATTCCCTGAATTTGTCCGCCGTGCCGTCATGCAGGGAATGGAAGAATCTGTGCTTCCGCAGATTACTGCCGCTGTTTCCCGATGCGATTCCAATCGTTATCAGGGCTGTGACCTGACCGATACGGCAAGCTATACCACAACCAATGCCGGCTCTGCTCTGCCTGTTTCTTCCATTCTGGAAAGTTCTTCCGTCATTACTCTGGAAAAATACGGCAGAAATATTCGGGCTTCTTATGAAGCGATCCGTCAGCAGAGACTTGACGTATTCGCTCTCATGCTCCGCAGAATCGGCCGCCGCCTTGCCGATTCCGTTACTTCCAAGGCTGTCACTGTCCTCAAAACTTCCGCCAACAATTCTTCCAAAATTACAGTTGCTGCCAATTCTCTGGACTATTCCAATCTGGCTGCCCTGTACGGGAATTTCACTAACTTCAACATGAAAGCAATGCTGGCTGCTCCTGCGATTATGGCTAAAATCCTCGTTATGAACCAGATGATTGAAACTTCTTCCCAGGATGTGACAGAAATCCGCCTGCCGTTCGGCACCAAACTCATCAACTGTCCTCAGCTGGATAATAACACCATCCTCGGCATTGATACGGATTTTGCTCTGGAACAGATTCAGAGCAGTGACATCATCCTGGAAACCGACAAGCTCATTGACAATCAGCTTGATTCTATTACGGTTTCTGTCAATATCTCCTTCCGCACGCTCATGACCGATGCTGTCAAAATGATTGCTCTGACCTGATTTTTGCAGAGAGATTCTTTCTCTCTGCTCTCCTGATTTATTTTATCTTACTATGAAAGGACTGTCAGCTTATGACACCTATTGAAAAAATCAATCAATTTACACGCCGGGAACTTTCCGAAGAGGAAGTCTATCTTTTTGATATTATCCTCTGTGACAATGATATTGACAGAGATCTGGAGTGTTTCTCTGAAAATGCCCTTGCTCAGATGCAGAAACTCTTTATCGGCAAAACCGGTATTTTTGATCATAATCTCCAGTCTGCCGGACAAACTGCAAGAATCTATGATACCGAACTTGTCAGATCTCCGGATCAGAAAACCAAAGACGGCAGAACTCTGCTTTCTCTCAAAGCACATGCCTATATGATCCGCACAGATTCCAATCTTGATTTTATCAAAGAAATCGATGCCGGTATCAAAAAAGAAGTCAGTGTTTCCTGCTCTGCCGGAAAACGGCTTTGTTCTGTCTGCGGTACTGATAAAGCTCAGTCCTGCTGCAATCATATCGCCGGTAAAAAATACGGTCAGAAATCCTGCTATACAATCCTGGAAGATATTCAGGATGCCTATGAATGGAGCTTTGTTGCCGTTCCTGCTCAGCCTGCTGCCGGAGTTACCAAATATTTCAAAAACGCTTCTTCTTCCGCTCCTGATACGGAACTCTCCGAACTCCTCAGCGATCTCGAACAGCAGACACGCTCCGAAGTGCTTGCTCTGTGCAGAAATCAGTCTCAGGAACCTGTTTCCAAAGCTCTCTGTATCGCTGCCGAAAAAATGGACCTCCGTGAACTCGTTCAGTTTAAAAAATCCCTGATCGAACAGGAACACTCTCTCAGTCAGGCCGCTGTACAGCTTGCCGATTTCCGTCAGAAATAATCTTTTCTTCCCTATTCCCTGTAAAGGAGGTTCTGCTTTATGGATATGCAGATGATCTATTCTCTTTTCCGGCTCTTCTCCGGTGAACAGGATGCCGAAACGTATATGCCCCTTCTGCTTACTTCTGTCGAAGAAGTGAAAACCTGCCTGAAAAATTCCGAAGATATTCAGGAAATCCGGCTTTGCTATCTCGCTGCCGCTGTTGCCAATCTCCGTTATACACAGCTGTACGGAGCCAGAGAAAAAGCTCTTGCCACGTATGCCGGCAATCTTTCAAGCGAATCTGACCTCTCCCATCAGATTCGCTTTGCCGAACAGCTTGTCAATTCTTATAAAGCTCTCTGTTCTGACCTGCTCAAAGAACAGAATTTCTTCTTCTTCGGTGTCAGGGGGTGAAGCTCATGAACGAATTACTCACCCTCTTTCTTGCTCTTCTCAAAAATCAGCAGAATTCTTCCCGTTTTGAAGTCTGTTCCTCGTTTGATGCTGTTCCGGTCTCTTCCAAATCCCGGAAATTATTTGTTGTCGTTTCTCCCGAATCTATGAAACTCAGTCAGCCGTTTTCCGGTTCTTCCGGGCAGATCGCCCCGTTTACGGCTGATTTCCGCTTCTATGTCCTCGCCCCGATGACAACGCCTTCTGAACAGCTTCTGCAATTTTTCTATTCTGTTCTTGTGCCTGCTCTGCATGACGAAAACTGTTTCCTCTATGAGATGCAGGCCGATGCCCCCAAAGCAGATTATAAACTTCAGAAACTTGTTTATTCTGCTGTATTCCGTATCAAAGGCCTTTGGATGCCGGACAGTCAGGAGGCTGAAACTCTATGAGCTATCTGATTCAGAAACGCAAGTATTTCCCTGTTACTTTTGATACTCTGACAATCTTTCTTTCCGATTATCAGATTTCCGGAAGCAGTACCCTCAAAGAATCCTGTACAGCAGACGGTTCTGCTGTACTGACTGCATACTGGAAACAGGGCAGCCGCCTTAAATTAAAAGGCAAACTCTCTCCCGATCTTTCTCCTGAACAGGTGCTCCTGCATCTGCTGCAAAATATGCTGACTCCCCAGACTTTTACTCTCGGCAGTCTCTCGTTTTCCAATGCCAGACTCTGCGGCTATACACTCGCTGAACAGCAGGACACACCCGAATTATCTTTATTATTCTACTGTCCTGAAGCTCCCTCTCTGATACAGGAGGAACCTTCCGCATGAATCAGAATCTAACTCTTTATCTGTTCGGCAATCAGGCCGCTGTCAGAATTGTTCCCTGTCTTTCGTTTTCTCTGGAACGGGAGGCCTATACGCCTTTTGAATCCGTAACGGCTGAGTTCCTTTCTGACCGGTCTGATTATTCCAATATAGAACGGCTTGCAATTTACCGTGACCAGGAACAAATCTTTTTTGGTCTTGCCGATTCTGTTCAGCAATATCATAAAAATCATCTTTCTTTTGTCAGAATTACTTCCCGGAGTTTTCCCTCCCTTCTTACTCAGAACGAACTGGAACCCGGTCTGCACAGTAACCTGACAATTGCTTCCCTGATGACAGACTTCTATCAGTTCCCGCAGATCACGTATGAAAATTTTTCCGGAACAGGTTATATTTTCGTCAAATCCGGCAATACTATGTGGGACGGTGTTGTCAGCTTCGGCTATAAACTCACAGGACATTACCCTTATATCCAGCATAATCATATCTGCCTTTCTGCTCCGCAGGACAGTACACCCCTGCAATTTTCAGAATCTCAGGTTCTGGAATACGGCTCCTGTCTGGATACTACCAAACTGATCAGCCATTATCATATGGAAGACATCAACGGCACTCCTGACAGCTACAGTCAGGCAAATCCGGCAGCAGCAGCTTTTTCTATTGTCCGCCATAAACAAATCCCTTTTGACCGCTCTTTTCTTCACGACCCTGATGATGCTCTCACGTTCCGGAACCTCTATTCCCGAAGAGGCAGTCAGGCAGATTATCTTGTCTACTCTGGATTTCAGAACGAACTGATCGGCCAGAAATTCTCTTTCGGCAATCTATTCCAGAATCAGACAATCTGCCGTGTCAGAACCACATTCGGACAAAACGGATTCCGTACCAAACTCTGGAGCTATCATGACGGATTTTATCCTTAACAATTCCAGCCGCTGCACGGCTGTTTCTATACAGCATATCCATCCAGCCGCAGCTTCCGGATGAGGTGCAGAAGATTCCCGAACTTCCGGCCGGATATGCCAAATGTCTCTTTACTGTCAGATACAGTAAAGAGACATTTTTTTATCTCAATAAAAAGCAGCCGCTTCTGCAAACAGAATCAGCTGCTGTCATTTTTTACTTTTCTTATCTGGGCTCGCAGATCAGCTTAATTGCTGTACGGTCTTCACCATCAATCTGAATGCTGGTAAATGCCGGAATGCAAATCAGGTCAATGCCGATGGGAGCAAGATATCCTCTTGCTACTGCAATGGACTTGATTGCCTGATTGGCAGCACCTGCCCCGACTGCCTGAATTTCTACATTCTTGTTTTCACGGATGACACCTGCAATAGCACCTGCTACAGAATTAGGAACAGAACGGGAAGATACTTTTAAGACTTCCATAAAAAAACCTCCTGCATAGATTAAATAATAATATAATTTAGTAAACGAAAACATGATGAATTGTCTCCGCTTCTATTATACTACATTCTTTTTCAAATTGCAATAGTTTTTTGAAATTTTGTGAATTATCGCACAATCAGAGGAGTCATTTTCGTACATTTACCACATTTTTTTTCAAATTCTATCAATACCCCGTTCAGATAACAGGCTCCTGAGGCTTCTTTATACCGCTTAGGTACATGCAGACACATTCTCTCCAATGCTATTTTTTTCTCTGTTCCGAGTATGGAATCTTCTACACCGGTCATGCCTGCATCTGTGATATATCCCGTATGATTTTCCAGAATACAGGCATCTGCTGTCTGTACATGCGTATGTGTCCCCAGAACAGCCGTTACTCTTCCTGCCAGATAATACCCCATTGCTTTTTTTTCCGATGTGGCTTCAGCATGGAAATCTACAAAAATATTCGGCGTGTCCAGTTCTTTCAGCAGCATATCCGCTGTCGTAAACGGATTTTCTAAATTTTCCATAAACAGCACACCGGACAGATTCAGCACCGCAATCTGACAACTGCCCATATCACAGACAGTCATCCCTTTTCCGACACAGGCTTCGCCGTAATTGGCAGGCCGGATAATACAGTCATTCTCATAAATCTTCCAGTCTGACCGCCGCTGAAATGCGTGATTCCCTGTTGTAATCACATCTGCTCCGGACTCAAATATCCGATCGGCTGAGTATGCTGTAATGCCGTTTCCGTCTGCGGAGTTCTCGCCGTTTACAATCACGAGATCTGTTTCATATTCCCGTTTCAGTCCCGGCAGCCGCTTTTTTAAAAATTCACAGCCGATATTTCCTACTACATCTCCGATAAATAATACTTTCATACTCTTTATTTTCCTGTTCCCTCAGTACCTGTGATTTTTGCAATCAGATCATCCACAGAATCTTCCTGCACCGGAATGCCTTGTTCTTCCAAGATTTCATTCAGCGTTGCCGGTTCATGCTTCTGTACTTCCACAGGAGCCGGCCTGTGTGTTTCCGGTACCGGTTCCGGCTGGATGACAGGCGGAACTGTCGGTTCTTCTTCTGTTCTTTCCGTCTGTACTTCAAACGGCAGAGATTCTCTGCTTTCTGTCTCTTCTTCTGGATTTCTCTGCTCCGGTATCGTTTCATATTCCTGAACCGGTTCTTCCGGCAGAGGTTCCAGTTTTCTTAAAGGCTTGGTTTCAGATATTTCAGATATTTCTTCTTCCTCTTCTTCCTCGTCCTCTTCTTCATATTCATCCGGACTGAACAGCGTTCTGGCCATGAAAACCGGAATCTGAATAAACAGCCCTACTGTACAGCAGATGATAAAAATGACCGGTACGGCAATCAGCCCGACAAGCATTAAAATTTCCTGTTCCGGGAAATATTCTTCCAGTGACGGCAGAACAAAATCTATTACCGTATCTCCTAAAATCAGAGCGGCAATTGCTCCGCCGGAGGCATTCGAGAAAAATCTGTGCAGGGGTGTATCTCCTCTTTTCGTACTATGAAATAAACTCAGCGTCAGCAAAGCTGTCATCAGAGACGGCAGACTTGCCATGCTGTCAAACTGCGGATAACATAAAATTCCACGTTCTGTGCAGATATAGACAACTGCTGCTGTCTGTAGTCCGCATAATAATAACAATAATACCAGATAGGCCACACGGCTCAGACTTTTTGCATATCTCCGTACAAAGGCTCCGCCGATAAACCCTGCAAACGGGGCAAGCAGCTTGCACCACGGCGGTATCAGATAATACCCTGAAATGACAATCATCGGCTGTAACGTACTTACTCCGGCCGTTACTGCCAGAAATGCCAGCCTTGCATTATATGTCCTCAAGTCATGAAATGCTGCACTCAGAAACGGGGCAAATAACAGCAGCATCACATACATCCCTGCAAATTTTGTCGTATCTGTTGCCGCAAAATCCCGTATCAATCCCCAGATTTCTTCTTTTGTCAGAGATTCTTCAAATATAATTCTCCGAATCAGCATGGCTCCCAGACTGCTGATGAGATAAATATACAATAACCGGATCAGCGGTCTGACTGACCGCCAGGAAAGCCGCTTCGTACTCAATACATATCCTGTACATGCGGATAACAGCATGGCTCCTGATAAACAAAACCATCTGCCGGCGATCGGCAGGGCACTGTCATAGGTTACGGGCATTTCCATAAATCCTACTGCTTTGAAATATTCCAGCCCTAACAGCAGCATCACACCTAATACTGCCATTAAATCCGCACAGAGATATTTCCCTTCTTTTCTTGTCTCAGACATCTGATTCCTCCTCATGTCTCTCTTATCTTATAATTTCAGCTTATCTGCAATATCCGTATTCCCGAAATGTTCCTGCCGATACTGCATGATCATAATCTGTATTTCATATTTCTGAAAAGCATTTGCCGCTTTCAGCATCATCATAACTTCTTCTTCTGTGAACCGGTACTTTTCCAGTATATTTTTTATGATCTCAAAACTTTTGCACCGGATAAATTCTCTGATCACTTCTTCTTTCCATTCCGGAAAAGCATCCAGACAAAACAGATCATTCATGTGATTGCAGAAAAAATTGTTCAGTTCCTCGCAGATGTCCTCTTCTGTCAGATGTTCTTTCATGTCAGCAGCTATCATTTCAATCTGCTTCCGGCAGATTTCCGTAATATCTTTCTGATATAAATCTGCTGTAATTTCCGCAAGTTCAAACCGGAGTGCAAATAACGGCAATATATATTCCTCACTCCAAAACTCTGTTTCCAATACTGCACGTCCAAAATCTTCCGGAAATTCTCCTGTCTGCAAAACCGTCAGTACATCCTGCATTAATTTTTCATGCTCCAGGACATTAAAAAAATAAATTTCTTCTGTTTCTTCTATTTCTTCCGAAGACGGAACAAATACAAAATATCTTTTCTGTTCTGTATAAAAATGCAGTTTCAGACTCGTATTGCAATCTATTGCAAGCTCCTGATGCTGATAACAACTTAATTCCTGTATCTTCGCAGAAATTTTCGCTTCTCTGACGGTCACCGGCAAAATCAAATGCTTCAGCCCTGACGGGACAAAAATCAATTCTGTCAGATCTGTATTATATACCGCTCCGTTCCAGACTCTTACTCCGGAGGCTTCGGATAATATCACTTCTTCCAGATGACGGCAGCCGTTCAGCCAGCTTGTGTCAAATTTCGCTTTCCCATACATCCCGAATCTTTTTAATCCTGTGCATTCCGAACACAAGTTCCGGCCGATTCTCCTGACAGATTCCGGAATTACCAGTTCTTTCAGAAAATCACAGCCCGAAAATGCTCCGTCTCCGATTTCTTCTACGCTGTCCGGAATTTTTATGCTTTCCAGTGACCGCATATCTTCATAGGCTCTTGCTTTAATCTGCTTCGTTCCTGCCGGAATTTCAATATGCATTATTTCTCCTCCGGAAATTTCAGACTCAGTGACAAAGTAAAATTACTGTAACCCGGCTTATCTGTCACATCTGCGATGATCTTCAGCCAGTCCGGTAATATCACAGGCTTTTCAATATCCGGAAGTTCTATTTCCAGTGTCGCATATTCCTCACTGAATGCATATAAATCAATCTCCAATATCTGATTTTCATACGGAATACAGCACCTGATCTTTTGAATGCTCTTGTGTTCGTCATCTGCTTCTGTCAGCAATTCCCGATATTCTGCTTCTGTGATCTTATCTTCCAGTTCGATCCGTTCTCCGAAGCCGATCTTCTTCTTTCTGGTATACGTATATTCCCAGTTTCCGGCACTCCCACGCTTCCGGATTCTCCGGCCGAAGCCTGTTCCGTCTTCTTTCAGATACGTCTGTGTAATCTCTGTTGCACGGCATTCCGGCACTGTTTCCAGAAAGGCAAGCTCCGGCTTCTCAATCAGATATTTTCTTTCTATTTCTTTCGGCAGTTCTTTCATCTTGCATAATCCCTTTTGTATCAGTCTTGCTCTGGAATTTCTCGGCATTCACGATAAATCTTTTATGTGTGCCGTGGCCGATTTCTGTCACTTCATCCTGGGCGGTCACTTTGAATGTAATCTCCCGGCCGTTGACTTCGATAATCTTAGCATCGGCATAGACTGTCATTCCGACAGGAGTCGGCGTGATATGCTCGATATGCAGAGAAATCCCCACTGATGTTTCATTTTCATCCAGAAACGGCTTCACGGCTGCACAGGCTGCTTCTTCCATCAGAGCCGCCATTGACGGCGTTGCAAATACTTTCAGCGAGCCGCTTCCCACTGCAATCGCTAATTTATCCGTTGTGACTCTCGTATAAACTTCCGCAGTTTCTCCTACTAAAATTTCTTTCATGCTTCTCTTTCTCCTTTTCTGAGTGCTTATTTCTCTCAATAAGAATTAATCAGCTCAAAGTTCCAGACATAATCTTCCGGATTCTTACAGAATAATTCATATTCTTCATCATTTATAAAATTTTCTTCTTTTACTACCATTTTTGGATAATGCCTGCCGTCTATTTCAAAAAAACGCAGAAAATCCAGAATTTTTTCTGCATTCTTCAGATTAATCGCCTGATAATCCAGCGGATCCCAGATAGAGTCAGGATAATCATCTTCTTCCAATAAAGAACGACCTATCAGATATTTATAAATTTCCGGAAAAGACTCTTTCGGTACAGAAAACATATAATCCGGTTCTTCTTCATCCAGGCTCTCTCCGCCGTACTTCTGTACAATCTCTATCAGATCATCCCGGACATCATAGCATTTTCTCCAGTAACAAATCTCGAAACAATCGTGATCTTCCGTCTCTTTCAGCCAGGATTCTCCGTATTTTTCATAATCTGTCCGGTCTGAGACTGAAACTATCCTGTTATCTGCTTTCTTCCGGATTCTTGCCTGTATATATAAATCCAGTCCCATAGGCTCAATCCTCCAGTAACATGCCGGCTGATTTTGCTGCTTCAATTATCTCTTTTGCCAATTCGCCAATCCGCTCGCTTCCGGCTTCGGTTACACCGCAGTTGCGGTTTTCTACCTGCGATGCATGAATCCCGTGCTTCTTCCAGGAAATACCCCCTTTTGTATAATTCAGCAGCATCGGATGAATCCGGTCAAGTGCATTCGCAAATTTTGCCTCGGCTGTCTCACGGGCTTCAAATTCTTCCCATAATCCCCGGTATTCTCTGCACTGCTCTTCCGGCAATAACGCAAAAATCCGATCGGCGGCTTTCTGTTCCCGTTCTGCTTTTGACTGATTCCCGACTGTATCATAACAATACGTATCTCCGGCATCAATTTCAACTACATCATGAATCAGAACCATTTTCATGACATGCAGAATATCTACTTCTTCCCGGGCATGTTCGGCCAGAACGGCTGCCATAACCGCCAGATGAAAACTATGCTCGGCATCATTTTCCTGTCTGTCCTCATGCAAAACCAGTGTCTGACGATAGATATTCTTTAATTTATCCAGTTCCAGTATAAATGCTATCTGCTGTGAAAATCTGTCATTCTGCATTGTTATCACCCTAAAATTCCCATTTTCTCTTTTTCCTGTAAAATCCGGCGGACACTCTCGTTAATCCGGTCTTCCGAAATCCGGCCGCTGTTTACGGCCTCTTCCACCGCATTCACAGAAGCTGTTAAATCTGTCGGCATTAAAATTATATCAACTCCGGCTTCTACTGCCATCACAGCTGAATCTGCCGGGCTGTAACTCCCTGCAATCGTATTCATATTAAAGGCATCTGTCACTAAAATTCCGTTGAAATGCAGTTCATTCCTCAGCCAGTCCGTGCACACCACATGCGATAAACAGGACGGTAAATTATCTCCTGCTCCTGTAATAATCTGATGACTGACCATCACAAAGTCCGAACCTGCTTCTATTCCGGAACGAAACGGAATAAATTCCCCATTTCTTAAATCTTCCAGACTTCTGTCTATGATAATCTTATCATCATAATGTGCATTTCCGTTCTCTGCTCCAAGCCCCGGAAAATGTTTCAGTGTTGCCGCAACGCCTGTACTCTGCAAGCCCTGTACTACGCCTGATACCATATTCCCGACAACTTCCGGATTGTCACTGAAAATTCTTGTTCCCAGTTCATTTCCGGCATTCAGATTCACATCCGCTACAGGGGCAAAATCCAGATTAAACCCGAACTGCCTGATGTCATTTCCCAGTGTCTGGCCGATTCCATAGGCTTCATTCCAGTCATTCCGCTCGCCGTAAGTTCCCATCGGACTCAAGGCCGTTGTTCCCAGATTCTTTGCACATCTCGCTACTAAACCGCCTTCTTCATCAACTGCAAAAAACATTCCGATTCCGGTATCTCTCGCATATGTCTGCGTATTCGACAGCATTTCTGTTGTCTGGCCTCCGGATACCAGATTCTTCGCAAAATAAATCAATCCGCCTACAGGCTGGTTATATACACATTCCTGTGTCCAGCTTCCGGCTGCTGTGACTGTATCTGCTCCGGTCAGAACTTCCGGCGTGACAATAAACATCTGATAAATTTTCTGCTTCAGATTCATAGCATTCAGTATCTCTTCTGCATTTCCTGTCAGATGTATGACTTCCGGTCTGGTTTCTTCCGGTTCCGGCTCAGGCTCAGGGGAGGGAGCTGTCTCGATTACAGGATCTGTCATCACTGTGGTCTGTGTCGTTTTGGAAGAAGCCGACCGGGATGTGACAGTTGTCCGCTTGTTTCCTGCATCTCCGGCAGAGGCATAATAATACACAATTACTGTTTCTTCCGGATTGGCTTCATCCTGTATAACTTCTGTTGCAATCAGTTCTGTTCCGGACTGGGTTTCTGATACGGCTGTTTCTGCTGTTGTTTCTGTCGTTTCTGTTTCCGAAGCCTTTACAGACGATACTTTCACAGAACGATTTTCTTTGATATGCAATGCCGCTGTTGTCTGAACGGTAACTGTCGTGGTCTCCCATACCGTCCCTGAAACAGATGTTCCTGAAACGGCTGTTTCAGGAAATTCCATCTGTTCCTGTTCAATCCGCCTGCCGCATCCTGTACTCAGAAGCAGACAGGCAAATATCCCTATTATTTTTATAGTTTTCTTCATCATTAATAAGCTTTGCCCCAGAGTACCATGTGCTTTGCAGGCTTTCCGCAGCAGACACATACATCAGAAATCTGCTTCTGCTCTAACGGAATACATCTTGAACCTGCTCCGGTCTGTGCCTTGACTTCATCTTCACAGGCTTCTTCTCCGCACCACATGGCTTCGATAAAGCCGTCACCTTTTTCTGTCAGTGCCTGATTGATTTCTTCAATCGTTCTGCACTGATATGTTCTTCTGTTTCTGTTTTCCAGTGCGGCCTGATACAGTCCGTCATGCACTTCCTGTAATTTCTCCTGTACGCTCTCAACAAGGCTATCCAGCGAAACACTTGTTTTTTCACCGTTATGACGTGTCGCAAGCACACACTGATCTGCTTCAATATCCCGAGGCCCGATCTCAACTCTTACCGGAACACCTTTCATTTCATATTCTGCAAACTTCCAGCCGGGGGAATTTTCTGTATCATCCAGTTTAACTCTGATTCCGGCGTTCTTCAGTTCATGATATAATTCTCTTGCCTTGTCCAGTACACCTTCTTTATGCATTGCTGCCGGTACAATTACAACCTGAATCGGTGCAACTGCCGGAGGCAGTACCAGACCATTATTATCACCGTGTGTCATGATAATTGCTCCGATTAATCTTGTTGTCACACCCCAGCTTGTCTGATGCGGATACTGTAATTTATTATCCTTTCCGGCATACTGAATAGCAAATGCCTTTGCAAATCCATCCCCGAAATAATGAGAAGTTCCGGCCTGCAATGCCTTGCCGTCATGCATCAGTGCTTCAATCGCATAAGTCGAGACGGCTCCTGCAAATTTATCACTCTCTGTCTTCTTGCCCTGTACCACAGGCATTGCCAGGGCATCAATGCAGAATCTTGTGTAAACATTCAGCATTTTTTCAGTCTCTTCAACCGCTTCTTCGGCAGTCGCATGAATTGTGTGACCCTCCTGCCATAAAAATTCTCTCGATCTTAAAAACGGTCTTGTCGTCTTTTCCCATCTGACAACGCTTACCCACTGATTATATAACTTCGGCAGATCTCTGTAAGAATGTACAATCTGGGCATAATGCTCGCAGAACAGCGTTTCTGATGTCGGACGGACACACAGCCTTTCTTCCAGCTTGTCATTGCCTCCATGTGTCACCCATGCTACTTCCGGGGCAAATCCCTCGACATGATCTTTCTCTTTCTGTAACAGAGATTCCGGAATAAACATCGGCATACATACATTTTCATGTCCTGTTTCTTTAAACATGCCGTCCAGAATTTTCTGGATATTCTCCCAGATTGCATACCCATACGGCCGGATGACCATACAGCCTTTTACACTTGTATAAGCAATCAGTTCTGCTTTCTTGACAATGTCCGTGTACCACTGTGCGAAATCTTCATCCATAGATGTAATTGCTTCTACTGATTTCTTGTTTTTATCCTGCTTTGCCATACTCTTCAAAACCTTTCTTGATTATTATAATTATTTTTTATCTTTCTTCCGGACAACTGCTTTTTTCTTCACAATCTCCGGTTTCTCTTCCGGTTCGGGAGGCAGTTCGTAAATCGAACGCACGGTATATTTCTCACCCGTCTTCTTTTTCTTAAAAGTTTCCGGTCTGTGCCTGGATTTCCATTTATCAATATATTCTGCCATTTTCGGCGTGAATACTGCCGCAATGAATATCAATGCGAACACTCCGAAACATTTCAGCCCGAAACGAAGAATCAGACTGCCGTCAACTGCATGTTCCATTCTGACCAGTCCTTTGCTATTATACCATATTCCGGCATATTTGTAAATACTTTTGCTTACAGATTCCCTGATGCCCTCGCATTCGCAAGCATCAGCTTGATTCTGTTTTCCTGATTGACCCTTGTTGCTCCCGGATCGTAATCAATTGCGATGATATTCGCATTCGGATAGCGTTCCTTTACGGCCCGGCTCATGCCTTTGGCTATAATATGATTCGGCAGACAGCCAAACGGCTGTGTACAGATAATATTTTCCGTTCCGCTTTCGGCAAGTGCTCCCATTTCTGCGGGAATCAGCCAGCCTTCACCCATGTTGACTCCTAATCCGATATACTGCTCGACCGAATGCAGCAAATGCTCGAAATCATGCGGCGGCCGGAATACACCGTGTTCTGTCATCTGTCGGACAACTCTTTTCTGCTCGGCAAGAAACATCTTGTAAAACATCTGATATACAGGCAGAGCGGCACTCTTCCGGCCGTAAAGCTTCAACTCATTGCCTTTTGTAAATAAATAATACAATACAAATTCCAGCAATGACGGCACTACCGGTTCACAGCCCTCCGAAATCAGAAAATCTTCCAGATGATTATTCCCTAACGGAGAATATTTTACATAAATCTCTCCGACGATTCCTACTCTGATCTTAGGCACGGTTGAACGTTCGATCTTCGCAAAATCTCTTAACATCATCTCATAATATTTCTTCGTGTGGACATACTCGTTTGAACTCAGTAATTTCTTGACTCTCTTAATCCAGACATTCAGAACTTTCTTCGATGTCCCTTTTACAAGCTCATAAGACCGGCACTGATTATACAATGTCTGAAGCATATCTCCATAACCAATCCCGTACAGAATCCGGACAATCTCCGACGTGCTGATTTTCCAGCCGTTTTCCGGATCTTTCTCCATGCCGACAAAGTTCAGCGATATGACAGGCACCTGCGGAAACGTGTCTTTCAGTGCTTTTCTTAACAAATAAATATAATTCGAGGCACGGCAGCCGCCGCCTGTCTGCGGCAGCATCAATGCGACTTTATTCACATCATAACGGCCGCTTTTCAATGCCTCCATGAACTGCCCGATGCATAACAGTGCCGGATAACAGGTATCGTTATGCACATTCTTCAGGCCTTCGTTGATGACGGCTCTCGATTCGCTGTGCAGAACTTCGCATTTATATCCATAAATACTGAAAATATGCACCATCAATTCAAAGTGTATCTCCAGCATGGTCGGAATCAGAATCGTATGCGTTTCTTTCATTGCCTTGGTAAAAATCGGATAATCTCTCTCTTTTTCCAAACTCTCATTCTCCTTTCTTATTTTTGCTGGTTCATTGCCGCAAGCAGACTCCGAAGTCTGATCTTTGCGGCTCCTAAATTCGTAATCTCATCAATCTTTAACTGCGTGTACAGCTTCCCTGATGATTCCAGTATGCTCCGGACTTCATCTGTTGTAATCGCATCAATGCCGCATCCAAATGATACCAGCTGCACTAACTGCATATCCGGCTGTGTTGTCACATACTGTGCTGCCCTGTATAATCTGCTGTGATACGTCCATTGATTA
Organism: Oscillospiraceae bacterium; assembly: GCA_017483465.1. Taxonomy (GTDB): domain Bacteria; phylum Bacillota; class Clostridia; order Oscillospirales; family Ruminococcaceae; genus UBA3855. Next base: position 124,577 of record JAFUWN010000005.1, read on the forward strand.
TATACATGCAAGTGCGGCATTTTTCCCATTGGTGCAACACTTTCTTCTGAAATTACAGCTAATCCCAGACTTGTAATCAGTTTGTGAATGCCGTGATTAATCTCTTTATCCAGATGATACGGCCTTCCGGCAAGTACAATAATCTTTCTGCCCTCGGCTCTGGCCTGTGAAATAATCTCTTTCGCTTTTGAAGTCAATTCTTTCCGGAAATCTTCCAGTGCTGCATAGGCCGCATCTACTGCTGCCGGTATCTGCTTCTGTACACCGTATTTTTCCAGTACTTTCCTCATAACCTGAATCACATTCTTACGGCTGTTGATATCCAGATACGGATAACAGAAATTCTCATTATTCAGGCCGCTGTGATTGGCTTTCATCAGTTCCGGATAATAGGCTACTACCGGACAGTTAAACCTGTTATCCGTGTCCGGCTCGCCTAAATTATAGGTCATGCACGGCCAGAAAATAAAATCTGCTTTCTTCTGCAATAATGCTTCTATATGCCCGTGGGCAATCTTGGCCGGATAACATACCGTATCAGACGGAATAGTATGCTGTCCGCTGAAATACATCTTCCGGTCACTCTCGCCTGAAATCACAACTTCAAATCCCAGGTTCGTGAACAGCGTGTGCCAGAACGGCAGCAATTCATAAAAATTCAGTACCATCGGCAGACCAATTACAGCTTTCTTTCTGACCGGCTTTCTCTGAATGATCTCCATCAGCCTGTCATATTTATAATTATATAAATCCGGAACTTCTGTTTCTCTCCGGATGCCTGCACCCTTTTCACACCGGTTTCCTGATACAAACCGGCCGCCGTCAGAGAATCTGATCACATTCAGCAGACAGTTTGCCGTACATCCTCCGCAGCGAATATTTTTAGAAGTGTAAGAAAAATTCTCCAGTGCTTCCGGCGAAATTAAACTCGTTTCGCCGTTTTCTTCCTGCTGTTCCTTGGCATACAAGGCCGCCCCGAATGCTCCCATCAGTCCGGAAATCGCCGGACGAATCACATTCCGGCCGATTTCACGCTCGAAACATCTTAATACTGCATCATTCAGGAACGTTCCGCCCTGTACGACAATATTCTTTCCCAGTTCCTCCACACTTTTGGCTCTGATGACCTTATAAATTGCATTCTTGATAATAGAAGCTGACAACCCTGCCGAAATATCTTCGACTGTTGCTCCGTCTTTCTGTGCCTGCTTGACACTGCTGTTCATAAATACCGTACATCTGGAACCCAGCTCCACAGGCTTTTCCGCAAATAAGCCCATCTGCGAAAATTCACCGATATCATAGCCCAGTGCCATCGCAAATGTCTGGATAAACGATCCGCACCCAGAAGAGCACGCTTCGTTCAGCATGATACTGTCAATCGCTCCGTTCTTGATCTTGAAACACTTGATGTCCTGTCCGCCGATATCTATAATAAAATCCACATCCGGACAGAAGAAAGAAGCCGCCTTGAAATGTGCGACTGTTTCTACAATCCCGTAATCTACAGACAATCCCGCTTTGATCAGGTCTTCTCCGTAGCCTGTGACCGCACTCGCTTTGATTATCAGATTTTCATTCTTATCATGATAAATCTGCTTTAATCTGTCTGCAATCCTGTCAAGCGGCTGGCCTTCGTTCGAGGCATAATGACTATATAACAATCTGCCGTCTTCTGTAATCAATACCAGTTTTGTCGTTGTCGAGCCGGAATCAATTCCCAGATAGGCATCACCCTCATACGTTCTTAAATCCGCATAAGTCAGATCACACTGCTTATGACGCTCTACAAATGCGGCATATTCCTCATGAGAAGCAAATAATTTATCTCCGGTCATCACATCTGAAGTTGCTTTCGCATTCTGTACTTTCTCAAGCAGAGCTTTGGCCATTCTTGGTGAATCCTTGCTTTCTTCTGCATATAAAGCACTTCCCAGTGCCACAAATACAGGAGCCTGCTCCGGAAATACTGCATTTTCTTCTGACAGCTTCAGACCCTCGACAAATGCCTTTCTCAATCCTTTCTGAAATGATAACGGCCCGCCTAAAAACAGCACAGTTCCCTTGATTTCTCTGCCCTGTGCCAGACCTGCTACGGTCTGATCAACAACGGCTTTGAAAATACTTGCTGCTACATCTTCTCTGGCCGCTCCCTGGTTCAGCAGAGGCTGAATATCCGATTTCGCAAATACGCCGCATCTTGAGGCAATCGGATATGTCCGCTTTGCTTTCAGAGCCGCTTCATCCAGTTCCTGTACCGATATTCCCAACAGCGTTGCCATCTGGTCTATAAAAGCTCCTGTACCGCCGGCACAGGAACCGTTCATTCTCTGCTCGACACCGCCGGTTAAAAATATAATCTTTGCATCTTCGCCGCCTAATTCAATTACTGCATCTGCTTTCGGATAACATGTCCGTACTGCCAGAAATGCCGCATGTACTTCCTGTACAAATGAAATCCCTGCTGCATTTGCAAGGCCTAACCCTGCCGAACCTGTCATTGCACTCCGGAACTGTGCTTCCGGAAATTTTTTAGCAATGCTTTCCAGCTGCTCCGATACTGTTTCCTTTACTTTCGAGAAATGCCTCTGATACGCAGAATGAAGAATCTCTCCGGCTTCATTGCATACAACTGTCTTTACTGTGGTTGAGCCGACATCAATTCCTAAAGCATATAATTCCATTCCGTTTCCTCCAGTTGATGAGATACTGTTTTCTCTTGACTTTCATCTATTTAGTACCGCTTTTCTTTATTTTTGTTACAAAACCATTCAGATCAGGCTGTCTTCGTGAATCACTTTTCCGTCCTGCATGAAAATTCTCGGAATCCTCTTGGAAATTCCGCAGACTACTTCATAGCCGATTGTTCCGTAAATGCCTGCAAGATCATCTGCTGTAATACAGTCATTTCCGTCTTTTCCGATCAATGTCACGACGGAGCCGATTGCCGCATCGGGAACATCAGTAATATCAATCATAGTCTGATCCATGCAGACACGGCCTGTAATCCGGCATCTGATGCCATTTACAAGCACTTCTCCCTGATTTGACAATAATCTGGAGTAGCCGTCTGCATAGCCGATGGTTACCGTAGCAATCCGGCGTGTTTCTCCGGCACGGTATGTCCGGCCGTAGCTGATGCAGTCGCCGGCGTGTACTTCCTTGATATGACTGATTCTTGTCCGGAAAGACAATACCGGCTCCAGTTCCAGAGGCACCGCAAGAGCGGCATTCGGTTTCAGACCGTACATAATAATTCCGGCTCTGGCAAGCGTACTCTTCGGCTGGTTATGATAGCATACTGCCGCACTGTTCATACAGTGTACATGTTTCAGAGATATGCCCGATTCTTTCAGTTTTTCTGCTGTCCGGAAAATTGCTTCTTCCTGTTTCTGTGTATATTCCAGATGTTCCGGACTGTCTTCATCTGCGACTGCAAAATGTGTGAACAGCCCTTCCACCTGTAACCCCGGCAGAGAAACAATCTCATGCAGTTCGTGCAGACAGACGGCTTCGTCCTGTGTCCGGATGCCGATTCTGCCCATGCCGGTGTCTAATTTGATATGGCATCTGACCGTGCTTGCCGGAAGAGCACAGCTGGCCAGAGCTGCTGCATATTCTGCCGATACAATTGCCTGAATAATATTATACTCCGCAAGCATGGGGGCACATTCCGGCGAGGTATAGCCCAATATTAAAATCTCACCTTCCGGACACCATTTCCGCACCCGGACTGCTTCTTCAAAACTTGACACGGCATAAAACCGGATGCCCATTTCATAAAGCTTTTTGCAGACATACTCCTCTCCATGACCGTAAGCATCTGCTTTTACAACAGCACAATATTCTGTTGTATCTGCAAGTTTTTCCTGAATCACTCTTACATTATGTGCAAGGGCATCCAGTGAAATTTCTGCCCATGCTCTCTGACGATACTGCATCATCCTGTCATTCGTCTCCTTATCTATTTTATAAAATATATATTAAAATTATAAAAAACTATATCAAACTCTTCCACAAAGGAATTTTTTCAAAAAAATTCAAATTTTCACTTGTAGTTTATGTCCGGATATGCTATAATAGAAATGATTGTAATCCACCACGGAGGTGAGTTCAACTTATGAAACTGACTGCCCCTTCTTCTGCATCCGGCATTCCCCAGCAGCAGACCCTTTGCTTTACCGGACACAGACCCGAAAAACTTCCGCAGGGAAAACAGCTCGATGCTCTGCTGGCTGCCTTATATTACCATATTGATTCGGCAATTGATCAGGGCTATTCCTATTTTCTTGACGGGATGGCTGACGGCATTGATTTCTATGCCGCCGAATATCTGCTCCGGAAACGGACTTCCCTTCCGCAGATCTGCATTATCGGCGTACAGCCCTGCCGGAATTATTCCGATTTCTTCCGGCACAGACATTATGATCTCAGTCATCTTCTGAAAATGCAGGAAATGTTTGACGAAGTAATCTGTCTGGAAGGCAGCTATCACAGACATGCCGGTTTTCAGAACAATATCCTGTTCTGGAACAGAAACCGTTTTTTAGTCGACCATGCTTCCCGGCTGATTGCCGTCTGTTCACTTGAGCGTTCCGGATCCAAACAAACTTATGATTATGCCAGACAGCAAAAACTTTCTGTCTGCCGGATTGAAGCCAATCCCAATCTGTTCTATCTGCCGAAACCGGAGCAGTGGCCTGTGGAAAAAATCAATTTCTGACCATGTGTCAATCCGTATCTATTCTATTATAACACGGTTTCTGCAAAAAAGCAAGCGGCATGAAAAAGTTTCAGATTTTTAGCAGCTTATCCAGAAAAAACAAAAAATCAGTTCCTGCATTATGCAATTATGCAGAAACAAGCATCATCAAGGAGGAATTTTTATTATGGCAAAATCAAAAAAAGGACATGTAGCGATTCCGTTTTTACTGGCATTTCTGCTCGGCATTGTCTGCATCGGCGGTATTGCAATGTATCTGTTCAATAAACTGAGTACAAAAGAAGATACACGGGCCTCTGTCAGCAGCGTGGTCAAGCCGACGGAATCCGACAACATGACTTTATTATTTGTTCTGGACGAACCCAGCGATGCAAGTCCGCTTACTTTTCTGGCGGCAAGGGTTCTCCCCGAAGAAAAGAAAATTATTCTGATTTCTCTTCCGTCCAATATGCTCGCCATTGTTGACGGCAGACAGGACACACTGACAACTTTCTATAAAACCAACGGCATTCAGGGGGCAATGTCTGCCATCCAGAACGAAGCCGGCATTTATGCGGACAGATATATCATCCTCAATTCCGAATCTTTCCAGAAAATCTGCAATATCTTTGCAGGGGTCAATTATCAGATTCCCCTCGGCACACAGGGCTTTGCCGATAATCCCGAAGAACAGTATCTCGGCCCGGCTCAGATCGAAAAACTCATCACAAACCCCTTCTTCAAAGACGGAGAAAGCGAACGCAGCGCCCTTGTTTCCGATGTTGTTTCTGAAATGATCAACCAGACCGACTATGACAGAATTGTGGCTTCTATGGACTCTAATTTCCGTACTCTCATCAACATGATGAATACCGATATTTCTTCTATCGACTACAGCAACGAAAAATCTGCTCTCAAATACATGTACACTTACGGCAGCCGTTTATGCACCTACCGTCTGGCAACCGGCAGCACTTCCGATGACGGCATGTTCGTCCTTGACAGAGACTTCCAGGAAAGTATTGCCGATTATTTCTCGCATACAGAATCCGCAGACCAGTCAGCAGGGGAGTAAGCATCTTGAATTATACTAATATCTTCGATACACATGCTCATTATGCCGATGCAAAATTCGATCAGGACAGAGATTTGTTATTAAGCAAAACTTTGCCCGAAGCAGGCATCAAATATATCATGCTTGCCGGTGTCGAAATTCCTGACTGTTTCGCAAGTGCCGAACTCGCAGAACAATATGCTTATCTCTATTGCAGTGCCGGCCTCCATCCCGGTTATCTCCATTCCCGCCCCGATGACTGGCAAATACAGATCAGAACCCTCGCAAAATTCCCTAAATGCAAAGCAATCGGTGAAATCGGACTCGATTATCATAACGGCAGGGAAAATGCCGATCTTCAGAAAAAAATTTTAATTCAACAGATTCTGCTTGCCAAAGAACTCGATCTCCCTTGTATCTTCCACTTCCGTGATGCTACCGGCGATGCTGTCGAAATCCTCAAATCCTATCAGCCTAGAGGCATTCTCCACTGTTTCAACAGCTCGGCAGAAACCGCAAAAGAACTGCTTAAAATTCCCGATCTGTATTTCAGCTTCTCCGGTGTCATTACTTATAAAAATGCAAGAAAGCCTGTCGAAGCGATTCAAATTATCCCGGCACACCGGCTTCTGATCGAAACAGACTCCCCTTATCTCGCTCCGGAACCCTTCCGGCATCAACGCTGTGACAGCTCTATGATTCAGCATACTGCCGAAAAAGCTGCTGCACTTAAAAACATTCCCGTTCAGGATTTTATTACAATCTGCTGTGAAAATGCCCGCAGAATCTTTCATATTTGATAATTTGCTGAAAATCTGTCACAAACTATTGACTTTATCCGCATTTTGTACTATAATATTTATGATTGTCGTGAAAACCGGCTCATTTTTATTTCTTTCCCCAAAAATAAGAGAAAACAGGAGGTAACTCAAACGTGAACAAACGAATCGGAAAACCCGTCTTCTTTGTCGTTTTTGTACTCATTCTTGCCTTTGCCTATACTACCATGTTCGGCGTGGCAACCTACAACGGCGACATTAAGCATACCTGGGTTCACAGTCTTGAAGACATCCGTCTCGGTATTGATATCCAGGGCGGTGTTGACGTAACTTTTGAACCTGATGACGGTGTAAACGCTACTGACGAACAAATGGATGCTGCTTTGCAGGTCATCAAACTCCGACTGACCAACCTCAGCATCAACGACAGTGAAACTTATGTAGACTATAATAACAGCCGTATTATTGTCCGGTTTCCCTGGCAGTCCGGTGAAGAAAATTTCGATCCTACTGCCGCTGTCAATGAACTCGGTCAGATGTCAGAATTAACTTTCCGCTATGGCTCTGATATTTCCGGTGAAGTCATCCTGACCGGTTCCAGTGTCGATACCGCTACACCTGGCTATGATCAGCAGAATGATCAGTGGGTCGTTCAGCTGAAACTTAACGACTCCGGCAAAGAAGCCTTTGCTACTGCTACCGCTGCTCAGGCTGCCAATAATGGCTATATCTCCATCTGGATGGATGAAACCTGTATTTCCAACGCTACTGTCAATGAAGCAATCTCCAGCGGTGAAGCTGTCATCTCCGGCAGTTTTACTTCTGAAACTGCCAAACAGCTCGCTGATCAGATTACTTCCGGTGCTCTGCCGTTCTCTCTGCATTCCACCAGTACGAAAACACTTTCTCCGACTTTGGGTTCCGGTGCTCTTCGTGCGATGGTGCTCAGCGGTCTGATCGCTCTTGCCTTTATCTGCATTTATATGCTCGTTCTCTACAGACTGCCCGGCTTTGTCGCTGTCATCGGCCTGATCGGTCAGGTGGCAGGTATGCTCGCCGCTGTTTCCGGATGGTTCGGCTTCATGCCCAGCTCGACTCTTACAATTCCCGGTATTGCCGGTATTATCCTTTCTGTCGGCATGGGTGTTGACTGTAATATCATCACGGCTGAACGTATCCGTGAAGAACTTGCAAGAGGCAGATCTCTCGAATCTTCCCTGAAAGCCGGCTATGAAAATGCATTCTCTGCTATTCTTGACGGTAACTTAACTCTTGCCATTGTCGCTCTTATCCTGATGGGTGCTTTCGGTACAGACAATGCTATTACAAGATTCTTAAATGCTACCATCTTCTATTTCTTCGGGGCTACTACAGAAGGCTTTATCTATTCTTTCGGCTTTACTCTTATCATGGGTGTTATTCTTAACTTCGTCATGGGTGTGTTCGCTGCAAGACTGATGACTTTCTCCCTCGCAAAATTCAAAGCATTCCAGAAACCTTCTCTGTTCAATTATACAGAAGGCAAATATAAAGAAGCAAAACTGCTCCGTTTCAGCGAAAATAAGAAAAAATTCTTTATCATCTCTGCTGTGCTGGTTGTCCTCTCGATCTGTACTACTTTCATTGGTGTGGAAGTTTCTATTGACTTCAAGGGCGGTACTATCGTTTCTTATTCCTATACAGGAGATCTCAATGAAACTGCCTGCCAGTCTGAAATTGAAAGTATTCTCAATACACCTGTTACCATCCAGAAAGGTGAAAGCTTCGATGCGGATACCAATATCCTGACCGTTTCTTTCAGCTATAACGACAGCTTAACCCTCGAACAGCAGGAAAATATGCTCAATGCTATGACAGAAGCTTATCCGGATAACAATATCCAGGAACTCGAAAGCAATGATGTCAGCCCGTCTTCCGGTCGTGAATTCTTCGCTAAGTGCATTGTCGCTGTTATCTTTGCCGCTGTCCTCCTGATTATCTATATCGCTCTGCGATTCAAGAAAATCAGCGGCTGGTCTGCCGGTATCTTTACTATCATCACACTTCTGCATGATATTATCATCACTTACGGCAGCTTCGTACTTTGCAGATTTGAAATCGACTCTAACTTTATGGCAGTTGTTCTGACAATATTCGGCTATTCTATCAATAATACAATCATCGTTTATGACAGAATCCGTGAAAATCAGAGACTTCTGAAAAAAGATGCTACTATTGCTGACCTTGTTAATACCAGTGCAAGCCAGACAATGCGGCGTTCCCTCAGAACTTCCATTACTACTGTATCTACTATGATTATCATCAGTGTTGTTGCTTCTGTCTTCAATGTCAACAGCATTCTCAGCTTCTCCGTTCCGATGACCTTCGGTCTGATCGCCGGTACTTACTCTTCTCAGTGTATCGCTCCGACTCTCTGGGTTTGGTGGAATGAACATCTTGGCAATAAAACCATTCAGGATGTTGCTGTTAAATAATCTCTGGCACGCATACTTCCGGCAGATATTTCATCTGCCGGATTTTTTTGTCCGGCATTGACAAATTTCCTGAAATATGCTATCATAAAATTATAAATTTTTTTAAAAGGAGGTTCTTCTCTATGTCTACTCCGCATCTGCAAGGCAATAAAGGCGATTATGCTCCTGTTGTCCTTATGCCCGGTGATCCCCTCAGAGCGAAATTTATTGCCGAAACTTACCTCGAAAATCCAAAATGTGTCAATGAAATCCGTGGTATGCTCGGCTATACAGGCACGTATCAGGGCGTTCCCGTTTCTGTTCAGGGCAGCGGTATGGGTATCCCTTCTATTGGCATCTATTCTTATGAACTCTATCATTTCTTTGATGTCAAAAGTATTATCCGAATCGGTACGGCCGGCGGTATCGCTCCTGAAGTCAAGCTCCGTGATGTGATTCTCGCTCAGGCTTCCTGTACCAATTCCAATTTTGCCGCACAATATCACCTCCCCGGTACGTATGCTCCGATTGCTTCTTTCCGGCTGCTGAAAACGGCTGCCGATATTGCCCAAAATTTAAATATCCCTGTCAAGACCGGAAACTTCTTTTGCAGCGATATGTTCTATGATGATGCCGATTCCCTCGAACAATGGGCAAAAATGCATGTGCTTGGAATTGAAATGGAGTCTGCTGCCCTCTATATGAACGCCGCAAGAGCAGGCAAAGAAGCTCTGTGTATCTGTACGGTTTCTGACTGCCCTCTCCGGCATGAATTCACAACCGCTGAAGAACGTCAGACGGGTTTTACTGATATGATGAAACTCGCTCTCGAAACGGCCATTGTATTATAAAAAATTTTTTTAAAATTTAATTTCCTTTAAGATTTTTTTAAGCTTTCTGGGGTATCATATAAGTGGATTAAGAAATTCCCCCTTAAGTTTCATCTGTCATGTGAGTTGAAAAGTATTTTTTAATCCCCCAATTCCCCCCATTATTTGATTTACTCTCAATGAAAGCGATGGTCTTTTTCCCATCGCTGTTTTTTTTATTACTATCCAGGAGTGTGATTTTTTTGGAACAGAACTTAATTCAGCGAATCAATGAACTCGCCCGCAAATCCAAGGCCGAAGGCCTTACCGATCAGGAAAAACTTGAACAACAGAAACTCCGTGATCAGTACCGTGCTGCATTCAGAAGAAACCTTGCCGATCAGCTCGAACATACTTATATTATGGATGAAAACGGCAATAAACGAAAACTCAAAAAATAATCAATTTTCTATATAAAATCATTTCAAAAATCACAGAAAACAGGCTGGATTCCGGAACAGGTACAGCCTGTTTTTTGAATACTGGCTGAAATTAAACTGAAAATTCTGTGAAATTCTCCCTCTTTTAAACTTATTTTAAACTTTCTCCGATATAGTTATGCTATAGAGTATCGGAGGTGTTTCCCCATGAATGAGAATATACAAAAAATTGCACTGATTCCTGCCTATAAGCCGCAGCAGGAATTAACTGACCTTACAGCACAGCTCTCTCAGAACGGCTTCTCTGTAGTGATTGTCAATGACGGAAGCGGTGTGGAGTTCCGTCAGATTTTTGACAGCTTGTCATCATCGGCTCATGTCATTGCACATGCTGAAAATAAAGGCAAGGGCGAAGCTCTCAAAACAGGCATGAACTATATCAGAAATCATTTTAAACCGCCTTATTTTACAGTAACTGCCGATGCAGACGGTCAGCATAAAATCTATGATATTATCCATGTGATTCAGGAAGCAGAACAGCATCCGGAAAGCCTGATCCTCGGAAGCAGAAAATTTGATAAAAATGTTCCGTTCCGGAGTCAGTTCGGCAATACTATGACAAGACTCGTTTATCAGCTTTCTACAGGCATAAAAATTCATGATACCCAGACTGGCCTGAGAGCATTCAGCCATAAACTCATTGACAGTCTGATTGCAATTCCCGGAAGCCGTTATGAATATGAAATGAATGTCCTTATGGAACTTGCCCGAAATCATACAGAAATCCGTGAAATCTGGATTGAAACGGTTTATCTGCATGAAAATGCTTCTTCTCATTTCGATGCTGTCAGGGATTCGTATCGGATTTATAAGGAAATTCTGAAATTCTCTGCCTCTTCATTTGTCAGTTTCCTGCTGGATTACGCATTATTCTGTCTGCTGTCGGCTTTCACAGGCAGACTGGTATTCTCCAATATTACAGCAAGAATATGCAGTTCTGTGCTGAATTTTATACTGAATCAGAAATTTGTATTCGGCATGAAAGATAATACTGCACAATCCGCAGTGAAATATTTTTCCCTTGCTATTATGATTCTGTTCTGCAATACACTGATTCTCAAAATGCTGACACTGACAGGAATCAGCACTTTTCTTGCTAAAATCATTACAGAGATTCTGTTGTTTATTTTCAGTTATATCATTCAGCATCATTTTGTATTCAGAAAGGAGCATAAAACAATATGAAAAAATATTCTCTTTTTCCAATATGCTATGGCATTGCACTGACCGCTTTCACTGTATATCTTTCTTTAGATACGTTTGTTCTCCGTGATGCCTATCAGACCGATATTGCCGAAATGAATACTTCTATGTTTGAAAATATTTCCGTCAGTGCAGAGACAAATCAATCCGTTTCAGAATCTGAAACAAATACAGAAGCAGCCTCAGAAAGTCAGAAACACGGTAAAAAACATCATCAGAATGATTCTGTATCTGATACAACAGAGGCTGTTTCAGAACAAACTGCACAGAATCTTTCTGATCTGCCTTATCAGGACGAAAATATACAAATCAATCTGACAGAATATTATGAAAATAATACCAAAATCTATGTCGCTGATATTCAGCTCACATCAGCCGAATATCTCAAAACTGCTTTTGCAGAAGATACTTACGGAAAAAATATTACTGCCAAAACTTCCGCTATTGCATCCGCACATCATGCAATTCTGGCTATTAACGGCGATTATTACGGTGCACAGGAAAAAGGCTGTGTCATCCGGAACGGTATTGTTTACAGAAATACTCAAGGCTCAAATGATGTGCTTTGTATCTACGCTGACGGCACTCTGAAAATCATCAGTCCTGATGAGTATACTGCCGAAGAACTCGCTGCTCAGGGTGTGTGGCAGGCTTTCAGCTTTGGCCCCGGTCTGATCGAAGACAGTCAGATTACTGTCACACAAAATCAGGAGGTCGGAAAGGCAATGGCAAGTAATCCCCGGACTGCTGTCGGTATCATAGAACCTAATCATTATGTATTTGTCGTATCAGACGGACGTACCACCGAAAGCGAAGGCTTGTCCCTCTATCAGCTGGCACAGTTTATGCAGAAACTCGGCGTGACAACAGCTTATAATCTGGACGGAGGCGGTTCGTCTACTATGTGTTTCAACGGTGAAGTCATCAACCATCCTACAACTACAGGAAATATTAAAGAAAGAGGAGTGAGCGACATTGTCTACATCGGATAAAACTATGCTGAAACAAATTCTTATGCAGCTGCTTTCAGCTGTCTGGTTTGCCTTTTTTGGTGCCGTCTATGAACGTTTCAGTCATGAAGTTTACTCATATTATATGATATATGCATTTGCTGTTCCGCTTGTTATGGGGGCACTGCCTTACAGTATCATGGCTCTGAAACACTGCCGTCCTGACAGAAAATTTCTGCATCTGTGGAATTCAGCTGTTATAACATTCACAATCGGCAGTATTTTTAAAGGCGTTCTGGATATTTACGGAACAACCAATTCACTTCTGACAGTGTATCCCATTGCCGGCCTGATACTGACGGGACTGGCATTGATCACCCTGAAATTCAGAAAAACTGCTCCGGTCTCAGAATAATAGTATCTTGGAAAACCGGAAACGGCTGCCCGAATATTTCATGTCAATCCGGAAGTGCTTCTTTCCGGTGAAATCATCGAAAATGAAAAGAAGATCGGAAATATATATAAATCCCTGTTCTCATTCTAAGAACAGGGATTTTTTTTAAAGCGAAACATAATCCGGATTGGTATTGTAACTCCGGAGACAACTGTCTATTTTCGCATAATTTATTTTTTCACCTATGATAATCAATACAGCCTGAGCATTCGGCACAGGGGTCAGCTCAATCTTTCCATGCACAGTGTTGATTTTCCATGCTTTTCCATCGGCTTTCGGTAATGCTCCCTTGATCCTGAAAATCGTTCCGTTTTCTGTATCATTCAGAATCGTTTCCAGTACTTCCGATATTTTCTCTTCCGGTATCGCTATATGCATGAAATAATGCACTTCGCTTTCTGTCCGGTCTGCATCAAACTGCTTGACATAGCGTTCGCTCCGGTAACCGGCACAGGATAAGCTTTTTAAATCCTCTTCTGTCAGGGCAGACCATGCTTTCATTAACAGGTCATTTTCTTTAAACTGCCTCGGACACTGGATTCCCGTCAAGGCTCTGTTGATATGCGTTAAAATTCTCTCTGCAATTGCATTCTCTGATTCTTCCGGATTCCGCTTGCTGAGTATCAGCTTTCCGGCACAGGCCGACTCTGAAGCTAATAAATATTCCATCTGTGAAGATAATAATTCTTTCATTTCAGAATCTATGATTGTCAGGACACTCCCGATCTCAAACCATCTGTCAAGAGGAGATTCATACAGCGTATCGAAAAATTCATCCATATCGAAAATTCCCGAAGGCTCGACAATTACCCTGTCAAAATGCTGCATCCCCAGAGAAATCAGCTGTGTCTTGAACCGCCTCTTATGACAATCTTTATCTCCGCCGCCTGCAATCATTTCTATCTGACAGTGATCGCTTTTCAAATCCTGTAACATCATCATGTCTATATTAACAGCTCCGAAATCATTTTCCAGAATTGCTATCCTCTGTCCCTGACTGAGAAAATATTTCGCATAACTGTGCAGAAATGTCGTCTTTCCTGCACCTAAGATTCCGGTAATCAGATCTATTTTGGTCATATTATCCCGTTCTTTCTGTGATTTGTTTTTTTCTATTCTATCACAGATTTGCAGAATTGTCAATTCCTGTTAGATTGCTAATCAGATTGCTTCTTTGATTTTCGAGATTGCATTTTTTTCCAGTCTCGATACCTGTGCCTGTGAAATGCCGATTTCTTTTGCAACTTCTACCTGTGTCTTTCCGCACAGAAATCGGAGATATAATATATTTTTTTCCCGGGATTCGAGATTATTCATGGCATCACGCATCGAAAACTGGGCTATCCAGCTTTCATCGCTGCTCTGATCGCTCAGCTGATCGGCAACATAGAGTGTATCACCGGAATCAGAATACACAGGCTCATAAATCGAAATGGGATCGCTGATACTCTCCAGGGCAATCACAATATCCGATCGTTTTTCGTGAATTTCTTCGGCGATTTCTTCAATTGTCGGTTCCCGAAGCAGCTGATTTGTCAGCTTTTCCCTTGCCTGTATCGTCTTATATGCTAAATCTCTCAGAGAACGGCTGACTTTGATCTGGTTATAATCTCTTAAATATCTTCTTAATTCTCCTGAAATCATCGGCACACAATACGTCGAAAATCTGACTTCTTTCGATAAGTCAAAATTATTGATTGCCTTGATTAATCCTACCACACCGATCTGAAATAAATCATCCACATCCTCGCCACGGCCGGCAAATCTCTGTATCACACTCAGTACAAGACGCAGATTCCCTTTGATCAGCTTGTCTCTGATTTTTTTATCTCCGGTTTCTTTGAACTCTCTTAATAACCTCATTTTCTCTTCTTCACTCATTACTTTCAGTTCCGAAGTATTAATCCCCGAAATTACTACTTTATGATAGGCCATTGCATAACTTCCTTTCTGCTTTTGGTTTTCACTGGAATTATGTATCGGCGTTTCCTGATTTATACATGAAAAATTTTTTTTGCCTGTCCGGTTCTGACAAAATCCGACATCACAGATATGCTATAATAATACCAGCAAAGGACGGGACTGCCTATGCAGATTATCTATCTTGACGTTTTATTGATCTTTAATCTATACATGAATTATTTGCTTCTGTCATTAACAGCTAGAATTACACATATCAGACTTGTTTTCTGGAGAGGATTATTCGGGGCAGGCATCGGCAGTCTCGCTTCTTTATGCTTATTCCTGCCGGAACTGCCTTTTCTGCTCTCCGGTATGATGAAAACAATCCTTGCTGTGCTGATCTGCCTTTCTGCTTTCGGCAGAAAACGGCTTTTCCGCAACTGTCTTGCTTTTTTTGGCATCAGCTTTCTTGTCTCCGGGGCTTTGTATGCCTTGTCTGTCTGCACGCAGATTCCTGCTGTGCAGCACAACGGCTGCTTTTATTTTGATATTTCTCTTTCTTATCTGATCGGCTTTACTGTAACTGCATATTTTCTCCTGTCTGTGATACAGTTTCTCTATGACAGAAATCAGATTTCTGATCAGGCTTATCAGATTACTGTCCGGTATCGGAAGCATTCTGTTTCTCTGGAAGGCCTCGCCGATACCGGAAATTCTCTTACGGATTTCTATACCGGAAAACCTGTTATTATCTGTGACGGCTCTCTGCTCAGCGAAATGCAGCCGGAACACAGTCATATCCTGCCATATCTTACTATTGCAGGAAGCGGAACACTCGAAGTGTTTCAGCCGGATGAGATTATGATCTCTCATGCATACGGAACAGTAAAAACTGTCGATGCTCTGATCGGAATCGGCTCTCAGGAAAACGGAAAAGCAATTTTCAATCCGAAGCTTATCAGATTCTAAGGAGGTTTTTTTCATCATGAATATTCTGAACCGGATTCGCCTGTTTCTTAAAAAATTATTATACGGCTCTACTGTGGATTATATCAGCAGTACCGATACGCTTCCGCCGCCGCTCTCCAGAGAAGAGGAAATTTCTGTATTCGCCAAACTTGCCGCCGGCGATCCGCAGGCCAGAGAAACTCTGATTGTCCATAATCTCCGGTTAGTTGTCTATATCGCTAAAAAATTTGAAAGCTCCGGTGTTTGTCTGGAAGATCTGATCTCTATCGGCACGATCGGACTGATCAAAGCCGTCGGCACTTTCCAGACGGATAAAAATATCAAATTTGCTACTTATGCTTCCCGCTGTATTGAAAATGAAATTCTCATGTTCCTCAGAAAAGCAGTGCAGTATAAAGGCGAAATCTCCATTGATGAGCCTCTGAATACCGACTGGGACGGCAATGAACTGCTGTTATCCGATGTTCTCGGAACAGATGACGATATTGTCAGCAGGGGAATCGAATGGGAAGCAGAACGGGATATGCTCCATCAGGCTGTGGATGCTCTCCCCGCAAGAGAAAAAGAAATTATGGAACTCCGCTTCGGACTTAACGGCAGACGGGAATGCACACAGAAAGAAGTTGCCGAAATGATCGGCATTTCTCAGTCTTATATCTCCAGACTGGAGAAGAAAATTATTAAAAAACTCCGTGTTGTTCTGGAAGGACAGATCTGACCACTTGACAAATCAGTTTTTTTATATTAAAATAAAATCAGCAGGGCTTGTCTGCCCTGTTGATTTTTTTCAGGAGTATGATTTTTTATGATAAAAAAATTGGCTTGTGTTTTGCTGTCCTGTCTGATGCTTACAGGCTGTGCCACACAAAAACAGAAAACAAATTACGCAGAAAACGACCTCCCCTACGGTGCAACTATGAAATCCGATAAAAATTCTTATGCTGTGCCTGTTACCTGGGACAGACGCTTTTTCTCAGAAGAACAGATTTCTGCTGTCGCTGATTATATCGCAGCTATCCAGAATAATGACCCGGAATTATATGCTTCTGTCGCTCTGCCGCTGTATACCAATTATCAGATTCAGGAAGTCTATGATTATCAAAATACGGAAGAACTTGTCAGTGCTCTGCATGAAGGCCTGACCGGTCAGCTGGCAGATGATTTCAAATTCCAGATGATTATGATCAATGATTTTTCCCTCGACAGATCAACAGGCAGTTTGCAGGCTATGCTGACTCTGCTGGATAATATTTCCCAAGACAAGAAATTTTCTGATACGATTCAGAATGCCTGGGCTTTGGAACTGGAATGGGAATTCTCTTATAATAACGGCGAGGGAAACGGCAGAGCAGAAAATCAATATCTCTATTTATTCCAGATTGATGACCAGTATTACTGCTGTATGTAATCTATAACTATGCGAGGTGAAATTATGCCCAGATTCTTTACTGAACATGCCGATGAAAATCAAATTATCATCACCGGAGAAGATGCCCGTCATATCGGCCGTTCCCTCAGAATGCGTACCGGAGAAATGCTTACGGTCTGCTCCTGCGGTGTTGATTATCAGTGCGAAATTGTGAAAATTACAGATTCTGAAGTCTTTCTGCATCCTGTCGAAATTCATCCCTGTGCTGCAGAACCTGATATTCATCTGACACTCTATCAGGCTGTTCCCAAACAGGACAAACTTGCCGAAATTGTCCAGAAATCTACAGAATTAGGCGTTTCTGAAATCGTTCCTGTCCTGACTTCACGTTGTGTTGCCAGACCGGATAAAAACGAATTCCGCAAAAAACAGGACAGACTTCAAAAAATTGCCGTCTCTGCCGCCAAACAGTCCGGCCGGGGCATGATTCCTAAAGTCCATGCTCTGCATACCTGGAAAGAGGCTCTTGCTTCCATGCAGAAACAGGATCTCAGTATTATGCTCTACGAAGAAAAAGGCGGTGTCCGCTTTGAAGAAATTCCGTTTGCCGGTCAAACAACTATCGGCCTGTTCATCGGCAGTGAAGGCGGGATCTCCGAAGAAGAAGCTCAGCAGGCAATTACGGCCGGTCTGCACCGTGTCTGGCTCGGAAACAGGATTCTTCGCTGTGAAACTGCCCCCACTGCCGCAATCGCTATTTTGATGTATCTGACTAAAAATATGTGAAATTTTTTTGAAAAAATAGAAAAACTATTGAAATTTTAAAAAAGATGTGGTATAATAATACCTGTAAAACTTTAATCAGAACTGTCCGCAGCAGTTCGGCTTGTGAAATAATTTTTTCCTGCGGAGAAAAGAGGATAATTTTTATGAAAACCTGGAAGATTATTGCTATCATTGCAGCAACTGCTCTGGCTACTGCTGCTGCTGTTGTTCTCGTGCTCCAGAAGAGCCGTCAGAAAAATAAAATGCGTTTTGACAGTTCGGAGTTCGATGATGATGACTTTATGAACGATATTTACAACTGCAATGCTGAAGACGAGGATTCCGAAGACTTTCCCCCTGAAACAGCAGATACCCTTGCAGATGCTGCCGAAGCCGCAGAAAAAGTGGCAGAACAAGTAAAAGAATCTGTTTCTGAAACCGTGGAAGAAGTAACCGATTCTATCGGTGAAGCTCTTGAAAAAGCTACAGATGCTCTCGAAGAAGATCTCCCGGATGAAGAAGAGATTGCATAAATATCGCTGAACGTAAACAAAAAGCTGCTGATTCTGTCAGCGGCTTTTTTCAGATAACAGGATTCGGATTTTTGCCTGAAAGGAGAATATTTCATGCTGGCGATGCATATGACAATAGATCATAAATATAAAATTATTTCTGAAATCGGTCGGGGCGGCATGAATAACGTCTATTGTGCAGTTGTTGAAAAAACCGGGAAATTATGGGCCGTCAAGGAAGCACGGCTTGATGATGATGCCGATGGTGTCAAAAGACTCTGCATGATGAGAGAAATCGAAGTTTTAAAAATATTCAATTATGAAAATGTTCCCCAAAATGTACGCTCTAAAATTCCTCAGATTGCAGATGTCATTGATGACGAAAATCAACTGATTGTCATTATGGACTATATAAACGGCATTTCTCTGGATAAACTCATGGAACAGAAAGGTGCTCTGCCGGAAGAAGATGTCATTGACTGGATGCGGCAGCTCTGTGAAGTGCTCGCATATCTGCATACACATCATATTATTTACTGCGATATTAAGCCTTCTAATATCATGCTCAGGGAAGACGGGAATATTGCTATTGTCGATTTCGGAGCCGCTAAAAAATATGACAGCACCACAGACCCCCGTGTGATGGGCACAGATGGCTTTGCTGCTCCCGAACAGTACAGCAAAGCCGGCATTGTAGACCCCAGGACAGATGTCTTTTGTATGGGAATGACAATGTATTCCCTTCTTACAGGCATTGACCCCCGTCAGAAAAAAGTAACAGATACTTCTGTCCGGAAAATCAACCGAAACTGCTCGCCTGCTGTTGATCGAATTATCCGCAAATGTACCAACCCTGATATTATGCAAAGATACCAGTCCTGTCAGGAACTGGCCGAAGATCTCCTGAATTATAAAAACCTCCCTGAACCAAAACCGGTTTCTAAAATCCTTCCTCCTGTGATTCTGCTTGCCGCTGTCGCCGTTGGTGCGGGGATCGCTGCATTTAAAATTCATGATCAGGCTTCCTATCCCGAAGAAACTGTGCCTGTTGCAGAAACTCTCTCTTCCGGTGAGCATGAATATCAGGTGTTTCATATCTCTATGACCTGGGATGAGGCAAAAGCTTACTGTGAATTGCTCGGCGGTCATCTCGCTACTATTACAAGCCCGGAAGAACAACAGCAGATAGAAGATCTTATCAGTCAGCTGGACGAGAAAAAATATTTTTCTTCGACTGTCAAAGATCATATGATCATGATCGGCGGCTATAAAGATCAGGAACAATGGTACTGGGTAACAGGTGAAACCTGGGAGTATTCCAACTGGGCTGCCGGTCAGCCTGATTCTCACAGCGAAATTACTGCTCTGACTTTTTCTCCGGACTGGGTTGCTGTCAATCCCGCTCATACTTATACTAATTTTATCTGTGAATGGGACTGATTCTCCCGTCCTGAAAAGCTGCTGATTTTTATCAGCGGCTTTTTTCAATTCTCCTTGACAAGTCTGCTTTCAGTGTGGTATACTTATTAATATAAATACACTCTTTTTTACAGAAAGCTGGTGAACTTTTATGCCGGATACTTCCGTTATCCTCGTCTGTGCCGGAAATGCTTCCCGGATGGGCGGTGTCAATAAAATTCTTATGCCGCTGAAACATTCTACTGTGATCGGCGTCTGCATGAGTGCATTCCAAAATTGTTCCGATATTGCCGAAATTATTATCGTCACAAAACCGGAGAATTTTGAACCTATCCGGAAAATCGCTGATGAACTGCATATCTCGAAATTAACCCATCTCACCGAAGGCGGTGAAACCCGTCAGAAAAGTGTCATGCAGGGCCTGAAATTAGTCTCCAAAGATTCTGAATATATCGCCGTTCATGACGGGGCAAGACCGCTCGTCAAAACCGAACATATCTCAAGTGTCATTCATGATGCCAGAGTCTTCGGCGGTGCTGCTCTCGGCGTTCCTGTTAAAGATACGATCAAAGTCGTGGACGGCGGTCTGATTACTGATACTCCGCCACGGGCTTCACTTTATATTACTCAGACTCCTCAGGTGTTCCGGAAACGTCTCTATTTTGAAGCCGTCGATTTCGCTCTTGAACATAACCTCGATTTTACTGATGACTGTCAGCTTGTCGAAGCTGTCGGCGGTAAAATCTATATGACACAGGGCGATTATACTAATATTAAAATTACAACTCCTGAAGATATTCAGATTGCGGAGGTGCTCTTATCATGAGTTCTGTCAGAATCGGACACGGCTATGATGTCCATAAATTAGCCGAAAATCGTGACTGTATTATCGGCGGTGTCAAAATTCCCCATACGCTCGGCCTGTTAGGCCATTCCGATGCCGATGTCCTCTTACATGCCGTTTCAGATGCTCTGCTCGGTGCTCTTGCTCTCGGTGATATCGGAAAACATTTTCCCGATACTGACCCGAATTATAAAAATGCCGACAGTCTCAAATTATTGGCTCATGTCGTGAATCTTATCGAAGAACAGGGCTATACGCTCGGCAATTTGGATGCGATCGTCATCGCTCAGAAACCGAAATTGGCTCCTTATATCAATCAGATGCGGAAAAATATCGCTGATACCTGTCATGCTGATCTTTCTCAGGTCAGTGTGAAAGCTACTACCGAAGAACGCCTCGGCTTTACAGGCAGGGAAGAAGGCATTTCTGCTCACTGTGTTGCTTTGTTAGTCAAAAAATAATCGGAGGGATTTGTATGAAAAAATTAATTGCTTGTTTACTGGCATTCAGTCTGCTGACTGTTCCGGCTATGCTTCAGCCTGTACAGAATCTTTCCGCTTTTGCTGAGGAAACATCAGAGGAAAATCCGGAATATGTTTATGAGAATTTTAAATATCATCAGCATGAGGATTATGTTTCCATTACGGGCTATGTGGAAAAACCTGTCGGAGAACTCGTGATTCCGGCAGAAATCAACGGCCTGCCCGTGAAATTTATTGAACAGGGTGCGTTTGAATATTGTGAAAATATTACTTCGCTTACGATTCCGGATACGCTGACCAGCTTTTCAAAACCGTATACATTTTTCTGTTCAGGAACACAACGGGTTTCCAGTGTTCGATCAAATTCGGACAGCAATTCAATTAAGTTAGCTGCTTTTTTTAATTGTAATGGGATAAAAGAAATCCATGTTTCTGCAACACATCCTACTTTTTCAAGTGAAGATGGTGTTTTGTTCAATAAAGATAAAACAGAATTAATCCGTTATCCAACTGCTAAAACAGAGGAATCTTATGCGATTCCGGACGGTGTGACAAAAATAGCAGCAGCAGCTTTTTCCGGCTGTCAAAATCTGACGTCTATTGTGTTTCCGGACAGTATAACGGATGTAGAACAATTGGCTTTCAGTGATACTTCATGGCTGAAAGAAAAGAAAGAAGAAAATCCGCTTGTAATTGTAAAGCATATCTTAATCACCGGAAATGAATGTACAGGAGATATTGTTATTCCGGATAGTGTGACAACAATTGCAGAAAATGCGTTTTTTTCCAGTATTAGTTTAACCTCTGTTACCATTCCGGAAAATGTGACAAGAATTGGAAAACAGGCATTCTATGACTGTCCCAAGCTGGCTGCTGTCAGTGTTTCTGAAAGGAATTCTGTATACACAAGTGAAAATGGTGTTTTATTTAATAAAGAAAATACAAGTCTGGTACTGTATCCTGCTGCCGATACCAAAACAGAATATAAAATCCCCTCTGGTATTACAACTGTTGAAAATAATGCTTTTCTGAAATGTAAAAATTTAGTATCTGTTACAGTTCCGAACAGCGTGACAAGCATTGGATATGGTGCATTTTTAGGATGTTCCGCTTTGAACTCTGTGATAATTGAAAATCCTGACTGTGAAATCTATGATTCTAAGATAACACTTTCTAATGAGAGTACAATTTATGGCTATGAAAATTCGACCGCACAAGCTTATGCTGAAAAATATGGTTACCGGTTTGAACTGCTTGCTACTGTGCCGGAAACGACAGAAATTCAGAGTTTTATTTCGGGTGATTCTGACGGAAACGGAAAAATTGATATCCTGGATGTTATTACAATAAATAAAGCCGTTCTCGGCAAGGAATCCCTTACAGAAAATCAGCTGAAAGCTGTCGATTTCAACGGCAATGGCAAGCCGGATTCTGAAGAAGCCCTTACAATTCTGAAATATATTGTCGGACTTATAGAGGTTCTGGGCTGAAAGGAGGACTTTTGAATGACCAGACAAGAAGCAGAACACCTTGCTAAACCTGTCGTGAAAGCTGTCGTCAACTGCATGGCGGACGGCAGTTATCAGAATCTTCCCGATTATGCCGAATTCACAGAGGGCGACTCTCCTGAACTGTTTCAGAAATTCGCTGATGAATATCTGAAACTTAATGACTTATCTCATTTTGATCACTATGATGTTCCCTGCAATTTTAATCCGCATTATCAGAACGGAAGCGAATATCATAAGTTTGAAGTCTTTCTCTGGAAAAATAATAAAGGCTTTTCTATTGATTATGATCTCACAACTGACGGCGATATTAATGACCTGACGCTCCAGATGGATTTCTTCTTTCAGGAAAATCATACGCTCAGAGCCGTTATCACAGATATTCATGTTCTCTGATTCTGACCGAAACATTTTCTTACTGCTTATCATATAATATAGTATTATCTTTTCAAGGGGTGATACTATGATCAATACAGCCATTCTGCAATCAGAAACCCTCGCCCGCAAAGCTCAGAGAATTCTGACTGCAAACGGCTATCCCAGTGAACTCGTCCGCTTTACCAGCCCGAAAGAAGGCTGCCGCTTCGGACTGAAAATCATCGGAAAATCAGAAGAAATACAGGATATCCTCCGGAAAGCCGATATTCCTGTCAGATATTTCGGAAATGAGCGTGATCGCTTATGACTGTCAATTTCGATAACGCTGCTACTACTTTTCCGAAACCTCCGGAAGTCAGACTCGCTGTCGAAAAAGCCCTCGTCCGCTATGGCAGCTCCGGCAGAGGCAGTCACCCGATCGCCGCAAGAGGTTCCGAATTAATCTATTCTGCCAGAGAAACTATCGCTCAGTTTTTTGAAGCTCAGCCCGAAAATGTCATCTTTACCGCAAACTGTACCCATGCTCTGAATCTTGCCATTCAAGGCATTACCAAACAGGGCGGTCATGTCATCATCAGTAATCTGGAGCATAATTCTGTTGCCCGGCCTGTCTATGCCCTCGCTAAAGCCGGGAAAATCCGCTACAGTATCGCAGATGCCGCAGAATCCGATTCTGCTACGCTGGAACATTTTGCAAGGCTCATCCGGCCGGATACAAAAGCAATTATCTGCACAATCGCAAGCAATGTCACCGGACAGATTCTTCCTTATCGGCAGATCGGCAGACTCTGTCAGGAGAAAAATATCTGCTTTATCGCTGACGGTGCACAGGCCTGCGGAATTCTGCCGATCAGCCTGAAATCAGATTTTATTAACATCCTCTGTACTGCCGGGCATAAAGGCTTGTACGGCATCACCGGAACAGGTCTTTTTATTTCAGACGGAAAATTCAGCATTCCCCCTCTCTTGCAGGGCGGATCGGGAAGTCTCTCTGCTCTGCCGGAAATGCCGGATTTTCTGCCTGATGCTCTCGAAGCCGGAACGCTGAATGTCATCGGTGCGGCCTCTCTGAAAGCCGGTGTCAATTTCGTCCGGAAAAAAGGTGTTGAGAATCTCTACAGAACAGAATCTGCTCTCTGTGAACAGCTCTGCCGGAGATTTTCCCGTATGCCGGATGTAATTGTCTATCGCAAACCGGATGTGAATTATGTTCCGATTGTTTCTTTTAACCTGAAACATCAAAAAGCCGATCAGACTGCCGAAGCCCTCGCTCAGAAAGGCTTCTGTCTCCGTGCCGGACTGCATTGTGCTCCGCTGGCTCATTATGCAATGCATACGGCAGAAACTCATGAAGGGACTGTCCGTTTTGCACCTTCGGTATTCTCTGATATGACCAATACCAATCGCCTTGCAGATGCAGTATCTGCATTGCTCTGAAAATTTTCATCATGCCGGAGAGTTTCTCCGCTCTCCGGTCTGATTCCATAAGAAAGGAAGTGAATCCCTGTGACGGGTCTGACAGAAATTCTAGAATCTATTTACAGCGTTGTCAAAACCATGAATCCGGTTGACTTCGTAGATATTGCCTTATTGTCTTATATTATCTATTTTTTCCTGAATCTGATCAAAGAAACCAGAGCAGGACAGTTATTCAAGGGTATTGCCTTCCTGCTTGTGGTATATATCATCGGCAAATTCATCGAACTGAAAGCAATTACTTATATTCTTGAAAAAGTATTCAATATCGGCATCCTGGCTATTTTAATCATGTTTCAGCCGGAAGTCCGGCGGGCTGTCGAAAAAATCGGCCATTCCAAACTCGGTCTGAGTGCTGTCCTGACCGGCTCCAACCGGGAAGCCGCTGCCGTCAAATGGGAAAAGGCAATTGAAGCAATCTGCAATGCCTGTGAAGAATTCAGTCATGACTGTACGGGGGCAATTATTGCCATCGAACGACAGACACGACTCGGCGAACATATTGAAGGCGGTGTGGAAGTCAATGCTGAACCCAGCAAAGAACTGCTCGGAGCAATCTTCTTTCATAATGCCCCTTTGCATGACGGGGCTGTGATTATGCGTGACGGTATGGTGCTCGCAGCAGAATGCTTCTTCCCTATGCCCCAGAAAGAAGCCTTTATCAATAAAAAACTCGGTTCACGGCACAGAGCTGCTATCGGTATGAGCGAAAATTCTGATGCCATTATTATTGTCGTTTCTGAAGAAACCGGTCAGATTTCTGTTGCCGAAGACGGCTCGCTCCAGAGAGATTTTGATAAAGAAATGCTGAAAGAATTCCTCACGGACAAGCTCATCCCGAAACAACAGGATTCCGGTAAATTTTTCCCTTTACGCCGTCAGCCGTCAGAAAGGAATGAACAAGATGAATAAAATTCATGAAATCCCTGATTTTTTTGAAAAATTATTCAATACCAAACCTTTTTCTATTGTCTTCTCAATTATCTGTGCAATGCTGATCTGGTTCTCTGTCTCTGTTACGACTTATAATACCACACATGTCAAATACTATAATGTTCCCGTTTCTGTCGATCTGTCCGGCACACCTGCCGATGCCAACGGATTAAGCACAGTTTCCTGTGATGTCGAGAAAGTTACTGTCCAGCTGGAAGGCAACCGTTCACAGATCGGCCGTCTCAAACAGGAGGATCTCACTGCTTATCTGCAAGCAGGCAATATCAGTACAAGCGGAGAATACAGCTTTGAAATTTCTGTCCGTTCCAGTACGGATATTTCTTTCAGCATCGACAATGTTGTCCCCTCTCATGCAACTGTAAAACTGGACAAAATCGAAAGCAAAAGCTTTGATGTTACCGCTTCTTTTCCAAATATCCGTGTTACTTCCGGACATGCTTTCAATAAAACCGATGTTACCTGTGAACCTTCTGTAATCGAAATTACAGGCCCCTCTGCTCAACTGGCGGAAATCAGCAAAGTCGAAGTCTATTCTGATAAATTTGTAGAAATCAGCAGCCTCTATTCTCTCTATACAAGCGAAGTCAGATTATATACCGAAGAAGGTGCTCTCATGGATTCCGATCAGCTGAAAATTCCAAGTACTAATTTTCAAATCATGATTCCTGTCCTTACACAGAAAGAACTGGCTCTGACTTATGACATCCGGAATGCATTCAGCGGTTTTGATCTTAACTGGCTCAGGGAACGTCTGCATTTATCACAGGAAAGTATTACCCTCGCTTCACAGACAAATACAGAGTTCGTCAAGCGTGACAGCTGGAATATCGGCTATGTGACACTGGATGATATTAATCTGGATTTCAGCGAAGAAATGCAGATTACTCTTTCTGATGAATATATCAATCAAAGCGGTTTCCAGCAAGTAACACTTGCTCTCGACAATGACGGCCTTGCTTCAAAAGAATTCTGGATTGACAGTGATAATATTTATATCATCAATGCTCCCAAAGACTATAAATGTCATATTATTACCCGAAGTATGCCCATTACTATCATCGGAGACGAAACCGAACTTGATCAGCTCAGCAAACAGGATATTATTGTTACTGTAGATCTCATGAATTACAATGTTCAGCAAAGTACAACCGGCAGTCCGGATGCAATTATTTCTATTTCTGCTTCTGCAAAGCTGAATACCGAAGAAGATGCCGGTAACGAAGAACAGACAACTGAGCCTTCTGATGAGAATTTTATCAGACTCTGGGCAGTCGGCAATTATCATGTTGCTGTCTATTTTGAAGAAGTTACTGTCCCCGAAACAGAACCCTCTGAAACTGCTCCGGAAACAGAGGATTTTATCACTTTTTATTCAGATTATAATACAGATTCAATCAATTAATTCAAGTATTAAAAAATGTGCTGATCAATCATCAGCACACTTTTTTTGATCTGCTTCCGGATTTCCTCCCGTGAAAGTGACATCCTCCCCCGCCTGTAGAGGCGGGGGCTTCCCCTCGCCGGCAGGTTTGGTTCTCGTTCGATAGTACCAGCGTACTAAGCATAAGCGAGCTACCCCCGTGTGTCCCACGGTTCTTTTATCTTGATATATTATATCATATTTTGGGTAATCTGTCAAGAGGGTGGACGCAATTCATCCCCCGCCTAAGAGGCGAGGGTTTTCTTGCTAATCTTTGATAAAATACTCCATCCTGCATTCATATACTGCTTTTTACGCAATTTTAATGCCTTTCAATAAATTGAACACTGAATTTGTTCAATCTGACGAATATAAATAAAATTTTATCAAATAACTTGACAAAATTCCCAAATCTGATATTCTTTCCACCTGAGTATATAACCGTAAAACAGCATAAAAAATTTCCTCCTTTCGGTAATCATAATTATAGCACAACTTGTTTTTATTGTAACCAGATTTTTTTGATTTTTCCGAAATTTTGTAGCAATGCACAGATTTCAGTATTATAATTTATAAAAAATCAATAAAAGCAGACTTCTGTTATCCTTACAATTCTGTATCATAAAAATTATTGCCGGACATATCTTTTTTCTGTCCGGCATATACTTTTACAGAATCTACCCGAAAGCGAGGTTATTGCATGTCAGATTTCTCTGAACTTGCACGGAAATATCGTGAAGAAATGCTCCGTATGTACAGCAGTCGAAAGCCCCCTGTTCCGCCGCCGCCCAAGCCTCCGGCACCTCCGAGGCCTCCGAAACCGCCGGAGTGTCCGCCTTGTCCGTGTCCGCCGCCGCCGGAACCTCCACGGCCGCCCAGACCTCAGCCGAGAAATTTTATCCCTGTTTCTGCCGAAGTTTCCGAACCTGAACTCCCTGAACCGATCAGCGAGGAAATTCCGATTCCGGAACTTCCCGAACCGATCAGCGAAGAAATTCCGATTCCGGAACTTCCCGAACCTGTCAGCGAAGAAATTCCGGAAGAAGATTTCAGTGATCCGGTGCTTCCGGAATACATCCAGCCGGAAACACCTGCACTCCCCAGCGAATGGCAGGCTCAGGAAGAGTATGAAAAACGCAATACTGCCGAGGGCAGACTCTATGTCGTTGCTTCTGCGGCAGATAATGCCTATCCTGTACCGGATGCCAGAGTGACTGTCTATACCAGAATCGGTGATAAAATTCAGCTGAATTATCTGCTTGTCACTGATGAAAGCGGTATGACTCCGGTTGTGACACTTCCTGCACCGCCGGCATCACTGTCACAGGATCCTGATAATCCGACTCCCTATGCAGTCTGTGATATCAAGATCTATGCTTCCGGCTATTTCCGTGAGGAAGCAAAAGATGTTCCCATTTTCGCCGGAGTGACTTCAAGACAGGAATTCCAGATGATTCCTCTGCCCCTTGCTGTCGATGAAGATACAGAAACTATTATACTCCCCTCTGAAGCAGGAGGTGTCTGAATATGCTCACCGGAGAACCGTTTATCCCTTTGAATATCACTGTTCATCTCGGAGCACCGGATGAAGATGCCCCCAATATTACGATTCCGTTTCCGGATTATATCAAGAATGTCGCATCCAGTGAAATTTATCCTACCTGGCCGGAAACATCTCTCAGGGCAAATATCTATGCCATCACTTCTTTTGCTCTGAACAGAATCTATACAGAATGGTACAGATCAAGAGGCTATCCGTTTGATATTACTTCTCTGACACAGTATGATCAGAAATTTATTGAAGGCCGTGAAATCTATGATAATATTTCTCAGCTTGTCGATGAATTATTTGATGATTATATCCGGCGTGAAAACAGAATCGAGCCTCTGTTTGCCGCATTCTGCAACGGTACGACAGTGACATGCAGCGGCCTTTCTCAATGGGGAACTGTCGAACTGGCAAAACAGGGGCTTCTGCCTTATGAAATTCTGCAATATTACTATGGAGATGATATCAACATCGTGAAAAATGCACCTGTCCGGACAAATACACCGTCTTTTCCCGGAATGACACTTGTGCCCGGCATGTCCTCTCCGGCGGTTCAGACGGCACAGATTCAGCTCAACCGGATTTCGGGAAATTATCCGGCCATTCCGAAAATTCCGGATGCCAACGGCGTTTTTGATTCTGCCACAGAAAACACTGTCAGAGCCTTTCAGAAAGTTTTCAATCTGCCTCAGACCGGAACAATTGATAAAGCAACATGGTATAAAATAGAATATATCTATACCAGTGTAAAACGTCTTGCCGAACTCGATTCCGAAGGCATCTCCCCCGGAGAATTCCCGACACAGTTTCAGGAAACACTTACAGAAAATATGCAGAACGAACAAGTCAGGGGATTACAGTATTTTCTTGCTGTCATCGGAGCTTATTATGAATCCGTCCAGCCGCTTCAGATTACCGGAATTTATGACGAACAGACGGAAATCTCTGTCCGGTCATTTCAGAAATTATTCGGCCTTCCGCAGACAGGTGTTGTAAACGAACAAACCTGGGATGATATTTACCGTGCTTATGCCGGCATTGTCGAATCTATTCCCGTTGAGGCAGCAGGCTATGTTCCTATTCCTTATCCCGGTACGGTCTTGCAGGAAGGCGTTACCAGCGAATATGTCAGAATTTTACAGGAATATCTGACGTTTATTCATGATACGATTCCGGAGATTCCTCCCGTCCGGAATACCGGTTATTTCGGCCCCCTGACAAGAGCTTCCGTAACTGCATTCCAGAGATATGCCGGACTTCCTCAAAACGGTGCTGTCGGGGTTGTAACATGGGATGCAATCAGCGGTCTGTATTCTGATCTCAGATTCGGCTATGAAAAACGGCCTTATCAGGCTCCGGGCTATATCATCAGAAGCGAGGCGTAATTTTATGGCATATACACAAGAACAGAAAAAAGCTCATATTCTGGAATTACAGAAATATCTGAATGCTGTTTCTTATTATCATCCGGAAATTCCCTGTGTACTTCCGACCGGAATCTATGACGAAAAAACAGAAACTGCCGTCAGAGTATTTCAGAAACGCTACCGTCTGACAGAAACCGGAGAAACTAATCAGGCTACCTGGGATAAAATCGTTTCTGTTTATCTCTCTGATCAAAAAAGCAAGCCTCAGCCGCTGGAAGCCTTTCCGGTCAGAAAAAATACAATTCTGCGGATGGGCGATGCCTGTTTCACAGTAGCTGTAATACAGACTGTTCTCATGGAACTTTCCAAAAAATACAGTAATCTTCCCTGTATATCCGTTACGGGAAATTATGATGCCGATACTGTCCGGGCAGTTCAGCTTTTTCAGAATATGTGTGCTCTGCCTGTGACCGGAGAAACAGACTGCCATACCTGGAACATGCTCGCACAGGCCGGCTGTGATCTGCGGTAATTCAAATCTAGGATTCAGAATTGCTTGACATTTCTGAAAAAATATGCTATACTAACTTATAAATCAGAGAAATATCCGGAAAAGAGGAGGAAAATTGATGAAAATATATGAAGAAGAATTAGCTAAATGCAGTCAGAATATGATCCATATCCAATTGGATAATGATACAATGAAAAAAATAAATAATTTTGTAAACGAGGTAGTGCTTGCTAAGAAAAATGAAGCACATCATAAAAAAGATTCTTCTAAGGAACATAAACGCTTCACCACCGGGATGATGGGAGAATGTGCAATCGTAAAATATTATGGCTATGATATAGATAAAACGATAGACTGGACTGTCGGAGAATCTACTTTGTACGATCATGCAGATCTGAGAGCTCTTGGACTGAATGTCGGTGTCAAGGCAAGTGCTATGGGAAATTTTCCGCTTGTACACAAAAAAGCAAAGCATCCTGAAATTATCTGCGTCAGAAAAGAGCCTGATATTGTTATCATTTGCGGACTGGCTACAGAGGACATTCTGAATTTCTATCAGGATGATACATTGGTCCTGACACCTCAGGCACTGGGAAGAAAAACAGCATTTTACGGATATGAAGCCCTTCTTCCTCTGCCTGCACTGGAAGAATTAAAAAAACGCTATCCAATCAGATAACATATCAGCCGAAAAAATAAATTCCCTCTTTCTGCAAGAGGGAATTTTTATTTCTTGACATCATGCCAAAAATATGATATAATAAAAATAGTCATGCAAAATGCTAAGTTTATTCGATTCTGTCTATCGAAAAACTATGTTTTATGCACAAAAGTATTAAAGCATTAAAATCAAAGAAAGTGAAGTGAAGTGTTCCATGTTTTTTCAGAAAGACATTGAAACCATGTCCCGTCAGGAAATCGAAGCTTTACAGCTCGAACGCCTGAAACATCAGGTACAGTACTGTATGGATAATGTGCCTTTTTATCATAAAAGGCTGACCGAAGCCGGCGTGACTGCCGATAAAATCAAGACATTATCTGATATTCAGTATATCCCCTATACAACAAAAACAGATATTCGTGATAATTATCCGTATGGCCTGTTTGCAAAACCTATGAAAGAAATTGTCAGAATCCATGCTTCCAGCGGTACAACCGGAAAACCTACTGTTGTCGGCTATACCAGAAATGATCTGAATAACTGGAGTGACTGTGTGGCTCGTCTGTGTGCGGCTGTCGGAGTCAATGATAGCGATATTGCACAGATTTCATTCGGCTATGGATTATTTACAGGTGCTCTCGGTCTGCATTACGGACTGGAAAAACTCGGCTGTGCGGTAATTCCGATTTCTTCCGGCAATACTCAGAAACAAGCTATGATTCTGAAAGATTTTCAAACAAGCGTTCTGATCAGTACGCCGTCCTATGCTATGTATATGAGTGAAGTCGCTCATGAAATGGGAATCTCTAATGATGAATTAAAATTAAGAATCGGCCTGTTCGGTTCGGAAGGCTGTACCGATGCTTTAAGAGACAAGATTGAAAAAGGCTTCGGCTTGTTCTCTACAGATAACTACGGTATGAGCGAATTAATGGGGCCGGGAGTCTCCGGCGAATGCGAATACAGATGCGGTCTGCATTTTGCAGAAGATCATTTCTTACCGGAAGTTATCAACAGTGAAACCGGAGAAGTTCTCCCCAGAGGCGAAAAAGGCGAACTCGTTGTAACAACTCTCACAAAAGAGGGAATTCCGCTGCTCCGCTACAGAACAAAAGATATTACCAGAATTCATTATGAAAAATGCAAATGCGGCCGTACTCATGCCCGTATGGAAAAAGTACAGGGTCGGAGTGATGATATGCTCAAAATCCGTGGCGTGAATGTCTTCCCGTCTCAGATTGAAAGCGTTATGGCAAATATCGAGGGTATCTCTCCTCATTATGAATTAATCCTGACAAGAAAAAATTATACAGATTATCTCGAAGTCAGAATTGAAATCATTGATGAATCTCTGCTTGAAAAACTGGAAAATCTTGAGGCTCTCCGGAAAGAAGCCGCTGACAAGCTCAAGACCGTTCTGGGAATTCAGGCCAAAGTGACTCTTGTTGCTCCCAAGTCCATTCAGCGTTATGAAGGCAAGGCAAGACGTATTATCGACAAGAGAAACGAAAGTGAAAATTAATTGTTTTTGGAGGATTTTTATTATATGAAAGAATTACTGATCGGCAATGCTGCTGTTGCCCGTGGATTATATGAAGCCGGTGTACAGGTAGTTTCCAGCTATCCGGGTACGCCAAGTACAGAAATTACAGAATTCGCTGCTACTTATGATGACATCTACTGCGAATGGGCACCTAATGAAAAAGTCGCTATGGAAGCCGCATTCGGTGCATCTCTGCGAGGTGTCCGGACTGCCTGTGCCATGAAGCATGTAGGCCTGAATGTTGCCGCTGATCCGTTGTTTACATTGTCTTATACCGGTGTGACCGGAGGTCTTGTTGTCTGTGTCGCTGATGACCCCGGAATGCATTCTTCTCAGAATGAACAAGACTCCCGTCATTATGCCATCGGTGCAAAAGTGCCTATGCTAGAACCGGCGGATTCTTCTGAATGTAAAGAATTTGCAAAGCTTGCTTTTGAAATCTCTGAAAAATTTGATACCCCTTGTCTGCTCCGGATGTGTACCAGAATTGCTCATGCTCAGAGCGTTGTAGAGCTTGAAGATCGTGTCGTTCCGGAATGTCCTGCTTATGAGAAAAATCCGGCAAAATATATTATGGCTCCTGCCAATGCGATCAAGCGTCATCCGGTTGTCGAGGAACGTACCAGAAAATTAACGGAATATGCTGAAACGGCAAGTGTCAACAGAATCGAAATCGGCGGAACTCAGATTGGTATTATTACTTCCGGTGCATGTTATCAGTATGTCAAGGAAGTTTTCGGTGATGCTGTCAGCATTCTGAAATTAGGTATGGTCAATCCGCTTCCGGTACAGAAGATCAAAGCATTCGCTCAGAAAGTCGATAAACTCTATGTTGTCGAAGAATTAGACGGCATTATCGAAAGCCATTGCAAAAATATTGGTGTCAATGTAATCGGCAAGGAATTATTCACGCCTCTCGGTGAATACTCTCAGAAGAGCATTGCCGCTGCATTCGGACTGCCTGCAAAAGAAACAGTTACTCCGGATACTGCTGTTCCGATGCGTCCGCCTGTGATGTGTTCCGGGTGTCCGCATCGTGGAATGTTCTATGTATTATCTAAAAATAAAATTACAGTTCTTGGCGATATCGGATGCTATACTCTGGGTTCTGCCGCTCCGCTGTGTGCTCTGGATTCTACGCTTTGCATGGGTGCTTCCATCTCCGGACTGCATGGCTATAACAAGGCTTCCAAAGGCGAGACGGAAAATAAATCCGTTGCAGTCATTGGTGATTCGACTTTTATGCATTCCGGTATGACAGGCCTTGCGAATATCGCTTATAACGGCTCTAACTCAACTGTGATTATTTTAGATAACTCTATCACTGGTATGACAGGTCATCAGCAGAATCCGACAACCGGTTATAATATCAAGGGCGATCCGGCGACTAAGATTGATTTAGAGGCTCTCTGTCATGCACTCGGTATCAACAGAGTCAGAGTTGTTGACCCTTACAATCTTGATGAATGCGAAAAGGCTGTCAAGGAAGAATTAGCAGTTGCTGAACCCTCTGTGATTATTTCCCGCCGTCCGTGCGTATTACTAAAATACGTCAAGCCGAAAAAGCCTGTTGTTGTCAATAAAGACAAATGCAGAAGCTGTAAACGCTGTATGAAACTCGGCTGTCCGTCCGTTCATATCGATGCTGACGGCAAGGCCGGTATTGATAATACTCTCTGCGTTGGATGCGGAGTTTGTGAACAGCTCTGTCCGTTCGATGCGATTCATGACGGAGAATAACTGAAATCTGTCCGGAAGGGGGCGGTTTTATGACATTGGATAGTATCCGTTTGATTCTGCCATTTCTGATAGGGATTGTATTCTTGATCAATATGCTTATCAATATCGTTCCGGTTTACAGAAAGGCGAAACAATCCGGCATTCTGAAATTTCATCTCCGGCACGGCAGATTTTATTATATTCTCTGTGCGGTCGGCATTTTCTGTGAAATGATAGCGATAGTCAGCTATCTGAAAACAAACGACTTATGGCATGTAATCTCTTGTATCGGCTATATTCTGATGATAACTGCTTGTGCGGTCTCTGCAATGGGCTATATCACAAATGACGGCTGGTACGGTATTTTAGATAAACATCCTCAAAAAATCGTCAGCAAAACCGGAAATCATGAACTCTGGTTCTATTTTGCAGGAAGCAAAAATAATGATTTGTTTCTGCATATCCCCGATACTCCGCAAAACAGACAGAAATTCAGAAATTTATTAACCAGGAAAGAAGAAGTTTTATGACAGATAAAAAAGAACTCGCTGTAAATTACAAGCATAACGGCAATAACTGCTGTCAGGCGGTTCTGCTCGCATTTGCTGATGAACTTGATTTATCAGAAGAACAACTCCGGCAGATGGGGGCGGCATTCGGTGCAGGTATGGGCTGTATGGAAGCTACCTGCGGTGCTCTCTGCGGAGCAGAAATGCTCCTTGGTCTGAAACAGTTTCAGGGCAGACCTGTGTTAAGTACTGCAAAACAGATTCATCAGGATTTTACTCAGAAATGCGGTGCATCAATCTGTAAAGATCTGAAAGGCATCGAAACAGGTACTATGCTCTGTTCCTGTGATGACTGTGTGAGAAATGCAGTCGAATCGGCTGAAAAATATATTTTTAATTAATCAGGAGGAAATTTTTCATGAATACAAAAGGCATTGTCATTGCCGGCGTCGGCGGACAGGGTTCTCTGCTCGCCAGCAAACTGCTCGGCAGAGTGCTCGTCAATGAAGGCTATGATATTAAAGTTTCAGAAGTTCACGGCATGAGTCAGAGAGGCGGCTCTGTCATCACCTATGTCAGATACGGCGATAAAGTCTATTCTCCGGTAGTACAGTCCGGCGAAGCAGATTATATTATTTCGTTCGAGAGAATCGAAGCCGCAAGATATGCCCATCTGCTGAAAAAGGGCGGTGTGATTATCACTAACACACAGAGAATCGACCCGATGCCCGTCATCACAGGAGCGGCGGAATATCCGGAAAATATTCTTGATGAGCTGACTGCAAAAGGCGTGCAGATCGAAGCAATGGATGCTCTGACTCTGGCAGAAGAAGCAGGTTCTTCCAAAGCTGTAAATATTGTTCTTATGGGTCAGCTGGCAAAGCATTTCCATATCGAGTATGATAAATGGATTGAAGCTCTGGAACAGACCGTCAAGCCGAAATTTGTGGAATTAAATAAAAAGGCATTCAAGCTCGGTTATGAATTTTAATAATTAAATTATTATATATTTTATTAAAGGAGGAATTTTTATGACAGCAAATCAGCTCTCTATCTTCATGGAGAACAAACCCGGTCAGCTTGTCAAAGTGACCGAAGAACTCAAGGAAACCGGCATTGACATCCGTGCGATGTCTCTGGCAGATACGAAAGATTTTGGTATCGTCCGGATGATTGTCAGCGACTGCGATAAAGCTCAGGCCGCTCTCAGAGCTAAGGGCTTTATGTCGACAATCACAAAAGTACTGTGTGTGGCTATGAACGATACCCCCGGCGGACTCAGTGCCGTAACAAAGCTGCTGGCCGAAGCACAGGTCAATATTGATTATCTCTATGCCTGCATTACTGTAGTCGGCAAAGATGCCTATATTGTCATGCATGTGGATGATGAGAAAAAAGCCGCTGAAATCCTGACCAAAGCCGGTGTCAAGTTAGTATCTGACTTACAGACGGTAGTCTGAATACCGGGTCTCTGCCTCTGTGTGATCTGCACAGAGGCTTTTTTTATCATAAAATTTAAAAATTTCAGTAAAAACTATGTAAAAACTATTCCATTTTTAAAAATTTTGTGCTATAATAAAACTAATATTAATCTGAAACTCAGAATGGAGGCAGTTACTTATGATTCAGCCTTATTATATGAATCGTGAACTCTCATGGATCAAATTCAATGAACGTGTACTCGAAGAAGCAGAAAATCCTAATGTACCTTTGCTGGAACAGCTCAGTTTTTCGGCAATTTATCAGAGTAATCTGGATGAATTCATGCAGGTGCGTATCGGTACGATGCTTGACCGGTCTGAAGCCGAATCCGGCAAAAAGAAAAAGGATTCCCGTTCCGGCATGAAACCCAGAGAACAGCTGAAAGCTATGCTGAATGAAATCAATATGCTTCTGCCACGCAAAGACAGAGCTTATTTTACTACCATGGACAAACTCAGAACATATGGTATTGTACATGTGGCTTTCTCGGATGCCTCACCGGAGGAGAAAATCTATCTGGAACAGTATTTCAAGCGTGAAGTCAAAATGCTGTTATCGCCGATTGTACTGGATAAACGTCAGCCGTTTCCGTTTCTGAAAAATAAAGCAATCTATGTTGCTGTGCATCTTGCTTCCAAATCCGGTGTCAGAATGGGAATTGTTCCGGCAGGCAGTTCGGACAGAATTATCAGATTAGGCAAAACGGGAAGATTCATTCTGCTCGAAGATCTGATTCTGCATTTTGCTCCTCAGATTTTCAAGAATGATAAAGTTCTGGATGCCGCTGTCATCCGTGTGACCAGAAACGGAGCGTTCAGCTTTGAAAGTTCCGCACCGGACGGAGAAAATGATTTCCGTGATATTATGAAAGAACTCATCCGCCGGAGAAACAAGCGTGAGGCTGTCCGCCTCCAGATGAACAGTATGCTTGATGAAGAAGCAATGGAATATCTGCTCAAAAAATTAAAGCTTTCTAAAAAGCAGTTATTCCTGGAACAAACACCGCTGGACTTGTCTTTTGTTTATCAGCTGGGCGAATTCAATATGGCTCCGGAACTGAAATTTCCTCCGCAGAAGCCGCAGCACAGAACAGATATTGTGCATAATAAAGATATGATGTCACAGATTGCCGAACATGATATTTTATTGTCTTATCCGTATGAATCCATTTCGCCGTTTTTAAGACTGCTCGACGAAGCCGCTATTGATCCGGATGTTGCTTCCATCAAGATCACTCTCTACAGGCTCGCTTCCAACAGCCGTGTGATTGATTCGCTCTGTCAGGCTGCCGAAAACGGCAAGGATGTGCTTGTTCTTGTCGAATTAAGAGCAAGATTTGACGAGGAAAATAATATTCTCTGGGCAGAACGTCTGCTCGATGCCGGATGTACTGTCATCTATGGCCCTCATAATATGAAAGTCCACTCGAAATTATTATTAATCACAAGAAAAACCGAAAACGGCTTTGAAAATTTCGTTCAGGTCGGAACAGGCAATTATAACGAAAAAACTTCCAGAATCTATACGGATTTGTCTCTGATGACAGCAAATCCCGAAATTGCCGAAGATGCCCGTCATGTATTCGATGCACTCTCCACAGATACACTTGTGAAACAGACAAAACGTCTGCTTGTCGCTCCGTTATGCCTGAAATCCAAAATCATAGAAATGATCGATGAAGAAATTCAGCACGCCAATAACGGCGAAGAAGCTTATTTTGCTGCAAAAGTCAATTCTGTCAGTGATAAACAGATTATGGATAAGCTCGCTGAAGCTTCTCAGGCCGGTGTTAAAATTGAACTTGTCGTCAGAGGTATCTGCTGTCTGAAACCGCATGTCGAGGGCTATACAGATAATATTCGTATTGTCAGCATTGTCGGTCGCTATCTCGAACACAGCAGAATCTATATTGCCGGTACAGAACACAGAAGAAAAGTCTATATCAGTTCTGCGGATTTCATGACCAGAAATACTGTACACCGTGTCGAAGTTGCCGCTCCGCTGCTGGATAAGACACTTCGGGAACAGGCTGTCAGAATCGTGAAATTATGCCTTTCCGATAACGTCAAGGCTCGTATCGGTCAGCCGGACGGTACATTCAGACTGTGCCATCCTCTTGAGGATGAAGATGCTGTCAATGCACAGGAAATTCAATATCAGAATGCCTCTGCCAATGCCGCACAGTCCTGATTTTTCTCTTTAAGAAAGGAGAGATGTTATGCCCGATCATGAACAGGAAACAGAAGAAGCGTCCGGAAATTCCCTGAAAGATCAGTTTGCCAGATTCGGATGGACATTTCTGGTTGTCGCTGCGGCGATTCTGTTCTATTATCTGATTCAGTATCTAGGAAATATTTCCGAATTTTTTGTCTCTGTCCTGAAAGGAATCAGTCCGGTGATCTGGGGCTTGATTCTGGCCTATCTGCTCGAACCGATTGCAAGTTTCTGGGAACGAAATCTCAGAATCTGGAGACTGCCTAAAAGCAAAGACAAGGACAAAACTGCAAAAAAACTGCATGTTGCCTCGGCAATTCTGATGGTCATTTCTGCAATCGTGATCATTGCCCTGTTATTGCTTCTGATTGTTCCGGAAATCAAGAACAGTATCACAGGAATTATTCAGACTCTGCCTTATCAGATGGAAAATTTATCAAACAGCCTGAGAAATAAAACTTTTTTTGATAATAATACGGCTCTGGGACAGTATGCAAATACGGCTCTTCTGAAAGTATTTCAGTCTGCTGAAAAGTGGCTTATGACAGATCTGCCTTCACAGGCAAATAATATTATTAATTATTTTTATACAATCGGCAAAAGCGTATTCTCTGTCGTGTATAATTTAGTTGTCGGCTTGATTCTCTCGATGTATATTACTATTGATAAAGAAAGACTCCAGAGACAAGTCAGAAAATTGACTTACAGCATTTTCTCCAAAAAAACAGCCTTCAAGCTCCGGAGAGCTGTCGGCAGAGGCAACCGGAAATTCAGTGCCGCTATCCGGGGAAAATTAGTCGATTCTATGATTATCGGCATCATCTGTTTTATTCTGCTGACAATCCTGAATTTCCTGCCGTGGTTCAATTTTCCATATCCGGTGTTACTGGCCGTGATTACGGGTGTGACCAATGTCGTTCCGTTCTTCGGGCCTATTGTCGGCGGTGTCATCAATGCCGTGCTGGTGCTGTTTGAAGACCCGAAAATGGTCATCCCCTGGGGAATTCTGATTGTCGTCTTACAGCAGTTCGATGCGAATTATCTTGACCCCCGCATGGTGGGCGGTTCGATCGGCTTACGGCCGTTCTGGTCAATTACCGCTGTCCTGCTCGGAAGCAGTATTTTTGGAGTTCCGGGCTTTATTCTGGGGCCTCCGGTGTTAGCATTTATCTATGAAATCATCAGCGAATGGACGGATGATAAAATCCGTTCCCGTGGCATGGCGGAAGATTTCGGCATTCCTGAAATTGATCCGAACAGTTCGCTTGATGATCTGGAGAAAAATGATCCCTATGACATTGAACGGCAGAATCAGATTGAAAAAGATTTCAAGAATGCTATGAAATCTGTCGGAAGTGCCATTTCCGGCATTGCTCAGAAATTCAGTCAGAAAAAATAAAATCATCCCTCGGTTTTTGAATAGCTGAGGGATTTGCTTTATTCAATAGAAATATTTCCTAATCCATAGGCAGCAATATATAATATTCATTACTAAAATGTAAATATATATTTGAAATATTACTGACATTTGCAAGAAACCGCTATTCTGTGCGTTCTTACTTTCAGAAGCCTGTGGAAGATGAGAAAATACAGAAAATATTTATTGCAGGAACAGGCAGAGTTGCAAAATGTGTTATGCTGCCCTCTAATGTAAAATTAACCAGAAAGAGGGGAAGCAAGGCACTCAAATTGATGCAGTTCATCAATAAACTTGCTGACGGCCTGATAAAACTCTGAAAAAGTGCAGTAATATTTGTTTGCCATAATTTTTTTGTGCAGAAATTTCCATAACCGTTCAATCAAATTTAAATTTGGAGAATACGGTGGGAGAAAAATCAGATTGATATTGTTCAGGAAATACAGCTGTGCCTTCACCTTTGCTTTCCCCGGTATGCTTTTTGACTTCCGCACCGCATACTGTATATTTTTCCAGAAGGCTGCTCACTGCTGCTTTTCCTGCAGCCGCACGTCTGCAAAGCTCTGTCAGGCTTTCTGCTCCCTGACCTGCTTCATACAATATCCGGGCA
The DNA here is from genome assembly GCA_017483465.1 of Oscillospiraceae bacterium. GTDB lineage: Bacteria > Bacillota > Clostridia > Oscillospirales > Ruminococcaceae > UBA3855. Next base: position 165,061 of record JAFUWN010000005.1, read on the forward strand.
TGTTTTTTCACAGATGCATTCTTTCCAAAGAAGCTTTCATAATGCAGCAATACTTCTTCTTTTTCTTTGGCATAATATCCCCCTTTTTATTATATCACTTTTTATCTTTTTTGCAATAGAGGAAGGTATATATCAACAACATTGAAAACAAGAAGGCTGTTCCTCTATATCTGCGAATTTTTTGGTATCCAGCCTAAAGACTTCTTTGAGAAAGATGTTACAAGCTCCTGCACATTGAATGAAGCTGTTGCAGCATTCAGGTCACTTTCTCCCAAACAGCTTGAAATACTGATAGCTCTTGCAAAAGAAATGAAATAAGGCGGTTCTTCGAAGCCGCCTTTTCTGTTTGCCCATAAAATCCCCAGTGAAAAATATAGATTTTTTGTTCATGCAAATCAATTTTAAAAACTTGACAGGGTGTGGTATAATAGAATTATGAAAAATAACGGAACTATGGAGTACTTTGAAGAAGTCGAAACAGAAAATGATAAAAACAGAATCGCTCAATCAGTGTTTCAAGGATTGGGTGTATTCGTTTATGCTCCCAAATGCACAGATGACAATTGCTCTGGACGGAAAAAAATCCGTTCTATGAACAGGCTTGAAAAATGTGAAAGTCCTCTGCACATCATCAGTGCACAAATCTCTGAACTTGGACTTTGAAGAAGATTTCTGCCTGATAGAAAGCAAGGCAGTTCAGCAGCATCTGAATATGTTCCGCAAAGCAGCAATCAACCTGATAAAACTTTTCAAATCCAGAACAGAAACAAAAAGACCTGTTTCCAACATTATGCTTGATTGTCTTATCAATCCTTCTGACCTTCTAAGGGTTATTGGTTAAAAATTGATTTGCGTGATGATTTTTAAATTCTTATTGATTTGTGATACAAAATATGCTATAATGATAAGTATAAACTATATTTCAGGAGGATTTCTATGAAGAAACCACAGAACAAACAATCCCCCTCATTCTGGACAAAAATCAAAGCAGAGACAAAAGACCTGAATCCGATGAATTTCATTATACTGACGATTGCAGGCATTATTAACGCATTCGGCGTGACGCTTTTCCTTTTTCCCGTCAAGCTCTATGACAGCGGTATTTCTGGCTTATCCATGCTGTTAGACCAGATCACGCCGCCAGCTCTGACACTTTCCCTGTTTCTGATACTTCTGAATATTCCGATTTTTGGCTTTGGTATGAAAAAGCAGGGATTCGCTTTTACAGCATATTCTGTTTTTACGGTAGCAGTGTATTCGCTGATGTCTTTTCTGATTATGGATGTTCTGCCGATTGATGTTTCCTTTGTGTCGCCTTTAGCTGGTTCAGATTTACTGCTCTGTGCGATTTTCGGCGGCGTGATTTCAGGTGTCGGAAGCGGTCTGACAATCCGTTTCGGCGGTGCGATTGACGGAATTGATGTGCTTTCAGTCATTTTTGCAAAGAAAATCGGCATTTCTATCGGGACATTCGTCATGATTTTCAATACGGTTCTGTATACTGTCTGCGGAATCACAATTCAAAGCTGGATTCTGCCGTTATATTCCATTGTCACATATTATATCGGCTCACGGACGGTCGATTTCGTTGTAGAAGGCATTGACAAATCCAAATGTGTTATGATTGTGACCACAAAGGCAAATGAAATCTCTGATGCACTTTCAGAAAGCTTTGAATCCAGCGGAACAATTGTGAATGCTATCGGGGGTTATTCCAAAGAAAACAAAGAAATCATCTATTTCATTATCAATCATTTTCAGATAAACAAGCTGAAAAAACTGGTTCATGATATTGATTCCTCTGCATTCATTTCCTTGCAGGACGTTTCCGATATTATCAAAAAGAAAGAATAACAGAGAAATACTTAATTTAACGAAATGAAAGGGCTATCAAAACTATGAAAATTAGGGTAATGAACATATCAGATTATGAACAGGTATATCAGTTATGGATATCTTGTGCGGGAATGGGACTAAACAATTTAGACGATTCAAAAGAGGGAATAGAAAGATTTTTAAATAGAAACCCCGAAACTTGTTTTGTTGCAGAGAAAGAACAAAAAATAGTTGGCGTAATTATTGCTGGCAATGACGGAAGAAGAGGTTATATCTACCATACAGCAGTAAATCCCGATGATAGAAATCAAGGAATTGCCACAAAACTTGTGAATAAAGCTATGGAAGCATTAAAAGCATCAGGTATCAATAAGACTGCTTTGGTCGTGTTTTCAAAAAATATAGGCGGAAATGCTTTTTGGGAAAAAATCGGTTTTACTTCACGAGAAGATTTGATTTATAGAAATAAGACAATTACTGAAATGGTTAGAATAGACACTTAAATTCTGATTTTCATCAATAGGCGGCAGGATACCCCGACCTCTTAGGTCGGGGAGGAATGCCGCTCCCTCCTTTCGTTCTTTACAAATAAAAATAAATATGCTATACTATTATCAGACAGATTTGTGAGAAAACCGTTACTGACAGAAAA
>JAFUWN010000080.1 GCA_017483465.1 Oscillospiraceae bacterium
CTCGGGAAGTAGTATTTTTTAACGCTCTTACTCAAGATCGCATTAATAAGCTGTAACAGTTAATGAAGCCTGTTAGTACGCTTTTTCTGCTGGTGAGCGGTTTTCACTCATGCTCAGGAGCTTAGATATATTAGAAAAATGAAAAACAATTCTATGTCCGATTTTTTATTTTCTTTGTTCAAGAAGTGTTTTCAATTCATCCAGCTGCTTTGAAAATTTATCCTGGAACTTTTGAAACGCATTAACAAACCTACTGCTGACACACCGTGAAACAAAAGAAAAAAGCAGTACTGCACATGTTGCACCCATTAAAACACTTGCCTGTGACTCTGTAAAATGATACTCATCAAACATCTGTCTTCAACTCCTTCAGCAGTTTTCCGCATTCTCTCCGAATGTGAACAAATTCCAAATAAGACCCAACAGTGCTAGGACCAACCCAGAGAAAACACCAGAAAAACGTTATAAAGAAAGAACACCAGAAATCTACACTATCCAGAGACATCTGCTTTCACCTCTACTATAATAATATTAGTCGTTAAATCCATGACAAGCCAGCCATGGTTTATACTAAGGTAAAACGCTATCAATATAGAATTATAAAACATAAATTTGATTAGCCTACATTTTTAAGACTTAAAAATTATGTTTTGATTTTTAAAAAATGCTTTATATTAATATAATACAATAATCAGCCTACATTTGTCAATATACAAAGTTTACAAAAATAGGGCAAATAATTTATTAAAGATGTTATAATGTAGGCAAAGAGGGGGTGAATTTATGTATATAGAATCATTTGCACAGAAATTAGCCCAAGCAAGAAAAGAGGCAGGATATACCCAAAGACAAATTGCAGATATAATAAAAATCAGTAAAAGTACAATAGCAAGTTATGAAACCGGAAGAACCCAGCCAGACATTGAAACTCTTGGAAAACTTGCTGACTTCTATGCAGTTTCACTTGATTGGCTCGTTGGAACAAAAGGCAGAAATAAACCTGAAGTATAAAACAAGCCCCTACTCACCAGAGCAGGGGCTTGACAAAAAACAGAAAGCAGGATATAATAGCAATAGAAAGGAGTGATATTATGACTATCACAGTAAACTTAAATGAGAAAAGCACAGAATATGTGCAATCGTCTATTGATGTCAATGGTGTTACTATTGATGAATTAATCAATACACTGATTGCAGAACGAATTCAGAATGAACCGGAAGAAAAAGACACTTACGAAAGAAAATGGGAAAGAATCATGCAGGCTATTGACGGATTTACAGAAGACTGTTTTGAAAATTTTGAGAACGAAAGACTGAATGAACTGCCGCAAGAAAGGGAAAGTTTATGAAATATATGCTCGATACTAATATCTGTATCTATATTATCAATAAAAAATATGAGAATGTCATGAAACAATTCCATGATAAATTAAAAAATGGTATTTGTATTTCAGCAATCACATTAGCTGAACTGAAACACGGAACGGCAAAAAGTCAAAACCCTAAAAAAAATAATGCTATGCTCAGTAAATTAATCAAAGAATTGACTGTCATTCCGTTTGATAGTGATGCTGCTGACGAATACGGAGAAATTTGTGCATATCTTCAGAAAAAAGGCACACCCATCGGAACTATGGATATGCTGATAGCAGCACATGCCAAAGCTGAAGATCTGACACTTGTCACCAATAACATGAGAGAATTTGAACGTGTTCCGGACTTAAAATTAGAAAACTGGGTTGAATAATAAGCCGCCTCTGTTCCGCATGGAGCAGGGGCGGTTTACTGCCTAAGCCGGCACGGCGGTCAAACCAGTGATCAAACGGTCACACCACACAGCCGGACAGCGGCGAAGACGGCCGTCCTCTGCTTTGCTTTCCAGTACCCCCGAAGCACAGTAAATCATAACATGCGAGAGTCCGACTGTCAAGGGACGTAAAAAAATTTTTTTGCTTTAATCCTGAATGCAAAAAAATTTTTTTACTCTCGAAATTCCAG
>JAFUWN010000081.1 GCA_017483465.1 Oscillospiraceae bacterium
ACTTCAAATACTTTTTCGACATTGGCCTTTCCGGAGACCACAAATGTATTTTCTCCGACTTTGGAGATTTCACGGACGATTTCGTCATGTTCATCCCAGATTTCTCCAACAAGTTCTTCAAGAATATCTTCGAGTGTGACCAGTCCGACCGTACAGCCGAATTCGTCCATCACAACAGCAATATGCAGCTGCTGTTCCTGGAGTTCTTTTCTCAGATCGCTGATTTTCTTGCTTTTCGGAACGAAAATAGCCGGCTTGACGATTTCTGAAATATTGGTCTTGCTCCGGAATGCAATATTGAAAAAATCTTTATGATATAATATTCCTGTGATATTATCAATCGAATCTTCATAGACAGGCAGTCGGGAATAGCCTGATTCAGAAAATACTTTTGCGGCATCTTCTTTTGAAATATCCACCGGAATCGCTTCAATGTCAATGCGGGGCGTGAAAATATCACGGACTTCGAGTTCATTGAATTCGATGGCACTCCGGATGAGTTCACTTTCATCTTTATCAATGCCGCCGCCTTGTTCGGCTTCATCTACGATGGTCAGAAGTTCCTGCTCTGTGATGCCGGATTCTTCGGAAGATTTAAAAATCTTGGAAAGCAGGTTCTGCCACTGCTTAAAAATAAACGAAAACGGTGTGAGAATATAAATTAAAATATTCAGGAACGGTGCGGAGAACATGGCGATTGCTTCCGGCGATTCCTTTGCGATTGTTTTCGGAGAGATTTCCCCAAAGATCAATAAAATAACAGTCATAACGACAGTTGAGACCGTTGCTCCCAGATCGTTGTCATTCAGCAGCCGGACGAATAACAGCGTTGCAATCGAAGAACATAAAATATTTACGATATTATTGCCGATCAGGATTGTAGATAGCAATTCATCATATTTTTCAGAAAGTTTCAGGACAAGAGCCGCTTTTTTATTGCCTTCCTCGGCCTTGTTTTTCAGCCGGATACGGCTGACAGAGTTGAATGCAGTTTCCGTTGCAGAAAAATACATTGAAAACAGAATGCAAATAATAATAATTAAGATAGACGTGCCGTCTCCCATATATAAAAATCCTTTCATTCAGTCAAAAATTAATTATTTTCAGAATCATAATTTTTTTATAATCTTCTGGACTTCTTCACAGGAAAACAGCGTTGACAGACAAGATGCTCCGCACCCGTGTCATCAGAGTTATTACTGGACATAACAGCCTCCTTTCTGAGTATGCCTTATATTATAGCATATTTTTCATAGAAAGTCAAGTATCTGATCTGATGCAGAAAATATCAGAAAAATTTAAAAATCCTATTGACAAATACTATGCTGTGTGCTATACTGTATATAATAAGATATATACAGTATGACAACCAAAAAGGAGAACTTCATGAAGATCATTATTAAAAACAAATCCGAACTGCCGATCTATGAACAGATCGAACAGCAGATGAAAGCCCAGATCTTAGAAGGAAAAGTCAGTGAAGACGAGCAGCTGCCGTCTATCCGTCAGCTTGCCCGTGATCTGAAAATCAGTGTCATCACAACGACAAGAGTCTATAACGATCTCGCTGAAGAAGGCTTTATTATCTCTGTCGCAGGAAAAGGCTATTTTGTCGCACCCAAAAATAACGAACTTCTGCATGAACGAATGCTCTTCGAGATGGAAGACGGCCTTCAGAAAGCTGTCACAAACGGCAGAAATGCCGGGCTTTCTGATGACGAAATCATGCAGGCACTCAAAAAATTTCTGGAGGAATGATTATGGAAACTATTTTAGAAATCAAAAATCTGAATAAAGCTTATCAGGATTTTGCTCTCAAAAATGTGAGCTTCTCCCTGCCGAGAGGCTATATTATGGGCTTTGTCGGTCAGAACGGCTCCGGTAAGACAACAACAATCCGTGCGATTCTGAATATGGCAAAAATCGACAGCGGAAAAATCAGCGTGTTCGGCCTCGACAGCGTGACAGATACGATTGCAATCAAAAAACGTCTCGGTGTTGTCTTCGACAGCCTGTATTTAGCAGAACATCTGAATGTCAGACAGATTGAACAGCAGCTAAAGCCGTTCTATCCGGATTGGAACAGCGAGGAATTTTTCATGAAAATTAAAAATTTCAATCTTCCGGATAACAAGAAAATCGGTGATTTCTCAAAGGGTATGAAAATGAAGCTCATGGTTGCAGTCGCATTGTCCCATAGAGCAGAACTGATTATTCTGGATGAACCGACAAGCGGTCTCGATCCGGTCGCCCGTGACGAATTGCTGGATATTTTATCCGAATATATCGAGGACGAAAACAGGGGAGTGCTGTTTTCTACACATATTACTGCCGATGTCGAGCGTATTGCTGATTATGTCACAGTTCTGCATAACGGTGCGGTCTGGTTTACCGGTCTGAAAGATGATCTTTCAGAAAAATATGCTGTCATCAAGGGAGCAGAAGAAGATGTTCCGGAATCTCTCAAAGAAAAAATGATCGGCTTCCATGCGTATCGCAACGGCTTTGAGGCTCTGATCGAAACGGAATATCTCGCCGGTATTCCGGCTTCTCTCGAATACGAAAAGGCAAGTATTGACGAAATTCTGATCTATATCGCAAAGGAGGATAAACATGAAAGAAATTCTGAACATCATGAGATTTGATTATCTCACTGCAAAGCCGTTAGCAGAAAAAGGATCTCTGTTAGCCATATTGATCATAGCTGCATTATGTTTGTTTCTGACTCCGATCGCCGGAGCTTATGCGATGTTTATCCCAATGATGTTTGTGATTCCGTTGCAGAATACTGCTGAAAAGAGCGGGTTTCATAAACTCTACGGGATTCTGCCCGTCCAGAGAAAAAATATCACAAGAGCAAGATTTCTATACATGTTTCTGATACATTTTATAGGGGAAATTCTCGGAATGCTGATGGTTGTACTTGCGATTGTTCTGAAATTATACAGATTCCTGCCGAATCAGAGTTCTGAACTGATGCAGATCGCTCAGGAAGAATTTACATTTGAACATTTTATGCCGTTCGGAGCATGTGTCGGTATGTTTGCAGTGGCATGTACAGGCTTTTCCTATATGGAACTGATGGGACAGATTTTCGGCAGAGAAAACGAAATGAAAATTATGATGCTGACAATCGGAGCATTTTTATTATTAGCATTCGGCTTTGTAATTCTGAATGATCATGATCTGCTTCCGATGATCAATCTGGACAGAGAAATTTCACTTTCCGGAAAGATTCTGATTTCCGTGCTGATTCATTTTGCAGTATTAGGATTATGTATCTTATTCGGCGAAATCACGGTGAAAAAACTCAGTCAGCGTGAACTGTAAGGAGGTGCATGTACATGAATAAAACAACAATCCGGAATCTGATACAGGCCGATATTATTACCATGAACGGCGGAAAGAATAATTTAAGATTTACAATGATTCTGATGCTGGTGATCTTCGGAAGCATGGGCTTTTTGCTTTCTCCTCTGATGGGACTGTACTGTCCGTTGATGCTGAGCGGATTTTTTGTACCGATGCTGTTTCAGAACGAAATGAAATATCATAGTGAAAAAATGTTCAGTCTGATTCCCATCTCCAGAAAAGAATTAGTCACTTCAAGATTTCTGCTCACAATCGGATTATATACTGTCTGTGATCTGATTTTCTATCTGTTAATGCTCTTATCGCTGAATTTGAAACTCTATCGAAAAATTACAGATGCGATTGATATTATCGGCTATATTGTCAAAAAATCAGAAGGTTCTTTTACAGAACTCGGCTTTCTGAATCTCTGTTATTTTGCAGCATTTGCGATTGGTCTGATCGTTTCGGCAAATGCCCTCCGGATGTATTTCAGAGACGGCGAACTCTTTGCAGCTGCATTCAGCATCACAACTAAAACAAAAAAAATGCCTTTGAAAAATTATATTCCGGCGATTCTGATTATTTTAGCAATATTTATATTTTTCCTGATTATTACGGGAATCATTCCGATCGGAACGGCAATGCTTGTTATACTGCAATTATTCATTCAGCTTGCTGAAGCAGCAAACGGCTTTCTCTTAGGAGCAATGCTGACCGCAATTGCTGTTATGGAAGCAGGTTATCATTATATCTGTACTGTTCTCGAATACGATCAGAAAGATTTATAAAAGGAGGCTTACTCATGAAAAAATTAATCCTGAAACTTGCATCTGTTTTCTGTACTGTTGTGATGCTCTCGAATGGAATCGCTGTTCATGCCGAAGAATCAGAAAAAATAATTCTGCCATCCGGCAAGCCTCTCAGCTGGGTTCAGCATGAACTGGAAGAAACTGATAAAGCGAATACGGAAGAAAATCCGCTGTTTGCTTCGGCAGCTGTCGGAATTTTTCAGGGTGATGAAGTTCTGTATACAGGCTATTTCGGAGAAACAGACAAAGAAAATCAGATTCCGGCGGATGAAAATTCCGTCTATGAATGGGGGAGTATCTCCAAAACTCTGATCTGGGTCAGTGCCATGCAGTTATGGGAACAGGGAAAACTTGATCTCGAAAAAGATGTCCGGGAATATCTTCCGGAGGGTTTCTTTCAGTACCTGTCCTATGACGAACCGATCACGATGCTGAATCTGATGAATCATAATGCCGGATGGCAGGAAACCACAAGACCAATCTGGGAAACGGATGAAAATAAAATTTTGCCTCTCCGTGAGGAATTACAGAGAATCGAACCGGAACAGATTCACCATCCCGGAGAAGTCACAGCCTATTCCAATTACGGAGCAGCTGTCGCCGGATATGTCATTGAATGCGTTTCCGGTATGGATTACTGTGATTATGTGCATCAACATATTTTTGAACTGCTCGGAATGGAACATACTGCACTGAATCCGGCTCACAGCGATAATGCTTTTGTTTATGAACAGCGTAAGAAAATGAAAAGCTACAGTATCAATACCGTGTATGGCATTGCCATAGATCTGGGAAATCGTCTGAATTATGTTCCGGCTTATCCGGCCGGAGCGGCAACGGGAACACTCAGCGACTTGATGACATATACTCAGGCTTTTGTGAATCCGGCTGCTCCTCTGTTTGAGAATCCCGAAACACAGAAAATTCTATTATCCGGAACGTCTTTTTATGGAAATTCTGATATTCCGTCCTGCTGTCACGGATTCTGGCCGGAAGAATATGCAGTCCGGACTTATGGTCATAACGGAGGAACGACATCCGGACAATCGAACATGCTTTTTGATCCGGAATCGGGAACGGGTCTGGTTGTCATGACAAACGAACCGAACGGAAACTGGTATCTGAATTACCCGCAAGTATTTGTATTCGGAGCACTCGATGCAGAAAAATATACTTCCGGAAGTCCTGAAAAAGTAAAATTCGATGGCTATTATGTAATTTCAAGATCGACTTATCGGGGAATGATGAAATTTATTCCGTATCTGTCGGCGATTTCCGTAGAGTCATTAGGCGATACAGAGAGTATTGGAAATAATGTCTATGCAATCAGATCGGAAATTGAAGGCTGGAATCAGGAAACAGCAATGCTGTTCAGTAAGAAAACCTATCCGGATGGAAATCACGGCTTAGAAGTTTCTTCAATGGAACTGATTCACGATAAATTTTATTTATTGAAATTATGCTTATTTACAATCTATATGATCATAGCAATTGCTTCTGTGTATCTGCTTCGGATTCGATATAAAATCAAAAAAGCCGGCAGACAGTCAGAACTTACAGAATCCTCTGTGATGATCGCCGGACAGCTTGCGAGAATTGTTTCATTTCTGACTTTACTGAGTGTATATGTGATTTGCATGAACTGCAGCGGAGGCATACCGCTCACAGCCGGAAAAATCATCAGCATGATACAGATCATATGCATGATCATCTGCGGAATATCAGCGATTCTGCCATATATTTTAAATAAAAACAATAAATATAACATTCCGCATACAATCGGGAATCTGCTTTGTATCACGGCAGTACTTTATTTCGACATGTATCGTATCTGAAAGAGAAATAAATTTTTTCCCGTCTATTGACAGAACCTGAATTTTTATGTTATAATTATAATATCATAAAGATTCAGGAAGGAGGTGTGAAATTATGAAAAATATCAAAAAATATGTGGCGGAAGTCATCGGTACAATGACACTTGTTCTGATCGGCTGCGGTACTGCCATGCTGACTGGCTGTGAACACTGGGCAGGATATCTGGCTACAGCATTTGCCTTTGGCCTGACGATTGTCGGAATGGCCTATTGTGTCGGCAATATTTCAGGCTGTCACATCAATCCGGCTGTTTCGCTTGCTGTTTTCATGAACGGCGGTATGACCGGAGCAGAATTCGGCGGTTATGCGGTTTCTCAGTGTATTGGTTCTCTGTTAGGTTCGATTCTGCTGATGATTATTTTCGGTCTCGGCGGTGTGGAAGATGCTACAGGCGGTTTCGGCTCGAATGGTCTGGCTGGTGTGCATGATAATATCATTGCCGGATTGTTAGTAGAAATTCTGCTGACATTTATCTTTATCCTGACGATTCTGGGTGTGACATCGAAAAAGGCTAATCACGGTTCATTCGGAGGCGTAGTCATCGGGTTTACGCTGGTGCTGGTACATCTGTTAGGCATCGGCCTGACAGGTACTTCTGTCAATCCGGCCAGAAGCTTAGGCCCTGCAATTATTGCAGCTGTGACAGGCAATGCAACACCGATTATTCAGGTATGGGTATTTATTGCGGGTCCTTTTATTGGTGCGGCTCTGGCAGCTGTCACACATAAGTTCCTGGAAAGTGACGAAAAATAATTTTTATCTCAAAAAATGCTGTACAGATTTTCAGATCTGTACAGCATTTTTTTATTTCTTAGTTCCGGACTGCTTTTTTCTGGAAGATTTTTCCGCTTCTCTCTTCACAGCAGAGGCTTTCGGTTTCAGATGCACCGGCTCAGGAGCTTTGTTTTTTTGTGTATGAAGCACATGAGCATAGATACATAATACCAGATATACTGCACACAGCACAACACTCAGAAAGATTGCTCTTGTCATCCATTCTGTATGCGGAAAATGCTTGGCCAGTGCAAGATAATATTTCTTCTGCGATAATTCGACAGAGGAAGTGGCGATCAGATCAATGACAGCCAGTTCCTGTCCGGAAAATTTCAGCGTGACAGTGCCTAGTTTTTCACCCTGTTTGATCGGAGCAGAGACATTATCATCCAGTTTGATGTCCTGTACAATCGAATTGATATCCGCTCCGTCATACCATAATGACATGAAAGATTTTTCCGGCCGTACAAGAACATAATCCACACCATCGCCGTTCTGAACCGTAATTTGTCCGAGTTCGGTGCTGTCACTCAGAATCGTCTGATAATTGAAATGTGTATAGGCCCATTTCAGCAGATCATTGGCATCTGTCATATGATAGAATTTAAGTGTTCCGTCAGAATCGGTAAACGGAGCAGCAAGCAGGACAACTAAGAACGTATTACCGTCTTTTGTTCCCTGACAGATAATGCTTCTGCCCTGGTCTGCCAGATTTGCAGTTTTAATGCCTTTTGTACCCTCGAGGTAATAACTGGAATTTTCCTGCATCATAGCATTGGAATGTGTCCAGATCCATTCATCCATTTTATGACGATCCGCATTCTGGGTTTCCGGAGCATAGGAGACAGCCGAAGCAAATGTCATAAATTTGCTGACGTTCATGGCATACTGTGTAATTTTTGCCAGTTCCCGGGCAGTTGTTTTCTGTGCAGAATCGGCAATGCCGGTCACATTAGTGAAATTCGTCTGTGTACAGCCGAGTTCCTGAGCTTTTGCATTCATCATATCTACAAAAGAAGCAACACTGCCGTTTCCGAACTGATTGGCAAGCATAACAGCAGCTTCACAGGAAGATGTCAGCATCAGGGCATATAACAATTCTTCGACAGTCAGCACATCGCCTTCCAGAATATCCGCATAGCGAAGATCATCGGCATGTTCGGTATTCTGATATCTCTTGACAAGCTCGGAATCGCAGGTAATCTGCATTTTCAGGTCAGTACATTTTTCAAGCACCAGAGCGGCTTCCATAATCTGTACAAGAGAACCGGGCATATACAGGGCATCTGCATTTTTTTCATACAGAACATCCCCTGTATCTGTATTAATCAAGACACATGCCGCACTGTTGATTTCAAAATTAGGTGTAAAAGAAATTGCCTGTCCTGTCAGGGATGTACAGAAACAGCAGACAATCAGCACAGACATGAAAACAGAGAAAAATTTTTTGATTTTTTTCATGAAATATCCTCCTGACATGAATATTGTTTTTATTCTCTTACATTTTAACATAAATATGCATATTTGTCAACAGAAAATTTCCATGTAAAAAATCACCGCCGCTTTTCAGCGGCGGCTGTCTGTCATGCCCGGACAGTGACGGAGCTGCTGCCGGAATAGTCTTTTTGTACGATAATCTGTTTTTGAATGCTGTTTTTCAGTTCTGTTACATGGGAGATGATTCCGACAAGACGGTGATTTTCTGACAGTTCATACAGTGCTTTGATCGCCTGCCGGAGTGAAGTTTCATCAAGCGAGCCGAAGCCCTCATCCACGAACATAGTATCCAGTTCGATTCCGCCAGAAGAAGACTGTATTTCTTCTGACAGGCCTAAGGCAAGGGAAAGAGAGGCTTTAAACGATTCGCCGCCGGAAAGTGTTTTCACACTCCGTACAGTACCGTTCCAGTTATCTGTTACATTCAGTTCGAGGCCGTCCTTAGCATTTCCGCTGCCTTTGCCCTGTTTCTTTTCTTCACTGCGGATAAGAGTATACTGGCCGTCAGTCATGATATACAGACGCTTATTTGCTCTTTCGATGATCTTATCAAAAAATGCAGTCTGTATATAAGTTTCAAGCTGTACTTTACCGTTAGCAGTTCTGTCAAGCGGCTGGAGCATGTTATACCTCTGCTCGGCTTTCAGAAGCTGTTTCTGATTTTCCTGAAGATCTCTTTTCTGACGGGAATTATTGGCTTTTCTGAAATTCAGATCTTTTTCTGTGTTTTTCAGTTTTATTTTTTCCTGTTCGGCAGAGCGTTTCTGATGTTCCGTATCTGCTTTATCAATAGCCGGATAGCCGGAGATTTCTTTTTCAAGCTGTTCTTTCTGACCGTTCAGACGGCTGAGAGCATTTTTAGTCTGATCTGCTTTTTCTCTTGTATCGGAAACAGCCTGCATAATATTTTTATTTTCAGCATTCAGGACGGAAATTTCTGTCCGGAGCCGTGCAGCAGTTTCCTCGGGAGTCTGATTCTCCTGGAGATGCTGTTTCAATTCTTCCGAGCGGAGATCATATTGACCTTTGATAGTATTGAATTGATTCTCTGCATTCTGGACAGCCTGCGTATAGTTTGTCAGATCAGCCTGGCGAGCTTCGAGCTGAGCAGTTTTATTTTTTAAATTTCTCTGATTCAGCTGTTTCTGATTCAGCAGTTTCTGATTTTCCTGTATCTGCTGTCTGATCTCCTGTATTGACTGCATGTCTTTATTTTCCTGTGTATGAGCAGTTTCTTCAGCCTGTTCAAACGGACAGTTCAGAAGCGTTTCGGCTTCTTCTGTGAGTTTCTTTTTCTGTTCTTCCGCACGGATGGAAGCTTCTCTGGAAGCAAGACTTGCTTGTTCCGATTCCTTGGAGGCAGAATCAGCTTTTTTCTTGAGCTTTTCGAGTTCGGTTTCTGTTATGGATTCAGCAGGGCATACAGCCGGTTCAGGATGTTCTGTCGAACCGCAAACAGGACAGCGAATCCCCTCCTGAAGCTGACCGGCCAGAATTCCGGCCTGATTATCAAAAAACAAATCATATTTCTTTTCATAATCACATAAAGCCTGTTTATAGGCTATTTTTTTCTGAGAATAGAAATTGACAGCAGCTTCCTGTTTCTTGACAAGATTATGATACTCAGAAAAAGAAGTTCTGAATTTCTGAATCTGCTGTATATGATTCTGAACTGTATTCTGTTCGGTTTCAAGTTTGATTTTCACAGTTTCGCAGTCGGAAAGCTGTTCCTGTTCCTGCTGAATCCGGTTGATTTCTTCCTGAATTCTGCTGCAATCCTGCTGACAGGTTTCTTTCTGCTGAACGGCAGCTGTTTTCGCATTTTCTGCATTTCGGAGCTGAACTTGTAATTTCTGGAAACCCTGTAATAATGCAAGTTTCTGTTCCAGCTGTGTGATCAGCTTCTGATTTTGTTCTGTTTCAGGCAGACGGGATTCTGCTTTCCGGAAAGCCTGTTCTGCCTGCTGATATTGCAGAGTCATAACAGAAATCTGTTTCTGAATCTGAGCAAATTCTTCTTGTTTTACAGCAATTTCGATATTTTTTTCAAGTGTTCTGATCAAATCTTCCAGTTCTGTATTTTGTCTGGAAATGTCAGCTTCCAGAGTATTATCATAGTGTTCGATTTCATTCAGAATATCAATAATTTTGTCATGATCTTTCTGGTGAAGATCTGCTTGTTTTTCTGCGAATTCCGGAACATCAGGGAAAGCAATCTGTGAACAGAGTTTCACTTTTTCTTTTTTTACATCTGATACTTCGGCCTTAGCAATTTCGGTTTCCTGTCTGATTTTTTTCTGAAGTGCCTCGAAAGGTTTGGTTTTGAATAATACCTGTAAAATTTCTTTCCGCTGTGAAGTACTTGCCATCAGGAGTTTGAGAAAATCGCCCTGAGCGATCATGGCAATCTGTGTAAACTGTTTTTTCTCCAGTCCGATAATCTCCCTGATTTTTGCTTTTACCTGAGTGGCATTCGTAATACACTCATCTTCATAACGCAGAACAACAGCAGAGTCTTTTTTTACCTCTCCTGTTTTTTTCTGGATTTTGTATTCCTGTGAACGCCTGATCGTATATTTTGTATTTTTATATTCAAAAACAAGTTCTACATATGTCTGCGTTTCCGGCTTGGCATACTTGGAACGGAGCATATATTCCTCACGGTTGTTTCCGCTTGCTTCGCCGTAGAGTGCATAAGTAATTGCATCGAAGATAGTCGTCTTTCCTGCACCGGTATCACCGGTAATGAGATACAATCCGCTTGTACCGAGTTTTTCAAGATCAATATTTGTTTTTCCGGCATAAGGGCCGAAAGCAGAAATTTCAAGTTTCAGCGGTCTCATGAATTTTCCCCCCATATATCTTTGATAATCTTTTCAAGAAAATCTTGCTGTTCCTGTGTAAGAGAATCCTGATTGATCTGTGTATAGAAATCAGAAAATAATTCCAATGGCGTTTCTG
>JAFUWN010000019.1 GCA_017483465.1 Oscillospiraceae bacterium
CCGAATACGGTGAAGATAATGCAGATGCTGAAAATTCTCCGGAAGAATGAAATTGATTCAAAGAGAAACAGGATTGTCTGCCTCAGACAATTCTGTTTCCTTTTTTTTATGAAATTATTTTTATCAGAAATGAGGTAATATCATGGAAGTTATGACATCCAAACGCAATAAAAGAACTGTCCTGCTCGTAAAAGAAAACAGTCAGGAAGCTTCTCAGCTTTGTAAGCTGCTCGCAGATATTTATAATTTTATGGTCACTACAACACTTGAAGAAGGTCTCAGTGCAGTCCGCAGAATGTGCAATAATCTTTCTGCTGTACTGGTAGATTCAGAACTCCCTGACCATGCTTGTGAGACATTCCTGAAACAGATGAGCACACAGAAAAAATTGCAGGCTGTTCCGGTGCTGGTAATCGCCTCTGAAGAAAGTGTGCCGCAGAAAATGCAGTATCTTTCACTGGGAGCAGCTGATTTTATTACTTCACCGTATTATAAAGAACTGATTATGAATCGCATTTCCAATGCGATTCATATTAAAGATTCGGCAACATTTCCGGAACTGGAAAAAATGCTCCGTGCTCTTCCGGCGAATATTTATCTCAAAGATGCCGAAGGCAAATATGTATTCGCTACACATTACTGGCATCATATCGAACATGATAATGACCCTGACTGGACAATCCGAGGCAAGACAGATATTGAAATCCGTAAAGATAAAGAAAATGCTATGCTGGCTTATCAAAGTGACTTGAAACTGCTCGCTGACGGAAAAGAGCGTTCTTATGTCATCGAAGTCAATGCGGATAATATTCTGGAGTATCTCCAGATTACCAAAGCTCCCGTCAGAGATGAAAATAACGAAATTACCGGCATTATCGCCCTGATCAATAACGTCACGGAACAAGAACTTCTGAAACAGGAACTTCAGAGACAGGCCTATCTTGATCCGCTTACCGGACTTTATAACCGAAGCTATTATGAAAAATATATTCAGGAACTTCCGGAAGACTGTTTCCCTCTGAGTATTATTTCTGCTGACTGCAATGATCTGAAACATATCAATGATTATTATGGTCATCTGGCAGGAGATGAATATATCCGGATTTCTGCTTCTCTGTTCCGGTGGGTTCTGACAGCGGATAAAGCCGTTATGTGCCGTATCGGCGGTGATGAATTTCTGATCTTCCTTCCGCAGACTACTGAACCCAAAGCTTTGGCCTTGGTTGATATGCTCCGGAAAAATGCCGATATGTTCTCGATTCAGGATCAGCATGTCAGTATTTCATACGGAGTCTGCACTATGCCGGACAACAGCTGGAATCTCACAAACTGTATTCGTCAGGCCGATAAAAACATGTATGCAGACAAGAGCAGAATCAAGACAATGCGTAATTAAAAAAACAGTTGCATTTTTTTATCAGTTATGCTATAATAAATTATATTATGATTGAATGGAGAATGAAACATATGTATGTCAATAAAAATAAAAAAATATTATCTATCTTATTAGCAGGATTCATGATTCTGTCAGCCGGCTGTCAGAGTCAGTCAAAAAATTCACAGATCGAAACAACCGCTCCGGCTGTGGAAATTCAGGCCGAACTCGGCAAAGAAGCGGAATACGGCGGTATGAAACTTACGGTTCTTTCTGCGGAAGACCCTGAAATCATCATGGAACAATCCGGAAAAATGGCGGTATTCTTTCAAGTGCAGATCAATAATTCCACAGATGAGACAATTCCGGCTAACTGGCTGAATAACTTCGCTCTTGCTGTTGACGGAACAGAGTATGATTCTGATGTCTGCTGTACCATTCCGGTCATGAAAAAATTATATGATTTCTATGGCATTGATGCCATGAATGAAGAAATTCCCGCAGGACAGTCCGCAACCGGATATATCGCCTGTGAAGCAGACAAAGATTTTCAGGAACTGGCTTTTCACTATATTCCTAAGACAACGGACAGAGCTTCTATGATTACTGTCACTGTCACAAAAGATCAGCTCGAAAAAGCCGAAAAGAAATCCTGATGAACGGCTATATTACATTCTGGTCACAGGAATATGTCAGAGATCTCCGGAAAGCCGGAGATT
The DNA here is from genome assembly GCA_017483465.1 of Oscillospiraceae bacterium. Taxonomy (GTDB): domain Bacteria; phylum Bacillota; class Clostridia; order Oscillospirales; family Ruminococcaceae; genus UBA3855. The sequence continues at coordinate 2,095 of JAFUWN010000019.1, forward strand.
CCGGACAGTTTAAAGTTGTCTATGGCAGTCATCATACCAGAATGCCTTATATTTCTTCCCTGAAAATCGGAGATATTATCTATCCTGTTGCAATTGAAAACGGAACACTCTGTATTATGGCAAGACTGCCGATCGAAAAAATTGAACCCGCTTTTGATTATCTGCTTCGGGAAACAGGACAGGATTTCGGCTCACTGACTCCGGAGGGTGTGCTTTATCAAACTGTTCTGAACGGCAAAGATTATTATTTTACTTCCCAAGACTGCGGATTTGCGGATAAAATCAAACTTCCTGATCAGATTCATACTATAATTCATGAAAAAAATCTGACTCCCCTGCCCCATCAGTTCCATCAGAAGCCAATCACCTGCTGTGCAAAACAGGCAGCAAGCGGTTCACATGGTTCTCTGATTCAAGCAAGAGAAATTCCGTTTGAAAAAATTCCGGAACTCCGGTTCGGAAAAACTCCCGATTCCCAGAAGCCCTTAAAACTTGATAAAAACGGAAAACTCCGGAGTACTTCCCTTGCCGGATTCATCCGGAAACTGAGTGACGAAACTTTCCGGTATTTTGAAACATTCTTTTCCTGACTTCATGAAAAGGTGACATCATGATTATTCATTATTATTCTCTCTCGTGGTGCAGTTATGGACTTTATCAGGAAAATCCGGCTGTCTTTGCTCCGGAAAATACAGACGAAATACTGCTCCGGCAGTACCATTTCCATCAGACAGAAGACGGCAGATGGTACAAATTTCTGACCGAAAAAGAATATGATATTATTATAAAAAATTCTTCTGCCAATATTATCTCTTTTAGTTCTGAACCATCCTCTCCGCCCGAACACAGCCCGGAAAACAGAAACTCTATGAAATATTCCACAGCAAACTGGCTTTGTATCGGTTCAGTACTGGCTTTTCTGCTTGGGCTTGCCCCTTTGTTTTATACAGTTCCTGTCGGGTCAGAACCTGAACTGATTATGCTGTTATGTCCGCCGTTCATGTGGCTGACTGCTTTGATTCTGACGGCGATTGTACGTATCAGATGTCCGGAAAATCTGTTCGGGAAAATTCTTATGATATCTTACAGTCTGCTGATTTTGCTTGCTGTGATCGGAATTATGCTGCTCATAGCCGCTTGCAATGGGATAGCAGATGCCTGTTTCAATTGTGAATGCATCGGTTATGACATGAGTTAAAGGGGGACAGCTGTGTTTATTAATTATTATTTTATTTCCGGCTGTAACTATAAAAAATATGACGGAAAACCATGCATTTTCGCTCCTGATGATACTGACAGCAGTCTGCTTGATCAGTATCACTTTCAGCAGACGAAAGACGGCAGATATTATAAAATTCTGACAGAATCAGAATATGAAGCTATCATGCAGGGCTATCCGGATTATGATATTTCTTTTACCTACGAGAATTCCAAGCCGCTCTATATTTTTCATGGCTCTGAAAAGATTCTGAAAGAAACTCCGGATTCTGATGATAATCATAAAATACCTGTGCAGTCTCCGCCGGATTATACAAATTATTATGACTCTCATCATTATTATGAACCGGACAGCGAGGAAAAATCGACAGCATTTATATTATCTTCCGCATCACTGGGCTGCTTTATTCTCAGTGCAGGTGTATTGATTCTGAATTTTAATATTCTGCTGAGCGGATTTTTTGCCTGTATCGCCTTGATTCTTATGATTGTCGCAAGACTGCATTATCCTGAAAGCATTTTCGGAAAAATCGTCAGCGGTATAGGCGTTCTGCTGTTTATCGTCTGTCTGTTTTTTATGATTTATATTATCATTGCATGTCATCAAGTAATTGAAGAATTTTCCAGCTGTTGCGGTTCGGGAATAGGATAAGGAGAATGTTATGTTAATTTATTATTATATGATTCCGGATTGCAGTTATCTGAAAGATCAGAATTATATTCTTGCTCCGGAGGGAACTGCCGAGGGTCTGTTACAGCAATACGATTTTCAGCAGAATGAAAACGGATTCTGGTATAAAATTCCCAATCATCAGGAATATGAAATTATCATGAAGGGCTGGCCGAATTATGATATTATATTCTCTTTTGATCATAAACCTGTTTATAAGCCGAATTCTGAACAGCCTGTGATATTTCATGATTCCGCTTCAAAATCTGAATCTATATTTCATGAACATCCCGAATTTCAGGAAAAACCGGAAATACAAGGCACTTCGACTGGAAATGTACTTTGTATTATTGCTCTGCTTCTGCTTTGTCTTTCTTTTCTATCTTTTATCGTCTCTCAGAATGATGAATTTATTCTGCCTGGTATCGGAGCAATACTGCTTTCTTGTATTCTGACGATTATCGTCAGACTTCGTTATCCTGAAAATCTGTTCGGAAAAATTCTGTTCGGAATTCATGTTCTGATTTTTATCCTCCTGATTCTGGCAATGATTGAAGTCATCCTCGAATGTGTCCAGTGCCTCAACAGCTGTTAATATGATTATGATAGAAATTAATACAGATTATAAATTTATTTCTCCTTATCCGGTCATGATTATTTTATCTCTGACTGTCGGAATTATCGTGATGTATATTTTGAACCGGAAAGATCAGATTCAGAAAAATGTTTCCGGCTATTTATGTATGCTTGCTCCGATGATGAGCCTTTTCTTCGGACTGCTTCTGACTTATATCACTTCCGGCGGACAGTATTTCGGACTTTCTTCTCTCGGCGGACTCGCCGGAATGTATCTCGCCTGTCTGATTATGGCTCTGATCAATCCTCAGAAAGATACTGTCAGAATCATGATGAAAAACTGTACATTAGTTTTACCCTTGATTTACAGTATCTCAAAAATCGGCTGTCTGCTGGGCGGATGCTGTCGGGGAACTGCTTATCACGGGCCATTCTGCATTCATTATGCCGGAAGCAAAACAGATTCTGCTGTTGTCTTTCCGGTACAGCCTGCGGAAACACTTGTATTTCTGATCATATTTATACTTGGTATATTCCTGCAAAAGAAACATCAGCATACTGTCTGGATGGTTTTTATTTTTTCAGCTTTAGCGAAATTTCTGCTTGACTTCCTGAGAGAATCGCATACTAATCAGATCATTTCTTTTACACAGATACTGTGTCTGCTTCTGCTTCTGACCGGATTCCTGATTTTATATCTTAATCATCAAAAATTAAAAAAACAGGCATAAAAATTTATGCCTGTTTTTTGTAATCATTTCACTAAAATAGTTGACAAAATATGAATTTTATGTTATAATATTGTTATCTTGAAAATTATACAAGGGGGAATTTTATATGAAAAATTATCAAAAGCTCATCGCCGGAATCTGCTCGGCTGTGATGTGCTTCAGTACAATTGCTGTACCTGTCAGTGCTCTGGAACTGAATCCGGTTGAAACTGTCAAAGCTCAGGCAGATACTCTCATGACCCGTGATGTCTGGTGTGCAAACGAAGATGTCAACAGATGGGAATCAGAACATTTCCAGTTTATCTGGGGCAAGAACGGTGCGGATTCTTCTAAGATTACAGAAAGCTTCTTACAGGAGAATGCGAAAAATCTCGAAGCCTGCTGGGATGTCTATATGAATGATCTCCAGATGGAACCGCCGACACAATCCGTAAATCTGGGGCTTCGTGACGGCAATCAGTATAAAGTCAATTTCTATATCTCCGGAACAGGTCTTTCTCCGTTCGCTGATGACTGGGCTTACATGGGCTATGATAATCAGGGTTATGCATTCATGTTCTGCTGTGTCGGAGCTATGCAGAACAGTCCTAACCCGTCATGGGTACTGCCTCATGAATTCGGTCATGTTGTGACCGCTCATCAGCTCGGCTGGAATGAAAATAAATATGTTCAGTCCTGGTGGGAATCTATTGCTAACTGGTACAGAGAACAGTTCTTGTATTCTGATTATTATAGTCAATGGGTAACTGACCCTGCATCCGGAACAGACTATTTTGAAACTTATATGAAAAATCTCTGCTTTACGCCGATTCTTGGCCGTGATAACTATGCATCATGGGCATTTTTACAGTATCTGACAGATAATCCTGATCATCTTGACGGCTACGGAAAAGACTTTATGAAGACTCTCATGCAGAACGGTCAGGTTGATGAATATCCTTATAAAGAAATTGACCGTCTGGCAAATGCCGACATCAAAGAAACACTCGGAAAATATGCCGCTCGCTTAGCGACTTTGGATTTCAATCAGCAGGAAAAATATCAGGCTCGTCAGTATCAGCTGTTAGCCAACGGCGAATGGAACTGGGGAGAAATCTATACAGTTCTTGAAAAAACTACTGATAAAAATAATTATTATACTGTTCCGACAGAAAGAGCACCTCAGCAGTTCGGTATCAATATCATTCCGCTGAAAGCTTACGGCGGTACATGGGAAGATGGTGCTTCTGTTTCTGCCACATTAGAAGGCCTGACCGATGTACAGGGTGCAGACTGGAGAGCTTGCCTTGTTGTTTTGGAAAGTAATGGTAATACCAGATATTCCGATTTGTTCAAGGCTGGTGAAACTGCAAGTATTAACGTTGGCGTTGCAGATGCTGTATTTCTCGTTGTGACGGCTACTCCCGATTCTGATACATGGCAGGAAAACGGCGTGCCGTGGGCTTACGGCGAAGGCGAATTTGATGAAAATAACCGTCCGTTCTTAGGGAAGACTAGATACCCCTATGCAGTCACCATTGACGGTGCAGAAATCAGGCAGACAGCTAACAACACCGGAATGGCACAGGGCAGTTATCATAGCAACGGCGGAGGCTTTGTCGCTTCTACTGCTCATGTAGATGATTCTGTCTATGTCGGAGAAAATGCAAAAGTTCTCGGCTATGCGACTGTTACCGGAAATGCTCAGATCAAAGATTATGCAACTGTTACAGGTTCAGCAAAGATTTCCGGAAATGCTGTTGTTTCCGGTCATGCCGTAGTCGCTGAAAATGCAACTGTCAAAGATAATGCCATTATCTCAGATTATGCCGGAGTCATGGGAAATTCTGTGATCTCTGATAATGCAAGAGTTCTCGAAAGCGGTCTTGTCTTTAATGATTATAGTGTCTCCGGAAATGCGACAGTCAAGGGTGTTACTTACGGATTAGCCAAAGGCTCTGCAACCGGTCAGGTCATCACTGACGGCGATTATTATGACGATTCCAGCAGAACCATACAGGCCGGAGCAGTCTACGGCTGGACAAGTCCGGATAAATATGTCAATTCCCGTCCGTATAATGACGGTCAGTATGCAGGCTTAGAATTTGATACAGACAGTTCTAAAATCGCAAAGGATAATTATATTTCTACTTACGGAGTCGCTGTGGGCGGTCCGGAATGGGCAGAAACCCGCACCAGCGGAAAGGGTGTTCTGACATTTAATAATAAAGATCAGTATCTGATTGCTGACAGTTCCTATGCGAATTATCATGATGTCGATTATCAGACAGCAGTATTGCTGAAAAATAATGCTGCTATTTTCAGTTTTGGTTCATCAGATAATCTGATGACTCTGAAAGCAGAAAACGGAAATCTGATATTCAGCCTCAGCGGTGAAAGCATTGTTGCTGAAAATGCGGTTACTCTCGGAAAGTGGATGACAATCAGTGTAGTACTGAACGGCGATGAAGCCAAACTGGTTGTAAACGGTCAGACAGCGGCATCCGGCACAATCAAGACCGACCCTGTTGATATTGTTTCTGATAATGCAGTCTATAAAATCGGCGGATTCACAGGATCAATGGATTTCTTCAGAGTGAACTTCAAGGAAGTCGCTGAACCCGAATATTACTACACCGAAACAGAAGAAATTGCTGAACCCATCCCGACTGAAACAGAACCCGAACAAGACCCTTATATCATAGGCGATGTGAATTATGACAGCATAATCAATATCTATGATTTAGTGAAGCTGAAAAAGAATATTCTGAACGGAGTCGCTCTGGATTATCAGACAGCCTCTTCTGATGTAAATGGTGACAGTCAGATTTCAGTAGCGGATATTATCGCATTGCAGAAATTCCTGCTCGGCAAATCCAAGACTTTAAGATAAGACAATAAAAAAGCAGAACCGCCTGAAATGAGCGGTTCTGCTTATTTTCTGATTTTCCGAAGCATTCACATGAATCTGAAATTATTCAGCCTGCGGAGCTTCAACGGGACATGTAGCTGCACATGCACCGCAGTCAAGACAGACTTCTGCATTGATTTCATACTTGGTATCACCAGCGGAAATTGCATTTACAGGACATTCGTCTGCACATGCACCACAGCTGATGCAAGCATCACTGATCTGATATGCCATAAATTCACACCTCCTGTTCTCAAAAATCAAGATACAAATCCTGTTAGTATTATTCTAGCATATTTCATGAAAAAAAGCAAGTGTTTTTTCAAATATTTTTCAAGTAATTTTCTGTATTTTTCAGCCTGTTTTTCATGATTTTCTGAATTAGTTAAATCAGAAAACAAATATAATAATTACTATGTATTTTGACTGATTGTGCATATCTCACAGCGTTTTATTTATTTTTTTGTGTAAAATATTTGAAAAATGCTTGACAGATGGCGGTATTTTCTGTTATAATATAATATGTATGAATATCTATGAAGCTGATATTTCCGGTTTGTGCCGGAAATATCAGACTGACTGCTGTTCCGGACAGCAGCAAAGAAGGGTGGAATCATTCTGAAAAACAAGAAGATGTATATTCTGAGTGCGTTTCTTGTCTTAGCTTTGTTTTCTGAATCGGCACTTCCGGCATTCGCCGCAAAAGAACCGCAGAGAACAAAAAAAGATACTTCCGAAACGGTTCTGACGGATACTGAGGAAACGCCCCTGTATATCGAACAGGCTACTTACAGTGATTACTATGATACCTATATCGGTGAAAAACGACCCGATCAGGAAATTTTAGTCATGGGAAAAGATTATGCCGATTTTAATCCCGGAAGTGAACCGGACGGCGTTTCTGTCGGCAGTTACGGAAGCGATTATGATCAGGAGAATAAAGATAATATTCTGATCTGGGATGCTCCGGACGGCAGTATCACCTATACTGTCAATGTTCCGGAAACCGGAATCTATTGTCTGGATTTCTCGTATATGCCGATTCCGTCAAATATGGCAAATATCGAATTCGGCATTCTGATTGACGGAGAATCGCCTTATGATACGGCTTCCCGTGCAACACTGAATAAGATTTATGTCAACAGTGAAGAAATCAAGCTCGACTCGAAAGGCAATCAGGTCAGACCGCCTCAGATTCAGACCGGCATGTGGCTGGAAACGCCGCTTCCTGATGTGGATGGATTATTCAATGAACCGCTGATTTTCTATCTCGAAAAAGGAAAGCACGAAATTGAATTTGATATTACCAAAGGCTATTTTGCTCTGGAATATTTCAAATTCTATCAGCCGGAAGATCTGCCGAGCTATACAGATTATAAAAACAATGTGAGTGCCGGAGTCTCCAAAGAAAGTACACCCTCTACCCTGCTCCGGATTGAGGGCGAAGCAGCGGCTTATAAAAGTGATTCTACGCTGTATCCGACTTCGGATAACTCCAGTTATTTAGCTTCTCCGTCGAATCCGTCCAAAACCGTCTATAATACAATAGGTTCAGGAAACTGGAATCAGGCAATGCAGACGATCACCTGGCAGATAAACGGCAATGAAATTCAGGACGGCTGGTATAAATTAGGCATCAAAGCCCGTCAGAGCGAAATGCGCGGATTCTATTCCAACCGCAGAATTTATATTGATGATGAAGTCATCTGTCAGGAAATGAATCAGGTCAAATTTTATTATGATACTGACTGGCAGGTGGTCTCTCCGACCGATGCCAATGGTGAAGAATTATATATTTATCTCAAAGGCGGAGAAAATCATACGATCAAAATGGAAGTCATCCCCGGTGAAATCGGAGAATCTATGAGAGTGCTCGATGCTGCTGTGCTGGATATTAACTCCTATTACAGAAAAATTCTGATGATCACAGGCCCTTCACCGGACAAGTATACGGATTATTATGTACATGAACGTATTCCGGAATTACTGGGAGAATTCGAGAGATTGTCCAATGACCTGAAAGCGATTCAGAATAATATTGAAACTATGGCAGGTTCGGAAGGCTCCGAAGCCGCTTCTCTGGAGCGTATGTATCTGGTACTTGACAGCTGTATTGAAACACCGCTGAAAATTCCGGATTATCTTTCTCAGATCAAAGATAATATCACAGCTCTTTCGGCATGGATGTTCGACTACAGAGGTCAGCCGCTGGAAGTGGATTACTTGGAATTGGCTTCGGCAGATCAGAAATTCAGTTCCGTGAAGAGAAATGCTTTCAAATCTTTAAGCTTCGGCTGGAAAAGATTTTATAGTTCTTTCTTTGAAGATTATACCAATCTTTCTGACGATGCCGGAGAAGAAGCTATTAATGTCTGGGTCAGCTTAGGCCGTGATCAGGCAATGGTTGTCAAGTCTCTGGTAGAATCTGAATTCTCCGAACAGTATGATACTCCGATTGCTGTCAATCTGGTAGTCGGCGGCGTTGTCGAGGCGACTCTCGCCGGAAAAGGCCCTGATGTCGCACTGTTCCTCGGCGGTGAATTCCCTGTCAACTTAGCGGCCAGAGGTCTGCTTGTAGATTTAAAGAACGAATTTTCTGATTTCGACGAAGTAACACAGAGATTTCAGGAAAATGCAACCGTTCCCTATTGCTATGAAAACGGCTGTTATGGTCTGCCGTTAAGTCAGAGCTGGGCCATGATGTTCTACAGAAAAGATATTCTTTCTGAAATGGGCTATACTGCTCCGCCGTCCACATGGGATGATATTATTGACATGCTCCCCGGACTACAGAGAAATTACATGTATGTCGGTCTGGTGCTTCCGGTTGTTTCCGGTACGAATGCGACAATCTCCGCCGCTACGGAATCCGGTCATACGTTCGCAATGTATATGCTTCAGAACGGTCTGAATTATTACAATGCCGATCAGACACAGACCAATTTTGATGATATTATTGCCGTAAAAGCTTTCGAGAAATGGACGGATATGTATACCAAATACGGCTTTGAACAGTCTTATGACGGTTTCTCCAGATTCCGGACGGGTGAATATCCGATTGTCATTTCTGACTATAGTTTTTATAATCAGCTTTCTGTTGCCTCTCCGGAAATCAAGGGCTTATGGGGCTTCACACAAGTCCCCGGCACAGTACAGGAAGACGGCAGCATTTCTCATGCTGTCAATTCAACCTCTTCCGGTGCAGTCATCTTCAATAAATGCAAAGATATTCAGGGAGCATGGGATTTCCTGAAATGGTTCAGCTCTACTGACGTACAAGTGGAATACGGTACACAGATTGAAGGCCTGCTCGGTCAGCTCGGCCGCTATACGACTGCCAATACAGCGGCTCTCCAGCAGCTGGCATGGTCGAAATCCGAACAGGAAATCCTGCTCAATGCTCAGAGCGAACTGCAGGAAATTCCGATTATTCCGGCTTCGTATGCCGTTACCAGAAATATTATGAATGCATTCCGTGAAACGGTCAATAACAATGAAAATCCCCGTGATACGCTGTTATGGTATAACCGTGATATTAATACAGAAATCACCAGAAAGCGTGAAAATCTGGGGCTTTCCACGGCTTCTGACTAATTTTGAAAGCAAGGAGGAATCAGATTTGGAACAGGTTGGAAAAACTTTGAAAAATTCTGAAATCGGAAAGCGTACCAAAGAAGAAGAACGCCGTATGTTATGGCTGCAAATCAAACAGAATAAAGAGTGTTATTTCATGATGCTCCCGTTTATGCTGGTATTCTTCATCTTTACAATTGTACCGGTTGTGATGTCCCTACCGATGGGCTTTACAGATTTCGATATGGTACAGCTTCCGAAATTTATCGGCTTATCGAATTATACAACTTTATTTTTAAATGACAGTATTTTTATCCAGTCGATTCGTGTCACACTGGTATTTGCCTTATTCACAGGGCCTTTAAGCTATGTATTATGCTTCCTGCTGGCATGGCTGATTAACGAGCTTCATCCGAAGCTGAAAACAATTTTTACACTGATCTTCTATGCACCGTCTATGGCAAATGTCTATACTGTATGGCAGCTGATCTTTTCAGGCGACTCTTACGGATATTTGAATTCTGTATTATTGAATTTAGGTCTTGTGACCGCTCCGGTGCAGTGGCTGACAGACAGTTCTTATGTACTGGGTGTTGTTATTGTCGTACAATTATGGATTTCGCTCGGTGCCGGATTCCTGGCACTCCGTGCCGGATTCCAGAATATTGACCGTTCTCAGTATGAGGCCGGTGCAATCGAGGGTATTAAAAACAGATGGCAGGAATTAATTTATATTACCATTCCGTCAATGGGGCCTCAGCTGATGTTTGCGGCAGTCATGCAGATTGTCAGCTCGTTCACAGCCGGAACGGTATCACAAAGCTTAGTCGGCTTCCCGAGTACGGATTATAAAGCTCATACGATCATGACACATGCCTATGACTATGGCTGGGTACGTTACGAAATGGGTTATGCATCTGCGATCTGTATGGTATTATTTATCGCAATGCTTGTCTGCAATAAGCTCATCAGCAAACTGCTGAGCAACTTCATGGATTAAGGGGGGAATTGATTTTTATGGCAGCTGTAAATGTTCAGGAAAAGAAAAAAGAAATCAAAGTTCCCCGCAAATATCAGGCAGGCAGCATTGAAAAATCCAAGGGTACAAATAAACAGGCCGGAAAGAAAATCGGCGGTACAGTCGGAATTTTCATATTTTTAACTGTATTGGGCTTATTCATGGCTCTGCCGATTTATCTGGCAGTTATCATGAGTATCAAGCCGGTGCATGAATTATTCGTCTTTCCGCCGAAATTATATGTCATTGATCCGACTCTTGATAATTTCCGTGATATGTTCCAGACTCTCTCTGATATGTGGGTACCGTTCTCAAGATATGTATTCAACAGCGTATTTGTCACCGTCTGCGTTACTGTTGCACAGTGTGTCTTTGCTTCCATGGCGGCATTTGTACTGGCAAAATGCAGAATCCCCGGCAATAATTTTATGAATAAATTAATCGTCACTTCGCTGTTATACCAGAGCAATGTTATTTATATCATGCAGTATATTGTCATGGCAAGACTCGGCATGATCAACACATACTGGGCACTGATTCTGCCCTCTGTGGCATCTCCGATGTGCTTGTTCTTAATGCGGCAGTCCATGACAACCGTACCGGATGCCATGATCGAAGCCGCTAAAGTAGACGGTGCCAATATGTTTACAATCTGCTGGCGGATTGTTATGCCGAACCAGAAGCCGGCTCTGATGACTATGATTATCTTCGCATTTCAGGCAGCATGGAATATTCAGGGCGGTACACTGGTCTATAAAGAATCGCTCAAGACTCTGCCGACTGTCGTACAGCAGGCCGCAAGTGCAGGCCTTGCCCGTGCAGGTGTCGCAATGGCCGCCGCTGTCTTCATGTTGGTACCGCCGATTGTGATTTTCATGATGGCTCAGAAAAACGTTATCGAAACGATGGCACATTCCGGCATCAAGGATTGAGGAGGGGGACTATGCAGAATAATTTCAAAAAGATGGCCTTTTCCGTTATGGCCGGATTACTGGCTTTTACCTCTCTGGCAGGTATGGCAGTCCATGCGGAAGAGCATTATGATGTGTATAATTATGACCGCTGGGAAGAAGCTATTCCCTCACAGGCCGGCTATCTGGCAGCCCGTTCCGTCAGCGGTCAGGACTTAGGAGTCGGCGATTTCTCTGAACCGAGTGATATTTTCAGAGATGCCTATGATCAGTTTTTTATTGCGGATTCTAAAAATAACCGGATTGTTGTAACAAATTCTGACCTGACAGAAGCCGTGATGGTTATGGATGAATTCAAATATTCTGACGGCAAGACCACGACACTCAAACAGCCGGAAGGTGTTTATGTCTCTCCGGAAACCGATCTGGTCTATATTGCAGATTATAATAATTCCAGAGTTCTGGTTTGTGATTATGACTGTAATATCCAGCTGGAGATTACAAAACCGCAGTCAGAATTATTCTCACAGGAACTGACTTTCATGCCGCAGAGAGTTCTTGCCGATAAAGCCGGGAATGTCTATATTGTCTTAGGCAACATCACAACCGGTGCGGCAATGTTCAATAACAAAGGCGAATTTCAGGGCTATTACGGTGCAAATACTGTAGAAGCCACATCTGCCGTTATCGCAAATTATTTCTGGAAATTGATTTCCACAGATGAAATGCGTTCCAGAACCTCCAGAACAGTGCCTTCCGGTATTACAAGCTTTGATCTGGATGATGAGGGTTTTATTTATACCTGTACACAATCGACATCTCAGAAAAAAGATACTGTCAAGAAACTGAATCCCGCAGGAACAAATTTATTCTCCAGTCTGGAAACTTCATGGGGAGATGTCGAATCTGTCTATGATTCCAATACGAATAAAAATTATCAGTCTATGATCTGTGATATTGAAATTGCTGATGACGGAAATATCAATTGCTTGGATCTGACATCCGGCCGTGTGTTCCAGTATGACGAAGAGGGAAATTTATTATTTATCTTCGGAAGTTCCTCAGAACAGCTGGGCGGCTTCACAGAAGTCACAGCAGTAGAATCTATCGGCAATAACGTGCTGGTTCTGGATACCAGAAAAAATACAGTGACCGTCTTTGAAGAAACCGACTTCGGCAGAATCGTGCACGATGCAACTGTCAAGTATAACGGCGGCTATTATGAAGAAGCTCTCGAACCCTGGTATCAGGTTTTGCAGTATGACGGCAATTATCGCCGTGCATTCCTGGGAATCTCAGCGGCTCTTCTTGTACAGGGTGATTATGCAGGCTCTATGAAATACGCAAAATTAGCCGATTCGCCTTACAGATATAACCGGGCTTTCGAGGGCTACCGCACGGAATGGCTGACGGAACATATCAAAGGCGTGACAATTGCAGTTATTTTAATTATTATTGCTATTATTGCTCTGAAATTCTATCTCAGGAAACATTATAAGCCGAATCTTGAATATGATATCACACGCACTGACGAACGCAAGCGGCAGGAGGAGGGTGAATAAGCGTTATGATGGATTTAACCAATAAGCAATGGGTCAAACATGCAGTCACCCATCCGATGGAAGGCTTTGAAGATATGCGGTGGAAAAAAGCCGGTTCTATGAAGTATTCTATTGTGATTGTCCTGCTGTGGTTTGTTGCTTCGATTTTCTATAACAGATTATACGGCTTCCAGTTCTATGCCGAAGCCGATAAGATGTTCAATATTATTCCCTATATTGTGCAGACAATTATCTTATTCTGTACATGGGTTGTCGGCAACTGGTCGATCTGTACGCTGCTCGAAGGCGAAGGAACCATGAAAAATATTTTCATCTACAGTGCTTATGCTCTGATTCCCTACGTTGCAAGCATTTATATTGAAGTCTTTCTGTCACATTTCCTGATTCGTGACGAGGCTGTTTTCATCGAAGCTGTGCATATTATCGGTCTGCTCTGGTCAGGAGTCCTGCTGTTTTCGGCAATCAAGTCCGTACATCAGTATTCGTTCCTGAAAACCATCGGAGCGATTATCCTGACAATCTGTGCCATGCTGATTATGCTGTTTCTGCTGGTATTGTTATTATCTCTGTTCCAGCAGGTATATGTCTTTGCATATTCGATCTATACCGAAATTGCATATCGTCTGAAAGTGTAGGTGAGCAGTCATGAAATTATTGAAATTCAAACATGTATTGGCCTGCCTGCTTTCGGCAATGCTGATCTGTTCCGCAGGTTCGGCCGCAGTCTTTGCAGAAGATATTGCTCCGGAAGAAGAGGCCGCCGCAGAAGATGTGCTTTCTGAAGAAGAGGAAGCTCTTTCCGAAGAAACGATCTCCGTCGAAGAGGAAGAAGAAGAATTTGATTCCACACCGGAAGAAGTCAAAGCTTATCTGAAATCTCTGGGTACCACAGACGGCTATGAGGTCTATCTCCGTGAGGATGACTATAAAGACAAGATCGAAGCCGATCTGAAGAAAAAATATTCTGATGAAGAGGAACTCAAAGATGCTGTCAAAGATCTTGAAAAGCATTTAAAACATGCCGAACTTGCCCTGATCGATGCCGAAACCGGCAAAATGGCCGCAGAACTCGAAGAAATTGAACATGATAATGATCAGCATATTTATTATAGTGAAGCCGGAAATTATCTTGTTGTCTTAGATGCCGATCAGAAAAAAGTAAATAAAATCCGGTTCCGTGTTTCTACACTTGACAGTGAATATTTATTCCTGACAAAAGATCAGAATACACTGGAACTCTACAGTACGGATTATAAATCCGTCCGTGCAGAAATGCAGAATGTCTGGAGTGCCGGAGAGACAACCCTCTATCAGAATGAAGACCGCTCCCGCTGGGCTGTTCTGGACGGCTATAAAACACAGGTGCGTGTCTGCGTCAAGACAGCGGCAGAAAATGACAATTTCCTGATGTATTATGATGAAGATACCGGGCTGATCGGTCTGGAAAATAAGAAAAATAACTATACCTGGTGGTCATCTCCGCCGACAGCCAACCGTGATGCAACGGCAACGCCTTTAGTTGTGACAGATTTACAGTCATCTGTAGTATTGACTTACGGTGACAGCAACAGCCGTGGTACAACGAATCTGCGTTCCAGAAACGCTGCGGATATGACTTTCAAAGAAACAGACAAAGGCCTGAAAATCGAATATAAATTCGACAAATGCGGCATTACTGTTCCGGTTGTCTATGAACTGGAAGATGACTATATGTCTGTCAGTGTCAAATGCAGCGACATCAAAGAAACCATGACGGACAAAGGCCTTGTTGCAACACAGCTGACTTTACTGGGTGCATTCGGTGCAGGTGAAGGCGATGAAAACGGCTATTTTGTCATTCCTGACGGATGCGGTTCTCTGATCCGGTTCAATAACGGAAAAGAAACAACAAAAAGCTATTCACAAAGAGTCTATGGCCGTGATATTACAAACGTTCCGACTACCAAACCGGCCGTTACAGAAGAAGTTCTCATGCCTGTCTATGGGATTGTCAAGAAAGATAACGCCATGACTGTCATCGTAGAAGAGGGCGACGGCAATGTTGCTCTGAATGCCAGTGTCAGCGGACAGTCACTGAGCAGTTTCAACACCTGTAATTTTACATTCCAGCTCCGTGGCTCAGATACTTATGCAATGTCCGGCGATTACGGCAATCTGACCGTATTTGAAGACGGTGCGATCAAAACAGATACAATTAAATTAAGATATTATCCGACTGCGGATGAAAATGCAAGCTATATGGATGTTGCAGAAATCTACAGAAATTATCTGCTGACTGACGGCAATGTCACACAGAAATCAGAAGCCAACTCCACACAGTTGTATCTGGATTTGTACGGCGGTACGCTGAAATCCCGATCTGTACTGGGCATTCCGGTCACAATGAAAACTTCTATGACCAGTTATCCCGAAGCAGAAAAAATTATTGCCGAATTATCCTGCCTCGGTGTGGATGATATGTCTGTTATCTATAATAACTGGACAAATGACGGCATTTCCGGAAAAGTGGATTATAAATCCAAACCCTCGGCAACACTCGGCGGAGCCGCTAGTTTCAACAGATTAGTAGACTATCTGGATGAAAAAGGCTATGACTTCTATCCGGCCGTGAATAACAAGACTTTCGATTCCGGAAACGGCTATTATACTTTTACAGATACTACCATCCGGATTTCAAATTCTTATTCCAGACAGATGACTTATAATTTATCCTATGGCGTACAAAATACGAACGTCAAGACAAAATCTCTGTTATCTCCCGGAGTATTCACAGATTTGTATAACAAGCTTGCGAAAAATTATGCCGGCCGGAAGCTGACAGGTGTCTGCTTAGGAGAAATGACTTCTACTATCTGGGGCGATTACGGCAAACAGAACATGTCCCGTGATGACACTGTTACCGCTTTGCAGACATCCTATCAAAATATTCAGGATTCCGGAATTTCCCTGCTTGCCGATACCTGTGCGGCCTATGCGTTCCCGTATGCCGATAAGATTTCTGATGTGCCTCTGCATTCGAGCGGTTTCGATGTCTTTGATGAAGAAATTCCGTTCTATCAGCTTGTTATGCATGGTGTACTTCCCTATTCCAGTACGGCAATCAATGCCAGTGCCGACAGTACAGAATCTTTCCTGACTGCGATTGCAACAGGCTGTAATCCGGCTTATGATATGATCTACGCCGAAGCAAGCGATCTGAAAGACACGCTTCTTGATAAATATTATTATTCTAATTATGCATTCTGGACAGATACTGCCGCACAGGAATATAAACTTGCAAAAGAAATCCTGTCCAGTGTCAGTGATAAAGTGATTACAGATTATACCCGTGAGGGTGATGTTTCCGTAACGACTTATGAAGACGGTACACAGGTCACTGTCAATTATGCAGAAAAATCAATTACAGCAAACGGCATTGTCTATACCCTTGCCAGTGCTGAGAAAGGAGCGTGAACGAACTGATGGCAACAGAAAAAAAACAAATCAAAATGCCCTATGAAAAACGAAAAGCCATGTACGGCTATGGATTTATTGCAGTATGGCTTGTCGGCACACTGATCTGGTTCTTATATCCTCTGATGGAATCGCTGAGATATTCGTTCATGGAGGTCAAGCCCGAAAAAGGCGGTATGCAGGGTACATGGGTCGGTCTGGATAATTATATCTATGTTTTTACAGGTGATGCCAATTACAGTAAATATCTGGTCAGTGTCTTAGTCGAGACACTCTGGAAAACACCATTGATTATTATTTTCTCTCTGTTTATCGCTGTTATCCTGAATCAGAAATTCAAGGGCAGAACTTTTGCAAGAGCGGTATTCTTCCTGCCGGTTATTATTGCAACAGGCCCTGTATACAGCATCATCAACGGCAATATCTCCAGCAGCGGTGCAAGCAGTGCAGGACAGTTTTCAACTATGTTTTCTACAGACCTGATGGGAGAATTATTCCAGTTTATCGGATTATATGGCATTAACGAAAATATTCAGAAAATGGTGGAAGCTGTATCAAATAATATTTTCGGCATCGTCTGGAATGCCGGTATTCAGATTCTGATTTTCTTAGCCGCTTTGCAGAATATTCCCGTATCGGCAAAAGAAGCCGCTCAGATGGAAGGGGCTACGGCATGGGAATATTTCTGGAAAATTACACTTCCCTATGTCAGCCCGATGATTCTGGCTTGTCTGATTTTCACAGTTATTGATAGTTTTACCTCTCCGGATAATGCTGTCATGGGACGTGTGCTCGATATGCAGAAAGACTGGCAGTATGGCTATGCCGCTGCTATGGCATGGGTATATTTTATTATTGTACTGGCGGCTGTCGGACTGATTACTGTGATTCTGAATCATTTCATCTATTACGAAGTAGACTAAAGGAGGGACTGTGTTTTGACTGCTATTTTCAAGAAAAAAGAAGCTCCCGCCGCAGAGGGAGAACATATCGTCGGAAACGGACTCTCCAAAAAACAAATCCGTCAGATTCATATGCGGAATATGAATCAGGAAGAAATTGCGTATCTCAAACGCAAAGAAGCCATGGATAAAGTCTGGCCGGTTGCAAGATTTTTTATCCTGTTCGGATTATGTTTTATTATTCTTTATCCGTTGATTTACATGATCAGCTGTGCCTTCCGTGCTCAGGAAGATATGAGCGACCCCACAGTTATGTGGATTCCCCGTCATCTGACACTGAAAATTCTCAAGCAGACTATGAATGCTATGGATTTCTGGCACACGCTTGCCAACACCCTGTTACTGAATATCGGCTGTTCTCTGGTGCAGGTCGTCACCTGTGCCGTCACAGGCTACGGCTTTGCAAGATTCAAATTCAAAGGCAAGAATTTATTATTCGGCATTGTCCTGATGATGATTCTCGTCCCGAATCAGATTATTGCCATTCCGCAGTATATGGAATTCCGATATTTCCTGTTCGGTGCATTTAATCTGATCGACACGCCGTTCACAATGTATCTGCCTGCCCTGATGGCAAACGGAATCCGTGCCGGACTGATGATCTTTATTTTCAGACAGTTTTTCAAAGGTCTGCCGAAAGAACTCGAAGATGCCGCCTATCTGGATGGATGCGGCCCGTTCCGGACGTTTATTCAGGTTATGGTGCCGAATGCGGCTTCTTCGTTCCTGACTGTATTTCTGTTTTCCGTTGTATGGTACTGGAATGATTATTATGTCAGCTCGACATTCTTTACAAATAACTCGACAATCGCTCTGATGCTGAAAAATCTGAATACGCTGCTTTCTCTGGAACTGTTCAACAGTGCTACTGTGGAAGTTTCTCCCCGTGAACAGATTATCTGGATGGAGGCCGGCTGTCTGCTTTCCGTAACACCGCTTCTTGTAATGTATACGTTCTTACAAAAATATTTTACAGAAGGTATTGAGCGTTCCGGTCTGGTAGGCTGATTCCTGACGAACAGCACGTTTTCTGAAACAGCGTGCTGTTTTTCTTTTGGAGGTGAACGCATGTATTTACCGGATCTGAAACAGGATTTCAGGAAATATGTATTTTTCAATATGATCGGTTCGTTCGGGATTTCATTGTATATTCTGGCAGATACGTTTTGTATTTCTAAGGGGCTCGGTACGGATGGGCTTGCGGCATTGAATCTGGCTCTGCCGGTATTCAATTTTCTGAACGGCTTCGGCCTGATGTTCGGCATCGGCGGTTCGACAAAATTTTCTATTTTTTACTGTCATACCGACCGCATTGATACTGACCGGATTTTTACTAATACAATCTTAGGCATGGGCGGTATTGCTTTGATTTTTGAGATTCTGGGGATATTTTTCTCGGAGCCTCTGACGCTCCTGCTGGGTGCAGATGAGAGCATTTTTGATCTGACACATACCTATCTGGAATTAGTATTATTATTTTCACCAATATTTTTATTAAATCAGGTGATGATCTGCTTTGTCCGGAATGACGGTGCTCCCCGGCTTGCGACAGCGGCAATGCTGACAAGCAGTGCTGTCAATGTGATTTTAGACTGTGATTTTATTTTTATCCGTCAGATGGGAATGCAGGGGGCTGCATTAGCAACTTGTATTTCTCCGTTGTTCAGCATTGCTGTGATGAGTCTGCATATCGTCAGCGGCTGGAATGCCTTTCAGTTCCGGTTTTTCAAGCCGTCATGGCCGATGATAAAAGAAATTGCTTCGCTTGGATTTTCAACATTTGTGAATGAACTCGCCGCCGGAATCGTCATGATTGTGTTTAATTTTCTGATTTTAAATCTCGAAGGCAATACCGGTGTTGCGGCTTATGGCATTGTAGCGAATATTGCCATTGTAGTCGTTTCGTTATATACAGGAATTTCCTACGGTGTTCAGCCGCTGATGAGCCGTGAACATGGTGCTCATGATAAGAAAGCTCTGCAATATCTCCTGAAATCTGCCATGAAACTGACAATACAGATTTCTGTGGTTGTCTATTTCAGTGTATTTTTTACATCACAGGGAATCGCCGGCATTTTTAACAGCGATCATGATCAGAACTTACAGGCTATGGCCGAAGACGGACTCCGGTTATATTTCACAGCAATCCCGTTCATGGGAATGAATATTATTAACTCTGTATTTTTTACATCGCTTGAAAAGCCAAAGCCTGCACAGATTTTATCTCTGCTCCGGGGAATGTTTCTGGTGATTCCGATTGCATGGATTTTCTCAAAGCTCTGGAATATTACCGGAATCTGGCTGACTGTTCCGGTTTCGGAATTATTGGC
This sequence comes from Oscillospiraceae bacterium, assembly GCA_017483465.1. GTDB lineage: Bacteria > Bacillota > Clostridia > Oscillospirales > Ruminococcaceae > UBA3855. Next base: position 21,989 of record JAFUWN010000019.1, read on the forward strand.
CTGTATTACAGGAATTATTATTTATCTGGTCAGAATCAGACCGGAAATTATGGAAAAGCCCAAAGATCCATTTGAAATTTATTATGATTAAAATCAAAGCTCTCTGATAAAATAATTTTATCAGAGAGTTTTTGCACATTCCGGTCTCCTGAAACGTTATGTTAACAGAAGGGAGTGAACATGCGTATGAAAATCGAAACAGAATATACACGAATCTTTCATTACTGTCTATATTATCTGCATCAGAAAGAAGATGCCGAGGATGCAACTCAGGAAACGTTTCTGCGATATTTGCAGCATCCGGAATATGAAAGCCATCCGAGACAGTATCTGTACAGAATCGCTAAAAATCTCTGCATTGACAAATTAAGAAAAATCCGGCCGGATTCCCTTGATGAAGAATTTACCCATGCAAATACTCCCGATATTCTGACACATGTTGCCCTTCGGATTGCTATGGACGAATTGCCTGACGAAGACAGGGAAATTATTTTTCTTCGCTATGTCAGCGGAGAGAAAATTTCTCTGATCGCCAATATGTACGGCGTTTCCCGTTTCGTCATGAGCAGAAGAATCAAGAAAATTACACAGATACTCAAAGAAAAATTATAAACTCATCAGAAAGGAGAATCACTATGAGCAGAAAATTAAAAAAAGCTCTGAAAGAAATCTACGCTTCGGAACAGCCCTCGAATTTTCCGGAGTTTCTGAAAGAAATTCAGAAAGAGCGTAATAAGAGAAAATTCCGTTTTATGATGCCTGTTTCGGCAATGCTGTTTCTGTGCGTGATCGCCGGATATGGATATTTCAGTACTCAAAATTTCTATCGTCCTGAAATTTCAGTACAGACAGCAGAACAGCAGATTCTTGTCTCCGAACCGGAAACAGTTCTCTATACTACAGAATTTCCTGTCACAACTATGCAGACAACTTTCACGACAATCAGAACAGAAACAACAATTCCGGAAACTTCTGTCACACAGATTCATCTGCCGATTCAGACCGTTACTGAATCAATCTCCGAAACAACAACTTTTACTCCGGAAACAGAAACAATTCCGCCAGAACAAAATTTCACTCCAGAAACAGAAGCCGTTCAGCCTGAACCCGAACCGGAAGAAATGATCATTCCGGAATCGAATCCGATTCAAACCGAAACCCAGCCGGAAACAGAAATACAAACAACGATTGATACAACCGGCACTACTCCCCTCCCTGAAACGACAACCATTCCGACAGAAACCAATCCGGAATATAATTATATTATGATTCCGATAGAAGAAATTGATCGGAAACAACTCAAGATGTTTGCATATCGTCAGCTGGAAGTCTACGATCTTTCTATGAACAGCATGATTTATGCAGATGCTAAAATCAATGCCGATACTATGCTCAGCAAATGGAAAAACAGTTTGTTATACGCTCAGAATTCCTATTGGAGCGAGTATATGTATCGTCTTGATGTACTGAAAGGAACAGTCGGAGAGACTGCTTTTGAATGGGGTTTCCGTAACAGTGTCTATCAGAATATTGTACTGAATGAAAGTCAGCTGATTGAACAGTATTTTATTGATAACAATCAGCAGGAAAATCTTGAAAAATTCTATGCTTCTCAGGAAAATTACGAACAGTTAAGAGAACGCTTCCGAACAGAGTGTCTACAGGAAGATTTTGATTATCCGCCCTATAACGGAGTATTTGAAGATGAAAATCTGTCCGCTTATTTTGAAGCAAAACTGACCGAAATCCGTTCTGTCGCTCTGATGGAGTATTTTAATTATATTCCGTATGTTAAATAAATCTGATAAAACTATTGACAAATTCCTGAAAATTTTATATAATAATAATATACTATTTTTCAGGAGGTAAATTTCATGTTTACACAAATCACACTCCCCTATGCTTACGATGCCTTAGAACCCTATCTTGATGCTCTCACTGTGGAAACGCATTATGCAAAACATCATGCTGCTTATACGGCAAATTTCAATAAAGCTGTGGAAATGGCCGGCCTTCAGGATAAAGATGCTGTCTGGATTCTTGCAAATCTGGATTCTGTTTCCGATCCTGCTGTCAGAACCGCTCTGAAAAACAACGGCGGCGGCTATTATAATCATAATTTATATTTTTCACAGCTTTCTCCGAATCCGGCAAATCAGCCGGCCGGAAAGCTTGCTGAAAAAATCAACAGTACATTTGGCAGTTTCGATCATCTCAAAGAAGAACTGACCAGACTGGCACTCGGACAATTCGGCTCAGGATGGGCTTGGCTTTCCGCAAATAAAAACGGAGATCTGATGATTTCGGCCTCTCCGAATCAGGATAATCCGATTTCTGAAAAAACCGGCTATATTCCGATTCTGGCTCTGGATGTCTGGGAACATGCCTATTATCTGAAATATAAAAATCTCCGTGCGGATTATATCAAGTCTTTATTTAATCTGATTGACTGGAATGTTGTTTCTGAAAATTATAATGCTATTATAAAATAATATGTTAAGTCTGCGTTCCGGCCTCCGGAATGCAGACTTGCATTTCAAGGAGGAGTTTTACATGAAAGAACAGAATCTGACGAAAATCAGTAAATTTCTGAGCTTAGTTCTCCGGCACAGTCCGGAGACGATCGGAATTAAAATCGACTATCAGGGCGGATGGACAGATACAGAAATGCTGATTCAGAAAATAAATCAGCATGGGAAATATCATATTGATATGCAAATTTTAGAAGAAATCGTCCGTACTGATGAAAAACAGCGATACAGCTTCAATCCGGATAAGACTAAAATCAGAGCGAATCAAGGGCATTCCATTCCGATAGATCTGGAACTGAAAGAACAGATTCCGCCGGAAATTCTCTGGCATGGAACAGCAACCCGTTTTTTACAGGAAATTTCCGAAAAAGGTCTGAAACCGATGTCAAGACATCATGTCCATCTGTCAAAAGATGAAGAAACAGCATTGAAAGTCGGCAAACGCCACGGAAAGCCTTATATATTAAAAATCAAATCCGGAGAGATGTACCGGAAAGGAATCAAATTTTATTTATCTGAAAACGGTGTCTGGCTGACAGAGTATGTTGCTCCGGAATTTTTAATTTGGCCGGATTGATAAAATTTACAAAAAGTTCCTTGACTTTTCTGTTGATATATGTTATAATATAATATATCTTGACTAAGAAAGGTGGATGCTCTCATGATTGAATTTTATGCAAATGGCACAATCGACATTTTAAACAACGGGGGGGGGCGTTCTATCATTTAATTAGTCAATTTGCACAAATTTATAAAAATAAACACACACCAAAGGACAGCCTATAGGACTGTCCTTGGTGTGTTTTCTGTTTAAGGAGGAAAATTTCATGGAACTGAATGAAAACAGAGAAGAATTCAAGAAAAAGAACAAGTCAGGAAATTTAAAAACTGTCTTAATTTCCGGAGGAATTGGTTTGATTATAGGATGCAGTATATTCGGTGCTGTTTATTATAACGCCGTTTTAAAGCCTGCAAAAACAATCCCTGATGAAATTTTAGATGTAGCTATTGACGATATTATTGAAGAAGGCAATACTACAATCTCTATTTCAGAATTAGAAAAAGTAATTGAATCCGCCAGTGAATTAGTCAGTGAAAAATATCACTATCGTGAATTGCATAAAGAAGAAAAAGAAGGCACAAAAGTGGCTGGTGTCACACTTCCAGGCACAGAAGAATTAACTTTAATTGTTTATGAAGGTACAGTCCGGGCAGGAATTGAAGTTTCTGAAATTGCATTTGACAGTGATGATGAAAAGAAAATTCTGACAGTTACTATGCCGGAAGCTAAAATTCTGTCTCACGAAATTGATGAATCCAGCATAGAATCGTATGATGTGAAAACAGCTTTATTCAGTAAGAAAACTTATGAAGACTATGCCGGAGTAATTGCAGAATGCAAAACTCAGAAAGAAGAAGCACTCGCAAAAGATGACGAATTTTTAAAAAATGTCCAGGCTGATGCAAAAAATACGATTTCGACACTTTTGATAGCTTCCGGAGTTACAAAAGATTATACTATAATTTTTTCATGATTACTATACTTGTTCTGTAATCTTAATCGCAAGCTGATGATGTTCAGCTGTAATAAACACAGTATCGCCTTTTTGGAGTTCGCCGTGCAGCCACATTCCGGAGAGCGGATTTTCAAGCTCCTGTGTGATAAATCTTCTGATCGGCCTTGCTCCGTACTGAGCGGTTTCAGGACAGTCAGCAATCACTTGAATTGCAGAGTAATCATATTCAAGTATGATCTGATTCTGAGCGATACGTTCAGCAAGCATTTGTATCTGACGTTCTGCGATTTTCATAAGGCTTTCCGGACTGAGTTTTTCAAACACTAAAATTTCATCAATTCTGTTGAGCAGTTCCGGAGAAAGTTTTTGTTTCAGAGTCTGCACAGCTCTTTTCTGCTGTTGATTTTGATCTTCTAGAAAACCCATTGTATTTTGATTTTCATGCATTCCGAGATTGGAAGTCAGAAAAATCATACAGTTCCGGAGACTGATTTTTCTGCCTGTACTGTCTGTGATCATACCGTCTTCGAGAATCTGGAGCAGAATATGAAGCACATCAGGATGAGCTTTTTCTATCTCATCAAATAAGACAATACTGCACGGATGTTTCCGGAGATGAGAACAAAATACAGGTTCTTCGGAGAATCCGACATAGCCGGCAGGTGCTCCGAGAAGTTTCGAGACCGAATGCTGTTCCATATATTCAGACATGTCTAACCGCAGAAGAGCTTTTTCCGTTCCATAGAGAGTTTCTGCCAGAGCACGGACAAGAGCAGTTTTCCCGATTCCGGTTGAGCCTAAAAACAGGAAAGAACCGACCGGACGGCTGATTTCACGGAAACCGCTTCCGGCACGGCAGACCGCATTGCAAAGCTGTGTGATTACTGCATCATGACCGATGATTTTTTGCTGTAATACTGTCTGGAGATGAGTTAATTTTTCCTGTTCTTCGGCGGTCATCTGTTCAAGAGGGATTCCCGTCCGGAGCGAGGCAACAGCAGCGACATCTTCGGGAGTGACCTCGGAGAAAGAGGCATTCCGGAGAGCAGCACGGGCACAGGATTCATCCAGCAGATCAATTGCTTTATCAGGAAAGCTTTTATCAGCAATATATTTTTGTGATAAATCAATACAGGACTGGAGTACCTGACGGGTTAAGAATACATGATGATAGTCTTCATAATTATTTTTCAGGCCTTCCAGAATCCGGAAAGTCTGTTCCGGACTGGGTTCCTGAATGGCGATGCTCTGGAATCTTCTGGCAAGAGCACTGTCTTTTTCGATTGTTCTGGAATATTCTGACGGAGTTGTCGCACCGATGATTCTGAGTTCACCTCTGGCGAGCTGTGGTTTGAGCATGTTAGCGGCATCAATTGCACCTTCGGCCGCACCTGCTCCGACGATCATATGCAGTTCGTCAATAAATAAAATAATTCTGCTGCTGTGTGTGACTTCCTCCACACAGGCACGAATCCGTTCTTCAAAATCTCCTCTGTATTTTGCTCCGGCCAGGAGTGCTCCCAGATCCAGAGAAAAAATAAACATGCCTGCCAGATGAGAAGGCACTTCTCCCCTTGCGAATCTTCCTGCAACGCCTTGAATAATCGCTGTTTTTCCGACCCCTGCTTCTCCTATCAGACAGGGATTGTTCTTACTTTTTCTGGATAAAATCTGGAGCACTCTGTCAATTTCGTTTTCCCTGCCGATCAGAGGATCATCCTGTTCAGACGGAAGCAGTAATTTTCCGTACCGGAATAACTGCGGAAAATCAGAAGCAGTCGGAATATTCCGGATAACAGGAATTTCTTCTGTATCGCAGGCTTTTTCAAGAGCAGTCATATCTGTCCGCATAAATTCAAGAAGTTCCGCAGCAGCACAATTTTCATCTTTGAGCATGGCAGATAACACAAGTCTGGTACTGATTCTGGAAAGATGTTTCTGATCAGCAATTTCCTGAGCTTCGGAAAGCACTCTGTGCAGGGCAGGTGTCATATTATGATACCCCGGAGCGGTACGGCTGCCCTTGCCGATTGTCTGAAGCATCTGCTGAGAAAATTTCTGTTCTGTAATGCCGGAATGCAGAAGAATTTCTGCTGCCGAATTCGGCTGCTGATGCAGAATGCCCAATAAATAATGTTCGGTTCCGATATAGGTATGTCCCATTTCACCGGAAAGACACATTGCTGCCTCCAGAGAGAGCATTGCATTTTCAGAAAATCTGTTGATCTCATAATCATAATTCTGCATAAAACCAAGAATCTCCTTTTCTGTTAAGATCACAATAACAGTATAGCATTTTTGCTCCGCAATATTTGTCGTAACAGCGAAAAAATACAATTCATTTCCAGGCAATCCGGAAACTTGACAAAATTCTGCAAATATGTTATGATTAAAAATAATAACATACTTTCGGAGGTGAATTCATGAATTACAGAGAATTATATTTTCAGCATCATAAAGGCAAAAAACTGCTGTTCCGGAAAGGCGTTTATTATAAATGCGTTTCCTGCGGAAAATGGTTCAGCAAATCAGAAATTACAGTAGATCATATTATCCCGAAACGCAAGGGCGGTCTGGATGTGATCAGCAATTTACAGGCAATGTGCCGCAGCTGTAATTCCCGCAAACGGGACAGACAGTCGAAAACAGATACTTTTAAAGGCGTTGTCGGCATGACAGCTCAGGGAGAACTCGGGCATTTTATCGAGAGTGCCGCAAAACAGAAAGTCAAAGATGCACTCGGCATTAAATACAAAAGAAAATAGCCTTCTCCCCTGTCCGGAAAGACAGGGGACTTTTTTATAAAAATCAGAAAAACATTTTATTTTTTATCAGATTTGTCTGTTTTTTTCCGGAAATTGCCTTGACATTCAGGGAAATCTGTGATAAAATGAATATATATTTAATTAATTCAGGAGGAATCATGTATGAATGAATTTTTCAAAGACATCAAAAAAATCCCCTATGAGGGCAAAGGCTCGGATAATCCGTTAGCATTCAAGTATTATAACCCTGATGAAGTTGTTGCCGGCAAGCCTATGAAAGAACAGCTCAAATTTGCTCTCTCCTGGTGGCATACTATGGGCGGCGACGGTACGGATATGTTCGGTGTCGGCACTGCTGACAAAACCTGGGGGCAGGCTGATCCGGATGCAAGAGCGATTGCCAAAGTCGATGCCGCTTTTGAAATCATGGACAAGCTCTCTATTGAGTATTACTGCTTCCATGACAGAGATCTTTCTCCCGAATATGGCTCTCTGAAAGAAACTAACGAAAAATTAGATAAAATTACTGATTATATCGCTGAACGCCAGAAGGCAGACCCGTCTAAAAAACTCCTCTGGGGTACGGCAAAATGCTTTGATCATCCGAGATATATGCACGGTGCAGGTACTTCCCCCAGTGCTGATGTCTTTGCTTATGCTGCTGCCCAGATCAAGAAAGCCATCGAAGCGACTGTCAAGCTCGGCGGTAACGGCTATGTATTCTGGGGCGGCCGTGAAGGTTATGAAACTCTGCTGAATACAAACATGGGTCTTGAACTCGACAATATGGCCCGCCTGATGACCATGGCCAAAGATTACGGCAGAAAAATCGGCTTTACAGGCGATTTCTATGTAGAACCCAAGCCCAAGGAACCGACCAAACATCAGTATGATTTCGATTCTGCGACTGTAATCGGCTTCCTGAATAAATACAATCTCCAGAATGATTTCAAACTCAATATCGAAGCCAATCATGCAACACTTGCTCAGCATACATTCCAGCATGAATTAAGAGTTGCCAGAGTCAACGGCATGTTCGGTTCTATCGATGCCAATCAGGGCGATACTCTGCTTGGATGGGACACTGACCAGTTCCCGACAAATGTTTATGATGCTGCTCTGTGTATGTATGAAGTTCTCAAAGCCGGCGGCTTTACAAACGGCGGTCTGAATTTCGACTCCAAGGCAAGAAGAGGCTCTTTCACTCCGGAAGATATTTTCTATTCTTATATCGCCGGTATGGATACATTTGCACTCGGTCTGAGAATCGCTGATAAAATGATTTCTGACGGCAGACTGGATAACTTCGTTGCTGACAGATATGCAAGCTGGAATTCCGGCATTGGTGCGGACATCATCAGCGGCAAGGCGACTCTCGAAGATCTCGAAAAATATGCTCTCGAAAAAGGCGAAGTGACTGCTTCTCTGACAAGCGGAAGTCAGGAAAAACTCGAAAGCATTATGAATAATATCATGTTCAATCTTTAATTTTATAGTTCTATAAGAAAAAACGCTCTCCGTTAAGGGGAGCGTTTTTCAGAAAGAGAAATCCTATGAATTATTATAAGAAACTGTATGAAGCTGCTGCAATGCTTTTACTGTATACGGAACAAATGAAAGATTGCAGTGATGCTGTCATCATAGAACGCTATATTGATGATTGTCTGTATGACAGAACTAATCATCCGAAAATCGGTGAAATAGATGCTTTATGCATTTTATTGTCTCTTGAAAGAACCAATGCAGATATATCAGAATATCAGCTTTCTTTAATGGAAGATGCGGTCAATCGCATTAATGATGCATTCATTTCTGAACATATCAGGCAGGAAGAAAGAGAAGATTTTTCTTCGGATTTAAAATCAGCACAAAAAATGATATGTTACTATCAAAACGCTCTCCGTTAAGGGGAGCGTTTTTGTGTTATTTTTTGAGATTTTCTCTGAGCCGTTTCTTAATGCCCTTGATAATCTGTTCACGAGCCTGTACAGCCGTTTCTTTCTCTACGGGCTTGACATCTTCCAGCGGATAGGGAATGCCTAGTTCATGATATTTTGTTTTTCCCATATCATGATAAGGCAGAACATCCAGAGCTTTCAGCGTTTTCAGATTTCCAATAAAATAGCCTAATCTGGTTTGTTCTTCTTCGCCGTCCGTCCAGCCCGGAACAATTACATGACGAATCCAGACCGGAATATTTTTCTTGCTGAGATATTCAGCGAATGCTAAAATATTCTTGTTTGAATGCCCCGTCAGTTCTTTGTGCTTTTCATCATCAATATGCTTAATATCGAGCATAACTAAATCAGTCACGCTCAGAAGCTGATCATATTTCTCCGGACAGACCGGATTAAAACAGATTCCTGACGTATCAAGACAGGTATGAATTTTTTTTTGTTTTGCGAGTGTGAATAATTCTGTTAAAAATTCCATCTGAAGCATAGGTTCTCCGCCGGTAGCTGTAATGCCTCCGTTGCGATAGAATTCCCTGTTATGTTCATAGCACTGAATGAGTTCATCAGCGGTCATGGGCGTACCTGCTTTGACTTCCCATGTATCAGGATTATGACAGTATAAACATCGCATCGGACAGCCCTGAAAGAAGATTACAAATCTGACTCCGGGGCCGTCTACCGTACCGAACGAATCTGTAGAATGAATATATCCCTGCATAAAAATCACTTCTTTCCTGATAATATGAAATAATGCAGAACAGCCCGACTGAACAGCCGGGCATTCTGATATCATAAAAGGGGTAAGCTGATATGTCTGTTTCAGATTTTGTCATGAAATGTTCTGGAAATGACATCATCCTGCTGTTCTTTGGTCAGCTTGATAAAATTCACTGCATAACCGGATACACGGATTGTCAGCTGAGGATAATTTTCCGGATGTTTCTGAGCATCGAGAAGTGTTTCTCTTGTGAATACATTGACATTCAGGTGATGTCCGCCTTTGGAGACATAACCATCGAGTAATTCCACCAGATTGTCAACCTGCTGATCGTTCTGAATTTCTGCCATGATAAATTCCTCCTTGATAAAATATTTTTAATCAGAGTTCCCCGTTGTCAGGTTCTTCAGATTCTTCATCTTCCTGATAATCAGGGTCTTCGTCATCAAAGTTCTGTACAGCACAGGCACCGAGTTTCGGATTGCATTCCGTACTGTTGACAGTCTGGACACGGGTCTGTTCGCCAATATCCAGGTTGATATGCTGGCTTCCAGATGCTGCAAGAGCATCCAGAAGAGCAACTAAATCATCTGCCTGCTGATTCAGTTCAGAATCATCAGGATCAGTTATTTTCTTCGGATTCTTCATTGATAGCCTCCTGTGCGAGACGGTCAATATCGAGATCGCCGGCGAAGATTCTGGTATTCTTGCCGAGGGCATCCGGAATGATGGAGAACGTATTGGAAATACCGTCCTGAGCGTGACGGAACGGAAGCTTTGCAACGGAACTCAGAGAAGCAACCGCACCATGTGTATCTCTGCCATGCATCGGATTTGCACCAGGAGCGAGCGGAATACCCTGTTTTCTGCCGTCTGGAGTATTACCGGTTTTCTTGCCGTATACGACATTGGATGTGATTGTCAGAATAGACATTGTCGGCACACCGTCTCTGTAGGTATGATGTTTTCTGATTTTGTCCATGAACGTTCTGACGATATTCACAGCGATCTGGTCAACTCTGTCGTCATCATTGCCGTATTTCGGGAAGTCGCCTTCGATTTCATAATCTACGATTACGTTTTTAGTTACGCTGATGACATTTCCGGCCTTGTCCTTGACTTCGATATCTTTACGAATCGGCTTTACTTTTGCGTACTTGATGGCACTCAGGGAGTCAGCGACAACGGACAGTCCGGCAATGCCGGTAGCAAAATATCTCTTGACATCACGGTCATGCAGAGCCATCTGTACTCTTTCATAGCTGTATTTATCATGCATGAAGTGAATAACATTCAGTGTATTGACATACAGACCGGCGAGCCATTCCATCATGTCGTCATATTTTTCCATGACATCATCATAATTTAATACATCACCCTCGACAGGTCTGTATTTCGGCCCCACCTGAACGCCGAGTCTTTCATCCACACCGCCGTTGATGGCATACAGCAGGCATTTTGCGAGATTCGCTCTTGCACCGAAGAACTGCATTTCCTTGCCGACTCTCATGGAAGATACACAGCAGGCAATTGCATAGTCATCACCGTGGGTAACTCTCATCATATCGTCATTTTCATACTGAATTGAACTGGATTTGATAGACATCTTGGCACAGAATCTCTTGAAATTGATCGGCAGTCTGGTAGACCAGAGAATTGTCATATTCGGTTCCGGAGCAGTACCCAGATTATTCAGTGTATTCAGATAGCGGAAAGAATTCTTTGTGACCATGTGCTGACCGTCAACAGAAACACCGCCGATGGATTCTGTTACCCATGTCGGGTCGCCGGAGAACAGGGAGTTATATTCCGGAGTTCTTGCGAATTTTACAAGACGCAGTTTCATGATAAAATGGTCAATTAATTCCTGTGCTTCTGCTTCTGTAATCAGGCCTTTTTCCAGGTCACGCTGAATATAAATATCTAAGAAAGAAGATGTTCTGCCGATAGACATTGCCGCACCGTTCTGTTCCTTGACAGCTGCCAGATAGCCGAAATACAGCCACTGTACAGCTTCCTGAGCATTCTTTGCAGGACGGGAAATATCAAAGCCATAGATTTCTCCGAGTTTTTTCAGGTCTTTCAGAGCATTGATCTGTTCGGACAGTTCTTCACGAAGACGGATATTTTTAGAAGTCATACGAACAAAATGTGTTGCTTTCTGATGTTCTTTGTCTTCGATCAGCATATCAATGCCATAGAGTGCCACACGTCTGTAGTCGCCAATGATACGGCCTCTGCCGTAAGCATCCGGCAGACCGGTCAGGATAGCGGCATGTCTTGCGAGTTTCATTTCAGGCGTATAGGCATCGAACACACCCTGATTATGTGTCTTTCTGTATTTTGTAAAAATTTCCACAACTTCGGGGTCTACTTCATAGCCGTATTCTTTGCAAGCCTGCTGAGCCATACGGATGCCGCCGAACGGCTGAAGAGAACGCTTGAAAGGCTTGTCTGTCTGGAAACCGACAATTTTTTCCAGATCTTTATTTAAATAACCGGGGCCGTGAGAAGTAATGGTAGAAATAATCTTGGTATCCATATCCAGAACACCACCGGCCTCACGTTCCTGACGAGATAAATCCATTACCTGTTCCCAGAGTTTTTTTGTAGCTTCTGTGGGACCTTCCAGAAATGCTTCATCTCCGTCATAGGGGGTAATATTCTTGTGAATGAAATCACGGACATTGACAGAAGTGTTACTCCATCTGCCGGGTGCAAAGCCTTCCCATTCCGGTGCAAAGTTTTTGAACATAAATGACATCTTCCTTTCCAGTATATGAATGCGTTTGAAATACATACATTCTTTCTTTACAATTATTATCATACTACTTTTTCAGAACTTTGTCAAGGTTTTGTCAATCATGAGTATGATATTTTTTTAACATTCGTTTGGTATTTACAGAAAAATTCCCAATTTTTTGATAAAAAATATATAAAATATCCGACAGGCGGCACTGTTTGACAGGTTAACTCCTGCTAATCAGTGTATCACAAAATGCTGAACAAATCAATCTTTTTTAATTTCAGAATTATGAACATATTTTTTTAAGATTTTCTGCTAAATCAGGATTTTTATGCATATACTCTAAAGAATCCTTAATTTTCTCTGTTTTGTGCAGAGAATACTGAAACAGGAGTGAAGATTATGTACACAAGCGACAGAGCTGTCATGCTCGGAACGTATATTCTCGAAGAACAGACGACTGTACGTGCCGCAGCGAAGAAATACGGTATTTCCAAAAGTACCGTGCATAAGGATGTCAGTGAGCGGCTGCCTTACATACAGCCGGAACTTGCCGAACAGGTACACGCCGTACTTCTGAAAAACAAACAGGAACGTCATATTCGGGGCGGCATGGCCACCAAGCAGAAATATGCCCGTCTCCGGCAGGCACGTGATCAGGCACAAAATACAGAAAAATAAGTTCCGGAAAGGGTGCAGGATTCTGTACCCTTTCTGAGTTTTTTTACTCTCTGTGTCTTGCAAAATTCCGGATTTTGTAGTATAATAAAACTATCGGAAAGAAAGGGGATTATTTTTATGACATTATCTGCCAAAGGACGAGTTTCTGCATGACAGCTTATGAAATTCTGAAACAGTATTTCGGCTATGACAAATTCCGCAGCGGTCAGGCCGAACTGATTTCGCATATCTTACAGGGACAGGACGTGTTCGGAATCATGCCCACCGGTGCTGGAAAATCGTTATGCTATCAGATTCCGGCTCTGATGATGAACGGCCTGACAATTGTGATTTCTCCCTTGATTTCGCTGATGCAGGATCAGGTAGCAGCTCTGCGGACAAACGGGATTCCGGCCGCCTGTCTGAACAGTATGCTGAATGAGACAGAATATAAATCTGTATTAAGACAAGTCTACCGGGGAGAACTCAAGATTCTCTATGTTGCTCCGGAACGGCTTGAAACATCCAGTATGCTGAAAATTGCCGAAACAGTTCCGGTTTCTATGGTTACTGTGGATGAAGTGCATTGTGTTTCACAATGGGGACAGGATTTCCGGCCGAGCTATTTAAATATTATTTCATTTCTGAAAGCTCTGCCGTACCGCCCTGTTCTGAGTGTCTTTACGGCAACAGCCACACAGGAAGTCGCTCAGGATGTCAGAAACATTCTGCAACTGAAAAATCCGTTCTGCCTGACAACCGGATTTAACAGAGAAAATCTTTATTTCGGCGTAGCACAGCCACGGGATAAATCAGAAGCTCTGCTGGAATTTCTCAGACATCATCCGGATGAGACAGGCATTATTTACTGTATTTCCCGCCGTCTGGTCGAACAGGTTACCGAAGATCTCAATGATGCAGGTTTTCCGGCCGTGCGGTATCATGCCGGACTGACTGATCAGGAAAGATACCGGAACCAGAATGATTTTCTATATGACAAAGTCCGGCTGATTGTCGCAACCAATGCTTTCGGAATGGGAATTGACAAATCGGATGTCAGCTTTGTGATTCATTATAATATGCCCAAAAATCTGGAAAATTATTATCAGGAAGCCGGAAGAGCCGGCCGTGACGGGAGTCCGGCAAACTGTATTTTATTCTATGACGGTTCTGATTTAAGAATCAATCAGTTTTTTATTAACAATTTCGGTGAAAATCAGGAAATGGATCCTAAATTAAAACAAAAGCTCCGTGCAAAAGAAATGCAGAGACTCCGGACAATACAGAATTACTGCACAGGCCGCAGCTGTCTGCGGAATTATCTGTTAAATTATTTCGGTGATACTGCTCCGGAATACTGCGGAAACTGTAGTTTCTGCCGGATTTACTGCGAACAGAAAGAAATTACCGTACCGACACAGAAAATTATTTCCTGCATTTATTATTTACATCAGAAAAATTTATATTTTGATTCCAAATCCCTGGTACAGATTCTCCGTGGCAGCAAAGCAAAAAAATATCAGGATTTACAGCTTGAACAGATACTCCCTACTTATGGCATCATGAACGACACTCCGGAAAAAGAATGCCTTGCAATGATTCGGTATCTGATTCAGAACGGAATACTCACAGAAAAAAATCAGGAACTGCATCTGAACCGGAAAGCCGGTCTGTTCCTGAAAGAACAGCAGAAAATTTTCATGCCTGTCCGGAAGGCTCTGCCTTCGGCAGAATCCGCACATACAGGCCGTAAAAAAACAGTTTCCGATACAGATGAAATATTATTTTCTCTGCTTAAAGACTGCCGTCAGAAACTCTCACAGAAAGAACATGTGCCCGCTTATGTAATCTTCACTGATATGACACTCCGGGATATGTGCCGGAAACTGCCCGTTTCTGATATGGCTTTCCTGAGTGTGGAGGGAGTCGGACGGGTCAAACTCGAAAAATACGGCGATGCCTTTATGAAAGTCATCCGCAGTTATCAAAAATAATCATTTTCAGACACAGAAAGGACGGATATATCTTATGATGGATATGATTCAGATACTCACAGAGGAATTTCAGGTCAGACCCGAACAGGTCACAAATATTATTGAACTTCTTGATGACGGAAAAACTGTTCCGTTTATCGCCCGTTACCGGAAAGAACTGACCGGTGCTCTCGATGATCAGACAATCCGGAAAATGGCTCTGAGATTACAGGCTCTCCGGAATCTCGAAACCAGAAAAGAAGAAATCATTTCGGCAATCGAAAACAAAAACGCCATGACTGACGAAATCATGCAGGCTGTCGAAAAGGCCATGACACAAGTCGAACTGGAAGATATTTACAGACCTTTCAAAGAAAAACGCAGAACAAGAGCTTCTGTCGCCCGTGAAAAAGGACTTGCTCCGCTTGCCGAACTTCTCCTTGCTCAGAATCCGGAGGATCAGCCTGATCAGCTCGCTGAAGCCTATCTCTCCGAAGGAAAGGAAATTCCGGATATTCAGACAGCATTACAGGGGGCAATGGATATTATCGCTGAAGAAATTTCCGATAATGCTGAAATCCGTTCGGAAATGCGTGATTTATATCAGCGTTTCGGAACAATTGACTGCTCAGCTACAGACAAGATTGAAGAATCTCCCGAAGATGCCGCTGTTTATTTTGATTATTATGAATATGAAAAATTAGTTCCCCGTTTGCAGGGACATCAGATTCTTGCAATCAACCGGGGTGAAAAAGAAGGCTATCTGAAAGTCAATATCAATGCTTCCGAAACTATGGCAGAACGCACCTGCACCAAGCATTATGTCAAAGAAATTTCTACTCCCTCCGGAGATCTCGTCCGTCAGGCAGCCTGTGACAGTGCCAAAAGATTAATCATTCCGTCTACTGTCCGTGAAGTCCGGAATGCCCTCCTGGATGATGCCTGCACCAAAGCCATCAAAGTATTTGCCTCTAATCTGAAACAGCTCCTGATGCAGCCGCCGCTGAAAAATACAGTCACACTTGGTTTTGACCCCGGTTATAAAAACGGCTGTAAGCTCGCTGTCGTAGACGGAATCGGAAAAGTGCTCGATACAGCGATTATTTATCCGACATTCGGGGAATATAAGAAAAAAGAAGCCGCTCAGAAAGTGAAAGATCTTGTTGAAACTTATCAGGTTACGGCAATTGCGATCGGCAACGGCACGGCCTCAAGAGAATCAGAAAGCTTTATTGCCGAACTTCTGCCGGAATTTTCTCATAAAGTTTCTTATATGGTCGTATCTGAAGCAGGAGCTTCTGTGTATTCTGCCTCGGAACTCGCCGCCGAAGAGTTCCCGGATTATGATGTTTCTTTGAGAAGTGCCGTTTCTATCGCCAGAAGATTACAGGATCCTCTTGCGGAACTGGTCAAGATCGACCCGAAAGCCATCGGTGTCGGCCAGTATCAGCATGACATGCCGAAAAATGATCTTCAGACTGCTCTTGACGGTGTTGTCGAAGAATGTGTCAATGCTGTCGGAGTGGATTTAAATACTGCTTCTGTGCCGTTATTATCGCATATTGCCGGAATCAACAATACAGTTGCAAAAAATATTGTCAAGTACCGTGAAGAAAACGGAGCGTTCCGGAATCGCAAAGAATTACTCAAAGTTCCGAAGCTGGGCAGGAAAGCGTTTGAACAGTGTGCCGGATTTTTAAGAATCTCCGGCGGTTCTCAGCCTCTTGACAATACTGCCGTACATCCGGAATCCTATCAGGCCGCTGAAATTTTACTGAAAAAATTCGGCTATTCTCTGGAAGATGCCGCCGCCGGAAAACTGGATGCCCTGAACGAACAGGTCAGAAAATCCGGAACAGAAACCCTTGCAAAAGAACTGGGCATTGGTGTCTATACGCTTCAGGATATGACGGAAGAACTCCGCAAACCAGGCCGTGACCCCAGAGATCTTCTGCCGCCTCCCCTGCTCAGGAGCGGTGATGTCATGCAGATGAGCGACCTCAAAGAGGGTATGAAACTGGTCGGTACTGTCCGGAATATTGTAGATTTCGGCTGTTTTGTGGATATTGGCGTACATGAAGACGGCCTTGTGCATATCTCACAGCTGACAGACAAGAAATTTGTCAAGCATCCGCTGGAAGTCGTCAAAGTCGGTGATATTGTAGAAGTGACGGTTTTAAGTGTTGACCTGAAAAGAAAGCGTATCAGCCTGACCATGAAAAATCAGAAATAAAAAAAGCTCCCCTTTTCAGGGGAGCTTTTCGGTTTCAGAACTCAGCAGCCACAGCCGCAGTTGTTATTGCATCCGCAGTTATTGTTGTTATTGCCGCAGCAGAAGAACAGAATGAGAATCAGGAAAATTACCCAGCAGCAGCCATTGTTGTTATTATCAAAACACATAAGACAAAATCTCCTTACTGTAAAATATATATATCTGAAACTTCGCTTTCAGCGTTGTTTCATAGTACATAATATGAAACAGCAGAAAATGTGTGACAGCTGATTGATTATAATAACGTAATATCCTGTTTTGAAATATCAAAATACTGCTCCAACACAGCGATATAATACCGGAATACGATTTTGCCGTTATAATACATGATGTCGCCCTCTTCCGGAATGCCGAGCACAGCAAGTTCTTCATCTGTGAAATCCGCAAGCTTGACGGTTTTGAAATCTTCTACGGTAATTCCAAGACTTTCTTTCTGCTTATCCGTCATCTTATCGAGCATCAGCTGATCTTTTTCTGTATCTAATACTTTTTTCTCTCTTTCACCGAGAGCAATGACAGTCTTGTGATAAGCATCCTGTGTCATGGGGATGACATCGCCGTTATTGAACGTTACCTGATAGGCCTCCCAGCCGAGCATATCCATCTGCTTGTCTGTAAGCGTAACTTCAATTTCTTCTGAAATTTCCTCCAGTTCGGAAGTAATTTCCTGACGGGTTTTGGTATCCCATGTGATCTCCATTTCTTCCGGTTCTCTGAGAGGCCGTTCAATCACGACATCATGTGACAGGCCTCTGATCTTGAACCAGAACAGATGATAATATACTTTATCCATCGTATTGCTTTCCATTGAGATTTTTGTACTGCCGTTGGAACTGTCCGTGGTATTATAAATTTCATACCGGTACAGCCCTGACGGAGAAACACCCTCTTTGACCAGTGTCGTGACTGTAGACGGTGCAAACATGGAATTGACCAGAAAATACAGCAGTGCTCCGACTAAGTAAATCAATAAAGAAATTGTTCCCCAGACGGTTTTTGCTGTTTCGCCCAGTCCTGACAAAAAGAAAATAATCAACGCTGCTGCCAGCATAGGAGCAAGCACCCACCATTGGCCGAAATAGATCATTACCGGAAAAACCAGTGCAGGCAGCATAATCAGACTGCTGAGCTTTGTCAGCAACTGTTTCCGGGTATACAGCATAACTGTCAGGGCAAGAACAGAAACGCCGGTGACTGCCATACATGCTTTAGAGACATCAATTAATTCCAGCTTATAAAAAACAGAATGATAGGCAAAAAATACAATCACTGCACAATACAGTGCACTGAGCAGCGACAGGATTCTTTTGACCCATATGATATAATCCGGCTTTGCGGCTTCCTTTTCATGCGGAGCGGTGTGTCTGTGGCGTACCGCTGAAGTATTACTCATAATTCAGATTATCCTTTCTTTACTTATTATTTTTTATTATTTTTCTCAAAACAGATACGTTCTTAGATATTATACCATTTTTATTCAGAAATGGCAAGTAGTTTCTGAAAAATATTTTTAATTTTTTTCAAAAAACCTCTTGACAAATGACTGAAACTATGCTATACTAAACTTAGTTTTAATTTTAATCAAATAAATCCTGAGAACAGAAGCAAGTAACTTCCCGATACAGTATTCAGAGAGCCGCCGGCTGGTGAAAATGCGGTATACATGCCCTGAAGTGAATGGGTCTGTGAGGAGCAGAGGAGAATTTTCTTTCAGTATCTTCTGCCGTATGCCTTACGTTATCAAGGCAGGATATGTCAGTATCCGGAAAGAGGGATAATTTTTTTATCATGAAAATTATCTGAAATTGGGTGGCACAACGGTCAATCGTCCCATAGTATGGGAGGATTGGCATTTTTTTATGCAGTTTTTTAAATCAAATCATTCATAAGGAGGATTTACCATGTTGTTTCCGTCATTGGAAGAAGTCAGAAAATTAGCCGGAAAATATACGGCCATTCCTGTATTCTTCACATTCCCGGCAGACCACAGAACCCCGATCAGTATCTATACCGCACTGTCCGAAGGCGAGGAAAATGCTTTCCTGCTGGAGAGTGTCAGCAACGGTGCACAATGGGACAGATATTCCTTTATCGGATTTCATCCGAGTCAGGAAATCCGTACACAGGGTGCTCAGATGCATATTACTGTCAAGGGTGTGCATGAGACTGTCACAGAAGAAAAGCCGTTTGAAAAATTACAGAAATTTCTGGATGCCAGAACTTCTCCGAAATTTGAAGATCTTCCCTATTTTACAGGCGGTCTGATCGGCTATTTTGCTTACGATGCTGTGAGATATACAGAAAAGAAATTAACCAATATCCCTGAAGATGATATTCATATGCCGGATATTCACTTATTCGGCTATGATGAATTAGTTGCTTATGACCATCTGAACAGTAATGCTCTTGTGATTATTAATCTGGATGCTTCCGGCAATCTCGAAGAACAGTATAAAAAAGCCGAATTCCGTGCTGCGGAAATTGCTGCTAAAATTGATAACTGTCATTGCCGTGGTCAGTTCCGGGATGATGAACCTGCTGTCCGTGTCGGCTCGAATGTTACGAAAGAAGAATATATCTCCATGGTCAATCAGGCAAAAGAAAAAATCTATGCCGGAGATATTTTCCAGGTCGTTCTGTCACAGCGTTTTGAAATCGAAAATCCGCCCTCCAGTTTTGAAGTCTACCGCCGTCTGAGAGCAACAAACCCCTCTCCGTATTTATATTACTTCAAGACAAAAGACTACGAAATCGCCGGAGCTTCTCCGGAATTACTCGTCAAAGTCACAGACGGCACCGCCGCTACCAAGCCGATCGCCGGCACCCGTCCCAGAGGCAAGACTCACGAGGAAGACAAAGCCCTTGAAAAATCCCTGCTCGCTGACGAAAAAGAAAAGGCCGAACATACCATGCTTGTCGATTTAGGCCGCAATGACCTGGGAAAAGTCAGTGAATACGGATCTGTTGAAGTGACCGATTTCATGTATGTCGAACGCTATTCCAAAGTCATGCATTTGGTTTCCGATGTCAAAGGCACACTCCGTCCGGACTGCAAGCCTCTGGATGCTTTACAGGCTGTTCTGCCTGCCGGTACGCTCTCCGGTGCTCCGAAAGTCAGAGCTATGGAAATTATTGATGAACTCGAAAATAAAAAGCGTGGTCTTTACGGCGGAACTGTCGGCTATTTCGGCTATAACGGCGATATGAATACCTGCATTGCCATCCGTACTGTCCTGTTCCGTGACGGAAAAGCCTATGTACAGGCCGGTGCCGGTATCGTAGCTGATTCCGATCCCGAAAAAGAATTCGCTGAAACCACTCATAAAGCCAAAGCTATGCTCAATGCCATCAAGGAGGCGAGACAATCATGATTTTAGTGATCGATAACTACGATTCTTTTACGTATAATCTTTGTCAGTATCTCGGTGAAATGTACCCCGATATTCTGGTAAAACGCAATGATGAAATCACAATCGAAGAAATCAAGGCTCTCCGTCCTGAAGCGATTCTGATTTCTCCCGGCCCCGGCTATCCGGATTCTGCCGGTATCTCTATTGAGACAATCAAAACATTCTCCGGAACAATCCCGATCTTAGGCGTTTGCTTAGGTCATCAGGCAATTGTACAGGCATTCGGCGGAAAGATTATCCCGGCTCATCAGTTAATGCACGGAAAATCCAGTCAGATTCGTTTTGAAGAAAAACATTCGCTGTTCCGTTATGTACCGCATCCGTTTATTGCCGGCCGTTATCATTCTCTGATTGCTGATGAAACCTCTCTCCCCGATTGTCTGCGTGTCATCGCTCTGGATGAAAACGGTCAGGTGATGGCCGTTTCCCATAACGAACATCAGACATTCGGACTGCAATTTCATCCGGAATCGGTTCTGACTGCTGACGGAAAACAGATTCTCCGGAATTTCTTAGTGATCGCCGGACTCCTCGAAGCCGAACCCGAACAGAAAAAAGTCAATCTCAAACCCTATTACAGCAAACTCATGCAGAATCAAAATCTTACTATGCAGGAAGCCGAAGCCTGCATGGATATGCTCATGAGCGGTCAGGCAACTCAGCTCCAGATTGCCGCCGTTCTGACTGCACTCGCTACCAAAGGCGAAACACCTGATGAAATCGCCGGATTCGCTAGGGGCATGAGAGCAAAAGCAAGTCTTGTTCCGGATGAAGCTGACAGTATTGATATTGTCGGTACCGGCGGAGATCAGTGTGCTTCGTTCAATATTTCGACTACTTCTGCATTTGTTGCCGCTGCTGCCGGTGCAAAAGTTGCTAAACACGGAAACAGAAGCGTTTCCAGCAAGAGCGGTGCGGCAGATGTTCTTGAAGCTCTGGGAGTGAAAATCGCCTCGAAACCGGAACAGGCTAAGAAATGCCTTGAAACAACCCGTCTTTCCTTCCTGTTTGCTCAGAGC
Organism: Oscillospiraceae bacterium; assembly: GCA_017483465.1. GTDB lineage: Bacteria > Bacillota > Clostridia > Oscillospirales > Ruminococcaceae > UBA3855. Next base: position 43,555 of record JAFUWN010000019.1, read on the forward strand.
TATCATGCAAGTATGAGATTTGTAGGCCCTGTCAGAGGTCAGCTCGGTGTCAGAACCGTATTCAATATCTTAGGGCCTTTGACAAATCCTGCTAAGGCTGATTATATTGTTCTTGGTGTCTATGAAAAATCCCTGACAGAAATCATGGCCAGAGTGCTCCAGCAGGTCGGAATCAAAAGGGCTATGGTCGTATTCGGCAATGATGTCATGGATGAAATTTCCGTTTCTGATGCGACGACTGTCACCGAAGTCAACGGCGATGATCTCAGAACTTATGAAATCACTCCTGAACAGTTCGGCCTGAAACGCTATCAGAAATCTGAAATTGTCGGCGGTACACCTGCCGAAAACGCTCAGATCACCAGAGGGATTCTCGACGGCTCTGTTACCGGTGCGAAACGTGATATTGTCCTGATGAATGCCGGAGCTGCTCTCTATACTTACGGTGTTGCCGATACCCTTGCTGACGGCATTCAGAAAACTGCTGAAGCAATCGACAACGGCTCTGCCCTTGCAAAACTTGATGAATTTGTCAAGTTCACCAACGAAATGGAGTAATCTCATGATTTTAGACGACATCTGCAAACAGAGAGAAATTCAGCTGACAGCCGAAAAACAGAAGCTCTCCCCTGCTGAAATCCGGAATCTTGCGGAACATGCTCCTCAGAAAGCCGGATTTATCAAAGCTCTGTCGAAGTCAGGCTTATCCTGTATCTGCGAAGTCAAGAAAGCTTCTCCCTCGAAAGGCCTGATCAGACCGGATTTTCATCCTGTGGAGCTTGCCAGAGAATACGAATCAGCCGGAGCCGACTGCATTTCCTGTCTGACAGAAGAACATTATTTTCAGGGAAGCAGTCAGTATTTAAAAAATATTGCCGATGCTGTAAATATTCCTGTTTTAAGAAAAGATTTTATTATTGATGAATATCAAATTTATGAAGCAAAATATCTCGGAGCTTCTGCGGTTCTGCTGATCGCCGCCGTTCTGGAATATTCCAGAATGAAAAGCTATTTTGATTTAGCTCACTCGTTAGGCCTTGACTGTCTGATTGAAGTCCATACCCGTGAAGAAATGGAAACCGTTCAGAAATTCAATCCGAAGCTGATCGGCGTGAATAACCGGAATCTCAAAACATTTGAAGTCAATCTGAATACCACTGCCGAACTTGCTTCCATGCGGCAGAAAGATCAGCTTTTTGTTTCTGAAAGCGGAATCAAAAACAATCAGGATATGAAAACTGTGCAGAATCTCGGAGCAGATGCTGTCCTGATCGGTGAAACTCTCATGAGAAGCGACCATATTACTGAAACGCTTCATCAGCTCAGAGAGGGTACAGTATGAATACAAAAATCAAAATCTGCGGTATCAGACGGCCGGAAGATATCAGAATTTTGAATCAGTATCCGCCGGATTATGCAGGATTTATTCTCTCCGGCGGTTTCGGCAGAAGCATTGTCATGGGAACTTTTTATGAGCTGAAATCTTATCTTGATAAAAATATTCAGACTGTCGGTGTTTTCGTCAATGAACCCATTGCGGAAATCAAAAAATGTGCCTATCATGAAGAACCGCATGTGATTCAGCTCCATGGAGAGGAAGACAAAGCCTATATTCAGGAACTCCGGAACATCTTTCACGGAGAAATCTGGAAAGCCGTCCGGGTTCGCACGCCGGAGGATATTCAGAAAGCGGATGCTCTCCCTGTAGATAAGCTTGTTCTTGACAGCTTTTCGGCCGTCAGTCACGGCGGAACGGGAACGCTCGCCCCTTGGAATATCATCAAAGAGAATCGGCCGGAACATGAATTTTTCCTCGCCGGAGGAATTTCATCAGAAAATGTGGAAAAAGCTGTCAGAGAAGTTCAGCCGTTCGGGGTGGATGTCTCCAGCAGTGTCGAAACGGATAAATATAAAGATATTGATAAAATCAAAAAAATTATGCAGATCATCAGAAACTAAGAAAGAAGGAATTTATTTATGAGTAAAATCGGAAGATTTGGCGATTTCGGCGGTCAGTACGTGCCTGAAACCGTCATGAATGCAGTCTCGGAATTACAGGAGGCTTATGAAAAATACAGCAAAGACCCGGAATTCCTGAAAGAATTACAGGATTTATATCATAACTATGCGTTCCGGCCGTCTCTGTTGTATTATGCCGATAAGATGACAAAAGATTTGAACGGCCCTAAAATTTATATCAAGCGTGAAGATCTGAATCATACAGGCTCTCATAAGATCAACAATGCTCTGGGTCAGGTGCTTCTTGCTAAGAAAATGGGTAAAAAGCGTGTGATCGCTGAAACCGGTGCCGGTCAGCACGGTGTTGCTACTGCGACAGTATGTGCTTATTTCGATATGGAATGTGAAGTCTACATGGGTCGGGAAGATATGGAGCGTCAGGCTCTGAACGTCTACAGAATGGAACTGCTCGGAGCCAAAGTCACCGGTGTCGACTCCGGTACGGCTACCCTGAAAGATGCCATCAATGAAGCCATGAGAGACTGGGCGACAAATATCGCAACAACTTTCTATTGTATCGGTTCTGTTATGGGGCCTCATCCCTATCCGACTATGGTCAGAGACTTTCAGAAAATTATTGGTGAAGAAGCCAAACAGCAGATTCTTGCCGCAGAAGGCAGACTGCCTGACTGTGTTGTGGCCTGTGTCGGCGGCGGCTCGAATGCAATGGGGATCTTCTATGATTTCATTCCGGATACTTCTGTCAGATTAGTCGGTGCAGAAGCCGGCGGCAAGGGTGCTGATACGGATTTTCATGCTGCTACGCTTACAAAAGGTGATCTGGGTATTTTCCACGGTATGAAATCAATCTTCTTACAGAACGATGAAGGTCAGATTGCTCCGGTATTCTCGATTTCTGCCGGACTGGACTATCCGGGTATCGGCCCTGAACATGCTTATCTGCATGAGACAGGCCGTGCGGATTATATCAGCATTACAGATGAAGAAGCTGTTCAGGCTTTTGAATATCTCTCCAAAACAGAAGGTATTATTCCGGCTGTGGAATCGGCTCATGCTGTTGCCGCTGCCCTCAAAATCGCACCGACTATGACAAAAGATCAGATTATGATTATCAACCTCTCCGGCCGTGGAGATAAAGACGTTCAGCAGATTGCAAGATACAGAGGAGTGAATTTAAATGTCTAATAGAATTGATAAAAAATTTGCACAGCTCAAAGCTCAGAATAAAAAAGCTCTGATTACTTATATCTCCGCAGGTGACGGCGGTCTGGAACTCACAGAAAAAGCCGTTCTCGAAATGGAGAAAAACGGTGCGGATATAATCGAAATCGGTGTGCCGTTCTCTGACCCCATTGCAGAAGGCCCTGTTATTCAGGAAGCAAGTCTCCGGTCTCTGCGTGATTATCATACAACTCTCAAGAGTGTATTCGAGATGGTCAAAAAACTCAGAACACAGACAGATATGCCTCTGCTTCTGATGCTCTATGCCAATACAGTATTCCGGACTCCGGATTTCTTTGACAAGTGTCATGAAGTCGGCATTGACGGGGTAATTATTCCCGATCTGCCTTTTGAAGAACATGACGAATTCAAACAGGCTGCCGAAAAAAATAATATCTACAACATCAGCCTTGTGACTCCGGCCTCTACCGGACGTATTGAGAAAATCGCCTCTGCTGCTCAGGGATTTTTATACTGTGTTTCTTCCGTAGGTGTAACGGGAATGCGTGACAATTTCACGACCGATTTTGATGCCTTCTTCAGCGAAGTCAAAAAATATGCAAAAATCCCCTACTGTGTCGGATTCGGCATCCGCAACGGTGAGGCAGCCCGCAAAATGGGTTCTTACTGTGACGGTGTAATTGTCGGAAGTGCAGTTGTCAATCAGATCGGACAGTATCAGCAGGAGGCTCTGCCGCATGTTGCCGACCTCTGTCAGGATCTGCGGAACGGTCTTGATCAGGCATAACCCACGATTTTCAGGGATTTTATATAGTATATTACCCAAAATTAAGCCGCTTTTGGCGTGAATTTGCACAGAAATGCCGATTTTACGGAATTTCCTTGACAAATCGCTTGAAATCGTATATAATACTAGTATATTAATTATTTTGGAGGAGTTCATATTATGAAAAAAGCAGAACTGATTCAGGCTGTTGCCGAAAAAACAGGTAAGTCCAAAAAGGAAGCCGCTGTCTATGTAGACGCTGTTTTTGACAGTGTAAAAGATGCTCTCGTTGCTGGTGATAAAGTAACTCTGACAGGCTTTGGCGTATTTGAAGTACGTGAACGTGCCGCTAAGAAGTGCAAGAACCCCAGAACAGGCGAAATGCAGGATGTTCCGGCTTGCAAGGCTCCGGCATTCAAGGCTGGCAAGAACCTGAAGGAAGCTGTCAACAAGTAATTGACTTTCAAATCACAAAAAACGCTCTCCATCCGGAGGGCGTTTTTTATTGCAGAAACCACTTGCTTTTTTATGCATTTTATAGTAAAA
>JAFUWN010000082.1 GCA_017483465.1 Oscillospiraceae bacterium
CTTTATCTGCACTCCAGTCAACCGCCGGAACCGCAACAGCCAGATAGCCCACAGCCGATTGCAGAGCCGTCCGGAGTGCTCTTTTCAGCCAGTTTTTCAAGTTTCATCCCCCCTTGCAGGCAGATTCTTAAATTCTTCATGAATCTGATCCATGACACCGTTCGCTCCTAATTTATGATACTGCTCATAGAGATTCTCGAAATTTTCTTTCGCATAGATCGGAGCATAGCCCTTTGCCTTGTATTTGTCATACTGATAGATCAGCCGGTCTCTTAATAAAGCCTGTACGCCCTGTTCCAGAGCCTGCTGTTTCTGCTCAGAAACTTTCAGACGATTCAATAAAAACTGCGTGAAAATTCCGATAATGCCGCTTGATGTCAGGACTGTAATCACCAGCGTTTCGATCATAAAGCTCATTCCTCTCCCATCCAGACAATTTCTGCCCCTGCCGCACCCCATGGTGCACCGGAAACACTGTTTTCTGCTTTGTGCAGGATGATTTTTTTAATTTTATAACTATTATTATTAAAGGCCATAGAATCTATATTTACGATTCCTGAGCCGATTTCAATCACAGCTGTTTTTGCTTCCAGCTGATGAAATGCATAATTGAATATATTCTGAATATATACCGTTCCGTTCCCGATAGTGACAGATTCAATATGACCGCATGTTTCAAACGTACTCCGGGAGAACCGTGGCAGACCGTTTCCGACTTTCACCGTTTTCAGATTACCGCAGGAATAAAAAGCATAATCTCCGACACTGGTCACACTGTCCGGAAGTTCTATTTCGGTCAGTCCGCTGCATTCATAAAATGCTCCTGTACCTATACTGGTAACAGTATTCGGAAGGTAGATTCGGGTCAGATGGGAATAGCTTCGGAATTCATAATTTCCGATTTTTGTAATGCCGGAGTCTGCACCGACATAGACAGCATATCTGGTATTCAGCTGCATGGCGGCGGTTTTTAATTCTGCAAGTGTTGTAAAATACTGTACATTGTCCGTTTCCTGCAATTCGCTGTCCAGCGGAACAAGAGCAGCTTTGGTACTGTCATAGCCCGTATGCCGCTCCCAGACAAGCTGAGTTCCGAGATAAGCTTTCTGTACTTCCCGGCTTCCGAGCATGATATTTTTTGCCTGATTTAAAATCATAAAAATACGACCTTTCCGGATTAGAATTTTTGATTTCATTCTACTTTGCAGTGTTCTGACATGCTATGACATCCGGAAAAATACAGACTGAATTATGCTTTTTATGCAAAAGCAGTAGATTTATTTTATATTAATTGTGCATAACAGAGAAGTTTTTTAGTAGGACATACATCTGTCCGGTATGTTTGCTATAATAAAACTATCATCCTGAAGATTGGAAGGTGAAGAAATGAAAGAAAATAAAAATCAACGAGTGCTGGAGATTTTTTTCAGACTGCTGAAAGGAGAACAGATCTCACTGAAAAAACTTGCCGAGGAATATCAGGTATCTGTAAAAAGCATCAGCCGGAATATGACTGAAATCAAAGAATTTCTGACCGAACACAGGGAGTTGATGCAGAATGCAGAACTGACTTATTCTCATAAAGAAAGAGCCTATATTTTATCAAGTGACGAGTTCTTGAAAAATAAGGAACTGTTTGCTGTCATAAAAGTTCTGCTGGGAAGCAGATGCTTTTCTAAAGACGAAATTCTGACCCTGATCGCCAAACTGAAAAAAGTAACAACGGCTGAGGACAGAGCAGGGCTTGAAGCTCTGATCCGAAAAGAAGTGTATCATTATCATGAAGTGAAAGCAGATTGTCATTCTGTCATTGATACTCTGTGGAAAGTGATTCAGGCAATTGAAAACAGAAAAATGCTGACAATCCATTACTGCAAGATGAACAGACAGGAAGTCAAGCGAAAAATCAAGCCCGTAGCCGTCATGTTCAGTGAGTATTATTTCTATCTGATCGCTTATGAAGCCTCTGATACAGAAATGAAATCCAAGTATTTCCGAATTGACCGGATTGTTTCTGTTACGGAAAACAGAGAATTTTTTATACTGGATAAGAAACATGATTTCAATGAAGGCGATCTGCGTGAAAAAAATCAGTTTATGTTCCCCGGTGAGACTGTCAAAATAAGATTTGCGTTTTCAGGATTGTCCGTACAGGCCGTACTGGACAGACTGCCGACTGCAAAAATTATCGAAAAAGACGGTAATATCAGCATTATTGAAGCAGAAGTCAACAACGGCAGAGGCCTCATGATGTACCTGCTGTCACAGGGGGCATGGATTAAAATACTGTCTCCGCAAAGTTTGATAACAGAAATGAAAGCGGAAATTGAAAAAATGAAACAGCTTTATGAAACATAAAAGTAAATATTCTATGAATATTCTGTAAATTTAAAATAGACGGACATACGTTTGTCCGGTATGATTTGTATAATAGAATACGGAATCTGTCAGAACCTCGGGCTTGATCTGCTTTTTGCTTGACTTGTCCGGAAATTTGTAGTATAATAGAATTAGCATTTGAAAGGAGTCTGCTAATGAAAAAAACAAAGGCACCTGCCTATCAGCTTAAACCAAAAGAAAAAATTCTTTTTTCACAAGTCATCTGTACACATCCTGTTTTACAGGAAGATGCCCTGATCAAAAAGAATTATTACAAAATGCTGGTTTCTTCTATGGATACAGTGACCGCTGCAGATTATATCTCTGCGTCCCTGAAACTCTATCGGAAAAAGCTCGGTGCAGGAAATTTAAATATGAATTTTAAATTGAAAATGCCAAAATATCTTTCAGTCCTGCTCCCGCTGGATATTATCGCCGTCTGCGGATATGACAAAGCTCTGCTGGCCTCTCCGGAATATCAAAAACTTCTGAAACAAGTTTTCCGTATCACAGATATTTCCGAAAGAACACAGAATGCAATCCGTATGCTGTATCAGGATTTTACTTCTGATCATCCTGCATGGAATATTATTTTGCAGTCATGCAGAAAAAAATCTATCTACAGCTGGATCCGCCTTCTGCAAAAAAACATTGCCTTTGCAGAACAAAAGCCGTTTTCTATTCTTGTCACAGCTACAATGAGTGCAGGAAAATCCACACTGATCAATGCTCTGTCCGGAAAGAAAATCGCCAAAACAATGAACGAAGCCTGCACAGGAAAAATTCATTATATCTATCACAAGCCCTTTGAAGACGGACTGGTCGGGAAATGGCAGAAAAAACCGCAGCTCGATGCTGAAAAATATATCCTTTCTGAAAAAGAAGCAAGCATTTCGCAATCTTCTGCCGAGAGCGTTTATTTTTCCGGAATGCTCAAAAATGAACGTATTGTGCTGATTGATTCCCCCGGAGTAAATTCCGCTATTTATGACAAACACAGCAAAATTACTGAAAAACTGATTTCTGTCGGCAATTTTGATATGGTATTGTATCTGGTGAATTATACTGCTGACAGTACGGATGATAATTTCAGTCATCTGGAAAGACTGAAAACACTCGTAAATGACACGATTCCGGTCATTTTTGTTGTGAATAAATTTGACGAATATGAATCAGGCGATCTGCTGCCTGATGAAAAAATGAAGCTGCTGAAAACAGATATCGAAAAAGCCGGTTTCAAAAATCCGAAAATCTATCCGGTTTCTGCACTGACTGCTTTCAACAGCCGGACTTTGTTTGCCGGTATGAATTTTTCTGATACCGATACGATTATGAAACTCATGCAGAACGGAGAAACTCTGAAACAGTTTTCTTCTTTGCAGAAATTAATCCAGACAGACAGCCTGCATTTAGAGCAGTATTACTCTCTGCATACAGCACAGAAGAACGATATTCAGAAAATGCTGGATATTGCCTCGGGAGAAAATGACGTTTCCTCACAGGCTCTTATCCACAGCGGCATTTATTCTCTGGAAACAGAAATTATCTCATATATTAAAAAACAGAAACAGAAAGGAAAGATCTGAATTGACTGAAGTCTATATTAAATATAATCCGTACCGTCTTGAAACTTTTATGACGATCAACGGAAACGAAGTTCCTGAAGGAAGTACCATTGCACAGAAAATAAAAAACAAGAGACTCCAGGCCTGGATTGGTGCTCTGCCGGAAATGCTCGCTGAAGAACGCAATACATTTGATTTTCATGTCAAATTTCACGGCACTGTGCTGGACTGGGATGATGTCAAAGATGCATTTTCACAGTGTCCGAATTTAAATGTCAATCTGGATTTTGAAGAAGCCGGCGATGATTCTCAGGTTTATAATAAAATTATTGATTCTTATCATGACCTGATGGACGGCCCTTTCAAAGATATGCTGGAATCTTCCGAAAAAGCTGCGATTGAACGTGCTGTCATCCGTGTAAATGACAATGTATTCCCGATTCATGTCATTGCTACAATGAGTTCCGGTAAATCGACATTGATTAATGCACTCCTGCAAAAGAAACTGATGCCTTCCAAAAATGAGGCATGTACCGCCATTATCACAGAAGTGCTGGACAACGGAAACGAGACTTATTCTGCCGAAGCCTATAATCTTAAAAACGAAAGAATCGAAGTAGTTCCTGATATCACGTATGAATCCATGGAAAAGCTCAATGAAAACAAAGATGTGGCAAGTGTCAGAATCAAGGGCGATATTCCGTTTCTGCATCAGCAGGAAACACATCTGAAACTTGTCGATACCCCCGGCCCCAACAATTCCAGAACCGATGAACACCGGGAAACAACTTACAGAAATATCAACAGTGCTTCTGAAAATATGATTCTGTATATCCTGAATTATACACAGCTCGCTACAAATGATGATGCCAATCTTCTGCATTATGTCGCAGAGGAAATCAGAAAAGGCGGCCGTGAAACAAGAGACAGATTCCTGTTTGTCCTCAACAAGATGGATACCGTTACTTCTGATGACAGCGTACCCCATGGCATTGAAATTACAAAAGAATATCTTGCACGTCATGGAATTGAAGATCCTCTGATTTTCCCCTGTTCTGCATTTACAGCACTCGGCCTGACGACTACAGAAGAAAATTTCAATGACCCTGCTGCAATTGCTAAATTTGCTACCAATCCCGAAGCTCTGAAATTATATGGCACTATGATGCAGCTGATTCAGATTCCTGATCTGCATCTGGAAAAATATTCCACGCTTTGTCCGAGTGAACAGGAAAAATTAAACACAAGCCTGCAAAAAGCAATTGCTTCCGGCGATATGGTAGAACAGGCACTCATTCACAGCGGTATCCGTTCAATCGAATCTGCAATCCGGGCATATGTCGAAAAATATGCAAAAATTAATAAAATCAGAGATCTGGTCGAGCCGCTGGAAGCACAGCTTAATCAGAATATTACCGAAACACAGGCGAAAATTGCCGCAATGAACGGCGGACAGGAAGCCGAGGAAATTAAAAAACGCAGCCAGGCTGTACAGGAAATGATTCAGAAAGGTGAAGAAGCAAAGCATTTCAAAGACCAGCTGGACAGAATCAACCCGCTGCCGAAAATCGAAAAACAGGCCAAAAAAGAAGTCAACGATGCCATGTCACGTCTGGCACTCCGCTTCCAGCACCAGCAGGGTAATGAAATCGTCGGCAAGAAAAACGCTCTTGATTTTGTCAACGGCTTTTCTGATGATGCCGCTGATGTGCTCTCCAGCCTCACTGCACAGATGGAAATGATCGTGGAAAAAGAAATTACGCAGACCGGTATTAAACTGGTAGAAGAATATCAGAGAAAACTGGAAAGCTTTGACAAAAATATCGGAAACGGCCTGAATTTCAGTACTTCCGACCTTGTCAGCGGTATTTTGTCCAGAATGAAAGCAAATGCTTCTGAGTATAATGCCTCCGGTGCAAAACGTCAGCAGCAGGAAGGCAGCATTGATGATATCCATGAAACCAGAATCGAAGAACAGAAACGATATGTCAAAGGCACTAAGAAAGTCGAAAAAACAGTGATCGACGGCTATGATCAGGTAGAAGTAGGCGAGCGGGAAGTGCTCGACCATTACGAAACCGAACGTCAGCAGAGAGGTACAAAACGAGTGCAGAAAAAACGTTCCGGCTTCTTCGGCAAAATTGCAGACTTCTTCCATAAACAGTACGAAGAAGAACCTATTTATGTAGAAGTAAAAGTTCCGAAGTTCAGAAAGGAAAAAATTACAGAACCGGTCGCCAGATATAAAAAAGTCATCGAAGAAATTCCTACTGTGGATGAAGTTGTTGACAAGAAAGAAATTTATGTTGTCAAACTGGACGAGCTTCGCAACACGCTGCTGCTTCCTATTGAAACACAGCTTGATGACGATAAAGAAGCAATCCTGAATGCGGCAAAAGAATATATCCATCAGCTGAAAGAACAGTTCATGAATACATTCACCGAAATTGACGAAGTGATCAAGGGCAAATATCAGGAACTCGAAGAATATACCAAGCAAAGCAAAGAACTCGAAGCCCATAAGCAAGAAATTATGAAAACATTGGCGTATCTGGAAGGAAATCTGAAAGAAATCCAGAACGCAATGGAAATCTGAGGAGATGAAAATTTATGATTCATAATGAAGTCCGGCAGTATGCAGCCAATCAGGATATTCGTGCATTGAAATTCTGGTTCAAAGGCAGTCTTGACGGCGATCCTACATTTCAGAAATATGAAGAAGATTATGCATACTGCAAAGAAGCCATTCCGCAGTTATTTGAACCCTACCGGGAACTGACACCGCTTTCCCTTGCTCATGTCGATGCCGGTTACTGGACACAGCTGAAAAATGATCTGATGGAAAATTTTTCCGAAAAGCGTTTTCAGCATATGAAGCAGGCCGCACAGATTTTTTATCGGGAACGTCTCAGTACAATACAGCCGGAAACAAGAACGGCTGCTTCTGATGAACAGATGCTGATGCATACGCAGGTTGCGGCACAGGTTGAAAAAAATTATCTGGATCATGAAGAAGCTATGCGGAGACAGCAGCAGGCCGATGCCGAAAGAATTGCTCGCCTGAGAGCTGAAAATGCCGAAAAACAGTGTCAGGAAGCTGAAAGGCAAAGACGTTTGCAGGAAGCCGCACAGCAGCAGCAATATCATATTCCGCAGGAAGAGCAGCCGTCAAAAAAAGCCTCGGGGCTGAATTATACTCCTCTGATCATTATCGCTATCATTATCGTTCTGATTATTCTGATCGTCAGCGGTCACAAGCCAGAGTAAATAATTCAGCCCCAACAGAAGAAAAAAACAAAAATCTGAAAGCAGAGCAGATTAAATCTAACAGTAATTATGATTCTGATCATCAGACCCCGGAAATCGAAGTAAATCATTCAGCTCCGGCAGAAGACGAAGCAGAAAGAAAAAATCGTGAAGAACGGGAAAGAATCGAAAAGCTGAAAGCAGACTATGCTCAAAAACAAAAACAGCAGAAGGCAGAACAGTTCAAAGCCGAATATCAGAATAAAAAAGCCGAATATCAGGCAATGCAGGAACAGCGTATGAGTGAAAAGGAAGATAATATGATAGTCGGCGGAATGCTTGCAGCAGCTGCCGGTGTTACTGCAGTTGTTTTAGCAGAAAGTACCCTTGTTGCCGCAGCCGGTATTGCAGTCACAGCCATTGGCCTGACTACTGCTGCAACTGCCAATATACAAAAAGAAACAAGGAAAAAATCAAAAAATCAGAAAGGAGATTAAAATGAAATTTGATGAAGTCGGTCTTCCGCAGAAACAGTCAGATCTTGCACCAGCTTCTGCTGTGAAACAGAGCGTTTCATTTTCTCCTGAAACCAGGCAGCCTGAAATTCAGGCTGCCCCTGAAGTCGGCTTTCAGGTGCTCGAACGCAATCTCGAAAACTGCCTCCAGCTGATTGATGAGGATGTCATGAAATCCTATATTCCGGAACTTTCCAGGCTTTCTATTATCGAACCGGATATTGATATTTCTGAATTTGAAAAAGAACCGTTTCAGTTTTTCCGGATTACCAGATTAGTCTATGAAAAAGATGAATTCTCAATTTCAAAATTAACAGCCGTATTTCAGACAATTGCCAATACAAACAGTACTCTGGTGCTGATGATTCATAATCATAACAATACGGCTGAATTTTATCTGGGTGTCAGAAATCATGACACAGCCAACCGTACCGGTGAAATGCGGCAAATGCTCGAAATGAGCCTGAACGGGCAGTTCCCGGGAAGTTCTGTTTCCAGAGCAAGTATTGAAGAAATTAAAGAACTGACACAGAATAATAAGCTGTATACTAAAAGTATCTCCAGTGTCACTTGTGTTGCTGATTATAAACAGAAAAAAGAATCGCATGAAAATAAAGATTTTTTGCAGGGTCTGGAAAAGTTTATTATCAGTATGCAGAGTAAGGATTATACTGCTGTGTTTATCGCTGAAACCGTCTCCAGAACTGTGCTCGATGAAAGAAGAAAAGAACTGGAGCAGATCTATTCTCAGCTTTCACCGTTTACAAACATGCAGTTTCAATATGGCTCATCTTCCGGACACAGTGACGGAAATACACAGAATACCGGAAGAACCTATACAACAACGGACGGCATTTCCAATACACAGGGCATTACTGATTCGCTTTCATTTTCTAAAACCGAAGGAACATCAGAGACTGAAACGGATTCTGCTACACATACAAAAAATCAAAGTACGGCTCACGGTACTTCCAAAGGCACTACCGAAACAGATACTACAGGGCACAGTACTGCCGATGGTACCAGTCATACTGTGACAGATACCAAAAGTATCAGCGGCACATTCGGCGGCAGTTTCAATATGAGTGCTTTCAGCAGTATTACCAATACAGTCGGAACGGCGATTAATGCCGGTATCAATGCCGGAACAAAAAGATTGGGCGGCAGTGTAGGCGGAAGCCGAAGTTCTTCCAACAGTGTGACAAACGGTACCAGTTCGGGATTCGGCATTAACGGAAGCGTTACAACAGGGCGTTCACACGGCGTTTCTGACGGTATCAGCCATACGGAAACAAAAAGCCGTTCGCATTCTTCCAGCCTGGCTAATACGATTTCAGATACTTTAACAGAGGGTCTGTCTGATTCCTCTACTATCGGCTACAGCCATGGTATCACGAGTTCTGCCACAGATACTGTTTCCAAAGCACTGTCTTTGCAGAAAGGGCAGAATCACTCTTTCAGTGAGGCAATCTCTATCGGACAGTCAGAAAGTACGACAGAAACAACCGGAGTTACACAGGGAATTACAATGCAGTATAAGAACATGACATTGAATAATATGCTTCAGCGGATTGAAATGCAGATCAAGCGGCTGAACGAATGCGAAAGCCTTGGCATGTGGAATTGTGCTGCTTATTTCCTGGGAACTTCCAGAACTATATCTGAAACCGCTGCCAATGCATATTATTCTCTTGTGGCAGGCGAACACAGCGGAATAGAGCGTTCTGCCGTAAACACCTGGCAGAATCCGCAGGATGTCTCCAAGCTGGAAGGCTATATTTCTCACTTTTTACACCCTGCATTTGAGTATTACCGAAAAAAAGACCATAGTCTGCAAAAAATCAATCCTTCTGTGCTGGTAAGCACAAAAGAACTGGCAATTCAGTACAGCTTTCCGAAAAAATCCGTATGCGGTCTTCCGGTAGCCGAACATGCTGTATTTGGTCAGCAGATTATTAAAAAACGCAAAGGGTCTTTATCTGCCGGAACAGAACCGCAGAAAACTATTACTATCGGTTCCGTATATCATCTTGATGATACACTCCCTATGAAAGTAGAACTGGATCTGGACAGCCTGTGTATGCATACGCTTGTCAGCGGCTCTACCGGCTCGGGAAAAAGCAATGCTGTTTATGATATTCTGGAACAGCTTTATGAAAAAAATATTCCGTATCTTGTCATTGAACCTGCAAAGGGTGAATATAAAGAATGCATTCCGGCGGATTATATCTACGGTACAAATCCGATGAAAGGGGAACTGCTGCAGTTAAACCCGTTTTCATTTCCTCCGGAAATTCATGTGCAGGAACATATTGACAAACTGACTGAAATTTTCAACGTCTGCTGGCCGATGTATGCGGCAATGCCTGCCATTCTGAAAAAGGCAATTATCCGTTCTTATGAAGTTGTCGGCTGGGATATGCTCTATTCCAGAAATTCTGTCCGGAATGATCTGTTCCCGACTTTTGAAGAAGTTTGTCAGCAGCTGGAAGAAGTCATGCAGAATACAGAATATTCTTCCGATACCGGAAATGATTACCGGGGAGCACTCAAAACCCGTGTTTCTTCGCTCACGGACGGCATTAACGGCATGATTTTTTCACATCAGGAAGTGGATAACGCTCTGCTGTTCAATGCCAATACGATCGTTGATCTGAGCCGTGTCGGTTCTCCGGAAACCAAATCACTGATTATGGGAATTCTGATTCTGAAATTACAGGAATACCGTATTTCTGAAAATAAGGGGATTAATCAGCATTTCCGTCATATGACAGTTCTGGAAGAAGCACATCATCTGCTGAAAAGAACTTCTACGGAACAGAGCCAGGAATCTGCCAATTTAACCGGAAAATCAGTAGAAATGCTGACAAATGCCATTGCAGAAATGCGTACTTACGGCGAAGGCTTCCTGATTGCAGACCAGTCACCCAGTATGCTCGATTCTGCGGCAATCAGAAATACCAATACGAAGATTATTCTTCGGCTTCCGGAAGAACAGGACAGGACAAGTGTCGGAAAATCAATTGTACTGGATGATAAACAGATACAGGAACTTTCCAAACTGCCTACAGGGGTAGCGGCTGTTTATCAGAATGACTGGCAGGAAACTGTTTTGTGTGATATTGTACTGCATACGCCCCGCAGTCTGGAATTCCGTAAAACCAGAAATCAGAAATTTACAGAATTACTGAAAATGCTGCTCCACGGAACAGCCGATAAAAACGCATTTGCCTTGATTCAGAGTACAGATTTTCCTGAAGAAATGAAAAACAGTCTTCTTGCCTGCTTCCAGGACAGAAGTGATAAAAATCTGATACAGACATTAGGAGAATTTATTACAGCTGCATTTCACTGGGAACATATTTTCTACCGTACCAGTGAAACCTGTACGACAATTGAAGAGGTCGCCGCTGTCATTACCGAAAATCTCCGGCAGATGTTCCCTGAATTTTCTGATGATGAAATTTCTGCGACAGCATATTATATCTGTTCTTATCAGTATCAGCTGAATCCTGAAAATACTGTTCTGCAGCTCGTCAGTCAGTATTGTTTCTCAAAAAAAGTAGAGGTGAATTGAGATGTTCAAAGAATTGGCAGCCTCTGCACTTGAAAAAGGAGCAGAAAAATTAGAATCCAAACTGGAGTCTAAACCGGATGCGAAAGAAAACAGTTTTCAGAAAATCGGAAGTATACTGGAACGCAGAAAGCCCGAAATGCCCAGACTCTGCGAAACAACAGAAAAAAAACAGGGTCTGAAAATTAAAAATGTTCTGGAATCCATGAAACCGGAACTTCCGAAACTTCGTGAGCAAACTACAGAAATGCAGGATACTATGAAACTTTCTCCTGTTGAAAAATTTCAAGTCAAAATGGAAACCGGATGGTCAAATAAAATTGTTGATTCCATCCGTTCTATGAAAGAATACGAAGTCTATAAAACTGCCGGCCTGAAAGAAGCGAATATCGGCGGTAAAGAATGCCTGATCAAAACAGATATTGAATGGAACCAGACCAATCGGGAACGTGTTGCTATGGGACGTGCTCCGCTTGATAAAAATGGTAAACCTATCGAACTGCATCATATCGGACAGAACCCCGACAGCCCTCTTGCAGAACTTACGGAATCAGAACACGGCGGTAAAAACGATGCCGTTCTGCATGATAAGTCAATAGAATCACGCATCGACAGAAATAAATTCGGTGTCGAGAGAGCAAGACACTGGAAGGCAAGAGCAGCCGATCTGAAAGGAGACGTATAATCATGTCAGAAATTGTGGAGTTTATTCGCCGGACAGAATCTGTGGATACTTTTTCCGGCTGTACGGACGAACAGGTGACTGAAGCACAAAAAGCCCTTAATATGACATTCCCTGAAGAATTCGTCAGCTATGTGAAAGCTTTCGGAGCAATTGCATTCTTCGATGCGGAATGGACAGGACTGAATACAGAAAGCTATCAGAATGTCGTGGAAGTTACCCTCTCCAAAAGAGAGTTGGCCGGCTTGCCGGAAGGATATTTTGTTCTTGAAAATCTTGGCATTGACGGAATCTTAATCATTGTTGACCAGAACGGAACAGTATTTGAATTCCAGCATGGAACAATCCAAAAAATAAATAACAGCATTCTGGAATATCTTACGGAATCGCTCAGACAAAGAGAAGAGTTTGTATAAAAAAACAGCCGGATAACTTCCGGCTGTTTTTTGTGCTTCTGAAAGAAAATTGAAAAATAATCAGAAAAAAAGCCGGAACATATTGTATTTTTCAGACGTTTATGTTATAATATAATCATAGAAAAATTTTTTCAGAATAAAAAGGAGACGTTTTTATGAAAACGGCAGTCATGACCGATACCAACAGCGGCATTTCTATACAGGAAGGCAGGGAAAATAATATTTTTATTATCCCTATGCCTGTTATTATCGACGGAAAAGATTATCTCGAAGAAGTGAACCTCTCACATGAAATGCTGTATCAGGCATTGAACCAAAACAGAGAAATTTCTACTTCTCAGCCTTCTCCTGAAGTACTGCTCGAAAAATGGAATCAGATTCTTGCAGACGGCTATGATGAAATTGTCTATATCCCTATGACAAGCAGTCTCAGCAGTTCCTGCACAACAGCCGCCGGACTCGCAGCAGATTATAACAATAAAGTACAGGTTGTGGATAACCGCCGGATTTCACTGACTCTGCTCAATTCTGTCTATGATGCAAAATATCTGGCAGATACCGGAATGAATGCACAGCAGATCAAACATATCCTGGAAGAAAATACATATATGAATGATATTTATATTACCCTGCACAGTCTGAAACGTATCGTAAAAACCGGAAGAATCACATCTGCCGGAGCTGCAATCGCTACAGTTCTGGGAATCAAGCCGATTCTGAAAATTCAGGGCGGAAAGCTGGATGCGTTCGCAAAAGCAAGAGGCATGAAAAATTGTGAGACAATCATGATCGATGCGGTCAGAAAAGACCTCTCCGAAAAATATGCCGGAATCCCAAAAGAAAAACTGACTGTCTGTACTGCAGGTACATTCGAGAAATCAGAAGATGCGAATGCCTGGGTTCAGAAAGTACAGGAAGCTTTCCCGGATTTCAAAATCCAGTACAGGCCGCTTTCATGCAGTATTGCCTGTCATATCGGCACCAATACACAGGGTATTGCTATTGATTGTATCGAAAGATAAGTTCAGAACCCCCTCTGAAAAATTGGTTTCAGAGGGAGTTTTTTTATTTTTAAAATTTTTTCTGAAATATGCAAGCTTCTGCCTCTGTTTTCTTACATAATAGACAGGAACCCGAAAGGAGGAGAATATTCATGAAAGATTCTGAAATCGTTGCTTTATATCTCTCACGTTCAGAATCGGCTCTGACGGAAAGTAAAAAACAGTACGGCAGACTCATTCAGCATATCATCCGGAATATTATCAGAAATCAGCTCGATGCCGAAGAATGCGAAAATGATACTTATCTTTCTGCATGGCAGTCGATTCCGCCCAATCAGCCGAAAAGTCTGAAAGCTTATCTCGCTGTGATCGCAAGAAATACTGCCTGCCGGAAATGGGAGTATCTCAACGCTGAAAAACGTAATCCGGAAATGCTGATCTCTCTTGATGAACTCGGTGACAGTATCGCTGATGATTCCGGTCAGGATTTCTCTGATCAGGAATTAAAAGAAGTCATCAATCAATTTCTGTCTACGATCAAGAAAGATCACAGAAAAGTATTTTTATTACGATACTGGCGGTTCTGTTCCGTTCAGGAAATCAGTCAGAGAACAGGATTCAGCAAAGCCAAAGTCGAAAGTATTCTGTTCAGAACCAGAAACAAGCTAAGAAAATATCTCATAGAAAGGGGTTTTACATCATGAAAAAAAATGATATTCAGAGAATGCTCTCTCAGGTCGATGAAACATATATCTCCGAAATTACGGAATCAGATTTTATCTCTGATACGGATTTTGCTGATGAAGTCTCCGGAGAAGTCGAAGTCGTCAAACATATCTCCCATTGGAGAAACTGGGCTGCTGCGGCCGCTGCTCTGATCGTCTGTGTCGGAATCGGAGCGGCTCTGATTCGTCCGGCTATGCAGCATTCACAATTTGAAGTCGCCGATTCTGCCGGGTGCTATGATTTTATTGATAGTCTTACAGAAAATGATCTTGATCAGTATTTCCTGAATCAAATCGAAGATCTTCCCGATTTTCCCATCGGAACTGCTTCTTTTACTTCCTCTTTCGGAGATATTGACTCTGTGATCGGAAAAAATCTGTTCGATACAATGAAAGTTTCTTTTTCTGACATGCATGACTGTGCAGAAATCTGTACTGTCAATCCGGAAGTCGGTGCAGTTATCGCCCGTGTATGGGATAATCCGTCAGAACTCGATTTCAGTCAGGCAGAAGCATATCATATTGATGATTATGATGTTGATTTCTATGGAGCTTTTCTGGAAGCAGACTCAGAGCCTATGCCTGTCAGTCATAGTTTTTTCAGCTATCACGATAAGATGTATCATCTCTATACAGATACACTCAGCAAGAAAGATACGCTCAGAATCGTCTATGAAATCTTGGATGCTGATCTCTCTGCTAAAAAACTCTGGCTCGAATACGGCATGTCAGATAATGATTTTATTCCCTATTTCACCTATGCAAAACCTGATGGTTCCAATCTGGATTATTATGATGAATCCGCTCTCTATGATCAGTACGGCGATCATTATGAATATAGTATTGATCATATTGCTCCTCCTGTCGGAGGAAACTATTTCGATCAGGCAGAACAGCTGTTTTTGAATGACACTCCTGATAAATCTGCAAGATTCAATATGGCAAATCAAGAACATTCTCTTTTGCTCTCGATTTATGATAATCCTCAGATTAATATCAACGAATTTACAACACTCACTCCCTATCATATTGATGATTATGATATTGACTTTTATGGACTTCATAAATATCATGACGGCAACCCGATTCAAAATGCTACTATGGGAATTTTCCTGTATCACGATAAATTATATATCCTCAATACGACTGATTTTACTCGTCAGGAAACCATCAAACTTGTCTATGAAATTCTGGATTCTGATATTTCTGCTGAAAGTCTGTATCAGCAGTATCAGTTTGATATTATGTCTGATGAAGATTTTATTCCCTATTTTACAGAGATTGGCGAAGAGGATTCCGTACTGAATTATTATCGGGATGACTACTATTTCGATAGTCAGTACGGAGAATTTACCCTTGAAGTAAATAATGCTGTTTCGCCGTTCATAAAAAATCAGTTCGATACTGCGGACTATATCTGGTTCAATGAAAATTCTGACAGAAAAGCAAGAGCCTCCATGACCAATGCAGAACACGGCATTCAGCTGACTGTTTATGATAATGTTCAGGTGGATATGAGTGATTTCATAACACGGCTGACTCCTTATCATCTTGATGATTATGATATTGACTTTTACGGACTTTACAAAACGCATGACACACCGATAAAATGCTCGACTGCCTGTGTTTTCCGGTATCATGACAGACTGTATGTCATGACTGCGACAAATTTCACACGGCAGGAAACAATGAAACTTGTTTATGAAATTCTGGATTCTGATATTTCTGCTGAAAGTCTGTATCAGCAGTACTGCGGTGATATTGTCAATATGGAAGATTCACGTATTATTACTCTGGAAGATGCCAATCAATTAGAGTTTTGCAAAGGCATGATTCCTCAGCTCGATACGCTTCAAGGCGAAAATGAACAGAGTAACGGCCGGAACTTAGGCATGAACGGCGATTATGTCTATAATACTCTCTATGATGACAGTGACTTGATTCTCCAAGCGGATACTCTGCTCTATGTCAAGAATGAAGACGGCGAACAGCTTTCCTACACCTACAGCAATGCGGAATGCTATCTGCATATCACATATACTTCTTTCCTGCCTGATAATGCCAACCTCGCAGAACATTACAGTCCTAAGATCACGCTGAAAAATCCGTTCAGCTATTCGATAGACGGTCAGGATGATAATTCCAGACTCAGAAACTGGGATTTCTGGCTTGATTTAGGAACATGCTATGTTCATCTTGACGGAAATTGCTCTATGAATCATGAAGATTCTTTTATCAATGGATTAAGCAATATTATCGAGGGCAGAAAGCAAGAAATTTATCAGCTGCAGGATGCTCTGTATCTTGCAAATACGCTTGATTTCTGTAAGAATCTCGTTCCGCAGATGACGGAAGTCAGTGACATGCAATTAGCTGTATGCAATCAGGAAGAAGATGCAGTCTATATCAGTTACAGCAATGACGAAACAGATAAAATTCTGAATATTGCTTATCATAATACAGAAAAGAAGATATTAGATATTGCTGTTCCGATTCTAACACCTGATCAGCTTACAGAGGAAGGACTTGAATTTTCTTCTATGCCTCAGTTTACGAATGGTTTTGCAGTAAATTGTCAGCAGTGTTTGATTTATATTTCTTTCACTAACTGCACAAAAGAAGAAATGATGCCCTATCTGACAGAATTAAAAAATCTGATTCTGAAATATGATTCTGATAATACGGATTTACAGCAGTTCAATCAAAATAAACTCTGGGGCGGACTCGTTCCGGAAATTCAAAATATCGGCAGTCTGGAATTTCAGGGAATTACAGAAGAAAAAATCAGTAATATAGAGCATTTAGAAACAGGAGAGGAAAAAGAATACAGTACACCTCAATATGTTGTGCATTACCGTGAACCGAATGTGCAGGGGCATGAACTGAATATATGCTATACTCCCGATGATAGTAAATATGTATTTACAACTGTGAACGCATCGTTAGGAGGGTTGCAGGATGTTCCGCTTTATGGCGGTGACGGTTCTGAAATGGCTTTCGACTTTCATGCAGGAACATTCAGCATTTATATTGATGCTGTAGGCTGTACACGGGATGAAATTAATGAATATATAATTGAATTCGGAAAAACTGTGAAACAGAATCCTCAAATCTATGATGAAATTGTAAAATACCTGAATCAGCAGGAGGCTTTTAAAAATTGCATTCCGGAACTCTCAGGACTGAATAATATGAAGCTCGATTTGGTTATGACTAATCTGACACTTGATGAAAATGCACCGAGAATTCATATCGCATATGTGGATGAAGAAAATGTAGAACGGAAACTGCATTGTTCTTTTATGAAGGATTCTTCAATCCCAAGCGAGGCAACAGCTCTCACGATCGAGGAAATTGACGGCAATCTGCAAATAGAAGCAGGTCAATATGAGCATTTTGAACTCTTTGTTGACTGTCACGGCTGGTATGCTTGGATAGTAGGAGAAAACTGCTATAAAGAAGATCTTGACTGCTATCTGATGGCACTCGCTGAGAATTACAGAGATCATCATTAAAAGAATAAAAAAGATCAGAATCCTCTTTTATGGGGATTCTGATTTTTTATCATATATCTTGCAATTACAGACAGAGTATGCTATAATAAAATCATATATTTTATAAATAATATAAGGAGTGTATATGATGAATCGAAATCAGCGTTATCTTGCTTGTATTCTCTCGGCATTATGTATGATGAATCTGACTTCCTGCGGTACAGTTCCGGAGCAGTCGGCAGATCATGCAGAAGAAGCCGTTTCAGATACAGAAATGACAGAAACTACAGAAATTCTCCCATCAGAAGAAACTGTCTCTGAAGAAATTCCGGAGACCGAAACTGCCGGAGAAGTTCCGGAAACACAGAATCAGACTTTGCAGGATTTTGACTTTGCAGAATTGTATTTCAATCAAGGCTATAAGGGCTATTCTCTGGAAGATGAAAATCTGGAAAAAGTCATCAGTCTGTGTTCCGGTCTGCATGAAACCGATCTGAAAGAACTGACACTTTCTGATTCCGAAGAATGGCAGTTGATACTCGGAGGAGAAAAAACATATTCCCGTGTGCAGTCTGCAAACGGCTGGGTCATTGTGAATAATGATATGCAGATTTATGATGACTCTCCGGAACTGAATGCTTTTGCCTGTGCAGTTTATGTCGAAAATCAGGAAAGCAGCACACCTGCTCCGGAAACTTATTATACAATTTCATGCAGTGAGCCTGTCGCGGAAGAAGAGTATGTCAGAACAGCAGAACAGCTCCTGGAAGCCTGGCTGACTTCTCTGCAAAGTGACGATACAGAAGAATATTATCGTAATACAGGCTTTTCTATCGCTCTGCCGGAAAAGAGAACTGATACGTATACCAGTTATAAAAATCACTGGCTTGCTTCCGGAATCGTGGACGGCGTAAAAGAATTCTGTGTCGAATTGTGCTTTACTGCCGATGACTGCGGAGATAATACATTCTATGATAAATATTATCAGGAAGGCCGTTATACTGTCGGCGGAACTTTCTGGAGCGGTCAGTATCTCTGCGGAAGATTCCGTTATGAAAACGGCTCCTGTTCTTTGATTGACATTACCTCCAGAGACGGCAGTGACCGAATGCAGAAAGGTCTGAACGGGATTCCTGACGGAGAATATAAGACATTTTTCGATTTTGCCCGCCGTCCTGACTGGAGAGAAGCGACAGATTCCAGCTTTGAGGGATATGGAAATTATACTGTCTCCAGTAATCTGACCATGACTATGGACGGTGTGCCTCTGCATATTGATGTCTATTGTTTCGGTGCAGAAAGCAGTACAGAAGATACCATTTCGGCTGTCATGGATGAAAGATCTTATAATGCTGATCATACAAAAACTTATAGTTCCGGTGTGTATTATACAGATAACGGCACCGGACAGAAAGTTCTGACTCTGCCCAAAGAATTTGAAATTACATTCGATAATTATGACGGCGACGGCAATCCGGATTATTGTATCAAATATGATGAAGATGAAAACGGTTCTTATTATGTACTGGAAAGTGTACAGTCTGACGGAAGAATTTTCAATCTTTCCGGACGTGCCTGGGAGGGCGGAATCTACCTCGCCGGATGTGATGAGCCGTCACCCCGGCTTCAGATTTCAGAAAAATCAAGATATATCGGCTGGAAATATGAAAACGGTGAATATTATCCGACCGATTCTGCCGGAAATAAAATTGATCTGCCGGAACTGCATATGTATTCTGAAAGATATTATCTTCCGGATACAATGAAACTCTATTCACAGGATGAAAATACAGTATACTGTTTTCTCTGGAACAATACAGGACAGGATGTCACTACAGATACAGAATATGCAATCGAAATGCTGAATAATGGGGAATGGCTTCCCGTATCGGAACAGAATCCCGCTGCTTCCGTGACGATTCCGCCCAGAAGCTGTGCCGAAATAGCGTATGATATTTCCGGTATCAGGAACAGAGTCAATACGACTTACCGTATTGTGCAGAAATGCGGAAATCAGACAGCTTACGGGAATTTCTGGCTTGACGGTTCGGCCGTGGAACATCTGAGCATTGAATCTGTTTCTCTCGAAGAGGGTGCTCTTTCCGGCAGTTTCACGTATGCTGATACCGGAATTACCAGCAATAAAATTCAGTCGGTTGTGATCACCGGAAACGGAAAGGAATATCCGCTTCTGCTGAGAGAAAGACATGCTGATGAAATTTATTTTCTGCTTTCTGACGGAATCGGCCTTTCAGCCGGAACCTATCAGCTGATTATTAACAATACTGTCAGCAGGGAATTTGAAATTGCACAGACCCAAAACTGGCCGGAAGCGGCTGTTTCTCTTTCCCGTTCGGAAGATTCTCTTTCTCTGCATGTTTCTGCCGATCAGCCTTGTGTACTGGAAATGGCTATGATCTATCACAAGAAAAACGGAAAATATACAGCTCTGCCGTACATGCCCGACGAAACAGGAATCGACATCCAGTCCGAAACAGAAATTAAGCTCTCTAATCTGTATCAGGATTCCGAATGGACAGAATATCTGTATGAAATGATACAGGAATACGGCAATGAAGAAGAGCTTTCCTATTTCTCCGAAAACGGCATTGACTATCAGGAAGGCATGACACTGGAAGAATTTACAGAAATGCTCAATAAAAATACAGCTTTGTCCGATTCGGAAGAAGTGCTGATTTATGCGAATATGACAGATACTGACGGAAATCCTTTTATCCGGCTGGTTCGGACAAAAATCAGTTCATGATATGAAAATTACAGATTTTCTTTCTGCACATGCCGGTAAGTGCTCGGACTGCTTCCGGTATATTTTCTGAAAATCCTGCTGAAATAATTCTGATCGTCATAACCACACTGAAAAGCGACTTCTCCGATTGATAAGCTGGTATTCTGCAATAAATGCTTTGCTTTTTTCATTCTCAGACCGGCAATATACAGAACCGGCGTTGTCTGGAATACGGATTTGAATACCCGGAAGAACTGCCGTTCGGAATAGCCGGAGAGTCCGGCAAGCTCCGGCATGGAGATGGTTTCACAGAAATGATGTTCCAGATAAGCGGCCGCATCGGCAAGTTTCAGAAACGTACTGCCGGAATCGGTATTCTGATAACATCTTGAAAGCATGACACAAAGTTTCAGAAATTCTGCATAAGTCACCGTCTGCCAGCCGGGAGTTTTATTCCGGTATTCCTGCATGACGGCCGTGAGCTGAGTTTCTGTTTCGGAAAAGGCCTGTTCATGCAGTTTCAGATGAGAAAGAAAATGATATTTCTGTGAATAATGCGGTTCGAGGACAAATAATGCCTGAAATCCGGGAATCTGCCGGAGATCATATGCATTCTGAAAGACTTCCTGCCGGAACATGATATTACAGATCGTCAGATGTTTGGTCTGCTGATAGCCGTGTTCGGTATTCTGTCCGACAACAAAGACATCACCTTTCGAGATATGATAGCTTTCTCCGCCGACAATATGTGCCGCTGAACCGTTCAGTACGATCACAAGTTCTGAAAAATCTTCATGAGCATGTAAATACAGTTCCTCGTCATGAAAGCCGTATTGCAGATGTATGGGAAAATCTGTGGTTCCGGTAAATATTTTATAAGGAAAAGCAAGCATTGCCATAAAAATTCAGCTCCTTTTGTCAGGCATAGTTTTTACTGATAAGTTTATTATAGCTTTTTCGCTGAAAAATGTCAATGCTTTGTGGCAGGATTGTGCTAAAAAAATGTCTGAATTTTTCTAACAGAATTTCCGGAAATAAGATATAATATATACAATCACAACAGCAAGTATATTTCAGATAAAATATAATTTACGGAGGAATTTTGTAATGAAAAAACAGAAAATCAGAACTGCCGTCTGTGTCCTTTCCGCTTCTATGTGCATGAGCCTTGCCGTGCCTGTCAGTGCTGCAAGCTTGCAGGAAACTTCTGCTTCTTCAGAGGGTGTCATGATCAGTGCCGATCATATCAGCACGGAGAATTATAAAGATATGAAATATAATAATCCGATTTCTCCGGATTTCTACTGTGCCGACCCTACTTCTGTAGAGTATAACGGCAGACTGTACCTGTTCGGTACGAATGATCATCAGCAGTATGAAACTGCCGGAGCCGATAAAGACAATACTTACGAGCAAATCAAGTCTATGCTGGTATTTTCAACAGACGATATGGTCAACTGGGTTTATCACGGTGAAATCAATATCGGAGAAATTGCCCCCTGGATTACAAATTCCTGGGCACCCTCGGTTGTTTCCCGTGTTGAAAGCGACGGCCTGACTCATTTCTATATGTATTTTTCCAATAACGGTCTTGGTGTCGGTGTGATCACTTCGACTGACCCCGTGACAGGCTGGACAGACCCCCTTGGTCAGCCTCTGATTTCTACCGGTACACCCGGACTGAAAGACTGTCCGAATCCGTTCGACCCCGGTGCGGTGATTGATGAAAATGGTATCGGCTGGCTGTCGTTCGGTGCCGGAAAAGCCGCTTCCGGAACAGATTATATGCCCGGTTCTGCAAGAATCGTTCAGCTCGGTGAAGATATGATCTCTTTTGCAAGTGAATTTAAAGAAATTCCTGCTCCGTATCTGTTCGAGGCAAGCGAGCTGAATTATATCAACGGTACTTATGTATATACTTACTGTTCTGACTGGAATGATCATTCCGAAAAATGGGAATATGACTGCCCTGCTCCCGGCGGCTGCGGTATGGTCTATATGACAACCAAAACCCCTCTTGACCCGTCCAGCTGGGAGATGAAAGGAGAATGCTTCGTCAATCCAGGTGTTTCCGGCTTTGATTATTCCAATAATCATACACATATGCATAAATTCAGAGACAAATGGTATATGTTCTATCATACACTCGAACTGAAAAAAGGCATGGGTATCAAAGGCAGTTACAGAAGCATGGGTGCTGATGAAATTCAGGTCGATGAAGAATCTGTCACAATCCAGAAAGCCGGCGGTACTAAGAAAGGCACATCTGCAATAGAAGCAGTGAATCCGTTTGAAGTGAATCTCGCTTCGGAACTGAACAATACTGCTAAAATTGCCTATGATCTCACAAATCCTCATGCTCCGGCGGTTACCAGCCGGAATGCCGGTTCCTGGTTCAGTGTCCGTGATGTACAGTTTACAGAATCGGCAGATTCTGAATCTGAAACAGCCGCTCCGGAATTGATTCAGCAGAATCTGAATACAGTCGAATATCATATCACTGTGACCAGTGTCAGCAAGGATACGACTGTAACCATGTACCCGGCAGATAACTCCGGCAATGACTGTGCCGGTTCGGCTGATGTGACAGGTACAGGCAAGTATACTATCACATGCGATCTCGGCGGTGCGAAAGGCTTTATGAATATGGGCTATTTCCGTGCCTCGGACGATGCGGAAATTACATTTATTTTAGACAGTATCACAGTCAACGGCACACATACAGTCGAAATTTCTTCCGAACTGACCAACACAAGAGAATGGGCTGACGGTCTCCGCAATATCTGGAACGGTTTTTCTGACGGTGATCCGGTTTATACTTCTGATTATGCTGTATTCCGTTATATCAAAGCAGATGATTCGATTGAATTATTTGCTGCTGAAGCAAATACAGCTGATAAAAATGCCAATGCTGCCCTTCTGGAAAAATCCGTTGCTTTTCTGGCGGATGTAAAGGGAACCGGAAGAATTGAAGTCCGTCTCGACAGTCCGACAGGGGAAATGCTCTCCAGTATGGATTTCGATACAGCCGACAGCTGGCAGAAAATTTATAATTCTGCGGTTGCTCCGGTCAAGGGAACACATGATTTATATTTTGTCTTCTCCGAGGCGGGTATTTCCATGCAGGCATGGACATTTGCTGAAACCGAAACGGAATCAGAATCAGAATCAGAACCGGAAACAGCAGAAATTCTCTTCGGAGACGCCAATGCAGACGGCAAAGTCGATATTCTGGATGTGATCACCGTCAACAGAGTTATCCTCGGAAAAGAAACTCTTGATGATCATCAGCTCAAAGCTGTCGATTTCAATCAGAACGGCAAGCCCGATTCTGAAGAAGGCCTTGCAATTATGAAATATATTGTCGGCCTGGTTGCTTCTCTTTCGCAGAATGGCTGATCATAAAATAACAGAAATAACAGAAAAAATTCCTCTGAAACCGTTTCAGAGGAGTTTTTTAATCTCATAATTGACAAAACATGAAAAATATGGTATGATAATAGTTAGTATCTATAACTGGCATACTAGATAAAAACAAGAAAGGAACTACTGATATGTTGGAATTGAAACATCTTGCATTCAGTGCAGAAGAAGAAAATCAGAAAAATGAAATTATCCGTGATCTGAACCTCAAAATCGAGGATAATCAGTTTGTCGTCATCACAGGGCCTAACGGGGGAGGGAAATCCACTCTTGCCAGGCTGATCGCCGGTATCGTGAAAAATACCGCCGGACAGATTATTCTTGATGATGTGGATATTACTGATAAAAGCATTACAGAACGTGCCCGTATGGGTATCGGCTTTGCTTTTCAGCAGCCTGTCCGGTTCAAAGGGCTGACTGTCTTCGATCTGCTGAAAATCGCCTCCGGAAAAAAACTCAATATCACAGAAGCCTGTGAATATCTCTCCGAAGTCGGACTCTGTGCCAAAGATTATATCAATCGTGAAGTCAATGCTTCTCTCTCCGGCGGAGAACTCAAGAGAATCGAAATCGCTACTGTCCTCGCAAGAGATGTCAAACTTGCCTTGTTCGACGAACCCGAAGCCGGCATTGATTTATGGAGCTTTCAGAATTTAATCCGGATTTTCGAGAATATGAGAAATCCTGAAACTCACAGGACAATTATTGTTATCTCCCATCAGGAGAGAATTTTGAACATCGCCGACAGAATTATTGTCCTTGCTGACGGACAGGTACTCAAAGAGGGCACAAGAGAAGAAATTCTGCCGGAAATCATCGGAACCAGATATGCTTTGAATGCCTGTCAGAAACTGGAGGGCTGATTGCTATGAAACAAATGGATGAAGTACAGAAACGCTTGTTACAGGAAGTCGCCGGATTGCATGAGATTCCGGAAGGTGCCTATAATCTCCGGGCAAACGGTAAATCTGTCGGCAGAAATACAACGGCCGATATTGATATTCAGACCAAACCCGAAGGCAACGGCATTGATATTCATGTCAAGGCCGGAACGAAACATCAGAGCGTGCATATCCCTGTCGTGCTCAGTGAAAGCGGCCTGAAAGAAACGGTCTATAATGATTTCTATATCGGTGATGACTGCGATATTTTGATTATTGCCGGATGTGGTATTGATAACTGCGGTTCTCAGGATTCCGAACATGACGGCATTCACAGATTTTTTATCGGGAAAAATTCCAAAATCCGCTATGTCGAAAAACATTACGGCTCAGGTGAGGGAACAGGCAAACGCATTCTGAATCCCGTTACAGAAGCCTATCTCGAGGAAGGCAGTTCCATGGAAATGGAAATGGTACAGATCAAGGGTGTGGATTCTACCAATCGTAAAACCATCGCACAGCTC
>JAFUWN010000083.1 GCA_017483465.1 Oscillospiraceae bacterium
ATTAAATCCTCCTCATATGATTACATAGGTCTACCTAAATTTTATCATATTTTTTAGCCTTTGTCAATAGAAATATAACCAATTTTCGTTTTTTTTAACTTTGCTATTCATAATTTTTTTATGTAAGTGGCAAAGTCGGGAGGAGAACCATGCCTCTTTCACTTTTTTCAGCACCCCAGAGGACACTTTTATCAATCTTGATGACATCCGCATCCAGCGAGAACAGAGCGTTAATATTAGAATAGCCTGTTCCGAAATCATCAATATAGAACATGAAGCCGACACTCTTGAGCTTTTCGATGACTTCCTCAAGATGGCGGTAATCTTTTGCGGCGACGGATTCTGTAATTTCAAAGCTGATATGATGCTTATCCACACCGGAAGCCTCTACGATTCTGATGATATGATCAGCAAAGCCATCTTTCATGCATTCCAGAACAGAGAGATTGACATTGATATGGCCGATACCGTATTGCTGCGGAACACCTGTGGAAAGCAGACGGCAGACCTGTTCCAGTACAAAATCATCAATTTCGTCAATCAGGCCGAGTTTTTCAGCAATAGGGATAAACTCATCAGGATAGATATTGCCGAGTTCATGATCATGCATTCTGAGCAGAGCCTCTGCACCGTAGGGATGTTTATTGATATGATAAGTCGGCTGATAATAGACTTCAAAACTGCCTTCTTCGAGGCCTCTTGTCACAGCGGCTTCTACAGCGGCATAGCGGATAATCCAGTCAAGGTCTTCTCCCTGCATGACAGGCTTGCGGAATTTTTCCGGGATGGGGCATTCAGCCATATAAAGAATATCGGCGATAGTTGAGGCACGTTCCGGAAGGCCGACAATCATAACAGAAGCTTTCAGGAACACATCTGTCTGGTTCATATTCCAGGGATTCCGGAAACGGTCAGCAATTTCCTGTGCAGTCTGTCTGACGGCTTCTTCGGAGCGGTCATAGAGTGTGACTGCAAACACATGATGTCCGATTGTATAGACATCATATTTCTTGACTTTTGTACCCAGATATTCGGCAACTTTCCGGAGCAGACTGCTGCTGTCTATTTTTCCGTAAAGCATAAGATTTGCGTTTCTGTTGAAGCGGATATCCCGGACGATAATCAGTCTGACAGGAATCTTGTTTTTGAGTAAAGCGGAAATATCCAGTGAAAATGCGGCTGAATTATAGACATCCAGTTTGACATCTCTTCTGTCGTCTTCATTTTCGACGAAAATCAGCACACCGGTAAAGGCCAGAGCTTCCATAAGAACTTCCATATAAAAATTACTGAAAAACAGTTGAATTAAAATTCCTGTCACAACGAGAAAATAGCAGACAGCAAGGGAATATTTTCGGCTTTGGGAAAGAATATTCCACGACCGCATGACCAGAACAAACGAAGCCGTCAGCCAGAGAGCAGACTGGATATAAATCAGCATTTCTCCCCATAATCTCTGGAAATCACGGGATTCATCAAAAATCCACATCCAGTGCAGCAGCGGATTGAAAATGATCATCAGCATCATGACAAGCAGAGCAATGCCCATCAGGACATCAAACAGGAAAGTAGGTTTATGTTTATACTGTGCATACCGGACTTTCCAGCTGACCGACCGGCCGATGACGAAAGAAATGTAGAAGAAAAAAATCGGTGCCAGAAGAGAATGTGTCAGAAAATAGATATATCTTGAAACTTCCAGTGTATGGAAAGCCGTATCTGATACCAGTTTATTTTTTTCCGAGATAAACGCCACAATGCCGCAGCCTGCATTGACAGCAAGCAGAATAATCATGAAAATATAAATTTTATTCTGCGGTTTTCCGAAGCGTTTGTCCATCATGGTGAAAAGCAGATCGCTCAGGCATACTAAAAAGCCGGCAATACTCAGGCCGAGGCTTACATCATCGAAATTTATCATATATCTCCTTTTTTGATTGTGTGTCGGATTGATATTATTATTATAGCATATTTTCAGGATTTGTCAATATCTGCAAAAGCCCCTGCTGTACACACAGGGGCTTTATTATTCAAAAAGCAGCGTTTGCAGGAATTCCTGCTGTGCAGAGAGCTGTTTGCAGGCAGGCTCTGCACAGCACAGAAACCACGCCACTCTCTTCCGGAAATCCGGAAACATCTGCTGATAATATTCTATGCAGTTTTTTCTGTTTTGCAACTGGAAATTTATGACTGTGAAAGTTGGATGAAAGATTAATTTTTTTTGAATTTTTTCTGAATTTTCACTTGATTTCTTTTCGGTTATATGATATAATAGAGAAAAAATAAAAATTAAGAAAGGTGGAATCATCATGGCAACATTAAGCATGGGTATGTGGATTTTAATCGGCAGTGGTCTGGTAGCGGCCTTAGGTCTGCTTCTTCTGCTGAATCACGGCAAGATTGCAACTATTATTTTCGGTGTTCTGTTTCTGGTAGGCGGTTTGTGCGGTGCCAAAGTCGGCTATGATCTTGATCAGTCAACAGAAACGGAATACACTGTCACAGAAATTACAGCCGTCACCGCAAGAGATAATAACAATAATTACAGAGTGACACTCAAGAACAGTGCCGGTGTGGAAACTTGGATTTATGTCAATGATGATAATCTGTATCGTTTCCCTAAAGACGAGACAATTACCATCACAAAAGAACAGGTGAAACGCTACAGCATTCAGGAATAATACTGGAAATGATTATTTTCTCTGCCGGATTTTCTTTCCGGCAGATTTTTTTGAAAAAAACACTTGCAATTCTGTAAAGTTTCTGGTATAATATACATGTATGTCATTCTGTTTTTTCAAAAACAGAAAATATCAGGAAAAGAGGAAATTTTCATGCCTGCAAATATTGTTATCGGAACACAATGGGGCGACGAAGGAAAAGGCAAAGTGATTGATATTCTTGCCTCTCGTGCTCAGGTTGTTGTTCGTTCACAGGGCGGCAACAATGCCGGCCATACGGTAGTCAGCGGCGGCCAGACTTATAAGCTGCATCTCGTTCCTTCCGGAATTCTGTACCCGGAAACACAATGCCTGATCGGTGCGGGCGTTGTACTCGACCCGAAAGATTTCATCGGTGAACTGGATGAAATGGAAAAAAGAGGCATTTCTACCAAAAATCTGAAAATCGACCCCCGTGCTCATGTGGTAATGCCGTGGCATGTCAAGCTTGACGGACTTTCTGAAAAATTCAGAGGCGGCAACGACATCGGCACAACCGGCAGAGGCATCGGCCCTACTTATATGGATAAATACGAACGCTGCGGCATTCGTGTGGGCGATCTGATCAATCCGTCTGTATTTGAAGAAAAAGCCCGTTCCACCGGCAGACTCAAGAATAAAATTATTACAGCTGTCTATGAGGGCGAAGCTCTGGATCTGGATGCCGTGATTGCAGAATACAAAGCTTACGGCGAGAGATTAAAACCCTATGTAGCAGATGTTTCTGTTCTGACATATGAAGCCTACAAAGCCGGAAAGACAATTTTATTTGAGGGTGCTCAGGCTACTCTGCTGGATATTGATTTCGGTACATATCCGTATGTTACAAGTTCACATCCGCTTTCCGGAGGTGTGACGATCGGTACAGGTATCGGCCCGAAGATGATTGATAATATTATTGGTGTTGCAAAGGCTTATACCACCAGAGTCGGCAAAGGCCCGTTCCCGACAGAACTGTTTGATGAAACCGGAGATACCATCCGTGAAAAAGGTCACGAATACGGCACTACTACCGGCAGAAAAAGAAGAACCGGCTGGTTTGATGCTGTTATTGTAAGACATTCTGTAAGAGTCAACGGCTTGGACGGCCTTGCAATCAATAAATTAGATACGCTCGCCGGAATCGGCGATCTGAAAATCTGCACAGGCTATGTCAAGCCTGACGGCACACAGCTCCGTGATTTCCCGTCCAGTCTGGAAGAACTCGCCGAGTGTGCTCCTGTGTATGAATCTTTCCCCGGTTTTGATGATGACATCACCAACTGCCGGAAATTTGAAGATCTGCCTGAAACCTGTCAGAAATATATCCAGAGACTGGAAGAACTTTGTGAATGCAAAGTCTGCATGGTAGGCGTAGGCCCCGACCGTGACCAGATGATCGAACGCTGAGGTGAAATAGTATGCCTGATTTGGATGATATGCTTGAAGGGTTCGAGGAACCAACCTATCAGGAAACAGAAAAAAAAGGGGCACCCAAAGTCGATGCCGCTGATTTAGCCGGTCTGCTTGATGACGAACCTGCTGTCTGGACAGGCAATGACCAGAAACGTGGTGCTCCGGTTCTGGATACCCAGAATCTTCTTGACGAACCCGAACAGACATGGCAGGGGCAGACACCTTCTGCTCCGGATCATTCTGTTCTCAATGCCGCAGCCGATCTGCTCGGCGAAGAACCTGCTGCTTATGACCCGGTAGAAGAATTCTGCCAGAAGCTCCAGTTTGATGAGAATTTAAAACAGGCTTTTGTAAATCTGGATGCCGAAAAACAGATGCAGGTAGTAAAAATGCGTGCGGATGCCCTCGGCATTCCGGCACCGATGATTCCGAACGAAATGCGTCCGAAATCCCCTGCCCCGACAGAAGAAGCTTCCGCCGGAGACGAAACCATGCTCGAAGAAGCTCCCGAAACAGAAGAATATGTTCCGCAGTTCAAAGACGAAGATCTGGAGCGTGCCAAGCGGGAAGCCGCTCAGCCCCGGAAAGACCCTCTGCCGCAGATGGATCTTTCTGAGGAAGAAAAACAGGCCAACCGCCGTCGTATGGCTCAGGAACGTGAAGAACGGGAACGGGAGCAGGCTCGGAAAGGCTTCAAAACGCTGATTGTTCTGACAGTTGTCGGCATCATCGGAGCAGTTGCATTCTGTTTATTCTTCTCGAATTTGTTCGGACTGGGAAACAAGCTGATCGAAAGCGGTGAAGGCGGTCTTGTCGTGAAGCTGAAAGGCATTGCCGGCTATGTCGGTGCAGCATTCGGAATCGGCTCGCTGCTGCTGGCCGCACCTGTTCCGGCACTGAAAGGCTTATGTAAATTTATTGATATTGTCGCATTTGTAATGCTGCTGTTCCCTGGTGTGCCTCTGCTGATGCAGACCGAGGGCGGCGGTGCTGTCCTGGGTTTGTTGTATGCCGTTGCAATTCTGACCTGCGGTTACAGTGCGGTTTCTCTGATCACAAACGAGAATATTGAAAAATATAATAAATACGGCAATGTCTGAAAATGTAAATTTTTTATGAATTTTTCTGAAAACTGTACGGAAACGTACAGTTTTTCTTTTTTTCATGCTGTTTATGAAAGGAGCTGTATTTTGCTATGCTGAAAGCAAACGGAAAATTTATTGATACCCTGCCGCTGAGGAATCTGCTTTCTCTGGAAGAGTCCAAAGCAGATACTGTGATCATTCAGGTGGACAGGTATCATCATGCACATGATTTATATCATTTTATATTTGTGATGAGAGGCATCACAGAATCCGGAAAGGAAACACAGAAAGTTCTGATCAAAAGGCTGGATGAAAGTGAGAATTATATCAATCTGATCTGGAATATCAGCGGACTGTTTACAAGCGAAGCCGGAAAGCTGTTTCTTGATCTGACGGCTTATCAATATGAAAATCCGGAAACAGATACTTCACAGAATCCGCCGGATTATCTTCTGCATTATCAGCTGCCGGCGATAGAAATCCGTGATATTCCCAAAGGCACAAGCCAGGCAACGGATGCAGAAAGCTATACTGCATTCTGGACGCAGGTACTCGAAACGCTCACACAGCATACGTCACAGATTCAGGCACTTCAGAACCGAATCACAATTCAGGCCATGACACAGGCAGCATATGATGCTCTTGAAAATCCCGATCCTCAGGTATTATATATTATAACAGCTGCACAGACATGACAAACAATCCGGAACGGCTTTTCAAAGCTGTTCCGGATTGATTTTTTCAAGAATTTCTTTCAGGTCAAGGCCATAGAGACCGGCAAGGGATTTTATTTTCTCCTGTTCCTGCATCGGAACAGAATTATCATGCACAGCAATTGTCGGAAATCCGGCTTTGACGGCAGTTTCCAGACAATGGAGAGAATCTTCCACGACAAGAGTATTTTCCGTCTGAGAGCCGAGAATTTCAGCTGCTTTCAGGAACATTTCAGGTGTTTTCTTACTGGAGGGGACTTCTTCGGCAGTCAGGATAAACTGCATTCTGTCGAAGATGCCTAAGCGTTTGAGAGCGGCTATCGCAGATTTTTTATAAGTCGCCGTAGCAATGCCGTATCTGATATTTCTGCTGTCAAGGAAATCCAGAAATTCAATGACATAGGGCTTGAGCGGAATTTTTTCGGCATAGTAGGCATAGGCCATTTCTCCGATTCTCCGGATGACCTGTTTTCCGGTCATATTGATATTGAAGTTATGGGTAAAGAAATCCGCCCATTCTTCCATCGTCATTTTATTGACCTGATTTGAAATGCCTTCGGGTGGGGTTAAATTATGTTCAGCGAAGAAATCTTTATCAATCTGATGCCAGATTCCCATAGAATCAATAAGAGTGCCGTCCATATCGAGAACAGCGGCTTTGATATTGAGGATGTCAAACATAAAAATTCTCCTTATTATAATATTATTTTGTTAAATATATTTTCATGCGGAAATCCGATTCCGCAGAGCTGATTTGATTCAATGCGAGTCCATAGAGATTGGCCGTATTGGATTCGAGCTGAACAAAGCGTTCGGCATGGGGGGAGAGTTTCCGGAGATCAGCGAGAGAAGTACTGACAGGGATTCTGCTTTGATTTTTTATTTTTTTCAGGAGCTGTGTACCGTTCTGATTAAAGCCTAAAATCCGGGCATACGGAACAGAACTATTAAAATCTTCTTTCCGGACTCCGGCAAGGGCATAGAAGATCATTCTCCGGATTCTTGCCATAGTAAAGCATTTTGATTTCACAGTACTCAAAAAATCATCAAGTGTATTCTGAGAAACGGCTTTCCGGAAGCGTCCGGCGAGTTCCGGAGTCATGTCGGGGAGGGATAGCAAAGCCTGTTCAGAGAGCATACGCATTTGATAGAGAATAATTTTTTCGAGCCGGTAAAAATCAGCAATCCGGCCTTGTTTCTGACGATCAGAGAGCATTTTTTCAGTAAAATCCGGAATATAGTCTTGATAATTCTGATGATGAAAAAACCTGTTCCGGATGAGACTGGCACTTGCAAAATTTCCGGAAGTTTCCGTGCTGTCATGCATGACGGATTTTCTGGGAATCATGAGAGGCTGAAATTTCACATGCTGTCTGTGCATAGCTTTGAGATATTCCAGAGCAAGCAGATTATTCGGGTCAAGCAGAAGTCCGGCAGATTCCGGAGCGATTTCAGAAACGCTCTGATAAATGGCTGACGGATAAGAAAAGCCGGATTTTAAAAATTTCTGAATCTGATCAGAGACTTGATTTTTCAGAAAAATTTCTGCTAATTTCTGAAGTTCTTCCGGACTGCCGGAACAGCCGAAAGATAAAATATCTGTTATATTCAGATCATGCAGAATCTGAACAGCTCCCTTTGCATAGAATTCCGCCGAGGCACAGGAATACGGAACAGGCAGTTCAATCACGAGATCAGCCCCGGCCTGCAAAGCAAGAGCGGCACGGTCAAATTTATTTAATAAAGCCGTATCGCCTCTCTGGACGAAATCATCACTCAGCAGGGCGATCAGATGGATAATTCCCTGTTTTTTGGTTTCCTGAATCTGATAAACATGGCCGTGATGCAGAGGGTTATATTCACAGATAATGGCTCCGGTTTTCATTTCTGGTGCTCCTTTTTGAATTTTTAACAGAAAATCCATATAATTTCAGAAAAAAGACTTGCTTTTTTCTGAAAAAAGTATATAATAAGTAATAGAGTGCTTTTCAGCATTTTATTTTAATTAAATTTATAAATCGAAAGGAAAGAAATATTTATGTTGATTTTAGTAGTCAATGCAGGCAGTTCTTCTCTGAAGTATCAGCTTCTGAACATGGATGACGAAAGCGTTCTCGCAAAGGGTAACTGCGACAGAATCGGAATTGATGGTCATGTTTCCCACAAGACCGCTGACGGCAGAACTTATGATGCAGACTGTGCTTTTCCGACACATACAGAAGCATTCATGAAGCTGGTAGAAGTACTTACTACAGGCGATGCCGCTGTCATCAAAGACATGAGCGAAATTGCAGCAGTCGGCCACAGAATCGTGCAGGGTGCAGAAGTATTCTCTGAAACGACTCTGGTAACAGATGAAATTATTGATAAGATTGATGAACTCCGTGAACTGGCACCGGTACACAATCATGCACATGCCCTGGCACTCCGTGCATGTAAGAAAGTAATGCCGGAATCTGTACCCCAGGCAGTTGTATTTGATACTGCATTTCATCAGACCATGCCGAAAAAGGCCTATATGTTCGGTCTGCCGTATGAAGATTATGAAAATCTGCATGTCAGAAAATACGGCTTCCACGGCACTTCTCACAGATTCGTATCTGCTGCACTGGCAAAGGCAATGGGCAAGGACATCAAGAATCTGAAAATTGTTTCCTGTCATCTGGGCAACGGTTCTTCGATTACCGCAGTAGACGGCGGAAAATCTGTGGATACTTCCATGGGCTTCACACCTCTGGACGGTGTTCTGATGGGTACAAGAACAGGCTGTGTTGACCCGTCTGCTGTGACATTCGTCATGGAAAAGCATGGTTTCACACCTGCTGAAATGTCTGATTATATGAATAAGAAATCCGGTTTCTTAGGTGTATCCGGTGTCGGCTCTGATAACCGTGATGTTTCTGCTGCCTGTGAACAGGGCAACAAGAGAGCACAGCTTTCTAAAGATATGCTGGTATATCAGATCAAGAAATATATCGGAGCATATGCCGCAGCTATGAACGGTCTGGATGCCGTTCTGTTCACCGGCGGTATCGGTGAGAATGCACCCGATATCCGTGAAGAAGTATGCTCTGATATGGATATTTTCGGCATCAAGATTGATACCGTCACCAATGCAGGCATCAGAGGCAAGCTCTGCAAGATTTCTCAGTCTGATTCCAAAGTAGAAGTCTGGGTAGTTCCGACAAATGAAGAACTGCTGATTGCAAGAGATACACTCGCACTGATTTCCAAGTAATCTATATCATTATAGCATAATTTAAATTAAAATGCAAGTACAGGGCAGAAAAAAATCTCTGCCCTGTTCTTAATATATAGTATCTGCTGCAGAAAAGAGGGTTTTGTCAACTACCCCCACTTACGCTCACTTCGTTCGCTAAGAAGTGGGGGCTTGTCACTATCCGGTAGTGAAAACGATTTTTTAAAATCTCCTACCTCTTTAGAATGCCATAAGGCAAACTGACGTAACACCGTGGGACGGTTG
>JAFUWN010000084.1 GCA_017483465.1 Oscillospiraceae bacterium
CCCGTGAAGTCACCGGCAGAGGAGCAGGCTTATCAACAGAGGCTCTGGAACGGAAAATGCATGTGATTGAACAGGCAATTGCACACCATCAGCCGGATAAAAATTATCCGCTGGATTTGCTTGCAAAGCTCGGCGGTCTGGAAATCGCCGGCATGACAGGGCTGTTTCTGGGAGGGGCATATTATCAGATTCCGGTTGTGATTGACGGTGTGATTTCTGCTGTATCGGCAGTGCTTGCCTGTCAGCTGAATCCTCTTTGTGCGGAATACATGCTTCCAAGCCATGTTTCTGAAGAACCAGCCGGAAAACATCTGCTTGAGATGATACATCTGTCTCCGGTGATTCATGCCGGACTCAGGTTAGGGGAGGGCACAGGCGGATGGTTATTGCTTCCTCTGCTGGACAGTACACGTGCTCTGTACAGAAATACCCATAAATTTGAAGAGATTGCAATAGAAAGGTATACAGAACAATCATGATGATTTTGATTACCGGCGGTTCTAAATGCGGAAAATCCAGTCTGGCAGAAACACTCCTGAATGATATTTCAGAACAGAAATATTATCTTGCGACGATGAAGCCATTCGGAGAAGAGGCTCAGAAAGCTATTATCCGTCATCAGAAAATGCGGAAAGAGAAAAATTTTATCACGATCGAACAGTATATTGATATTGATAAAATCCGGATTCCGGCACATTCTGCGGTACTGCTCGAATGTATGGGGAATCTGTGTGCAAATGAAATGTTCCGGGATGATACAATTTTTTATCCTGTCGAAAAAATTATCAGAAATCTGAAATCTCTGTATTCTGCGACAGATATGCTTGTGATCGTCACAAATGAAGTCGGCATGGATGGTATCAGCTATTCTGCCGGAACAATGCAGTATCTCTCCGCTATGGCGGAACTGAATCAGAACACAGCTCAGATGGCGGATACTGTCATAGAATGTGTCTGCGGAATTCCGCTTGTGATGAAAGGAGAGATTCCATGCTGAAATCATTATGCTCTGCATTCCTGATGTATTCCAGAATTCCCGTTCCTGAAGTCGGCTGGAATGAAGAAAACCGCAGATATGCCCTTTGTTTCTTTCCGCTGATTGGAATAATCATAGGAGCAGGAGTATTATTCTGGAGATGGCTTTGTTTCCGGCTCAATATCGGACAAATGCTGTTCGCAGTGGTTTCCGTCTGGATTCCGGTGCTGATTACCGGAGGGATTCATCTGGACGGCTTCTGTGATGTCACAGACGCAAAATCTTCTTATGCTTCCAGAGAAAGAAAGCTCGAAATCATGTCAGATTCGCATGTCGGAGCGTTTGCCGTGATGTATCTGGGAATTTATCTGCTGCTGCAAACCGGATTTTATACAGAAATCAATTCTGTACAGACTGCCGGACTGATCGGCTGTGGGTTTGTGCTTTCCAGAGCGTTGAGCGGACTTTCTGCCGTACTGTTCAAATCAGCGAAAAAACAAGGCACTCTGCAAAGTTTTGTACTGCCGGCACATCGGAATCTTACAATGATAACGCTTGTTGTGATAATCATATTATCCTGTACCGGAATGATATTGTTTTCCTGTGTACAGGGAATCTGCTGTATCATAATTTCTTTGCTGATATTTTTATATTACAGAAAATTTGCATATAAAACTTTCGGAGGCATTACAGGCGATACAGCCGGCTGGTTTCTTCAGATTTGTGAACTCGGCATTTTAGGAACAGCAGTGCTGTCAGGAAAAATTATGGAGGTATTTCAATTATGATACTTGTGATCGGCGGGGTACATGCCGGGAAAACAGAATTTGTAAAAAACTGTTTCAAGCTTTCAGATACAGAGATTCTTGAGGCTTCTGAAACTGAAAATTTTCAGAATGCAAAATGTCTCCGGAATTATCATATTCTGATAAAAAAGCTTTGCAATGAAAATGCTGATTTTCTGGAATTTACAAAACGGCTCATTCAGGAAAATCCGGATTGTATTATCATCACAAACGAAATCGGGTGCGGAATCGTGCCGATAGATCAATCAGAACGGCTCTGGCGTGAAGCCTGTGGAAAATCTGCCTGTCTGCTTGCGGAACATGCTGAAAAAGTAATCCGGATGATCTGCGGAATTCCGACAGTCATCAAAGGAGAATGCCTGTGAAGCTGATTTTCATCCGTCACGGAAGTACTAGGGAAAATCTGGAACATCGCTATATCGGCAGAACGGATACCCCTCTTTGTCCGGAAGGAATCGCCGTTCTGAAAAAAAGAAATTATCCCGATTGTGATAAGATTCTTGTCAGTCCGCTGAAACGCTGTATCCAGACGGCGGAAATTCTCTACCCGGAAAAGAAAATGCAGATTGTTCCGGATTTCCGGGAATGCGATTTCGGCGATTTCGAGGGAAAAAATTATCAGGAATTAAATCATGATCTGTTATATCAGCAATGGATTGATTCCGGCGGAATGCTCTCTTTTCCGAACGGTGAACATCCGCAGAAATTCCGGGAACGCTGTGTGAAAGCCTTTCTGGAGACTCTGCCCGGTTCCGGAAG
The DNA here is from genome assembly GCA_017483465.1 of Oscillospiraceae bacterium. Lineage (GTDB taxonomy): Bacteria > Bacillota > Clostridia > Oscillospirales > Ruminococcaceae > UBA3855. Next base: position 2,542 of record JAFUWN010000084.1, read on the forward strand.
AATCGCCTATATCGTTCACGGCGGTACAATCATGTCAATTTTATCCTGTTTTGCAGGCGGAAATTATTATGATTATCAGCTTCCGAACGGTGCAGGTTATCTCGCTGACTGGTCAGGAAATAAAATCAAAATTCTGGAGGTACTATGAAAGATCTGATTCCGGCACTGCCTTTGATTATCGGATTTCTGCTTGATATGATCTTTGGTGACCCGTATTCTATGCCGCATCCTGTCCGGCTGATTGGCAGTCTGATTGCTTATCTGGAAAAATATGTCAGAAAGCATTTTCAGAATCTTCGGTTCGGCGGAGCGGTTTTAGCAATGATTGTGATATTATGTTCGGCAGGGATTCCGGCGGTTCTGCTGATGATTGGCTATCATATCAATCTGATTCTGGGAATTCTGACGGAAAGTATTTTATGTTATTATATGCTTGCGGCTCGCTGTCTCCGTGATGAGAGTATGAAAGTCTACAGAGCGTTTCAGAATCAGGATACCGAATCCGCAAGAAAAGCTGTTTCCATGATTGTCGGCAGAGATACGGCCGTCTTAGATGAATCCGGGATTATCCGTGCTGCTGTCGAAACGGTTGCGGAAAATACTTCCGACGGCGTGACTGCTCCGTTATTTTATATGGCTCTGGGCGGTGCAGTCGGCGGATGTTTCTATAAAGCCGTCAATACAATGGATTCCATGCTTGGCTATCAAAATGAAACATATCTCGACATTGGCAGATTTCCGGCAAAATTGGATGATGTTCTGAATTTTATCCCTTCCAGAGTTACCGCACTTCTGATGATAATTTGCTGTCCGGTTCTGAAACTGGATATGAAAAATGCTTATCGAATCTGGAAGCGTGACAGAAGAAAACATGCAAGTCCGAATTCCGCACAGACAGAGTCAGCCTGTGCAGGAGCATTGCATATCCGGCTGGCCGGAAATGCGTATTATTTCGGCGAGCTTCATAAAAAAGAGTATATCGGTGATGATGACCGTCCTGTCAAGAACGAAGATATTCACCGGACGAATCGGCTCATGTATCTGACATCCGTACTAATGCTGATCATTGCAGTCATCAGCAGAATTCTGATTTTCGGGAGGCTATTATGATAACTGAACAGCACGGCGGAAATATTTTTGCAAATCCGGTACAGTATGATTTTTCCGCAAATCTGAATCCTCTGGGATTGCCGGAATCCGTCCGCCAAGCCGTTTTTGATCATTCTGATCTATGGGAGCATTACCCTGACCCGTACTGTACGGAATTGAGAAAAGCGATTGCAGAATATGAAAATTATCCGGCGGAAAAGATTGTCTGCGGAAACGGTGCGGATGATCTGCTTTATCGGATTGTATCGGCATTCCGTCCGGAAAAAGCTCTGATTTGTGTGCCGGCATTCGGAGAATATCAGAAAGCCTTATCAGAATATAATTGTTCAGTTACAGAATATTTACTCAGCGAAAATAATAATTTTTTATTGACTGATGATTTTTTAGAAATTCTCAAACCTGACATAAATATGCTGATTCTGTGTCATCCGAACAATCCGACAGGCAGATGTATTCCGGCGGAACTGCTCGGCAGAATCGCAGAAATCTGCAATAAAAATAAAATTTTATTTCTCTGTGATGAATGTTTTCTGGATTTCGTTCCGGATGGAATCAGCCTCCGGAATTTTATGCATGAAAATATGATTATTCTGAAAGCTTTTACGAAAATTTATGCGATGGCAGGTCTCCGGCTCGGCTATGTGCTGACCGGAAATCCGGAATATGCCCGGAAAATTCAGCATACAGGTCAGTTCTGGAGCGTTTCCGCACCGGCACAGACCGCCGGAATCTCGGCTCTGGAAGAAAAAAACTATCTGGAAAAAACGCTGAAACTGATTCCGCAGGAACGGAAATTTCTGCAAGATTCGCTTTCTGAACTAAAAATAAAATATTATCCGTCCGAGGCAAATTTCATTCTGTTCCGTGCCGGACCGGATTTGAAAACAAAACTGCTCTCCGAAAAAATTCTGATTCGGGAGTGTTCCAATTATACCGGACTTGACGAAACATTCTACAGAATCGCCGTCCGGAATCATCAGGAAAATCAAGTGCTGATTTCCGCACTCAGGAGGTGTTTGCATGGCTAAAGTCATCATGTTACAGGGTACTATGTCGAATGTCGGAAAAAGCTTTCTGACAGCCGGATTATGCAGAATTTTCATGCAGGACGGCTATGCCTGTGCACCGTTCAAATCGCAGAATATGGCTTTAAATTCCTATATCACCGAAGACGGCTCGGAAATCGGCAGAGCACAGGCAATGCAGGCGGAAGCCGCCGGAATCAGGCCATCAGTGCTGATGAATCCGGTATTGCTCAAGCCAACGACTGATGTCGGCTCGCAGGTGATCGTAAACGGCAGAGTCCGGGGAAATATGACGGCTTCTGAATATTTCAGATATAGAAAAAATCTCATTCCGGAGATTATGACAGCTTATCAGAAACTTGCCTCTCAGAATGATATTATCGTCATCGAGGGTGCAGGCAGTCCGGCAGAACTGAATCTCAACAGAGATGATATTGTCAATATGGGGCTTGCAAAGCTGGTGAAATCGCCTGTTCTGCTGATCGGCGACATCGACAGGGGAGGGGTATTCGCACAGCTTCTGGGAACGCTGAATCTTTTAGAGCCTGAAGAACATGCTCTTGTAAAAGGCATGATTGTGAATCAGTTCCGTGGAGACAGGAAATTATTTTCGGACGGTGTAAAAATTTTAGAAGAAAAATCCGGTATTCCGGTGCTGGGAGTTGTTCCGTATATCAATATTGATATTGAAGATGAAGACAGTCTTTCTCATAAATTAAATCAGAATATAGTGCATAATCTGATTGATATTGCTGTGATTCATCTGCCGAGAATTTCCAATTTTACGGATTTTGATGTTTTTTCTCAATATGAAGGCGTTTCCGTCCGGTATGTCCGGAAATATACAGAACTCGGCAATCCGGATTTGATTATTATCCCCGGTACAAAAAGCACTATCTCAGACATGCACTGGCTTCGTGAATCCGGTATGGAAACGGCTGTTAAAAAATGCGTATCGAGAGGGATTCCGTTATTTGGAATCTGCGGAGGGTATCAAATGCTTGGCGAATCGGTTTCCGACCCCGACTGTACCGAAAACGGCGGAACGATCGCCGGAATGTCTCTGCTTTCCGGAAAAACAGTATTCAGCGGAGAAAAACAGCAGATTCAGGTCAGCGGAAATTTCAATCAGATTTCCGGATTCTGGGAATTTCTTTCCGGTGCGGAATTTTCCGGATATGAAATCCATCTCGGCAGAACCGGTCAGCCGGAACAGCCTCTGACAACCTGCGGAGGAGCTTACTCCGGAACTGTCGCCGGATGTTATGTTCACGGTATTTTCGACAGTGCTGATGTTTCCGGCAGAATCATCAGAGAACTCTATACACGAAAGGGGGTGGTCTATCATGGACAAGTCATTGACCGCCGGACTTATAAAGCACAACAGTTTGATCTGCTGGCAGATACCGTCCGGTGCAGTCTCGATATGAAAAGAATTTATCAGATTTTACAGGAGGGCTTATGAAGCTTGAATATGTCGCTCCGCAGGAGATTGAACAGCGGAGTTTTGAAATCATTACGGCAGAACTTGGAAATAAAAAAATTCCTGATGAAATCCGTCCGATTGTGCTTCGCTGTATTCATACGACAGCCGATTTTGATTATTATGAAAATTTATATTTTTCTGAAAATGCTGTCAGTATCGCAAAAAAAGCCATTCAAAGCGGAGCGGTAATCATAACAGACACAAATATGGCAAAATCAGGGATTAATCCATCTGCACTGGCTCGTCACGGATGTGAGGTCATGTGTTTCATGTCTGACCCGGATGTTGCCGAAATCGCAAGGCAGAACGGCACAACCAGAGCTGTGGCTTCTGTTGATAAGGCTTCGGAACTGAACCGCCCTGTTGTCTATGCGGTCGGAAATGCACCGACTGCCCTGATTCGGCTGTGTGAGCATATTCAGAATGATACATTCCGGCCGGAACTTGTCATCGGCGTACCGGTCGGATTCGTGAATGTCATCCAGTCGAAAGAAATGCTGATAAATTCCGGTGTGCCGTGCATTACGGCAAGAGGGAGAAAAGGGGGAAGCAATGTCGCAGCAGCCATATGCAATGCAATTCTGTATATGCTCGACACGGAATCAAAATTATAAATCAACGGCAGAACGGTGCTTCCGGATGCGGATTCCGCATCGCCGGAAGGTAAAAGGGAAACAGTTGTAATTACTGTACGAGCCCGTCACTGTGATTGGGAGCAGAATTTCTGTTTGCAATGCGGATTTTTTTCGCTGAGTGAAGTCACTGGAATCAGATTCCGGGAAGGCTTGAAATTCTGTGAGAAACCATAAGTCAGGAAACCTGCCTTCTGCAAATGCCTGTTATTTCAAGGTCACGAGGTACTGACCAGAAAGGATTATTTATTATGAAAAAATTAACTGTTTTAATGATGAGTCTTGCAATGATTTCTATGATACTGACCGGATGCGGAACAAATACCGAAAGTGCTCCGCAATCTTCTGCTGAACCTGCCGTTCAGGAAACAATTGCTGAAACAGCTGCTCCGGAAGAAGAAACCAAAGCCGAAGAAACTTCCGCTGAAGCAGAAAATCAGGACGAAGAAGATGACGAAGAAAATTATAATACCGGTGATGCCAGTCTCGATAAAGTCCGCAATGAAGACGGTATCGGAGAAAATGAACTGCTTGTTGTCAGCTTCGGAACGAGTTTCAATGACAGCCGCCGCCTGACGATCGGTGCAATTGAAGGTGCTCTGGATGAGGCATTTTCAGATTATGACGTTCGCAGAGGATTTACAGCAAATATTATTATCGACCATGTGCAGAGACGTGACGGCATTCTGATTGATGATGTGGATGCCGCTCTGAACCGTGCTGTTGATAATGGTGTCAAGAATCTGGTGATTCAGCCTACTCATCTGATGAACGGTCTGGAATATAATGATGTTGTTGCAGAAGTCGCACAGTATGCCGATGCGTTCGATCATGTCGCATTCGGTGAACCGCTCCTGACTTCTGATGAGGATTTCAAGCGTGTGGAAGAAGCTGTTGTAAACTGGACAAGCGAATATGATGACGGCGAAACGGCGATCTGCTTCATGGGTCACGGTACGGAGGCCGATTCTAATCAGGTATATCAGAAAATGCAGGATTTGCTGACCGCTGACGGCTATGAAAATTATTTTGTCGGCACAGTCGAAGCAGAACCCTCTGTAGAAGATGTGCTTTCTGCGGTTCAGGCCGGAGAATATAAGAGAGTCATTCTTGAACCTCTGATGGTAGTCGCCGGAGATCATGCAAATAATGATATGGCCGGAGATGAGGAAGATTCCTGGAAATCCGTTTTTGAATCCGCCGGCTATGAAGTCGAATGCCTGCTCAGAGGACTCGGAGAAAATCCCGATATTCAGCAAATTTATGTTGATCATGCTCAGAAAGCAATTGACAGTCTGACAGGAGAAGCCGAATGAGAAAATTAATCCTCTTATTGACAGTATTAGCTTTCAGTCTCGGACTTACCGCCTGCGGACAAGCCGAAACTCAGCAGAATCCGCCGGAGACTTCTCCGGCAGATTCCGCCGCTGAAACAGAAGCACAGAAAATCGCCTCTGCGGATGAAACTGTTGCTTATGAAGAAGTGCTCGAAGACGGCATGACTCCCGTCTATGCCGATATGCTTCTTGATGGTGATTATCCTGTCGAAATGAAATCAAGTTCTTCCATGTTCAGTATTACAGACTGTATTCTGCATGTGAAAAACGGCACAATGACCGCCGAAATGTTCATGAGCGGTACAGGCTATCTGTATCTGTATCCCGGTACGGCCGAAGAAGCTGTTTCTCATGAAGAATCTGATTATATTTCTTATATTGAAAATACAGACGGTGTGCATGTCTTTACGATTCCGGTGCAGGCTCTTGATGCCGAAATCCCCTGTTCTGCCTACAGCAAGAAAAAAGAAAAATGGTATGACCGGACTTTGCTGATTCGTGCGGATTCTCTCCCGGATGACGCATTTGCAGAAGCTAGATTTGCAGCTGTGGAAAGTCTCGGACTCGCTGACGGAGAATATACGATAGAAGTCAGGCTCGAAGGCGGTTCCGGAAAGGCTTCTGTTTCGTCTCCGGCGAAATTAGTCATATCTGACGGCAATGCCTCTGCGGAAATCATCTGGAGCAGTAACAAATATGATTATATGCTCGTGAACGGCGAAAAATTTGAGCCTGTCAGCACGGAGGAATATTCTGTATTTGAAATTCCGGTGAGCGGCTTTGATTATCCAATGCCTGTTTCTGCCGATACCACTGCCATGAGCCAGCCTTATGAAATCGAATATACGCTGTATTTCGATTCGGCCTCTGTCAAAGCCTCATGAAACGGCTGATATGCGTATTACTGACCGGTATGTGTCTTTTCTGCGGATGCGGAAAGACTCTGCCGGAATCAGCAGATTCTTTCCCGAAAACCGGAAGCATGAACCTGACCTATGCAGAACAGTTTTCAGTTGATTATCTCGAAAACGGCTGTGCGGAAATCAACATTGCAGACGGTGCGGAATATCTGCTTGTTCCGGAGGGAATTTCTGTTCCGGAACATCCGGATACTATGATAGTTTTACAGCAGCCGTTAGAAAATTTCTATGTTGCGGCCTCTTCAGCAGTGGATTTATTTGATGGCCTGAATGCATTGGATTATGTTCTGCTGACATCCACAAATGAACAAAACTGGTCACTTCCGCATGTGAAAGAAGCTCTGCAATCCGGAAACATGCTCTATGCCGGAAAATACAGTGCTCCGGATTATGAAATGCTTCTTGAAAAGCAATGTCAGATTGCCATAGAATCTACTATGATCTACCACAGTCCGGAAACCAAAGAACAGCTTGAAACGTTAGGAATTCCGGTACTTGTGGAGCGTTCCAGTTATGAAGCACATCCGCTCGGCCGGATGGAGTGGATGAAACTTTATGGACTTCTGCTCGGAAAAGAACAGGAGGCAGAAACTTTCTTTTCTGAAAAAACAGCGGATTTTGAAAAATTATCTTTATCGGAAATTCCCGAAGAAAATAAGAAAACAGCCGCATTTTTCAGTATCAATCCGAATGGTTATGTGACGATTCATAAGCCCGGTGATTATGTCGCTCAGATGATCGCCCTCGCCGGAGGCCGGTATGCATTCACCGCAGAAGATTTGCATACAGAAGAAAATGCTCTTTCTACCATGAATATTCAGATGGAAGTTTTTTATGAAACTGCAAAAAACTGCGATATTCTGATTTATAACGGCACGATTGAAGGCAGTCTCGAAACGATTGACCAGCTGATCGAAAAAGACAGTATTCTTTCTGACTGCAAAGCCGTACAAAACGGAGATGTCTGGTGTACGGAACAGAGCCTGTTTCAGCAGACAACAGGTGTATCAGATATGATTTATGATTTACATGCTGTTCTGACGGATGATACAGAAAATCTGACATTTCTGCACAGACTGCAATAAGGGGGATGTTATGAAATTCAATCGAAAATCCAGATATATTGCAGGTTTTTTATTATTAATATTATGTGTAGTATTATTTTTCTGTCTGAATCTTCTGACAGGTTCGAGTCAGATGACGTTATCCAAAATGCTCGAAGTCCTGACCGGAAACAGTTCAGATACTACAGCACAAAATATTCTCCTGAGAATTCGTCTGCCCCGGCTGTCAGCGGCTTTTCTGCTGGGGGGTGCATTGTCTGTTTCTGGTTTTCTTCTGCAATGTTTTTTCGGAAATCCGATCGCAGGGCCTTTTGTACTGGGAATTTCATCCGGTGCGAAGCTGGCGGTTGCACTCGTGATGGTGACAGCATTACAGATCGGCATTTCCGTCAGTTCGTGGATGATGGTACTCGCTTCTTTCTTAGGAGCAATGCTCTCAATGGGCTGGATTCTGCTGATTTCCAGAAAGGTCAGAAGCATGTCCCTGCTGATTGTCAGCGGAGTCATGCTAGGATATATCTGTTCTGCTGTGACAGAGCTGATTGTTGCATTCGCAGATGATGCGAATATCGTAAATCTGCATAACTGGTCAATGGGAAGTTTTTCCGGAACGGACTGGCAGGATGTCCGGCTGATGACAAGTATTATTTTGCTTTGTCTGCTGCTGACATTTCTGATGTCAAAACCTCTGAATGCCTATCAGCTCGGAGAAGCCTATGCTGAAAATATGGGAGTCAATCTGAAAAAATTCCGGATAACGATAATATTGCTGTCAAGTATACTTTCGGCATGTGTGACGGCATTTGCAGGGCCTGTCTCTTTTGTAGGGGTGGCTGTTCCGCATTTGATGAAAACACTGTTCGGAACGGCAAAGCCGATTATTATTATTCCGGCATCATTTCTCGGCGGAGGGGTATTCTGTCTGGGGTGTGATCTGCTCGCCCGGAATCTGTTCGCACCGACGGAATTAAGCATTAGCACAGTAACAGCTGTATTCGGAGCACCGGTTGTCATCTGGATCATGCTGCACAGGAGTATGAAAAACTATGAGTGATCAATTATTGCGGACGGAAAATCTGATTGTCGGATATGGCAGGCATATTATCGTACAGGGAATGGATTTTTCTGTGAATCCCGGTGAAATTGTAACGCTGATCGGTGCGAACGGAGCAGGGAAATCAACGCTTCTGAAGACTATCGCCAATCAGCTTGCACCATTGGCAGGAACTGTGTATCTTCATGACAAAGCCGGTATATCCGAACGGGAACTTGCAAAAATCATGTCTGTTGTGCTGACAGTCCGGATTGACCCCGAACTGATGACCTGTGAAGATGTGGTTTCTTCCGGAAGGTATCCGTATACCGGACGGCTGGGCATTCTTTCAGAAAATGACCGTCAGAAAGTCGCAGAAGCTATGGAAATGACACATGTCACGGAGCTTCGGGAGAGAGCATTTTCACAGCTCAGTGACGGTCAGAGACAGCGTGTCATGCTGGCCAGGGCGGTCTGTCAGGAACCGGAAATTCTGGTTCTGGATGAACCGACTTCTTTTCTGGATATGAAGCATAAACTCGAACTGCTCATGCTGATTCGCAGGCTGACAGAAGAAAAGCAGATCGGCGTGATAGTTTCCCTGCATGAACTCGAACTGGCGGAACGGGTTTCGGACAGGATTCTGTGCATCCGGAACGGAAAAATTGACCGTACCGGAACACCCGGAGAAATCTTCAAAGATGATTATATCAGGGAATTATATCAGATTTCCTGCGGAAGCTATCACCCTGTCACCGGTGCAGAACTGGAAGCCGTGAAAGGAAAACCGGAAATTTTCGTCATCGGCGGAGGCGGTATGGGAATTCCTGTCTATCGAAGATTGCAGAGACAGGGGATTCCGTTTGCCTGCGGCGTTCTGCATGAAAATGATATGGAATATCCGGTTGCTTCGGCACTTGCAGCGGAAGTGATGACAGAAAAAGCCTTTGAGCCTGTTTCTGAAATCCAGTTTCAGAAAGCTGCTGCTGTGCTTGAAAAATGCCGGAATGTAATCTGTGCCTGTACAGCGTTCGGTACAATGAATCAGAAAAATTTTGAACTTCTGAAACTTGCGGAAACAGCCGGAAAGCTGATAAAAAATCAGATATTATAAAAAGTGATAATCAGTTATTGAAAATAACAATTTGACATATAGATAAAATCATGATATAATAAATGCATACAAAACATACAGACTTACAAAGAATAGAAAGGAGTTTATGAAATGATTTTAAAAAGACTCCGTTCTGTGCTTCGGGGTCATGACCGAATGCGTGAAACAGAACGATGTTGCTGTTGACAGCTTATTATAATGCTTATTGGAAACCTCCTGAATCATAATTACAGCTCTCTCATCTGAGGGAGCTGTTGCCATGCAGAAACAAATTACAATCAGAAAGAAGGTTATTCTATGCCGATTCGTTTACAGGAAAATATGCCCGTTCTGGAAAAACTGGAACAGGAAAATATCTTTGTCATGTCTGAACAGCAGGCTTTACATCAGGACATCCGGCAGCTGAAAATTGCAGTCGTCAATATTATGCCCCAGAAACAGCAGACGGAACTGCATTTGCTTAGATTGCTGTCAAATACGCCTTTGCAGACAGAAGTGATATTTCTGCGTCTTGTGACACATCAGTATAAAAATATCACAAGTGAGTATCTGGAAAAATATTACAGAACATTTGACGAAATCGAAAATCAGAAATTCGACGGACTGATTATCACAGGTGCACCGGTTGAAAATCTGGAGTATGAACAGGTGGATTACTGGAAAGAATTGTCTCAGATTATGGAGTGGAGCAAATCACATGTGACTTCGACTTTATATCTCTGCTGGGCGGCACAGGCCGGCTTGTATTATCATTATCAGATTCCGAAATATCCGCTTCCGGAAAAGCTTTCCGGAATTTATCAGCATTATCTGACGGCGGCTCATGCGAATCTGACACGGGGATTTGATGACGTATTCTATGCACCGCACTCCCGGTATACCGGAATCCGTTCAGAAGATATTTATCTGACAGAGGGAATTGATATTTTAGCAGAATCCCGTCAGGCAGGAGCTTATCTGATTGCTTCCAGAGACGGGAAGCAGGTCTTTGTCAACGGACATCCGGAATATGAAGCCGGAACACTCGCAAGCGAATACTGGCGTGATGTGAAAAAAAATCTGCACCCGAATCTTCCGGCAAATTATTTCCCGGAGAATAATCCGGAACTTGCACCTGTCATGACATGGAAAGCACATTCTAATTTATTATTTTCCAACTGGCTGAATTATTGTGTTTATCAAGTGACACCGTATGAATTATGATTTCTGCTGAATTTATGTGCTTTTTTGATAATCTTCTGTTTCAGCAGGATTCTGTGAGATGAAGACGGCACTGCCATTCTCAAGTCTGACGATATGATCACAGCAGGCAAGGATGAATTCATTGTCATGTGTCACAACAAAGATCGTCTTGCCCATATCTCTGAGTTTCTTGAGCTGTTCAGCGACCTGTTTCATATGCACAAAATCAAGTCCGCTGGTAGGCTCGTCAAAAATAAGAATGGGCTTGCTTGAGGCAATCCCCGAAGCAATTGCTGTGCGCTGTTTCTGCCCGCCTGAAAGTGCCATAGGGTGCGTATCGGCATATTCCGTAAGATCAATCTGTGCGAGTATCTCAGCAGTTCTCTGCAGTTTCAGTTCATCGGTCATAGAATTGTCTGTCATACTCAGCATGACCTCGTCACGCACGCTTTCGGTAAAAAGCTGGTGGTTCACATCCTGCATAATCATATAGCAGTGATGCAGACGGTCTCTTGCTTTTAGCTTTTTTCCGTTTAGAGTGAGAGTCCCCTTGCATTTTCGTTCAAGCCCGCAGATATTTCGTGCAAGGGTGCTTTTGCCTGCACCGTTGCGGCCGATAAGTGCAATAATGCGGTTTGCAGGTAATTCTAGCTTGGGGATATGGATTCCGTGTTTTCCGTCCTTATAGGTAAAGCAGAAATTTTCGAGTATCAGCAGATTGCTCTGTCTCTCGGAACAGTTTTCCGAATACGGTATCTCAGGGAGTGTCAGAGGACGTATCCCCATTTTTTCGGTATCGGCAATGGAAAGCGATTTTATTTCATCAGCAGACAGTTTCTTTATGATACCTCCGTCTTGCAGAATCAGCATTCTGTCCGCCAGATCACGCAGAAAATAGAGCCGGTGTTCTGCAATGACGATTGTTTTGCCGAGTGCCTTCCAGTCGGTCAGCACGGCTTTTAGTTTCTCTATCGCTTCGTTGTCAAGATTGGATGACGGTTCGTCAAGTACAATGATGTCAGGCGATAATACATGGATTCCCGCACAGGCTATAATCTGCTTTTCACCGCCTGAAAGCTCGAAGATATTGCGGTCAAGCAGCTTTTCTATCTGCATCGAAGCCGCAGTTTTGGTGATTGCTTCTTTGATCTCCAAAGGCATACGGCATTGATTTTCAGCGGCAAAGGCAATCTCATCAGTCGTGTTGACATTGAAGAATTGCGAACGGGGATTCTGAAAAACACTGCCCACGATTTTCGCCGTTTCAAATATCGGTGTATCGGGAATGCTCCTGCCGTTGATCAGCACCTCACCGCTCAGAGTTCCGTTATAATAATGCGGAATCAGTCCGTTGATCAGTCTTGTGACCGTGGTCTTACCGCAGCCTGATCTGCCTGTCAGAACAATAAATTCGCCGTCTTGTATGGTAAGGTCAAGCCGGCTGATACCGTTTTGCTGGACTGGTGTCCCGTCAGCATTGACCGAACTGTATGTAAATGTCACATTCTTGAATTCTATCATGTTTTCACCCTAAAATACGAAGAATAAAGCGATCATAGCCATTGAGCCGAACATCAGCAGCCAATCATACAGCTTGATTTTGATCTCACAGATATGTGTCCGTCTGCCGCCTGCACACAGTCCCTTTGTCAGCGAGGCGGCAGAGAGTTCATCGGCAATACGAACTGTACTCATCATGATCGGCACAAGTACATATTCAATGTAGGTAAACGGATTCTTCACGCTTTGTCCGATCTCACGCATTTTCATAGCATCGTGTATTGAACGGTACTCCTCGCCGAGCGTAGGAAAATAGCGGAACATTACAGAAAACGGTATTGTGATAAAATACGGAACGTGCATTTTATCCATTGCCGTGATGAATTCGCTGACAGAAGTCGAGCGTACTGTGTACCATCCCATCATATATCCCGGAACAAATCTTGACAGAATACCGCACAGAATCATCAGGACAAGATTTGGCGTTCCGCTCAGGTTCGGAATAACACAGCCCTCGCAGAATACAGAAATACCGAGCAGTATGACATAGATCAGTGCTGATTTGAAAGCCCTGACTGTCAGAAGCAGCACAAACGGGAGTGCAGCACATAGTATGCGCAGAATGAATTCCACTCCGACCGTTTTTCCGCCGACCATAATCAGGCTGACAGCGATCAGCAGACAGAGCTTTGTTCTCGGGTCGAGCTGAAGTATGCTTTTTTGTGAAGCCGCCGCAAGACCGAATTTCATCAGACCATACCAGCCTTACGGAAGTGCTTTTTCAGAACCTTTGCACCCAGCAATCCGCCAATCAGACCGCCGATCAGACACATTGCAATCATTGCAAAGAACATCCAAGTTGGTGTATAGCCCATCATTTTGTCAACATATTCCTGACCGTAGCCGTCGATCAGTGAAGCAAAATACGATTCACGGAATCCAAAGAAGAATGCAATCACCATTCCGAGCAGCCAGAGACTGAATGTCGAGGAGCCGATCACACAAGATTTGATACTCTGATAATTTCCGGCTTTCAGCACAAACTCTGTGAGCAGTCCGGCACTGATACAGAAGATAAAGATCGGATAAGGGTGTCCCGTTACAAAGAACAGGATTGCAATGATCACGCTGGAGATCGTTATCATTCCGAAATGCTTAATCTTGGAAAAATACAGCATAAGCGGTATCCCCGTAAAGATTGGTCCGATCAGCGGCAGGAACACCATAAAGATCGGAATGAATCCAATACACGCCACTACAAACGTGACCGCAAAATACAGTGCAGTAAAAACGCCTGCTGTGATCAGGTCTTTCACTTCAAATTTCTTTTCCATAAGAATACTCCTTACATTTAATTTTTCCAACCCGTGCTGACTGCACGTTTTGTGACCATAGAATGATAAATGCCGTCCTGACGCATCAGCTTCTCATGATCGCCGGATTCTGCGATCTGTCCGTCCTTGATGACCATAATGTTATCAGCATGAGTAATTGTATTCAGCCTGTGTGCGATGACGAGCAGTGTTTTGCCCTTGCAAAGCTCAGAGATTGCCTGCTGGATATAGCTTTCGTTGTCGGCATCCACGCTTGCGGTTGCTTCATCGAGAATGACAATGGGTGAATCTTTCAGAATACACCTTGCAATGGATAGCCGCTGTACCTGACCGCCAGAGAGGGAGGCACCGCCCTCGCCGATGACCGTATCAAAACCGTCAGGCAGTTCCATGATAAAATCATAGCACCGTGCTTTTTTCGCCGCTTCAATGACTTCTTCACGGCTGGCATCCGGTCTGCCGAGGGCGATATTGTGATAGACTGTATCCTGAAACAGATACACACGTTGAAACACCATGCTGATATTGTCCATGAGCGTTGTAAGCGGTATCTTTCTGATGTCCGTGCCACGCAGTAAAATTTCACCCGATTTCACATCCCAGAAGCGTGTCAGAAGGCTTGCAATGGTCGATTTGCCACCGCCGGAAGGTCCGACAAGTGCGGTCATTGTGCCCTTATCTGCCTTGAATGACACATTTTTCAGAATGTCATTTTTATCGTAAGCGAATGTCACATTCCGGTATTCAATCTCCGGTGCATTTGTTTCGGAAAGCTGCTGCGTGCCGCTGTCGTCAAGCTCCTTTTCTGCAAAGAGTGCTTCTATCCTGTCCATGCACGCACTCATCACCGTGAGTCTTGCTTCCTGATCGTAGAAAGATTTGATCGGCACAAACAGATCAAACAGACACAGAAGCATACCAAAGAAATACTGCCTCTCCATATAGCCCTTTGTGTAGAGAAATGCAGAAAGTGCCAGCATGACAACCGTGCCGATGCCGTAAATCAGAAAGACACCGCGCTTATATGGGTGATGTGAAAACTCAAAATCGAGGTTCACACGGCAGTTTGTATCAAAGCTGTCGGTCAGCTCCTTTGACTTGTCACCAAGCAGATTGTATGTCTTGATGATGCCGATGCCCTCTGTAAAGTCAAGTACAGCCTGCGTTTGTATCTCGGCAGCTTCCTGCTTTTCATCGGAATGCACAAGGTCATTTTTCATCATACCTCTGCCAAGCAGTACCATACAGCCTGTGATGAGCAGTGAGACGATACCCAGCCGCCAGTCAAATACAAACATAAAGATTATCATGATTGCCTGTGAGAACAGATAGCTCATCATATCTGCAAGCACCATCATGCAGTTTTCCTCGATGAATACCATGTCCGTTGACAGTACCGAGCTGATTTTGCCGATATTGCCCTCTGTGAAATAGCCCATCGGCAGACGGCGCAGATGCTCACCTAATTTCATACGCATATCCGCAAATATCAGATATCCGGCACCGCTTTGCAGTCTGTCGGCGAGATACTGGAATATCGCCTGCACGATAATACTTGCAGCCAAAGCGAATGCTCCGTACAGAGCAGTTTTCTTTGTAAGTGTACCGTCAATATATGTCGTGACGATAAAGTAGGTAAGAATAATTGGCACTTTCATCAGCAGTCCCTTCAGAAAAGAACAGCCCATTGCACCGTAAATTCTTCCCCTGTATTTCCCCGATACACCGAGGATACGCCGTATCATGCCGATCATGCTCTCACCTCATTTCCAATCGTCCAGTTTGCACGGGCTTCACTGCTGTTCCAGAGCTTCTGGTATTCACCGCAGCTTTGCAGGAGTTTTTCGTGCGTGTCTGCGGCGATGATATTTCCGTCTTTCATGACGCAGATTTTGTCTGCATTGACAATCGTCTGTAATCTGTGTGCAATGACAAGCACCGTTTTTCCCTTGATGATTTCCGCAATGGCAGCATTCATTTTTTCCTCGTTTTCCGGGTCGATAAATGCAGTCGCTTCGTCAAGGACAATGACAGGTGCATTTTTCAGAATTGCTCTTGCAAGAGAGATACGCTGACGCTCGCCGCCGGAAAGCTGCTTGCCGCCGTCGCCTGCCATTGTGTCAATGCCGTCCGGCAGACGTTCCAGAAATTCGCTGCACTGTGCCTTGTCAGCAGCGGCTAACACCTGTTCACGGGAAGCCGCCGGATTGCCAATCAGAATATTTTCATAAAGCGTTGTATTGAACAAAAACTGCTCCTGTGATACATAGGAGATATTATCATTCAGTGCTTCAATGCTCATATCGGTGATATCCTGACCGCCGAGGGTGATATGTCCGCCGCTGATATCATAATAGTGAACCAACAGTTTCGCAAGAGTGGATTTTCCGCTGCCGGATTCGCCGACAAGAGCCGTGAGCGTTCCTTCCTGGAGTGCAAGCGATACGCCGTGCAGAACTTCCTGTTTTTTATAAGCAAAGTGAACATCATCAAATTTTATGATATGAGAATTACCGGTAAATTGATTATCATTAGTTTTTAAAGGTGCATTGTCCATTGCTTTTTCGATTTCGTCTATCTTGTAGCCAAGCTGGGGGATTTTTCCTGCGAATGCAAGTGCTTTCAGCAGCGGCATTCCCAGTGATAATGATAAGCAGAACACAAGCACGAGATTCGCAAGAGTGGATGTGCCGTTTATGACAAACAGCGTTCCCACCGGCAGCATAACAAGTGCCACACAAGGAATAATTGCACTGTAAAGTGCCATCCACGGCCAGCAGACCTTATACCATGCAAGCGTAAAATCACGATAATCCTTGATATCCTTTTCATAACGCCGATAAGATTCGCCGTCACGTCCAAAGACCTTGACGACTTCCATACCGTTGACATACTCGATGATTGTCGCATTCATCTTTGCAGAAGCGGCATAATAGGCATTCATTCTCTCCATTCCTGCCTTGAACATCATCCCCATCGCAAACAGACCCAGCGGCAGGGAACAGAGCGACAAAAGTGCCAGCTTCCAGTCAGCGAAAAACATACAGATGATTGAGATCAGTGCCATGGAAAGATTTGCAATGCCCTCCGGTATTGCATGTGCAAGCAGCAGTTCCACCTGATCAATATCGTCTGTAAACAGCTTTTTGATTTTGCCGTTTCCCATATCCTGAATCGTGCCGAGGGGCTGGCGTTCCAGTTTTTTCTGTAAGGAGATACGGATATTTTTCAGCGTGTTGTATGCAGAGATATGAGAAAATCTCAGACCCATGACATATAAGACAGCATAGGCTAACTCACAGGCAAAAATAACAGCTATATGCAATGCATAACAGCCTGCGGAAAGTGTTTCACCTTCAATCAGGGGTTTTATGATTCGGTATACCATAAAGAACGGTACTGCGGAGGCGATCAGCCCGAGGAACATGACCGCCAGTGCCGCATAGGTATATTTAATGTAACTGCCCATATAGGGCTTAATCTTGTTAAACATGGTTTTCATCGCCTTTCCTTAGCATAATCGCACCTTTCCAGTTGAAGAACCGACAGACAATACGGCAGTGTTCCTCAATCTGCTCCCATGACATATCATGAATGATCGGCTCACAGACACAAGTCCAGAAAGACGAAATCAGTACATGGAACTCCTCTCTTGAGAACTTTGCCTTTGCAAGTCCTCTTCTGTACGCTTCTGCGTAAAACTGCTCATAGGCATAGCTCATTCTGGTGACATACTCATGGCTGAAATTCTCATAGCGTGTGCCTGCTGCCTTGTCAATCAGCAGTGAAAATGTATCACGCTGCTTGTAAAGCAGTTTGAAAAGCGGCAGCATAGATTCATATGTCATAATCCACGAATCATAGATTTCATCGTCCGAAAGCGAAGAAAAATCGATATCCGAACGGCTTTCAACGAAATGAATGAGTTCATTTACGATATCCTCAACAACGGCACTGAAAAGATCTTCCTTGCCCTTATAACGCTTATAGACTGCACCTGTTGTGATGTCGGCATTCTCACAAATGGTTTTTAATTCTGCTTTAAGATAGCCGTGTTTCATGAATTCAGCCTGTGCACTTGCGAGCAGTCGCGGGTCAATGCTTCTGTCAGGTATTGCCATTTTATCCCTCCTCTGAAAAGCCGATTATCAATAATCCGTTTATCATTATAGCACAGAGATAATATAATGTCAAGTGTGATGGAATTATTTTGTACTATTCTCATATTTTTATTCACATCCAGTCATTATTCCTGTATTTAGTCACAAATTTGAAAGACTGCTATTGACAAACGTTGGAGAACAGTGTATTCTAATATAAGGAGAACATTGTTCGCTGACCGGAGGTGAAACTATGCCAAAAGATAAGATTGAAAGCCATGAAAGAATCATCGAAGCCGCAAAAGAGGAATTTCTGACCTATGGGTTTGAAAATGCTTCTATGCGCCGAATCGCCGGAAATGCCGGAATCACAGTTTCAGGCTTATACAAACACTTCCCGAACAAAGAGGAAATGTTTGTCTCGCTGGTACAGCCGATGCTGGATGATTTCTTCATACTTTATCGGGAAAAAGAACAGATAGAAAATGCTGCAATAGAGAAAATCGGCTCGTCAGCAGCGTTTCTGAATGATGATGCAGTGTATGTCATGCAGTATATCTACGATCATTTTGATGAATTCAAACTATTGGTTTGCTGCTCGCAGGGAACACGGTATGAAGATTATTCGCATAAGCTGGCGGAAATGGAAGAGGAAAGCTCACTCAGATTCATCGAAGTACTGCGCAGGCGTGGCGAGCATGTTCCGGAATTTGACCGCAAGGAATTTCATCTGCTTGTATCTTCCAATGTGGAGGCGGTATTGCAGCCGATCAGACATGATTTCACACGAGAAGAAGCAATGCATTATGCACAGACTATCAACACATTTTTCTCAAAGGGCTGGAAATGGCTCTGCGGAATGGAATAGAACCATATTTTATGTCGGCAGATCTGCCGATATAAAATGCAATATGAGTTAGCATTGACTTACTAAAGGATGTGATGTGAATGGAATGGCTTGTCGAAAATGCAATGTCTGTGATTATGCTGCTTGTAATAGCTCTGATCGTGTTTCTCATCATCAGAAGCAAAATCAAAGCGAAAAAGAATGGGAAAGGCTGCGGGTGCGGCTGTTCAGGGTGCAGCGGCTGCAGTTCGTGTGCAGAAAAGAAGCAGAAAAATGTACAGCATTCATGATACTGTCAGAACGGTTTTGCCCGTTCTGCGGAATATATTTCAGGAGGAACATTATGAAGCTAACGGAAACAAAAGCGGATATGCAGGGCAGAATATCTGCTGTGAGCGGGGATAATCATTTTATGAACCGTATCTCATCAATTGGGATTACTGAGGGAACGCCCTTTCAGACAGTCAGAAATGACAAGAAAATGCCTGTTCTGGTCTATCTGAGAGAAACACTGATTTCTTTGAACAGAGCAGATGCGGAAAGAATCGAGGTGGAGAAACAATGACAGGCAGTATTGCACTTCTTGGGCAGCCGAATTCCGGCAAGTCTACGATATTCAATAACCTGACAGGCTCACGCCAGCATGTCGGCAACTGGGCTGGAAAGACAGTCGAAAAGAACGAGGGCAGTTTTACCTATCAGGGAACGAAGTACACCGTTACTGACCTGCCGGGCAGCTACGGTCTTTCCGGAAATTCTGATGAGGAGATCATCACAACGGATTTCATCAAGTCCGGAAGCAGTGACCTGACCGTTGTTCTGGTCGATACATCGCAGCTGGAACGCAGTATGTTCATGCTTGCGGAATTTGCAAGGCTGGATAAACCCGCAGTCCTTGTTCTCAATATGATGGATATTGCAAAAGATATGGGAAAAAAGGTCAATGCAGAGGCTCTTGCGAAAAAGCTGGGGATTCCCGTTCTGCCGTTCAATGCGACGGACTCCAGGGACTATGAAAAGCTGAAAAAGCTGATCTCCGATGAGCTGAAAACACCGCACAGACTGATTGTACCTGCACCCGCAGAACAAGCGGATGTCAAAGCGGACAGCAAATCAAAATTTGACTGGATCAGCGAATTGCTCTCCGATGTTACAAAGACCGAAGAATCTGTTTATAAAATGTCGAAATTCGACCGTGTGATGACAAGACCGATTCTTGGAAAGATGATTTGTATCGGTGTCGTTCTTGTCGCATTTCTTGTCGCAATGCTCATCATGATGCCGTTTATGGGAATCGGACAGATGATACCCGCCCTGCTGCATGACCCTGTTGATAAGCTGCTGACAGGCTGGAACGTTCACCCGTGGATTGTATCTGTTTTCAGCATGATGATACCGAATGTGCTGTATTTTACAATCTCTATGGCAAGCTTTGTGTTCGGTGTCAACATCGTGTTCGGCTTTCTGGAGGAAACAGGCTTTCTTGCCCGTGCAGCGTATCAGTTTGACGGTCTGCTTTCGAAGCTCGGCTTGCAGGGCAAAGCAATCTGTCCTATGCTGATGGGCTTCGGCTGTACCATCGGCGGTGCGTGCGGAACGAGAGTTATGGACAACTGGGGGCAGAGAATGCTTGCCATGTCGATTGTCTGGGCGATTCCCTGTGCGTCGATCTGGTCAATCATCCCTGTAATCTCCGGAATGTTCTTCACATGGTGGCAGACAATGCTTGTCTGCATTGGTATTCTTCTGTATGTCGTTGTCACGATGATTATCGTATCCAAAGTGTTCAGCAGAAAGCTTGCACCCGTGGAAAATCGGAGCGGCATGATTATGGAACTGCCGCCCTATCACAAGGCACACTGGAAGCACATCATCAAGGAAGCGTTTTTCAAAGCATGGGATATTTTCAAGCGTGCACTCGGAACCGTCACACTGGTTTCCATTCTGTTCTATGTGCTTTCATTCAGCAAGGACGGCAATGTGGATAACAGCCTGCTCTATCGTGTCGGAACGTTTATCGAGCCTGTCACCCGGTTCTTCGGCATGGGCTGGCAGACCTTCATGGCATTTGTCAGCGGTGCATTTGCAAAGGAAGCTGTCCTCGGTACGCTGAATGCAGTATTTATGGGAAATAATTCTCTCATGGAGGCGACTTTCTTTGCGAAAACAGCACCTGCGGATACCGCCTTGCTCGGTTCTGTGATGTCATCGGCAATTGCTCCGGCAGAGGCACTTGCGTTTATGTTTGCAACGACATTCAACATTCCCTGCCTCATGGCACTCTCCACGACCTACAAGGAATCACACTCGCTGAAATGGACGGTCAAGGTTGCATTATTCTATATTTGCAATGCACTGGTTCTCTCCTGCATTGTGTATCATATTGCGGATTTGTTCATGTGAGTCAGTACAATTCAAAGGGAAAAGAAAATGATTTTATTGTTACAGCTGATATTATATTGCCTGCTGTTCACAGCAATGGTCAGATATTCTGTCAGAGGCGGTGCAGTCAACGGACTGTACTTCTATCCGAAAGCCGTGCAGGAACGGGCGTTTGAAATTGGTCTGACCGACAGAGAAACTGTAAAAAAACAGCGTAAGCAATTTATGACACTGTTTTATATCGTCATGCTGACAGCACTGGTGCTGATTATCTTGTTATGGAATCATATCAGCGACTTCAAAACCGCCTGTCTGCAAGCACTCTTGTTTCTGGAAGTGGTCAACTACCCCCGCTTACGCTCACTTCGTTCGCTAAGAAGTGGGGGCTTGTCACTATCCGGTAGTGAAAACGATTTTTTAAAATCTCCTACCTTTTTAGAATGCCATAAGGCAAACTGACGTAACACCGTGGGACGGTTGACAACGCCCCTTGCATATAAGATATACTCATACACAACTGCTTTTGCAGAAATATTTTTGCTAGTTACGCTTAAGATTTTACATACTGTACGATTAGACAGTAAAACCTGATATCTTAACTTTTCAAGATACGTGTGAGTGCCTTTTTTGTCAGTAACGGTTTTCTCACAAATCTGTCTGATTACAGTATAGCATATTTATTTTTATTTGTCAAGAAACGAAAGGAGGGAGCGGCATTCCTCCCCGACCTAAGAGGTCGGGGTATCCTGCCGCCTTTTGATGAAA